>NC_019776.1:3000000-3600000 GCF_000317675.1 Cyanobacterium aponinum PCC 10605
CCACCATTCCCAATTACCAGCAATACCTCTTGTGGCTACCACACCGCAAATATAAAGGGGAGTATCAATAGAAAAGGTTGTCGCCGCCATACTTGTACCTGCCAACCACCAAGAAAGATTCCTACCTGATACGAAAAAATCTTCCATACTTTTTGAGGCTTGTTTAGAAAGATAAACTCCAAGTACCATTGTGGCAATGAGATAACAAATAACAACAATCCAATCTATAGTCTGCATAGTCCAATTAGTAATTAGCAGTTAGTAATTAGTCATTATTATCTAAAACTTGATACTTGTCACCCTTGGCATCTAGCCCAAAATTGATTGGTTAAGGTAAGCAAAAGGGGAGGAGAAACCCCTCTGTATCCCGCCTTTTAAGGGGAGAAGGGGAACAGGAAAAAGAAAAAAGATAAGGGTTTGAGTTATTTTTAAGACTTAATAAAAATTGAAATAAGTTGCGTCTTAGCTCAGTTGATAATCAAGAATCAAAAACTCCTTCAAATCAACTTTTATTAGTAGGTAATAAGCTAAAATATAGAGATAAAAGCATTATTTAAAAATAGAATCAACTATAATTGATTAGTTTTATGGGAAAGTCATTGAATAAGTGTGCAGAAAAAGCAGGAAGTGATTTAAGTTTTTTTGAAAAATATCTTACCCTCTGGATTCTGATTTGTATTGTTATCGGTATTGGTTTAGGGCGTATATTTCCATCTTTGGCACAAAACCTCGATCTCCTCAACGTTTATAATGTTTCTATTCCTATTGCCATATGTCTATTTTTCATGATGTATCCAATTATGGTGAAGATAGACTTTTCTCAAGCGGTAAAAGCAGTCAAAACACCGAAGCCCGTCATTTTAACTTTGGTTGTTAACTGGTTGATAAAACCCTTTTCAATGGTAATCTTTGCTCAATTTTTCTTGGGATGGCTATTTGCTGGTTGGTTACAGGAAACCGAGATAATTAGAGGAGTAGAAGTCAGTTTGAGTAATTCTTATATTGCAGGATGTATCTTGTTAGGTATTGCTCCTTGCACAGCAATGGTGTTAATGTGGGGTTATCTTTCCTATAGTAATCAGGCTCATACTTTGGTTATGGTAGCGGTAAACTCTTTGACGATGTTACTACTTTATGCACCGTTAGGAAAATGGTTATTATCGGCTAATGATTTAATTGTACCATGGCAAACAATTGTTTTATCAGTCATTATCTATGTGGGTTTACCATTAATAACTGCTTTGTTAAGTCGTTACTGGATTTTTAAATATAAAGGCAGACAATGGTTTGAAAATCGTTTTCTTTCTTATCTCACTCCTATTTCCATCACCGCTTTATTAGCAACTTTGATTCTCCTATTTGCGTTTAAAGGGGAATTAATCATTAATAATCCTTTCCATATTATCCTCATTGCTATTCCCTTATTAGTGCAAACCAACTTTATCTTCTTGATTACCTATGCCATAGCCCTAAAACTCGACTTAGTTTATGAAGATGCCGCCCCTACAGCTTTGATTGGTGCTAGTAATCATTTTGAAGTTGCGATCGCAACTGCGGTAATGTTATTTGGGTTAAATTCAGGAGCGGCTTTAGCCACAGTGGTAGGGGTATTAATAGAAGTGCCAGTAATGTTATTTTTAGTGGAAATTTGCAAGAAAACAGCATCATGGTTTAAAAGAGACCCAGAAAAAGCCACTTTACTAGACCCTAGACTAATTTAACCTGAATTGGATCTGAAATTGTCGGTTAAAGCAGGCAAGAGGCAAAGAAAAAAGGTCAAAGGGCAAAGGGCAAAGGGCAAACCCCCCTTTATCCCCCCTCTTGAGGGGGGAGGGTAAAGGTACATAGTTGATAATTAATAACTTCTAACTCCTAACTCCGTTCACTACTGAAAGAAGTGTACGAGTGCTCGAGCGTTCTCCCCGAACTCCTAACCAAACTTATTATGGTAAATTAAAAAAGGAATCTTAAAAAATCTTAAAATTTAAGCCATAATATTTTTCATGGAATGTATCGTCAATCGTCGAGCGAAATTCAGTGCCAGTCATCGCTATTGGTTGCCTGAGTTATCAGAAGCGGAAAATCAACAGCGTTTCGGTGCAAATAGTCGTTTTCCGGGGCATGGACACAATTATGTCTTGTATGTTTCTCTTATCGGGGAATTAGACAAGTATGGAATGGTACAGAATTTATCTGAAGTCAAAAAAGTTATTAAGGAAGAAGTAACTAGCCAATTAGATTACAGCTATCTTAATGATACTTGGGCAGAATTTCAACAAACTTTACCAACCACAGAAAATATTGCTAAGGTGATATGGGAGCGTTTATCGCCTCATTTACCACTGGTTGATATACAACTATACGAACATCCTCAACTTTGGGTTAATTATCAAGGAAATAATATGGAAGCTACTTTAACTGTTCAAACTCATTTTAGTGCCGCTCATCGTTTAGCTTTACCTGAATTAAGTTTAGAAGAAAATACCGAAATTTATGGTAAATGCGCACGTGTTAATGGTCATGGACATAATTATCATTTAGAAGTGTCAGTAACGGGAGAAATGGATGCTCGTACTGGTATGATTGTGGACTTAGGGGAGTTACAAAAAGCCATTAATGATTATGTAGTTGAACCTTTTGATCATACTTTTCTTAATAAGGATATTCCATATTTTGCTGATGTTGTACCTACGGCGGAAAATATTGCTGTATATATTGCTCAATTATTAAAAGATCCGATCGCATCTTTAGGGGTAGAACTAGATAAAGTTAAATTGATTGAAAGTCCTAATAATTCCTGTGAAATTTACTGCCGCAAAGGGGTTTTAAATCAGTCACCAGCAAACCATCAAGTAGCCCTTGTTTAGTGAATAAAAGGGCAAGGGGCAAAAGGCAAAAGGCAAACCCCCCTTTATCCCCCCTCAAGAGGGGGGAGGGTAAAAGTGTTTAATTAACACTAACCCTGAAACCTGAAACCTCTTTCCGAACTCCGAACCCCGAACTCTGGTAACGTTGCTTATTGCTTATGGTAACCAGTAAACTTAAACCCAGACTATATTGATAAATTATTCATGAGCAGTATATTTGGAAAATTATTCACTATATCAACTTTTGGAGAATCTCACGGTGGCGGAGTAGGGGTAATAGTGGATGGTTGCCCTCCCCGTGTTGAAATTAGTGCCGAAGAAATTCAATCAGAATTAAATCGTCGTAAACCCGGACAGAGTAAAATTACTACTCCCCGTCAAGAATCTGATTTATGCGAAATTGTATCAGGAGTTTTTCAGGGGAAAACATTAGGGACTCCCATCGCCATTCTAGTTAGAAATAAGGATGCTCGTTCCCAAGATTACGATGAAATGGCGGTTAAATATCGACCTTCTCACGCTGATGCTACCTATGATGCTAAATATGGTATTCGTAATTGGCAAGGTGGTGGACGTTCTTCCGCAAGGGAAACTATCGGTAGAGTGGCAGGAGGTGCGATCGCAAAAAAAATTCTTCATCAAATCGCAGGGGTTGAAATTATCGCCTATGTCAAAACTATCAAGGATATTAGTGCCAGTGTGGATCAAGAAACTGTTACTCTCGAACAAGTAGAAAGTAATATAGTTAGATGTCCTGATAGTGTAGCCGCCGAAAAGATGATCGAGTTAATTGATCAAATTAGACGGGAAAAAGACTCTTTAGGCGGTGTTGTGGAATGCGTCGTCAGAAACGTGCCTAAAGGTTTGGGTGAACCTGTTTTCGATAAATTAGAAGCTGATTTAGCTAAAGCAATTATGTCATTACCAGCTACTAAAGGCTTTGAAATTGGTTCTGGTTTTGAAGGAACATTATTAACAGGCAGTCAACATAATGATGAATTTTATCTTGATGAAGCAGGAAATACTCGTACTATGACAAACCGCTCTGGAGGTATTCAGGGGGGAATCAGTAACGGAGAGAATATTGTTATCCGGGCGGCATTTAAACCCACTGCTACCATTGGCAAAGAACAAAAAACCGTTACCAAAGAGGGAGAAGAAACTGTTTTAGCCGCAAAAGGCAGACATGATCCGTGTGTGTTACCAAGGGCTGTACCAATGGTTGAAGCAATGGTTGCGTTGGTACTATGTGATCATTTATTACGTCACCATGCTCAATGTGGCTTAGATATTTAGGATTTGCTTATTGCCCTCACCCCCAACCCCTCTCCCACAGGCGAGGGGAGACTTTTTTTTGAACAATTGACTGATAAAAATTTCTGTATCTGTCACCATCAATTATAAGCACTGTTGCCCATTACCCTTCTCTCCTTAAAAAGGGGAGACACATATTTATTACTTGTTTCCCCCTTTCCCCTCATCACCTCATCCCCCCATCCCCTAACACCTGCAACCTGCAACCTGCAACCTGACACCTGACACCTAATCTTATCGGATATTCTTAAACCGAACTGAGGTTAATTATTAATTGTTAACTACGAAAAAGCCTACTATATAAAGTTTCGTGATGGATACTAGCAAAAGATAAACCCCAACTACAGGAGGCTAATTGATCATCTTGAAGGTTAATTATTTGTTGAGTAGTATTAATAATAGATTCATGTAAATTAAAAATCAATTTTTGTCCTTCCGTTTGTCCTAAAGGTATTAATTTAACTCCTCCATTTACTAGGTTATTGAGCCAACTGTGGAGATAGCCCCATAGCATTTCTGTTGAAGGTATTTGACTATAAGCACTTATAATTCCAAATGCGATCGCACTATTGCAGGGAGAATCAAAATTGTCAATAACAGATTTTAGTTTTTTATCATCTGGTATTAACTGGAGAGTTAGACGACACAAACTTTTCCCCATCTGCCAACTTTGCTCTCTTAATTCTTTGGTTTCACGGGAGGCACTTAGCCAGTTATTCCAATAATATAATCCCTTACAATCATCATTGAGATAACAATTATAAGCTCGAAATGCGATCGCACCCTCAATCCGAATTGAACCGTAAAATAACTCATTTTCTAGCCATTGTCGTAAACTTTCACCATTGGTGATATTGCCATTTTCTACCAAAAACTCTAAGCCTTCAGAATAACTATAAGCCCCCAAAGGTAAGCTAGAATTACATAGCTGTAGTAAAGATAATAAATAATTTGACATTACAAATGCTTAATAAATTAGCAGAAATAAACTGATGATTAACCAGAGAACTATAATAAAAAAAATCAAAGCCATTGCTTAAGCTATTCACCCACCATAACTATGACTAATACCAATCTACAATATCCCATCTTTGGACCTCAAATAAAATGCCCCCATTGTCGTCAAACCATAGATGCTTTAACCCTAACAGATAGTTACCTATGTCCTCGTCATGGAGCTTTTGAGGCTAACCCTGAAACAGAAGTATTAGTTCATTTACAGTCGGGCAGACAATGGCGTTTGTGGGAGCATAAATGGTATCGTCAACATACTCATCCTGATGGTATTCGCTTTGAAATTCATGAAGCCTTAGATCGTCTTTATACTGAGGGATACCGTGCAACAAAAGTAATTATAGCAGAACGTTACCATAACCTAATTAGTTCTTATTTAGATAAAGGCAATAATTGGCAAGGAAATCAAGAAAGCAAATTATATAAACTATATGGGTTACCCGTAGAATTTAGTCATAAATCCGATGCCGAGCCTTGTTGGGAAGTGATTAACTTTGTCTTAGAAAAGGAAAAAGGCACACCTTCCCGTTATCCTTATTTTCGTCTTTTTGAATAATATACTTAATCTTAGTTCAACATAGGAATATCGGATAAGGGTAGGTATCAGGTTGTAGGTTGCAGGTGTTTGGGTGATGAGGTGATGAGGGGAGAGGGGGAAGTAGGGGCGAATGGCCATTCGCCCATACAGGGGTTCGGAGTTCGGAGTTTTTAATTCTTAATTTTTCCTTTGCCCCTTGCCCCTTGCCCCTTTACTTTGCACATTGCCCTTTTTGCCATCATTCATCGAAGAAAATTTATCTCGAATTCAGGTTAATTATGATTCATCATATTTCAATTCGCACGGCTGATATAATAGGTGCGATCGCATTTTATGAATTATTAGGTTTTACGGTAAAGGAAAGATTCACCACCGGTTACACTCTTGCTTGTTGGCTAGAAGGAGAAGGAGGAAGACTAGAATTAATGCAAATACCAGAACCTAAACCAGCCCCAGATGCTTTTAATGATGAACACTATGTTGGTTATTATCACTTCACTTTAGATATTACAGAAAAACAAATAGATTTACCCACATGGTTAGAACAATTAAAACAAAAATTTTGGCGTGAAAGTCAAAAAGATAATTCTAAAATTTCACCGTTAAAAATTCTGCTTCCCCCTCAACAACAAATGATTGAAAATCAAGTATATGAAGTAGCTTTTATTGCTGATATAGATAACTTACCCATTGAAATAATTAGGCTTTGTGAAAAAAGTCCTTGAATAATGGAAAAGTAATAATTAAACTCTTTTGCCCTCCCCCCTCGAGAGGGGGGATAAAGGGGGGTTTGCCTCTTGCCTTTTAACTTTTGCATCGTTATCCGTTAAACATTTATTCATTAATTACCATGACAAATCATCTTATTAACACTCAAAGTTTATACTTACAAAAACACGCCCATAATCCGATTAATTGGTGGTATTGGTGCGATGAAGCCCTTAATTTGGCAAAGCAGGAGGATAAGCCTATTTTTCTCTCTATTGGTTATTCTAGCTGTCACTGGTGTACCGTTATGGAAGGAGAAGCCTTTTCTGATGGTGCGATCGCATCTTACCTTAACGACAATTTTATCTCAATAAAAGTCGATCGGGAAGAACGCCCCGACATTGATAGCATCTATATGACAGCTTTGCAGATGATGACAGGGCAAGGAGGATGGCCTTTAAATATATTTCTTTCCCCCGATGATTTAGTACCTTTTTATGGTGGTACATATTTCCCCATTGAACCCCGTTATGGCAGACCGGGATTTTTACAGATTTTACAGGCTCTTCGTGATTTTTATCATGATAAATCAGATAAATTCATATCATTAAAAAACGAAATTGTCAAGGGTTTAGAAACAAATAGTAATATAATTTTTACCTCAGAAAATCAACTAACTCCAGAATTATTACAACAAGGTATTGCCAATAATAGTAAGGTTATCGCCAGAAATGATTATGGTTCACCCCGTTTCCCAATGATGCCTTACAGCAATATTACGTTGCAAGGGGGGGTAAAAGACAAAAATTACCGGGATTTGGCTATCAGAAGAGCCTTAGACTTAGTTAATGGCGGTATTTATGATCATGTAGGTGGAGGTTTTCACCGCTATACCGTTGATGCCACTTGGACTGTGCCTCACTTTGAAAAAATGCTCTATGATAATGGCTTAATTATGGAGTTTTTAGCAAATTTATGGGCTAATGGCGTTGAAATATCAGAAATAAAAAGAGCTTGTGAAGGTATAAAAGATTGGTTAAAAAGAGAAATGACTTCGGAAAAAGGTTATTTTTATGCGGCACAGGATGCGGATAATTTTGCGGATATTCATCACATTGAACCAGAAGAAGGAGAGTTTTATGTCTGGAGTTATCAACAATTAAAAGAGATATTATCAGCAGAAGAATTTAACGCTTTTATCGATACTTTTATCATTAGTGAAGATGGCAATTTTGAAAGTAAAAATGTTTTACAAAAAAGAGAAGATAAGTCCATTAATGAAATAATTAATAATGCCTTAGATAAACTCTTTAAAGTTCGTTATGGAGAAGAAAGAAACTCCTTAGAAAAGTTTTCTCCTGCTAAAAATAATCAAGAAGCAAAAACCTTTCAATGGTTAGGTAGAATACCTCCTGTCACAGACACAAAAATGATTCTTGCTTGGAATAGTTTAATGATTTCTGGGTTAGCAACTGCTTATGGTGTTTTTCAGGATGTTAGTTATTTAGATTTAGCGGAAAAAGCAACAGAATTCATCCTTAATCATCAATGGGAAAATGGACGTTTACATCGTCTTAATTATGAGGGAAATGTTGCAGTTTTCGCCCAAAGTGAAGATTATAGTTTATTTATTAAAGCCTTATTAGATTTAGCCCAAAATCATCCCACTAATACAGGTTTTTACTTAGATCAAGCCATAAAAATTCAAGCTGAATTTAATCAATTTTGTCAGGATAAAGAACAAGGAGGATATTATAACAATGCCCATGATAATAGCAGTGATTTATTAATTAGAGAAAAAAGTTATATCGATAATGCCACACCTTCTCCCAATGGAATTGCGATCGCAAATTTAGTTCGTTTGCACCTATTTACTGATGAAGAAAAATACCTAGATGAAGCAGAAAAAACCCTAAAATTATTTAGTGACATTATGAATAAAGCAAGTACCAGTTGTCCTAGTTTATTTACCGCCTTAAACTGGTATTTAAACCGCACCAGTGTCAAAACCACAAAAGATACAAAACTACAACTTATCCAAAAATACTTGCCCAATACCGTTATTCGTACCGATGAGGAATTACCATCTAATAGTATTGCTATCGTGTGTCGAGGAGTATCTTGTTTTGAACCTGCAACCACTATAACCCAACTGTGGCAACAATTAAGCTAGTTTAAAAAGATAATTTTTACTACATTTTTGGCTTCTAGCCTTCATTAATCTTTGTTGGGCTTAAACACATCGGATAAGAGTAGGTGTCAGGTTACAGATGTCGGTGTGTTGGGGTTTTTAATTCTTAATTCTTCACCATTGCCCCTTGCCCTTCTTAACCTAACTTAGATTATTTTCCGTGTAAGTCTCAAAAGGTTTCGATACAATAAGAGAAAATTTCTCCATCATTAACTCATTAGCTAATCTTTATTTCTCCCATACCTAAAGGAATATTCTATGACTACCATTAAAAATTTAGAAAAACCAACCATTGCTTTTAATCAAATTATCAGGGAAATTAACTGGGCGTTATTAGCTTCAATTACAGTCCATGGGATTTTTTTCACCCTCATCTTTCCCAGATGGTATGCTCAAGGTAACTCTAATAGTTCTAATGGTTTGACCAATACCCCGATTATAGAATTAAATTCTTTAGAACAAACTCGTCTGCCCAATTTAAACCCCTCCAACTCGTTAGATTGGAATAGTCTTAACCCCTTACCAGAAATAGATAATTTCAACGGTTTAACAATTCCTGTACCCCCTTTAGAAAGTTTGGAGAATAGTGGTTTTGATTTACCGCCACTAGATGGAGGAATGATGTATCAGGATTTTTCTGCCTTACCTCCCCCTCCTCCTGCCTCAATTAGTAACTTTTCCACCGCCCCTATCCCTCAAACATCTTTACAGTTTGAAACTAATTCGACTGCTCCCTTAGACTTACCGCCACCACCACCCATTAATCAAAAATCCCTTGCTAATTTACCACCAATTCCCCAAGATAAAATTGATCAAATAACTGAAAAAAATAACTCTAACACATCCACATCTTCTCCTTTTAAGCAGACAGATGTTCCCGTTAATCAAATTCTTGATGCGGAAAGACAAGCAGAAATCAGAAGACAATTATTTGCAAATTCTCCCATTGAAGTTACGGTTAACCCCAGAGATGTGATAAATAATCGAGATAATAAAACCGATGTTAAAGATTCATCAAATCCTGACAATAACTTACCCGTTAAGCTGGAAAATCAATTTAATAATCTAACTGACAAATTAGCCCCAAATCCAGAAAATACCAGCGATGAGGAAGCCAGAAAAAATTATATTGCATGGGCGAAAAATGTCCAAAACGTTAATCCGAAAGAAATTACTATTGTTGGTGCATATCCGAAAGATGCCTGTGTTAAAAAACTAGAAGGCACTACCACTTACGGTGTTGTGGTTAACTCTATGGGTAATGTGGTTGACACTCAACTGATTAAAAGTTCTGGATATAACTTGTTCAATGAACAAGCCTTAAAACAAATTAATGCCCGACAATTTGAAAATACTGGTAATGGTAATATTCCTTATCATGTTTATGTTAATTTTCAATACGATACAAAAGTATGTCCTTCTGTTTCATTGTCTAATTTGGGTAATGTTCCCCAATCTAGTCCTCAACCTTCTTCTAATCCTAATCCAGTAAAGCCTAATAATGTTAAACCTGCTACCCCTAACAATGTCAAAGATAGCCCAAGTAATTCTCAACCCTCATCGGAGAAAACTCCTGTTAAAAAAGAGAATTCTAATAATCCCCAGATAAAACAACCTACCACAGTCAACAAATTAAGTACACCGACTAATAGTGCAGAAGTTTTACTGAAACCTAATCCTGAAACAAAAAAAACTACTACCCCCCCGAAATTACCCCCAATTATCGAGAATCCAAGCAAGAAAGACAGTCAAGCACCATCTCCTTCTGCAAGAGAAATAATTAATCCTTCCGTCAACTCCTCTGGAGAAAAAGAGCAAGAAAAAAAAAGCCCTGAAAATGAAGTTATAATCAAAGAAAAAGACCCCGTGTCTTCTCCTGAATAAAAAAAGCTCATGAATGGATGAAAGAAAATTATGAATCAAAATTAATGGAATAATCCCCCTATGGGGCATTACAATGGAAATATAAAAAATAAGATTCAGTATAAGTTTTTCACTCTTTTACTATTATTAATTATGAATAATAATGTTGATATTAATTCGATAAATGAACAGAGACAATTAAGACGTATTCTTGCTGTTTGCCGGGTGCTGGACTTGGATCATAAATTTTTAGGATTCACTCTCGACTTAAACCGTTCTGGAATTAAAATTATTGTCGATAAGAATTTTCCCTCTGGGGATGAGTTTAAAATTATCTTAAGTCCTGTTAAAGAGGATGAGGAAATAAGCCCTGATATTGTGGTTAAGGTAGAGCAGAAATGGAGAACTTCTACTAATGAGGAGTTTGATCAAATCGGCGGGGTGATTATAGAAGTTGATTCCCCTGAGTATATCGAGGAATTAATTGATTATTGCGATCGCCGTGCTAAGGAAAGATACCAATTAGATTGGCAATAAAACAATAAGATATTGACTTGTAAAAAAAAATTCGTTAGAATGTTGAAATGTGACCTAGCGGATGTGGCGGAATTGGTATACGCGCACGTTTGAGGGGCGTGTGGCTTTGCCTTGCGAGTTCGAGTCTCGCCATCCGCATTTTTTAACCTGAGTTCGGGATAAATTTTCATCTATGAATGATGGAGAAAAAGGCAAAGGGCAAGGAGAAAATTTAAAAGGACAATGGGCGAAGGTAAATAGTGTTGGGGTGAATAGTGAATAGTTGATAATTACTCATTACTCATTACTCGTTACTTATTACTTTCTCTCAACACCTGCAACCTGCAACCTGAAACCTGACACCTACCCTTATCCAATATTCTTAAACCGAACTGAGGTTTTTTAGTTAGTCTTTAATGGTTAAATTATCGCCCCTCACATCATAAGTAATGGCTGGAGGCACTTCACTGGCTTTTTGACTCATTAATTCTAGCATAGATAAAGAATAGGTATATCCTTGAGGACAAGATAATTCTTCATAGGATAAAGGTAAAGATTCGGTTAATTTTAAGTGAGTGAAATGGGGATATTTTTTTTCTGGTTTTTCCGTTTCGCAGTTATTGAATCTAATGGCATATTTTGTGGTTTGTGTGCCTAAATTATGGGTTGCAAAAACCCCCCAATCGGTTGGTTTAGGTTTATAGTTTTTTTGCTTGGAAATATTTTCTTTTGTGTTAGGATTTCCTCCCCAAATCATCGTCACAAAATTTTTGAGATTATCATTTTTCGCTAAAGCAATAATTGCTATGTGATGGGATGATAGTTTTTGTATTTTAAAAATATGTCCTTGTCCAAATGGTAAATAAGGAGTTTTTTCTAAAAATTCTCCATTTTTTTGGTAATAGCTATCTTGAATATTTGTCAATAAAATTAATCCTTCTAAGGCTTCTTTTTCTAGTTCTTTATCTGATTTTAATGTGATTTTTTCTGATACACTTTTATTTTGATCTGGTAATTTTTCTTGATTATGAATTATATTTTCTTTGTTATAATCCTCTTTTTTGGTTCTTTCTAAATTTTCTTCTTCTTTCTGATTGTGATAATTATTGATATTGAATAATCCTAAAACTGAAACAATAACTAGGGCTGTAGTTGTCTGCCAAGATATGTGTTTTTTTTCTTCTATTTTTTCTAAATCTTTAATTATTTCCTCTACTTTTGTATAGCGTTAATTAAGGGAAAAACAAACCATTTTATTAAGAATTTTACAGAGAGTTTTATTTATTTTTTCTCTTGTATATTCTTGCCAAATCCAATTATTATTTAGGTCAATTAAATCAAAGGGCGATCGCTCTGTAAGTAAAGATAAACAAGTGACACCCAAACTATATATATCACTGGCAAAAACGGTTTTTCCTCTGGCTTGTTCGGGGGCAACATATTCGGGGCTACCAATAACTGTAGCAGTTTTATAAGGGTCTTGTTGACTTAATAATTTTGAAGCACCAAAATCAACTAAATAAAGTTGTTGATTATCTATTTTTCTAATAATATTTTCTGGCTTTATATCCCTATGAATTATGCTTTTATCATGAATAAATTTTAATATTGGCAAAATTTCTTGAAGTAATTTTATTATTTTTTTCTCTGAATAAATACCTTGCTTATTTAACTCTAATTTTAGATTTTCTCCATCAATAAATTCTTGAATAATATAATAATTATTATCTTGTTCGCAGAAATCAATTAATTTTGGAATATGGGGATTAGTATTGAGAAATTGTAAACGATGAATTTCCGCAATAAATAGTTGCCAGTTTTTTGACTGAGAAGATGTTGAAGTGTTTAACAGTTGTTTAATAACACAACGATATTGATTTTGACTATGGGTGTCAATGGCTAGAAAAGTTTTTCCAAAACCCCCTTCTCCAATGATTTTTACGGCTTGATAACGATTTTTGACTAACAACTCCATAGTCTTCCCCTCTTTTTTATTCCCTAACTAAACCTGAGTTCGGAGTTAAACCTTAAATGTATTGATAAAAATAATAGATAAATTGATTTTACATCTTTTTTTCTAAGTTTAATAGTTTTTATCGGTACAAACAGAGATAATGATCCCTCTCAATGCCTTATTCCACAAGGTTTTTTTACGTCGTACTCAGGTAACTGAGAGTAAATTAATCTGAAACCTCATCTTATTGGATATTCTTAAGCCAAACTGATGTTAAATTAATCATCCAATTTTGAGCCAAAAAAAGTTTGAGTTTTATGACTAATAAACTTGCTAATATTCTGATCATAGTTAGATGCGATCGCAAGGAAAGCTCCCCCAAAAATATAGAGAGGAAGGGGCATAAAAAAATTTTTTAACCACATAATAAACTGGGTCAAAGCAAACAAAATAAAAAAACTCACTAACCAAACTTTCATTGATTATCACTCCTCAAATAATAAAAATTCAACCTAAAACCTGCCACCTGACACCTGACAACTTTTTTAAAGATAATTTATCATATCCAAAGCAAGAGAGCCATTTTTCTACTGATTCAAGCGGAAAACCGCTAATAAAACCCCTTCTATTTCCACCTTATTAGATGCAATAGTAATTTTCTCCTCTTCGGGATTAAAACCTGTCAGAATAGTTTTACTGGCATTATAATCAATTCTTTTGACCATTGTGCCGTATCCTTCTGCTTTTACCGTTACAATTTCCCCTGCTTTGATGGATTTATCGCCTTCTATGTCTCCCATAACTAAGTAATCTCCATCACTGATATAGGCGGAAATCATGCTATCTCCATCAACTTGCAACACATAAGAAGTGGATGAAGGAAACATCGAACCAAAATCAATTTTTTCTTGTTCATCAGAGAAAGATTCAACTACCCCCCCGTCTTTAACTTTACCCAACAAAGGTAAACCTTGATGATAGTTTTTGAGAATTTTTAAGGTGCGCGCTTGTCCTTCTGTCCATTCAAGATAGCCTTTTTTACGCATCTTTTCTAAACGACTCTGAATAGGAGCAGGCGATCGCAAATTCATTGCTTTCATCATTTCTCGAATGGAAGGAGAATGTTTATTTGTATTGATATACTCCACCAACCAATCATATAATTGCTTTTGAGCAGGAGTCAAATTTTCCATAATTTACAAAATTTAGGTATGAGATTTAGTCTGTATTAGTTTTAATTTAACCTAGAACACTCGTACTAAACAAGTATTTTGAGAAAAAAAATTAAATCTTTTTCATTTGAGTTTTTGCATTGCGTTGCCACATTTGAGGTTTGATGCGTCTTAGAGCTGAACCCTGAAAGCGTTTATCCCATTCTTGTTCAGTCATGTTTGCTAAGTCCGCTAATTTAGGATGGAGATTTTCTGGATAAGGGTGAAAATCGGTAATATCTGTTTCTTGGGCAAAGCGCTGATTCCAAGGGCAAACATCTTGACAAATATCACAACCTGCCACCCAACCGTTTAAGTTTTTAGCAATCTCATCAGGTAATTGAGGGTTTCTATTTTCAATGGTGTGATAAGCAATACATCGGTTAGCATCAACAACAAAAGGTTCTGTAATAGCATTAGTGGGACAGGCACTTAAACAACGGGTACAAGTACCACAGTGGTTAGTATGGGGTTGATCAGCCTCCAGAGGTAGGTTAGTTAAAATTTCCCCTAAAAAGACCCAACTACCATATTCTCTTGTGATCACATTAGCATTTTTCGCAATCCAACCAATACCTGCTTGTTGAGCCCAAAATTTATCTTGAATAGGTCCTGTATCCACATAGTATCTAACTTTTGCGCTAGGGTCTTTTTCTGTCAACCAACGGGCGAGTGTTTTAAGTTTTTTCGTGATAATGCGATGATAGTCTCTACCCCAACCATAACGGGATATTTTACCGATTTCTGGATTATCTGAGTGTTGATGAGGAGTGTAATAGTTTAAAGCCAGACAAATAATTGATTTAACTTCTTGCCAACAAAGAGTAATATCTTTACGCCGAGGATTATCCATCCATTCCATTTGAGCATGGTAGCCGTTGTCTAGCCATTTTTGCAGTCTTTTTTGATTTTCTTGCTGTTTATCTCTATTTTCATTTACATCAACTATGCCGACTCGATGAAATCCTATTTCTAGGGCTTTTTCTTTGATTTGTTCACTCAATTTTTCCATATTTGAGAATTATTTTTAGCTTAAACTAAGATCTTGCATTAGTATATTAATAATAAAAAACAAAATCTTTAAAATCGATTTAAATATTTTTTTTATCAATTCTTATTACTGTTTCTTGTTTTCTTTTTCCCCTTTTAAGGAGAGACACAGAGGGGTTTCCCTTTTCTTTATTTTGAGATAATATGTCTGGCTATTTATTTTGTAAATACACAATACTATTTATGTATCTAAAACCCGAAACCTGAAACCTGAAACCTGAAACCTAAAACCTACCCTCATTGCAGTTTCATTGTCTCCCCGTCAGTCTTTTAACTTTACCTCTTGCCTGTTGCTACCCTAACCAATAATTTACACGACGAGAAGTGATAGAGCCAGATTTATTGTTTCACTCATTTTCTCGATTCAGAATCTAAATCTGTGCTTCGCCAACTAAGTTTTAAATTTAGCCAGTAATTCCAAATAGTGACAATTGCGATCGCACCTAAGTTTGCTACATATCGATTTAAATCGAAAATATTGTAAAAAATATTGAGAAATAGAACATTAAGAATTAATCCAGCCAAACAAATCAGGTTAAACTTAATAAATCGCTTAATTTTGCGTCTTTTACCCGGTTGGGTTTGGGCAATATCTCGAAAAGTCCAACTATCATTCCAAAGAAAATTATTGATAATAGCTAACTCTGCGGCGATGATTTTACTTCGAGTTAGGGGTAAGCCAAGGGTAGAGGAATCGCTCAACAAGTAAAGGAAAGCCATATCGACAAAGACACCGCTTAAACCTACTACCCCAAAACGAATAAAACGCTCAAATCTCCATAAAGATAACCTTAAACGGACTAAGTGGCGAATATAGTCAATATACTGCTGTTTTGTTACCTTACTTTGACCTTCTTGTCTTTCTTGGAAAACATATCCCACTTCACTAATCCAACCGATTTTACCTTTGGCTAAAACTTCAATTAGAATTTTGTATCCTAAAGGGTTTAATGTACTATTGGCTAAACAACGACGGCGTACCAAGAAAAAGCCACTCATGGGATCAGAAACTCGTCCAATTACACCGGGTAAGATAATTAAACCTAAAGTTTGAGCTCCTCGGGAAAGAAACCGTCTTAACAAACTCCAGTCGCTGACTCCCCCTCCTTCTACATGGCGACTAGCAACCGCTAAATCTGCCCCTTTTTCTATTTCTGACCATAATTGTAATAAAGACTCTGGGGGGTGCTGTAAATCCGCATCAATTACCCCTAAAATTTCTCCTTGGGCTTTTTCCCATCCCTTCATCACGGCGGTAGATAATCCTTTTTCACCTTGACGGCGAATAACTTTGAGTTGAGGATATTGATCACTTAAATCTTGGGCTATTTTCCAAGTTAAATCAGGACTGTCATCATCCACAATAATTATTTCATATTTCTGCTCTAAGGTGCGATCGAGTAGAGAAGTCAACTGAATAATTAAAGGGGATATATTTTCGCTTTCGTTGTAAGTAGGAATAATTAAAGATAGTAGCAAGGACAAAAATTAAAAATGGTAAATAAACTATTAATAATTTTAAGATAGTTAGGGTGAAGAAAGAAAATATTAGAAGAGCTTATCTGATAACATAATACTTATGTCAAAAGAAATACCGGCACTATTCCAAAAAACAAAGTTCCTTGAAGGACAAATAGATGAATTTTTAGACAAAATAGCGGAAGGGGCAATTCATTTTGAAATCGGGATGACGGCTTTTTTGGGAGCAGGAAAAGTCAATCAAACTTCGGAAGAGCAGTTATTTCAAATTAATAGTTTAAAAGAAAAGTGTAGTGAACTGCGTCGAACAATTGTTAATATTCTCTATACCGAAATGTTAATTCCTGATTTCAGGGGGGATGTTTTAAGTTTATTAACTAACTTATTTTCTTTGTTAGATGCCTTGGGGAAAAACTTTCAAGAATTAATGATTGAGCATCAAGAAATTGAGTCAAAAAGCCCTTCTAATTCTGAAGAAGAAAACAATCACATTGAAAATCAAAGTAGCATTCAAAAAGAAAACAATTTGAGTGAAGGGGAATTGTTATTGTTAGTGAAAATGGTGGTTAAAAGTGTGGAAATGGTGGTAGTGGCGGCAAGAGACTTTTTTCGTAATCCCAAAGCAGTAAGAGATCATATTTATCAGGTTCGGGTATATGAATCAGAAGCCGATCGCATTTCCATTAGTATTAAAAAAAATATTTTTTCCTCCAATTTAAAGTTTTCCCATAAAATTAACCTCAGAGATAAAGTTAATGCCATAGATGCGATCGCAGACAAAGCCGAAGAAGTTGCTGACGAATTATCTATTTACGCTATACAAAGAATTATTTGAGTTTGGGGTTAGTTAGGGGCGAATGGCCATTCGCCCGTACAAGAGTTCGGAGTTTTTAATTATTCACCCCAACACTATCCACTAATTGCCCTTTGCCCTTTTAACTTTTTGCTTGAATCAAATGAATTTAATTACAACTTTAATTTTTCTCTCTAGTGGCTTATTTTTGGGATGGTCATTGGGTGCTAATGATGCTTCAAATGTATTTGGTACGGCGGTAGGTAGTCGCATGATTCGCTTCTCAACGGCGGCGACAATATGCAGTGTTTTTGTGATTATCGGTGCAGTGACAGGAGGGGCGGGGGCGGCTCATGGCTTGGGAGAATTGGGAAAAGTCAATGCCTTACCCGGTTCATTTACTGTGGCGTTGGGGGCGGCTTTAACGGTGTTATGGATGACAAAATTAGGACTTCCTGTTTCTACCTCTCAGGCAGTGGTAGGGGCAATTATTGGTTGGAATTGGTTTAGTGGCTCACCAACGGATTTTCAGAGTTTGGGTAAAATTGTTAGCACTTGGATTCTTTGCCCGATTCTGGCGGGTGTTTTTTCCTATGGCATTTATCAGATAGTAGTAATTTTAATTGAACGCACTAAGCCTCATTTATTGAGTTTGGATAGTAATGTGCGTTGGGGTTTAATTTTGGTGGGTGCATTTGGTTCATATACCCTCGGTGCGAATAATATTGGTAATGTTATGGGGGTTTTTATTTCCGCTTCCCCTTTTAAGGATATTAATATTGCAGGAGTTACCGAAATTTCTTCTGTGGAACAATTATTTCTACTAGGTTCGATCGCGATCGCCATAGGAGTATTTACTTATTCAAAGAAAGTGATGATGACTGTAGGAGATAGTTTAATGGCTTTATCCCCCGTTGGTGCTTTAACTGTAGTATTAGCAAATTCTTTAGTTTTATTTATTTTTTCTTCCAAAGCCCTATCAAATTTTGTCGTTAATTTAGGCTTACCTGCCATTCCCCTTATTCCTGTATCTAGTTCTCAGGCAGTAGTTGGAGCGGTGATAGGAATTGCTTTTTGTAAAGGATTTAAGGGAGTTAGACAGATAAAATGGGGAGTATTAGGGGAAATTGCGTCAGGATGGATTACAACCCCCATCATTTCTGCTTTTATTGCTTTTATTCTCTTATTCATCGTACAGAATGTTTTTGATCAACAAGTTTATATGACTTAACATTGCTATATCGTGAATTGTTCATTGTTTGTTGATTTCTAAAAGCAAATGAAATATCTGACTAAATACATCAAATTTTTTGGCGTTAAGAGCTTAATTTTAATACTATCACTATCTTATTTTAATGATGTGAAAGCCCTTCCCCCAGAGCAAATATTACCTGAAAGAATAGAAGATTTAGAGTATCTAGGAGGTGCTTGGATTCCATTAAATAACAGTGAAGCCATGTATGGAGGTAATTTAGATGAAGGCAGTTATTGGTATCATCTTGCTCAGGGAAAAAATACAGTATTTTTAATACTTCAACAGTTACAAGCAAGAACTTCTGATGGAAAACCAATCATGAAAAATCTGGATGTGGTTGTTGTGCCAGAATTAGCAAAACAATCAACCTATAGGATTATGAGAGGAGTACAAGAAAATTGTATTTATCCTAATGGACAAAAATTGCAAGATAGTCGAATATTGATTATTGTCAAATATCATCAAGATACAGCAACACCGATTAGGTCTTTTTTGGCAAATTTGCAAACCGAAAAATGGGAAACTCCCCCTGCTTCAACAATTAAAGGTCTTGTTTGTCAACTGGAAATACCCTAAATTGGAATACGAAAAAAAGTAACTTAACAATACTAAATCATTAATTAAGATTAATTCCTCTAGGGAAAATTCGATTTTCTTAGCCCCTAATTTAGATAATATTATTTTATGAAAAAAGTTATTATTACTCATCCGATAGCATCTGCTACCATTGAAAAACTTAATTTAAAATCAATTCATGAAAAGTATAGTTTAGAAGATAAAAAAGCCTATTATCAAGAAATAAATAATCAAGCAATTTTATATGTACCAGATATTGGAGCAAAACAAATTCCCGATGAAGAAAATGATCCTAGTATTGATAGATTAGGTTATTTACTAACTCAATTTCAACCTGATATTTTAATCGTTGGTAGCAATGCTGTTCCTGCTTGGGTTCTAACTTCATGGCGCTCAGCAGTGGGTAATGAAAGAGAATTAATGGTAATTAGGAGAGGAGTTGACACAAGAGCGATCGCAGTTTTTACCGCCGAAAAATTAAATATAAAAGTGGGTAATTTACCCGGTATTAATTCCCCCTATGTTGCTCAACATATGCTCAAATATTTAGAACTATATAAAGCAGATAAAAATAAAAATAAAATAGCTATTATTGGAGTAGGAAATATTGGTAAAGTTATTGTTAATGAATCCCTAAAATATAATCTGAACACCCATATTTTTAGTCCCTCTTTAATCGATAAAAATAGGCAAAGTTTTTACTTACAAGAAAGAGGAATAAATCCAGCACAAGTAATTTGTGAAGATTCCCTAGTAAAAGTAATACATAATGCTACCCATGTTGCGATCGCAATTCCATGGAAAGATAAAGACGGAAAACCCCAAGCAGACTTAATCACAGCAAAAGAAATAGAAACCTTAACACAACCTTGCAAAATAGTTTCAGCATCTGTACCAAGAATCTTTAGTGAATCGGCTTTAAGACTTATGAATGAGTTAAGTCAACAAGGAAAGATGTTTGTCAGGATAGATACAGCCCAAAGACGAGCAGAGGAATTCAAGCCCTTATATCCTCATTTACAATTTGCCCATAATGAAGCATTTGCATCTCCTGAATGTCAGGAAGCATTAGATTTAGGTATGTTTGCCTTAATTGAACAACATTTCAGCAATAAATAACCTCAGTTCAGGGTTCGGAAAGAGGTGTCAGGTGACAGGTTTCAGGTGTTTTTTATTTTTAATTATCTTTGCTCCTCTCCCCTTTTAAGGGGAGACACAGAGGGGTTTCCCTATTGCCTATTGCTTTTTCTTAATTACTAATTACTAATTGTCTATTATTATCAGAAGTTTCTTCCTTATAAGCCAATCGAAGAAAAATAATTAAGGGTATAACTCCCAGTAAAATACCGAGGAAAATAGGAACATAAAACCCTGCTCCGATACTCATAATCATCGCAAAGCCAAAATTTCCTAAATATACAGCAGTAGGAATTGTTAAAGAAATTTTTTCCCACTGTAAGGGTTTAACTCGCCAAATTAAGGTTGCCACACTCATAAATATTGCTCCTGTGGCAAACCAACCGATAAAGTTTTGATAGGGCATTCCAAAAAATTCTCCCGGTTGATCCCATTGCCAAAATGGTACAGATGTTTGACTCATGGCAGGATCTAAAACAAAATCCCATGAGGTTAATAATAATGCACCAAATGCGATCGCACCTAAGTCTTTTAACCAATTAGGAATATCTAATCTATTCAAACCGACTCTGGTAATTAAATAGCTACTGAAACCGAGGTAAAACCAAGAAAGAGGAATAGTGAAAGGCACTAATCCAGCAATTTTATAACCTAATCCTGAAAGATAATGATATGCACCGAAGGGAAAACCCGTACTCGTACCTAATAACTCGCTGGTTAAAGAAATACTTAAGGCAGGAAGCATAAATCCTAACCAATGCCATAACCCTAATTGAGTATAAGCATAAACTGCGATCGCACTCCACCCTAAAATCATATAGATAACTCCGCCCCCAATCATAGACCAACTGAATGCAGATTGACCAATAGGGGGTAAATTAGCGATAAATTCAGGATGAGGCAAGACTAACAATAAACCAGCCAAACCAAAAGCCATGGCTACAATATGACCGATGAGAAAATAACCGGCTTTGGTCGTGAAAATTTCCCTCAAGTTGATTCCAAATATCATAGATATTGCTTAATTTTCCAAATTTTTATTCATTCTTAATATTTTATATTTTATTTTTAACTTTTATTAAGATATAGTTCAGGTTTTACTATTTCAAAACTTCAGATTTACAGGAGAAATAGGGTGTTGGGGTATTGGGGGTTAGTTAGGGTTCGGAGGTGTCAGGTGTCGGGTTTCAGGTGAGGAGGAGATGAGGGGATGGGGGGAGAGGTGGCAGGTATCAGGTGGCAGGTGTCAGGTTTAAGGGAGTAATGAGTAACCAGTAACGAGTAATTATCAACTATTCACTATTCACTATTCACTAATTACCTCTTGTGACACCATCAACAACAGAACGGACTCCGGTGCTACCTTCAAAAGACCCTGCATCACCTTCCCAATTAAAATCACTGATGCGCAGATTCACAGAACCTAATTCTAAAACAGGGTTGTAGCGTAAGATAATGTTATAAGTTCTACGGCTAAACTCTAAAAAGTAGTCGGTACTAATTTCTTGATTGGTTTTAACGTTGATAAAACTTTGAACTCCTGCTCGGATTGGTCCATATAATTGTTGAGTTAGTCCTAGGGATAACACTTGATCATCTGCGAAGCGATCAAAGAAAAAGGGAGATTGATCCCCTCTAATACCCTGACTAAAACTGACCTGAAATCCCGTGTAGTCAAAAAATAGATCAGAAAAATGACCGATTTGTCCTTGTAGTCCGACGGTTGCGGTTATACTGGGTTGGGTCTCACCATTACTGTAATAACTACCAACCCCTGTTAATCCTGTATTCAAACTAAGATATGGCACAACAGGAGTGGGAGTAAATTTTAACCCTTGATCTGGGGTGGGAGGCAATGCCTCTCCTGACCATAGTAAAAAATTACCAGTAACGATCGCAGCTCCTTGAAAACGGGTTAAAGTGGCACGGTTATTTTCTCTTTTGCTTCTTAGTAAATCTTCTCTATCGGTGTCAGCGTTGATGTTTTGAACAGAGGCTTGATAAACTAAACCAAAAGGACTATTGGCAATGGGAATATAAGGAGAGGTAAGGATTACTCCATAGCTTTGTTGTACTGTTTGGAAACCTAATGAACCGTTAAAGAGGCGATCGCGGTAATTGTATTGTAAGCTGAGGGTGTGAGGGGCGTTTAATTCTCCTAGTTTTTGATCTAACTGCACACTGGCACGCAGACGATTTTCAATATTATCTAAGTCTAAACCAGTAAAATTAAGAATTCCGTTAAGGCGGGTACGTTCAGCAAAATCCACCTCTAAATTTGCTACCAAACCGTAGCTACTGGGGTTAAATACGCCCCCATTTTCCTCAGAATCAATGGCATTATCATCAAAGAAAGAATCGGGGAAAAATGCCCTTTGTAGTAGAAGGCGAGGAGTTAAAGTAAAACGGGTTTTTTGATCACTATAAACCTCAAAATCTCTTTCTATATACAATCCCCCCAAATCTTCCCCATCAAATCCAATATTAAATAATCCGGGACGGCGATCGCGCCTATCGAAAACTAAACGATCTTGAAACAAAGGAATAGAAACGGTTTGGTCAAATACAAGCCGAGATTTAGTAGTTGTTAATTCATCCTGAAAAGGAGAAATACTTCTTAATCTTGCTGTATCTGCTCGAATTTCAAACTCTGGAGGAGAAAATGGATCATTGGTAATACGTATATTAGTGGCAAACCATCCCTCGTTATTAAAATCTACTTTCCCCGCCTGAAAACGAAAACGATTAATTTGCCCTCCACTGGAAGTTGAAGGTGCTCCCCCCGCCTGTTGCAATAAAGATAAATCTCTCACACTACCAACCACAAAACTATAACCTTCCGCCGATGTCACCCTTCTTAGGGGTTGATTAGCTTCTATTTGTTGAGAAAGAATTTGAGCATTAACAGGATTATTCCCCGTATCTCCCCGAAAATCTTGGGCTAGATTTGGTTGATATATCTCCCCTTGAGCATTAAATATTACCCCCTCATCCCTCACAAAATAATACTCGAAGCGATCGCCCCTTAAACTTTGCTCCCCCCTTTGTAAACTTACATTTCCCTCCGCTACAGCGATGCGATCGCGCAAATTCACAGAAACTAAATCAGCCCTCAACACCCCATTAGAAAAACGAATTACCACATTACCCCTAGCCTTAACAATTTCCTGTTGATCTAAATATTCCTGCTCATCTGCCAGAATTTCCACTACATTTAAAGAAGAGTTAACAACCTCTTGACCCTCTTGAGTATTTGGATTTTGCACCACAGAAAAACCTCTCCCCTTAGTGTTAAAATCATATTCCCGTGATGAGCCTTTACGACTGACAGTAATTAAACGCTTTACATCAGTGGCAAAACGAAAAGAAGAATTATCATCAAAACTAACCGTTGATTGTCCTAAACTATTTATCTTCAACGGTGTGCCTAAGCCATCCGCAGTTGTTTCCGGGGGATTTTCCACAGAAATAGGAATAGGAGAAATTTCTTCCCTTTGTACACGAGGGGAAAAAACAGAAGTATCTTTTTCAGCCAGAATAATCGAGGATGGATTCTGATTAACAATAGTAGTATTATTTTCCTGTATAGAACCATTATAGGGAGTAACTGCAATTAATGTACTACTAAGAATCGGAATCATTTTTTTTACTCTATAGTTGTAAAATAAGAATTATAACTTAGAAATAAACCCATAGAGATCCTAATTGAAAAGCCCATAAAGAACTTATCTTATTTTTACTTGTTAATATCGATAGATATTTTGATAACTTATTCAGCAGAATATTCACTACTAATCTAAGAAGGAGAGTCTTTTAACACATAACCAACTCCTCTGACAGTATGAATTAAACGAGGGGATTGATTGACTTCTAATTTGAGTCTTAATGCCCGAATATAAACCTCAATAATATTTGATTCTCCCATAAAGTCAAAATCCCAGACATTTTCGATAATTTGATTTCTACTTAATACTTGACGGGGATGTCTTAATAAATATTCTAATAGATCAAATTCTTTTGCCGTTAGTTCAATCGAATCCTTACTCCTGAATACTTCTCTAGTTAAGAGATTCAGTTTTAAGTCTGCAAATTGGAGAATTTCTGAGGTATCATTTACTTGACTACTACGCAGACGAGCATTAATTCTTGCCAACAATTCTTCAATACTAAAAGGTTTGGTTAAATAATCATCTGCACCAGAATTTAAGCCCAAAACTCGATCGGGAATTTCATCTCTGGCAGTTAATAATATAATAGGGATTTTAATACCCGTTTTGCGCAATCGCAAACAGACATCTAACCCGGAGATTCTCGGTAACATCCAATCAAGGATAATTAAATCAGGAGGAAATTCTCTCACTTTTTCTAAGGCTTCCATGCCATCATCAGCAGTCGCCACTTCATAGCCTTCTAATTTTAATTCAGTGACGATAAATTGAGATAGTCTTTGATCATCTTCCACTACAAGAATTGAATTAGTCATCTTATTCTCCCCATAAAGGTAAACTGATTGTAAAAACACTGCCTTCTTGAGGTTTCGATCGCACTTTTATTGTACCTTCCATTCCTTCAATCATACCCTTAGCAAGGGCTAATCCCAACCCTGTGCCATCCCGTGAGCGAGTCATACCATCATCTGCACGGTAAAATCTTTCAAAGATTCGTTGTTGGTGTGCTAAAGAAATACCGATACCGTAATCACGAATATGAATTAGGGCATTGGGAAAACACTTCTCTAAAATAATATCAATGGGTTGAGGGGGAGAAGAATATTTAAGGGCATTATCGACTAAATTAATTAAAACCTGTTGCAGACGATCTTGATCCGCACAGGTAATGACATCCTCATCAGTAATTATTAAATTGATGGTGCGATCGGTTACTTTTTGACTCATTTGGGCTACTTCTGTCACCAAAGTATTTAGCATCAAAGGTTGACAGTGAAAATGTAAATTACCACTATCTGCACGGGCTAAATCCAATAAATCTTCTAACATTCTAATAGTTCTTTCCGTTTCCGCCGTAGCAGTTTCTAAAGCCTGAATTTGATGGGTGCTTAAATTATCACTCCTGCGCAGTAAGCTTTGTAAATAACCTAAAACAATGGTTAAAGGAGTGCGTAACTCATGGGAAACATTACCAACGAATTGCCGTTGTTGCTCCCAAGAAGCAGAAAGACGAAATAACATCTCATTAAAGGCTTGTGCTAGTCCAATTATCTCTTGAGGTGCTTGATTTAGGGTTAATTTTGCCCCACTTAAATCATCTGCTTTGATAGTAGAGGCAACCCGACTCATTTTTTTTAAAGGTTTTAAACCAGTGCTAATAGTATATGATATGGCAATAACTAAAACTGTGACTGTAACAATACTAATAAAGAATAAGCGCCAGAGACTAAAGTTTAATTTTTGTTGATCAAGGGTTATATCCTGAGAAAGATAGAGTTTTCCCACCATATCCCCATTAACAATCAAAGGAGTACCACACAAGACAATATCACGCCCATTAAATCTAACAACTTGTGGTTTAGTTGGTATTTGTTGAGTATTTTCTACCGCTTGAAATTCTACCAGAGAATTATTAAGAGACGAAGATTGTCCTAATAGTTGTCCTTGGGGATTTTTTACCCATACCATTAAGTTTGATGTTTCTACCCGTGAAATGGCTTTTTCGATAACAGTTTCAAGGGATTCGGCTTCATTATAAACCTCTAATTGTTCTGGGAAACGCATTGCTATATATTCTAAGGTTTGTTTATGGGCGGCTACTAAATTCTGTTCCATTTGCCACCCTGCCCAAAAAGCCACACTTCCTAAACCTATCACCGATAATATCACTAATTCTAAGGTTAATTGAAATTGCAAAGATGAGGAGGGTATTTTTATTTTTTTTATGATTTTTTGTAGCTGTCTAATTAGTTTCATAATTTTAGTCTTTACATAGATACTTCTTTGCTTCCTTTAACCCAAAAACCACATATCGAAAAATACCTTTGCGTCTTTGCGGGAAAAATAGAAAAACAAGATTTTGGGGGAAATAAAAAACATTTGTACAGAAAATATCACCACATTTCATCATCTAATCCATCAGCAATTAACGCATCCCATAAATTATCAATTTCGTTATTAGCTTCCCTATAGGCATTTTCTAAATTTTTTTCATGGGGTAATATTAATTTTTTTTGCACGTCATCTGTATTAGAGTTATTAAAAGTTGATGGCGGTGTTTTCTCTGGCATTGAATTCAAATCGTCTGTCATAGTCTGTTTCTCCGTATAAGTTAAAACTGATAGTTGGTTGATTTCCCATCGCTTCGATATGATGGATAGCGTCTGCTGAAAAACAGAGAATATCTCCTTCGGTGAGGATTTTTTCCCCTACTTTTTCGATTTTGTCAGGTTGATTAGGTTGAGGATTCCTACGCCAAAAGGTGTTTTTTTCTTTGCCTTCTAATAATGCCACGATACCCCAACAGCCATGATTATGAATTGGTGACACCGTGCCTCCTGCCCATGCTACTAACTGCACGGTTAAGGGAAAGGAAGGCTCATCGTATAATGTCATTATCTCCCACCCTGTGTCTGGATTTGGTTCTAGCATGGATAAATATAACCAAGGGGATTCATTTAATAATTTTCTCATTAAAGGTGCGATCGCACCTAATCTTTTCTCGTCATCTTGGATTGTTTCGAGGATATCTTCTAAATCTGTCAAAAAACGATAAAGACGATACACAGAAGCAGTTTTAGAGGGTATAGAGAGAATTTTTAAAGGAAGGCACACCCCATTGTTATCCACTAACCAATCTTGCTTTTTCATATATAGAAAATAAATATATTTATAATTATTATAAGTAAGCAAAATGAGGGGAAAATAAAAACAAGATTAATCGTTTATGAATCCCGTAAAACAGGCATTTATAAATTCCTTAAAATAAGCATCTTGCCTGTAAAATCTAACAGCAAAAATCATCAACTATAGCAGTGACCAAGTTGTTTAGGACGCTTTGAGGATTCTTAACGTTCATTCAGAATGATAATCAGAGTTTTAAAAATGTTCTAATTAAAATTTATATAATCTGTATCTTAAATTCATGTTCTCCTCATCTTCATGGGTTTTAATCAAATTATTGTTAAAAATATCTATTAAATATTGATCGCAATGACAATAATAAGGGCTAAAGCCCTTACTACGAAACAGATAATACATAATTGATTAGTAAGAGAAAATGCTCCAGCCATCTCAAATATTGCAACAAAATTCCTTAAAAAATAAGCTCAAACCCCAAACTGCAACTCTTGTTTTAGTTAGTATCATTCTTTTATCCGCAATCATTGTCGCTTTATGGGCAACGGGAAATGGTGAAATCGCTACTATTTTTACCTATTTTAATTCTCTCCAAGAAAATCCACCGATGTGGTTAGAAACTCCCATGATTATGGGTAAATTTCTGTTAACTCCTACCATCGTGATGTTTTTATCTGTCTGGTTAATTACGGTTATTTCTCCTCAACCTCGTTTTTGGTCTAGGACATTCGTAATTCTGATATTATGGGGATTATTGATTCGTTATTTATTGTGGCGCTCTTTATCCAGTTTAAACCTTAGTGATCCATTAAATGGTACTTTTAGTTTACTTTTATTCTTTTTAGAATTATTAGTTTTATTTAGTAGTAGTTTACAATTACTTCTCATGCTTCGGGTTAAAAATCGCCGTCGAGAAGCAGATTTAGCTCAACAAAGTGCGATCGCACATCAATTTAAACCTACTGTTGATATTTTAATACCTACCTATGATGAATCTATCGAAATTTTACGACGAACATTAATTGGTTGTCAGGCGATAGATTATGAATTGAAAACTATTTATTTACTTGATGATACAAAAAGACCAGAAATAGCCAAATTAGCTCAAGAATTAGGTTGTGAGTATCGTACTCGTCCTAACAATCTTTATGCTAAAGCAGGAAATCTCAATTATGCAATCCCCCAGACAACGGGAGAATTTATCGTTGTTTTCGATGCTGATTTTATTCCCACCCGTAATTTTCTCCAACGCACCCTCGGCTTTTTTCAAGATTCCCAAGTTGCCCTTGTGCAAACACCCCAAAACTTCTATAATTTAGATCCGATCGCACGCAATCTTGGTTTAGAGAATGTATTAACCCCAGAAGAAGAAGTTTTTTACCGTCAGATTGAACCCATCAAAGACGGTGCGGGGAGTGTAGTTTGTTCAGGAACTTCTTTTGTGGTGCGGCGTAGAGCCTTAGAAGAAATAGGGGGATTTGTCACAGATTCTTTAAGTGAAGATTATTTTACAGGGGTTCGTCTTTCTGCTCAAGGTTATCGTTTAATATACTTAGATGAAAAACTAAGTGCAGGATTAGCCGCAGAAAATATTTCCGCCCATGCCACTCAGCGTTTACGTTGGGCAAGAGGAACACTACAAGCCTTTTTTATTGATTCTAATCCTTTAACCATTAAGGGATTAAGTTGGCTACAAAGATTGGCACATTTAGAAGGGTTATTGCACTGGTTTACCAGTATTTCTCAGGTTGTCTTTTTAATGATGCCTCTTGCCTATGGATTTTTAAATGTGATTCCCATTCGCGCTGATGTTTCAGATTTTCTTTATTTTTTCCTACCCTACTATATTACCCAAATTACCGTTTTCTCTTGGCTTAATCATCATTCTCGTTCAGCAATTTTATCCAATGTTTATGGTTTAGTTCTTGCTTTTCCCCTTGCTATTACCGTAATTCAAGTGATGTTGAATCCATTTTCTAAAGGTTTTAAAGTTACTCCTAAAGGAACGATACAAAATAAATATCATTTTAACTGGGGTTTAGCATTTCCGTTGTTAATCTTATTTATTCTTAATGCCGTTAGTCTTTGGTTAAATTTGTGTATTTGCATTATTGCCGAAGTCAATACTCCCGCAGATTTGTTGTATCAGTATCAGGGAATTAACCTGAGTTGGATTTGGGGTATCTATAATCTGATTGTGTTAGGAGTTGCTTTATTAATTCTCATCGATGTTCCTAATCACAGTTTATACCATTGGTTTCAATTACGGCGTGTTGTAAAATTAACCCTCGAATCTGGACAAGTATTTTGGGGCGTAACCAATAACATTTCTGAAGTGGGCGTAGAAGTGGCTTTAACTCAAAAGGAATTTCCCCGCATTAGTCGTGGTGATGCTTTACCTCTAAAAATTGAATTACAGGAAGAATCAATTAATTTAACAGGAATGGTTATTCACACCGAGTTTGATGGTGAGTTTCCTTTAGTTCAAATTTGCTTTGAGAAAATGACTTTAACACAACTGAGACAGTTAATTATCTTACTTTATTGTCGTCCGGGGCAATGGCAATCTAAAAAAACTCCAGGGGAATTTCAATCTATTGGCTTGTTACTGAAAACCTTAATTAAGCCTAAGTTTATTTTTGAGCGTGAACCAAAAACTAATTCCCTCATTGTTTCTCAAATATAACTAATTTAAAAGGAAAATCAATCGAATAATTAAAAAATATTTATTGATAAATCGTTATGACTTTAGAACAATTTAGCCTCCTAATTCATCCTTTTTTCGTCATTGTGACAGTTTTTCCTTTACTTGGTATCGTTTTCTATTTTGCGTGGGAAACTTTTCAACGACATTTACAAATAAAAAGAGGTGAAAAAAGTAAAATACCTCCATCCGTTGGTCTTAATCATGTTACCATTGGCAAAATACTATCAAGTACCGTTTTTTTTGTTACTTTAATTGGATTAGCACAACCTCTAATCACCAAAAATATTCTTAAAAATGAACTGTGGGCAACAGATTTTTTTCTGTTTATTTTTATTATCTTAATCTTTCTTTTTTCCATAGTTTCTTTTATTTTCTTATACCATGCTAGGGTAAAATTATGGCGTGGAATTTTCGCCACTTTAAGCGGTATGGGAATAGTTATTTTAGGAAGTCAAGAAGGAATATTTCGCCGTAGTAATGAATGGTATTGGTCTCATTATTACTATGGAATAACAATCTGTTTACTAATGATATTTTCTGTAGCGATTATTAATAATATTTATCGAGATAAATCTCAAAAATGGCGCAATATACATATTATTTTAAACTGTTTAGCATTACTTCTGTTTATCGGACAAGGCTTTACTGGTAGCAGAGACTTATTTGAAATCGGTTTATGGACGTCTCCGCCAAGTTGAGTTTCATTACTTTTTATATTAAGTCTTTCGCATGACAAATATAAGGGTAAAAATCATAATTGTTGTACCGTAATACAGGCATCTTGCCTGTATTTTTAGTTGGTTTCTATTGAATCTTTATAAACCAATAATTTTATCTAATCTCTATCTTAAATTCATCTTCTCCTCATTTTGACTCTTTTTAATAGACACAGAAGAAAAAATTATTAACTCAGGAGATTCGATCGTGTTTAAGAAATCCGCATCATTTTGGTTAACTCTTTCTCTCACTAGCCTTGTTATCCCTGTTTCTTTAGTGGCTAACAACTTGAGGGTTTCAGCCTTAGAAAATAATACTGTTATTGCTCAAGCTAACCCTTGTGCTGGTAAAAATCCCTGTGCTAGTAACAATCCTTGTGCTGGTAAAAACCCTTGTGCTGGTAAAAACCCTTGTGCTGGTAACAATCCTTGTGCTGGTAAATCTGCTAGAAATGTAGGTGGTCCTTTAGCTAAAGAATTACAAGGAAAACCCGTTGTTGTCGATATTTACGCTAGTTGGTGTCCTGCCTGTAAAAATATAGCACCTACTTTATCTCAATTGAAAAAACAATATGGGAATAAAGCCCATTTCGTTGTATTTGACGTTAGCGATAAAGCTAAAGCTCGTCAAGCAGAAGCAAGGGCAAAACAATTGGGTTTAGAAGACTTTTTCAACGCTAATAAGTCTCAGACAGGTAGTGTTACCATCGTTGATCCTAAAACCGGAGATATTCTCAGTCAGTATCGCAACAATAATAAACTAAGTGATTATACGTCCGTACTCAATACAGCTATTTCTCAAAAATAAGTGAATGGTGAGTATTATCATCTCAATCACATTCCTCCGAAAATTTTAATCAAAAAAATTCAATTCAAAAATCTTAGTACTGTTGTTCAAAGTCTGAGGAATTTTGTCAAAAACGTATCTCAGACTTTTTCCAATACATCTTAAAGCCCATGAAAATTAGATTTTTTTCCTTTGTATCTATAGTTTCCCTTCTGAGTATCGCTAGTTTAACAGGGTGCGTCAATCCAAATGTCAGTCAAACTAATTCAGCAACTGAAACTCAAGAGATACAGAATAACCCCTGTGCTAGTAAAAACCCTTGCGCTGGTAAAAACCCTTGTGCTGGTAAAAACCCTTGTGCTGGTAAAAACCCTTGTGCTGGTAAAAACCCTTGTGCTGGTAAAAACCCTTGTGCTAGTAAAAACCCTTGTGCTGGTAAAGCCGGAACTGTGGGCGCATCCTTAGCTCAAGAATTACAAGGAAAGCCCGTTCTTGTTGATGTTTATGCTAGTTGGTGTCCCGCTTGTAAAAATATTGCTCTGACTCTTTCGCAACTAGAGAAAGATTATGCTGATAAGGTTCATTTTGTTGTCTTTGACATGAGTGATAAATCTACCACTGCTCAAGCTGAAGCTAAAGCTCAAGAATTAGGTTTAGCAAAATTTTTAGCAGAAAACAAAACTCAAACGGGAATGCTAACAATTATTGAACCATCTACTGGGGTAATTCTCGCTCAACATCGTAATAACCCGAATATTGAAGACTATCAAAGTGTTTTGGATAAAGCAATTAGTCAATAATTTTTTTACTTAGTATTAGACATCAACCAAATTTGGAAAAAGGAGGGCTGAAGCCCTTACTACAAAACCAGAAACGAATCTTTTTAACAGAATTCTATTGTCGTTTTAATTTTAGGAAGTTTTCTCATCATGACTCAAATTCAAAAAATTCCCCCTGATGGAAAGGAGAAAATCAAGTCTTCTCCTTCTCATAATACTAAAAAATTTCTCTTTTATCTCGGATTGGGTTTAATCGCCTTAATCGTCGTTCTCACTTTAGGCCCTGTGATTAGTCATCCCATTGAGAAACTTATTTCTTTGGTGGAAAATCGTTATCAAGAATGGTTTGAGCAACAGGATACCGCTAATCCTTTAATTTTAATCACCCTTGCTTTTCTTGGTGGTTTGATTGCTAGTGTTTCTCCTTGTATCCTTGCCTTACTCCCCGTTAACCTCAGTTATATCGGTACTTTGAAAATTAAATCCCGTTGGGATGCTTTTAAAAAAGCTGGTTTATTTGTACTAGGCTCGGTAGTAATTTTAAGTTTATTCGGTTTAGTTTCCTCCTTTGCCGGGGCGGTAATGGTGGAATATCGAGGCTATATTAACATCGTTGTCGGTTTAATTATGGCAGTAATGGGCTTATGGTTATTGGGGGTTATAAAAATCAATCTGCCGGAAACAGAGTTAAATTTGCCTAAAGCAGGTCCTTTTGGGGTGGGTTTAACCTTTGCTTTGGTGAGTTCTCCTTGTGCTAGTCCTGTGTTGTTTGCAGTGTTAGCGGCGGCGGCGGCTACTGGTTCTCAGGTTTTAGCGACTTTAACTATGGTTAGTTATGCTCTGGGTTATACCATGTTGATTTTCTTAGCTAGTTTATTTACTGGTTTAGCCAAACAGAGTAATAATTTGTTGAAACATTCTGAGGGTATTATTCGCTTCGGTAGTGTGGCTTTGTTGATGACAGGTGCTTATTATTTGTTCACTGGTACGAAATGGTTTTTTGGAGGTTAAATAATTATGGTAGAAAATTTAGTGATTATCGGATCTGGTCCTGCAGGTTATACGGCGGCGATTTATGCGGGGAGAGCTCAACTTAATCCCCTGATGTTTGAAGGTTTTAGTGTTGGTGGTGTGCCGGGAGGGCAGTTAATGACTACAACGGAGGTAGAAAATTACCCCGGTTTTGCTCAAGGTATTACTGGACCAAATTTAATGAAGGAAATGAGACAACAGGCTCAAAGATGGGGTGCAAGGTTAATTAGAGAAGATGTGATTAAGGTTGATTTTTCTCAACGCCCTTTTATTATCACTGCGGATGAAACAGAAGTTCAGGCTTTAGCTGTAATTATTTGCACTGGGGCAACGGCTAAACGTTTGCATATTCTTGGAGAAGAAGAGTTTTGGAATAATGGTATTTCTGCTTGTGCTATTTGTGATGGTGCTAGTCCTTTATTTCGTAATACCGAAGTTGCGGTGGTGGGTGGTGGGGATTCGGCGGCGGAAGAAGCTCTTTATTTGACTAAATATGCTTCTTTGGTATATCTATTGGTAAGGCGCGATCGCCTCCGTGCTTCTAAAACTATGCAAGAGCGTCTTTTTGCCCATACTCAAATCAAAATCCATTGGCATACTGTGCCAGTAGTGGCTTATGGGGATGAAATCTTGCAAGGGATTCAAGTGCAAAATACCCTAACAAAAGAAGTTTCTGAGTTTTCTGTGAATGGTTTGTTTTATGCGATCGGGCATACTCCTAACACTCGGTTATTTCAAGGGCAAATTACCCTCGACGAGCAAGGTTATATCATCACCAAAGGTAAAAGCACAGCTACCAATGTTGAGGGAGTTTGGGCGGCAGGGGATGTACAAGATCACCATTATCGCCAAGCTATCACCGCCGCAGGTACTGGGTGTATGGCGGCATTGGAAGCGGAACGTTGGTTATCTCAAAAGGGTTCTCTTTCTGTTCCTTCTTTAGTTTAGTTAGGTGTTTGTGAACCGTGAAAACTATTTATTGACACTTTATTTTTTTGGTGGGTATTACCCACCCCACTTATTTTTTTGGAGGTAAGATTTATGTCTAATTTACATGGTGCGGAAGTTTTAACTCAGTTACGTCAAGAATCTGATAAGCCTATTTTGATTAAGTTTACTGCTCCTCATTGTCCTTCTTGTGAAACTTTAGCCCCTATTTTGGATGAGTTGAAGCGCGATCGCCCTGATGATTTTGAGTTAGTATCCATTGATATGACTGAAGATGTAGAAATTGTGATCGAATTTAAGGTCAGAAGTGCTCCTACTGTGGTTTTACTCAAGGGAAATGAAGTTAAAGAAAAAGTGGCAGGATTAAAACCAAAAAAATTCTATCAAGATTTAATCAGTTAAAACTAGACATGAATTTTTGAAGTTTTACTGAAACTTTTATCATTTTCGAGGAAAGGTCAGGTTTCTCGCCTGAATTTCTGCTTAACTTTGACCAATAATTCAAACTAAGTAAATATGTCTTATTTAAAACCCTTAGCAAAAACTGAAGTTTCTGACCAAGCCCAAGAAATATTAACAGAAATAGAAAATCAATTTGGGATGATTCCCAATCTTTTCAAAACCTACGCTTATTATCCCCCTTTATTAAAAGCTAATTGGCAAAAATTTCGGGCAACTATGGAAGGGGGAACATTATCACCAAAATTAAAACAAACCATTGCCGTATTAATTTCTCTGGATAATAGTACTGAATATTGCGTTTGCGCCCATTCTCGTGCCTTATTAAATATGGGAATTAGTGAAGAAGAATTAAAAAATATTCGTCATTTGATTGAGGTTTTAATCATGAGGAAAATTATTACAATGACTTTGGGTAGCCTGACTTTTTCAGGGTTTATCTTATTCGGATTGATATATCAAGCAGGAGGAGTGGAAAATTTCAAACTGCGTTATTTCGCCTTAACAGGTATTTTCCAAGATCAAACTAAGGAATTAGCAGATATTAGAAGCCAAAACTTAAATCCTGCTAAAAATACTCGTATTGAATTAAGTCAGCTTCTTAATGGTGGGCCTCCTAAAGACGGTATTCCTAGTATTGATAATCCCGTTTTTGATACTTCTCAAACAACTCCTTTTCCCCAAAATGAATTAGTAATTGGTGTAGTAGTTAATGGGGAAGCTAAAGCCTATCCTTTAGGTATTATGAATTGGCACGAAATCGTTAATGATACCGTAGGCGGTACTAACCTGACAATTACCTATTGTCCTTTATGTGATACTATTGTTGCTTTTGAAAGGGGTAATACTACTTTCGGAGTTTCTGGGAAACTCTATCAAAGTTGTCTAGTAATGTTCGATCGCAGCGATGATACTCTTTATTCTCAACCTTGGGCATTGGGAGTAGTGGGCAAAAATGTTAATACATCCTTAAATAGAGTAGCTGCCGTTAAAACAACCCTCGGAGACTGGTTAGAAAAATATCCAGATAGTAAAATTTTAGCGACAAAAACCGGGCATAATCGGGATTATTTTCGTTACCCTTATGGCAGTTATGACACTGATACTAAATTGATTTTCCCTGTCAGAAATCAAGAACAACTGCAACTGCATCCAAAAGCCATTGTTAGTTATATTTGGGAAGAAAATCAAAAAACACCCCATAATAGTTTTTCTGGTATTAGTCAACAATTTCCCCATGAAGAATTAAAAAAATTAGGAGAAAAAACCGTCAAATTTGGCGATCGCACTGTCAAAGCTCGTTGGGATACCGAATTAAACACAGTGATTGTGGAAGAATTAGACGGAAAAATTATCCCTAGTTCTACTGCTTTTGCCTTCGTTTATCCCAGTTTTTTTGATATTTTTTAATCAAAAATATCGACTTATTTTCAATAATAAAATATAGGTAATTAACCAATGAATTTACAACAAGAATTAAACAATCTTTCCCAACAAATGCAACAAAAATTATCCGATGATGTTAAAAAAATTATGGCAAAAACTGCTCAAGAATTAATTGACTCTCAAATCAGCGAAAAAGCCTTGAAAAAAGGCGATAAAATCCCTAGTTTTGCCTTACCTAACAGCACAGGTAAATTAATTAATATCAGTGATATTTTAGCCACATCAAAAGCCGTTATATCTTTTTATCGGGGAGGTTGGTGTCCATATTGTAACCTCGAATTAAAGGCTTTACAACAGCGATTGCCAGAAATAAAAGAAGCAGGGGCAAATTTAGTGGCTATATCTCCTCAAACTCCCGACAATTCCCTCTCAACTATTGAAAAACAAGAATTAACCTTTGAAGTTTTAAGCGATGTCGGTAACAATGTGGCGAAAGAATTTGGTTTAGTTTTTACAGTACCAGAAATTTTGCGTAATATCTACCACAGTTTTGGCATTGATTTACCTAAATCTAACGGCGATGACTCCTATACCTTACCCCTTCCTGCCACTTATATTGTGGATCGAAATGGTACTATTATTTATAGTTTTGTCGATACAGATTATACCAAAAGAGTTGATCCCCAAGAAATTATTGATATTTTAAAAAGTTTGTAGTAAGCCTTAAAAGGCTTTTTTCAATCTTGTTAAAGGTTAAATCAAGTTCAAGGGTTGAATAATATTCAACCTCGATAAAATACTATTTTGAGTTTATTTATTTGATGAATAAAAAGAATAAAAAATTAATTACAATTACTCACATTCCTACAAGCAAAATCATTGCAAGAGGGTTTGAAGGTTGGGGATTTATGGCTTTTGAGGGAAATTATTATATTCGTCTTAAATACATAAGAACCACTGGTTTTCAATTTAGTTATATACCCAGATTTTGTATTTATAAATTTTTATATGTTTGGCTACATCTTAAAGTTAAAGATTATAAAGAAGAATTTATTGCTTGGATGTATGTCATTCCTAATCCTCTTTTGCCTTTTATTTGGTTTAGAATTGGATTACCTAGAAATCATCACGCTTTAAAAATTGAGATTGAAAATGTCTAATTGTTTTGTTTGTCAACAAAAAGGAAAGCCAGTCAAAATTGTTACTCTTCAAAACTTACTTAAAACTGAAGTATTAGCTAAGTTAAATACAACTCTTAATTACTTTTTTTGTGGTGAAGAAAATTGTCCAATTGTTTATTTTAATCAACAAGGGCAAATTTTTATCATTGAAGAATTGAAAGTACCTGTTTATCAAAAAGATAAAAGCAAAAATATTCCTGTTTGTTATTGTTTTAATTGGACTAGAGAAAGTATTTATCAAAAAATAAAAGAAACTCAACAAAATGATGTGGAAAATTCCATTAAAGCGAAAATGAAAGCTCAACTTTGTGCTTGTGAAATCAAAAATCCTCAAGGTAGTTGTTGTTTAACTAATGTGCATCAAACTATTGATAATTACTCTTCTGAATTTGAATTACTTAATGATGATGAGATGATAGTATTAACCCAAAATTAGAAATTTTGTTATTTTTATGTGATTACGATGAACTTTGAATATTGGTATATGTTTCCTTTTTCCATCGTCATCGCTACTATTGCTATGGCTTCGGGAGTTGAGGGGGCGACTTTTTTTACTCCGTTATTTATGCTTGTGTTAAAATTACCGCCAGAAGTTGCTATTGGTACTGGTTTAATTACGGAAGTATTTGGTTTTTCTAGTGGTTTATTTGCTTATATTCGCAAAGGATTAATTGATTTTAAGTTAGGAAAAAAACTGTTAATTGTCACGATTCCTTTAGCTTTAATCGGTACATGGTTGGGTAAATTAATCTCCCCTTCTGCTTTAAAAGCGATGTTAGGAGTAGGTTTATTTGTCATCGCCCAAAGTTTTTTGAGTAATCCTGAATCAGAAGAAATAGAAGTTTTAGACGCAAATATAGCTAGTCATTCGAGAGAAAATCCTCAAACTTGTCTCACTAGCAATGATGGTGAAACTTTTTGTTATACCATAGCCAATACCACTGAGGGGCGATTACTTTCGGGAATTGGGGCGTTATTTTTAGGCATGGTATCTACGGGGTTAGGGGAGTTAAATGGTTATTTCTTGATTCAACGGTGTAAAGTGCCTTCTCAGGTGGCAGTGGCTACCAGTGTTTTTATCGTGGCTATTACTGCTTTAATCGCATCGGTAGGTCATGTATTACAATTTCTTCAAGCAGGAAATGATGAGTTGATGACAGTATTAAGTTTAGTTATTTTTACTGCACCGGGTGTTTTAATTGGTGCGCAATTTGGTTCAATGGTTGCCTCTAAATTGTCTCAAAAATTGTTGGAAAGAAGTATGGGTATTTTGTTTATTATTGTAGGTGCGATCGTACTTTTTGAATTGGCGGTTAAAAATCAAGATTTAATTTCTAGTTTTATATATATTAGTATGATATAAATTGTGTGCCATATCTTCTTATTCTCCTGTTTGTTAAGAGAAGTTAAGGGGAAGTAAATACCATAACTGAAATATAATTGCTGTACAACTGATTTAATGTTTTATTATAACCAAATTCTGAAGGGCAGTTGATCATAACATATTCTAATTAATATAAAATGATTAACTATTAAAAAAAAATTAGTTCATATTTTATTAAAGACTAATAAATAGTAAAAAAAATTCATTTAAAATTGTACTTTTGTTCATCATTATTTCATAGTCAGACTCCACAATAATAAATAAGAAAAGAAACAAGAAAGTATAAATATATAGGAGAAGACGGTCATGAAAAACTTAATTAGTAGTGTCATTTACACTTCAATGTTGATCTTAATGGTAAACCCAAGTTATGCTAATGATTTAGCAATGAAAAGTCAGAATTCTCGATTTATAGGCTATGAGACGAATCCTCATAATTTAGTAGATTTAGGGTATCAAGGTTACTTTAAAGATAGCGGTATTCCCTCTGCAGGTTTATTTCTTCATCAAGTAAATACAGGTAAAATAACTGCTCAAAAGTTAGTGCAAATTGGTATTGATAATGGACGTTTATCTGCTGACAAAATTAACGACGATAGTTATATTAATTCTGTTGCTAGTTATTTGCGTCAATTAAATCAAATTCACTAAATAGCTAAATATTTTAAGAAAGTATAGGATGGGTAAAAACCCATCTTTTTTTAAAATTTTATGCTTTTAAATCAATACTATTAATTAAAAATGATTATTTATAAAGAAAATAGAGAGAAAAAACTGGAAAGAAGAGAACAGTTATCATCAAAAATTCATTAGTTAGATGACAATGTTTCAATAAAAAATATTAAAAATTATTTAATCATGAGCGGTTCATCGAAAATATTAGAGATAACCGTTCAGCATTTTTTACTTAAAAATGTCATTATAGAAACAGTTATAAAAAGTCAGTAATTTTCTGGAGTAATGTTTAAAACTCTTAGCTATTAAGTATTAAAAAGTATTAATATGATAATAGAAAAGCTAATTTGTGTGAGGTTTAGTTAATATAAGATTCTCAGATTTTGAGTAATAATTAGAGAAGCAAATAAATATCATAATTTTTACTTAACTAAATATTCTCTAAAGAAATAGTATGACTGACTGCTTATACACTCTATCTTTATAAACTCACACTTAAGGAATGAGAATAAATGGTGAATACCGTTGATTTTGCTCTAGTTAATGATTGGGGTTCAGGTTTTCAAGGACAACTCACAATCACAAACAACAGTAGCTTGTTAATTTCTGATTGGACTTTAACTTTTAGTGCAGATTTTGAAATTACAGATCTTTGGAATGGCACGATTATAAATCGTCAAGGTAATCAATATACCATTAGTTATCCCAGTTGGGATCGTGATATATCTCCTCAAGAAACTGTTTCCATTGGTTTTATTGGGAAACCTCTCAACACAAGTTTTTCCGAACCAACTAACTTTATACTCAATGGTGAGGGTGTTAATACTGAAAATCCTCTTCCCCGTATAACTATTAGTGATGCCACAGTAACAGAAGGTAATCAAGGACTATCTTATCTTATTTTTACAGTTTCTCTTGACTCGGGAAGTAATCAAACCGTTACGGTGAACTATAGCACCATAAATCAAACAGCAACAGCATCTCAAGATTATGAACCCATGTCGGGGGTTTTAACTTTTGCTGTAGGAGAGACAACCAAAACTATTTCTGTACCAGTATATGGCGATAATTTAGTAGAACAGAATGAGACATTACAGGTCATTCTTGACAATGCTTCAGGGGCAGTAATTGAAAATGGTCAAGCACTGGGAAATATTATCAATGATGATCAAAATCCTCCTTCAGAAAATGATAGTGATATAGTTGTTGATTTCACCGTCAATAATCAATGGAATAGTGGTTTTACCGGTACGATTACCATTACTAATCAAGGAACAAACCCTATAGATGGTTGGCAACTAGGTTTTAACGCACCATTTGAAATAGTTAATGTTTGGAATGCTAATAATAATAGCAATGATAGCCAAGGTTATAATTTTTCCAATCTGAGTTGGAATCGACAAATTCCCGTTAATGGTTCGATTTCTTTTGGCTTTAATGGCGCATGGACCCAAGGAAATATTCCTGAGCCTAGTAACTATTCATTTAATGGTATTCCCCTTGAAGATACGGAGGGAAATGTTGTTTTACCTACTCTAACGGTTAATAATGTAAATGTTACTGAAGGAAATAATACCATCGCTAATTTTATTGTTACCCTGAGTGAACCTAGTCAAAGGTTAGTAGAAGTAAGATATAGTACTGAGGATAATTCTGCTAGTGCCGGTTTAGATTATGAAGCTATTAGCGGAAACTTGGTATTTAACCCTGGAGAAACAAGTAAAACCATCGCAGTTAATATCTTTAATGATAGCATTTTAGAAGATAATGAGACGTTGAGCTTAAATTTATCTTCCCCTGTTAATGCAACCATCGAAGATGGACAAGGAATCGCAACTATTTTACAAGGGGGACTTACTGCCGAGGGAGGATGGCAAACTCAGGGTAATCAAATTATTGACCCCGATGGAAACCCCTTCCGGATTAGCGGAGTTAACTGGTTTGGGTTGGAAACGAGTAATTTTACTCCCCATGGTTTATGGGCAAGAAATTATCGGGATATGATGGATCAGATGAGGGATTTAGGATATAACACCATCCGACTTCCTTTTTCTAACCAACTTTTTGATTCTGGCAGTGTTCCCAATAGTATTAATTATAGTCTCAATCCAGATTTGCAGGGGCTTAATGGATTACAAATCATGGATAAAGTTGTTGACTATGCAGGACAGATAGGCTTAAAAATAATCCTCGATCGCCATCGTCCTAGTGCTGAGTCTCAATCTTCTTTATGGTACACCAATCAATATTCTGAAGCAAGATGGATTAGTGATTGGCAGATGTTAGCTCAACGCTATAGTGGGAATAACACAATTATTGGGGCAGATTTGCATAATGAACCCCATGGTTCGGCTACTTGGGGTAGTGGAAATATAGCTACAGATTGGCGTTTAGCGGCTGAAAGGGCTGGAAATGGCATTCTCTCTGTTAATTCTGACTGGTTGATTTTTGTGGAAGGTATCGAAAACTATAACGGCGAAAATTACTGGTGGGGTGGTAATTTAATGGGAGCAAAAGATTTTCCTGTGCGCCTTAACGTGGCGAATCGCTTGGTGTATGCTCCCCATGATTATCCTGCTTCGGTTTATCCCCAATCGTGGTTTAATAGTGCTGATTATCCTCAAAATTTGCCCGATTTGTGGGATCGTCATTGGGGTTATCTTCATCAAGAAAATATTGCTCCTGTGCTACTAGGAGAATTTGGGACAAAGTTGGAAACAAGAAGCGATCGCCTCTGGTTAGAAGAACTAATAAACTATCTAGGGGAAGGAAGTAACGGCATTAACTGGACTTATTGGTCATGGAATCCCAACTCTGGCGATACTGGAGGTATTCTTCAAGATGACTGGAATACCGTTAACACCGATAAACAAAATCTTCTTAATAATCTTTTGATTGATAACGGGGGGATTTCGTCTTCTGGTACTTTTACCATGGAAAATAATAATCCAGAAACGTCGCTGTTTGCTTTAGAGTCCTCTGAAAATTCTAATAATGCTCAAACCCTAAATAATTCATTGAATTCTGACCGAGATATTTTAATTAACTTCCAAGTAGATAATCGTTGGAATGATGGTTTCACCGGCTCTATTACCATTACAAATCAGGGAGAAACACCGATTCAAGGTTGGGAATTAGAATTTGATTCTTCATTTGCCTTAACTTCTCTTTGGAATGGAAAACAAAAACAAATTAGCAGCGATCGCTATTTAGTATCTAACCTATCATGGAATGAAGAAATACCCGTTAACGGCTCGATTTCTTTTGGCTTTAATGGATTATGGGACGGAGAAATAATACCCAATCCAGATAATTACTTTTTAAATGGACAACCATTGATTGATATTTCTAGTCTTTCCTCAATATAGTAATCCTGAATTAGTCATCTAAAATCCTCCCCTCACTTCCCAAAATTATAAGGAATCAAAGGGGGGAATATTTTTTTTACCTCAGTTGTTGAGCAAGAATGTTTGATTTTGACGGGTATCAGGTGTTATATTTCTCTAGCATTGATGATTTAGCAAAAAAATGAAAAGAGGAAAATCAATAAACATACGTTTTCTGTAAATTATTATGACTTTGATTTTTCTCCACCACCGCCAGACAATTTTATATCGAACTCAGGTTAATTACCAATTGAGAAGTTTATATCACTTATTGCCTATGAATAGATTAAAATAAATAATATATACATTTATTTAACTGATTAAATGGATAGTTGCGTAGATTTAAAATTATTTAGCCTTCCTGCAAAACAAGGTAGATGGTTATTAATTCCCGTGGGAATAATCGTTTTGCTTTGTTTGGGTAGTGTTTACTCTTGGAGTATTTTTCGTAAACCTCTGGAAACACAATTAAATATAACTGCTACAGAAAGTTTATTACCTTACACTATCGGTTTATTGTCTTATTCAATTTTAATGCCTATTGCTGGTTTTTTTATTACTAGGATTGGCACAAGAGTTATAACCGCCATAGGAGGGTTGATAGTTGGTGCAGGCTATATTTTGGCTAGTTTTGCTCCTAATATTACTTTAATGACTCTTAGTTATGGTGTAATAGCCGGTGCGGGGGTTGGTATTGCCTATGGTGTGCCGATGGCAGTGGTAGCAAAATGGTTTCCTGATAAAAAAGGTTTGGCGGTGGGTTTAACAATCATTGGCTTTGGACTTTCTCCGCTTATTAGCGCACCTTTAGCTAATCAATTAATTATCTCTTATGGAGTTAACTCAACCTTAAGAATTTTAGGGATTACTTTTATTATCATTATTTCCACAATGGCGATCGCACTTAAGTTACCACCTTCCCATTGGAATCTCTCTTTCTCCTCTACCTCTGTAAATAACGCTTCTGTTATGGTTAACTACACTCCCATGTTAAAAACCCCTTCTTTTTATGGATTATGGTTTTGTTATGCCATTGGTGCATTAGTAGGTTTGAGTGCCATTGGAATTTCTAGCCCTGTGGGAGAAGAAATTATCCAGATTGACTCTAACTTTGCCGCTCGAAGTGTTTCCCTATTTGCTTTATTTAACGGCATCAGTCGCCCTTTATTCGGATGGTTAACAGATCGTTTTTCCCCTCGTCAAGTTGCGATCGCGCAGCGCCACTTCGTGATCGCATCTTTTACCATCATAATTATAGCTTGTACCCTTATGATTTCTGCTCAAGCAGGAGATATTGCAACTTATCTAATTGCCTTTTGCCTATTTTGGTTTTGCTTAGGAGGATGGTTAGCCATGGCACCGACAATGACACTCCGATTTTTTAATCCTGATAACTATGCTCAAAACTATGGTATTGTTTTTACCGCTTATGGTATAGGTGCATTAATTGGCACAGTATTTGTCGGACAGATGCGAGATTTGTTTGGCAGTTATACTTATGGCTTTTATATTATGGGTTTCTTAGGAATTATTGGTATTTTCATCGCCCAATTTACCCTCAAAAGTCCCCATAGCTCAAAAGATTATCGTGAGTGATAAAGACTTGGGAGATTGGGGGGAAATGAGTTCGGAGTTATTGATTTATTAATTATTCACTATTTACCTTTGTCCTCCCAGGGGGGATAAAGGGCAGGGCTGTTTCATTTTCGAGGAAAAAAAAGAGCGGGAGATAAGGGGAGAGGGAGATGGGGGGATTTTTGACTTGTAGATTTTAAGTAATAGTAAAAAATCTTAAAACAATCAATTAATCATTTTAAATTATCAAAAATCATTACTTATTACTCGTTACTTATTAATCTCTCTTAACCAAAAATTTTAGAATGAAACAGCTCTGGGAGATAAAGCAGGGTTTTTTCATTCTCAAAAATGTCAATTTTTGAAACTAACAAATAACCTCAGTTCGGTTTAAGAATTTCCGATAAGGTTAGGTGTCAGGTGTCAGGTTGCAGGAACAGCAGGTGGTAGGGGTTTTTAGCAAGGGGCTTAAGCCCCTTGTTTAAGTCAGTTCGGATTAAGGCAATTTTATCGTTATTTCTAAGAAGCTATAAGGTTTTTTGACTACGAGTTGGTCTGCTTTCAGCTTATCCAAAACTCAGGTTAACAAATAGTAACAGATACAGGAGTTTTTAAGTATTAATTAATCAATTATTAAGAAAAAACGCTCCCCTCTACTGTGGGAGAGGGGTTGGGGGTGAGGGCAAGATAATTTTGCCCATTGCTTTTTTAAAGTTACCCTTTTCGCCATCACTCATCGATGAAAATTTATCTCGAACTAAGATTAATTATCAAAAATAACTAGATTATCTCGATGAATAACAGTTTCAGGGGTTTGATAACCTAGAATCTGGGAAATATTGGCGGATTTTTGCCCTTTGACTAAATCTAAATCATCATAACTATAATTAACAATACCCTTGCCGATAATCTCTCCCTGAGAATTGATGAGATCCACAGCATCAGAAACGCTAAAATTGCCTTCTATAGTAGTAATTCCAGCCGCCAGTAAAGATTTTCCTTGTTTACAAAGAGCATTAACTGCCCCATCATCTAAATGGATTCTACCCGTGGAAACTAAGCCATTTGCTATCCAACGTTTACGAGCATTTTCTGTTTTTGGTTGAGCCGTAAATTTTGTCCCGATCGCCTCTCCTGCTATAATTTTGCTAATATTATAGGGTGTTTTTCCGTTAGTGATAACCGTCGTTACTCCAGCACTAGAAGCAATTTTTGCCGCCCTTAACTTTGTAATCATACCACCAGTACCCCAACCACTACCTCCTTCACTAACATTTATTTCCAGTTGGGCAAATTCGTCACTATTAACTAGATCGATAGGAACGGCAGAGGGTACAATACGAGGGTCTGCCGAATAAAGTTTGTCCACATCCGTTAATAAAAATAACCAATCCGCTTCTACTAAACTCGCTACTAATGCCGAAAGAGTGTCATTATCTCCGAATTTCAATTCATCCGTAGCAACAGTATCATTTTCATTGACGATGGGAATTACTCCTAACTCAAACAAAGCATTAAAAGTATTGTTTGCATTTACATAGGAGTTTCTATCCATTAAATCCCTTCTAGTTAAGAGAATTTGGGCGATGGGTTGTCCGAGGTTACTAAATAAATCATCATAAACTCTGATTAATCTTCCTTGTCCAACGGCTGCGATCGCTTGTTTTATGTTAATATTACGAGGGCGTTCAGTCAAACAAAGTCTCCCACAGCCTACTCCTACCGCTCCAGAAGAAACGAGAATAACCCGATTACCTTGTTGACGTAAATTTGTGAGAGTTTCCACTAAACTAGCAATAGTTGAAAGGGCTAAATTACCTGTTTCCAGTCTGGTTAAGCTAGAAGTGCCAATTTTGACAACTATAGTTTTGGACATAGAAAAGAAAAATTAAAATTATGAATAATGAATAAATATAGCAATCCTATCTGAGTTGTGTTATTTATTGTGTACTCAAAGATAAGAAGCAAACATTTACATAACAATATTTATAGTATCTTTGAGTTTTTTTCTAATAACTAATCAACTAGAAATTATTTAGGAATTTTACACATTATTATCAATTAAATTTTCCAACTGTGTTAACTTTCAAAATGCGTAATTTTGCCTGACAAAAGGCTTTAATTAACTGAAACGAATATCAAATTACTGCATAAGTATAGATTATGGCGGGAGGCGGAATTGAACCGCCGACACGAGGATTTTCAGTCCTCTGCTCTACCAACTGAGCTATCCTGCCGTTTTTGGTCACTTCTATATTCTAACGATTAGTTTTTGTTTTGGCAAGTTTTTTTGGGGTTTTCTGATAAATTTTTCTACATTATTTTACAGATGTTACTATGTTACTCACTATCCCCCTCGAAATATTGAACTTTAGTAGTCAACTGACGGCTGTAACTATTAATTTCTCATTGGACTGCGTAACGTCAGTTGTTTTATTTATTTAGGGTTTCTTCTAAGTTTAAAACTTGTTGTACTTCCTCTGCTTGTTCATTTCTCCATAATTTACTTAGCCAGTGAATAAAGTTATCCACATAACAAAAAATTACAGGAACAACGATTAGTGTTAAAAGAGTGGAAGTTGTAAAACCACCAATAACAGCGATCGCCATTGGACTTCTGACTTCTCCATCTGCTCCCCAAGCTAAAGCGATAGGTAACATCCCCGCAATAGTTGAAATAGAGGTCATAACAATGGGGCGCAATCGAGAAACACCTGCATAAATAACAGCATCCCGTTGAGATTTTCCTTCTTTCATCCCTGAGAGGGCAAAATCCACTAACAAAATAGCGTTTTTAGTCACTAAACCTAATAGTAAGACAATCCCAATTAGAGCAAATAAGGCTAACTCTTTTTGGGTGATTAACAATCCTAATAATGCACCACCAATAGAAAGGGGGAGAGCGGCAAGAATTGCAAAGGGATAAAGAAAATTACCATAAAGTAAGACTAAAATGGCATAAATACAGCTAATAGCCAAAAATACTGCACTCAAGAAACGAGTAAATACATCTCTCATAATTTCTGCATCTCCTGCGGGTTCTTCTGACACTTCAGAAGGCAGAGGATTCATAATAGGTAGGGCTTTCACCGCTTCTAGGGCATCGCCGAGGGAAATACCTTGTAAATTTGCTCCTAATTCTACTTGTCTTTGTCGGTTGTAGCGTTGAATCTCCGCAGGGCCTGTGGCTAAACGAATCGAAGCAACGTTATCTAAGGTGACTAATGAGCCATCGTTGGTAGGCACTTTTAAGTTTTTGATAGTTTCTATGTTTTGACGATATTCTGGATTAATTTGCACTCTGATGGGAATTTGTCGATCGCGCAGATTGAATTTTGCTAAATTAGAATCATTATCGCCAATGGTAGCTAAAGAAGCAGTACGAGCGATCGCATTTACAGAAACTCCTAAATCTCCTGCTTTTGCTAAGTCTGGTTGAATGATAATTTCTGGTTTAACTAAACTAGCACTGGAAGATACTTCCACTAATCCGGGAATAGACTGCATTTGTTTTTCCAATTCTTGGGCAGTTTCGGTTAAAATTTGCCCATCATCGCTTTTTAAGACAATGGTAAGGTCTTTACTGCCTCCTCCTGCCCCTTGAGAGCGAAAAGTAACTCTTGCTCCCGGTATCTGTTTAAATATAGGACGCATCTGTGATTGAAAGTCCTGTAAACTAACCTCTCTATTTTCTTTAGGCAATAAGTTGACGTATAACAAAGCATTACTGACATCATTTTCACCAATATTTGCTAAAACATTTTCTACTGCACTTTGACTTGTTAACTTGTTAGTAACATCAAAAACTATTTTTTCCGTGTTTTCTAAACTTGCTCCGGGAGGCAATTCCACCTCTACTAAGCTCAAACCTTGATCTGGTTCGGTAAATAAACCTTGGGGAATATAAGGGATTAACTGTAAACTGCCAATAAAGAAGATGAGGGCGATTAAAAGGGTTGAAATTTTGTTACGCAAAGCCCATTTTAACAGGCTACGATAAGGATGCCATTTTCCTGAAGGGTTTATATCATGATGATTATATCGTTTGTGGGCAGGTTTAGATTTGAGCAAATAAGCACTTAACATGGGAGTCATGGTAGTTGCCACAAGGGTAGAAAACATAGTTGCAACTGCTACTGTTACTCCAAAAGGTTGGAAAAATTGCCCCGGCACTCCCCCCATAAAGGCAACGGGTAAAAATACTGCCACGATGGTTGCGGTGGTAGCCACTACCGCCAAACCGATTTCCCTTGCCGCATCCATTGCCGCTTGATAAGGTTTTTTACCCATGTTTAAATGTTGGTCAATATTTTCAATCATACAGATAGCGTCATCGACTAAATTACCCATAGCCAAAGCTAAAGCCAGTAATGTCATACCGTTGAGGGTGTAATCAAGGGCTTGCATCACCAAAAAGGTGGGAATAATAGATAATGGTAGGGCTAAACCTGTAATTAAAGTTGCTCGAATATCCCGCAAAAAAATACCGACACTAATTACCGTTAAAATTGAACCGATAATTAAAGAGCCAATAGTACCTTCATAAGAATTTCTGATGGCGGTGGCACGGGTGAAAATTAGTTCTATGTTGATGTCATCAGGAAGATTTTGCTTAATTTGCTCTAGTTTTTTTTCAACATTATCGGCGACAGTGACAAGATTGCTTCCTGTACTGCGCAAAATGGAAAATCCTACTACAGCTTCATTGTTCAAATAAGCTGATTGACGGGCTTCGGCAAAACCATCTCTAATTTCTCCTAAATTTTTTAAGGGTATGGTATCACCATTACTGAGAATAATGGGATAATTCGCTAAATTTCTGACGGTTTGAGCACTGCCAATGGTACGAATATTTTGTTCTCCTTCTCCTAGATTCGATCGCCCCCCAGATAAGTTAAGATTAAGGTTGCGTACTTGTTCATTTACTTCTGTAGCTGTAATATTATAAGCCTGTAAACGGGCAGGGTCTAAGTCGATTCTAACTTCTCTATCTTTGCCTCCAATTCTGTTTACTTGTGCTACTCCATCCACGTTTGCCAAATCCCTAGCAATACGCCGATCCACCAAATCTGTTAATTCATCCACACTTCTTTTTTCTGAAGATACTACATAAGTTGCGATCGCACCTCCAGCAAACTCTAATTTTTGGACAATGGGTTCGTTTATATCTGCGGGTAAATCCTGACGAATTTGGGCAATGGCATTACGCACATCATTAGTGGCTTGATTTGCATCTGCTTCTAGTTCAAAATTAATGGTAGTAACCGAACGTCCATCATTAACCGTTGAAGAGATACTATCGATAAGATTGACGCTAGACACTGCATCTTCTACCTTTTGCGTTACTTGAAATTCTAGCTCCTCAGGTCCTGCACCTCTTTGGGTTATAGTAACTTGAACCACCGGTACATCAATATTAGGTTGATCATTTATTCCTAGTTGAAAAAAAGAAAATAGACCAAAAATACTAAAGAAAAGGAATAAAACTAAGACAGAAACAGGATTTTTAACAGACCAAGTGGAAAGATGAAATGACATAGACTTATAATTTAGGCTATCTTAGGCTATTTTATAGATGCGTGCTACGTAGCCGACCCCTTCGGAATCGCTTTTAGTGTTAATTTTTGTAAACAAATCTAGGAAAATTATAACAAAGTAAATATCGTTTCTTCTTTCGTAACTAATTTGAAATAATTTTTTATTAACATTTTATCCTTATCTTCAATAAACAGTGTTAGGTTTAAGTTAGAAACCTTTTTTCGGTGATTTTTATGTCTGAGTCACAATCCTTTTTCAAGTCCACTAGTTATGATTTTGAGCAAGAAGTATTAACTCGTTTTCGTGTTCTAGTTGAAATATTACCGAATGAATGTGAAATTCATAGGGAAACTTGGGATTCTCGCACAGTGATTTGTCTCGATTTTCAGAATTGCCCTTACTCATTGGAAATAGTCAAAGAAAACGTCTCTATTTTATTGAATGTGATGGAAAGATTTGGATTAGCAAAATCAATTATTTTTCGAGACGGAAATCATTTAAAGGCTTGGCGAAATTTGGTTAAGAATTAATTTTAATGGCTCTATCACTTCTCGTCGTGTAAATTATTAGTGTTTGGTAGGCAAGAGGCAATAGGCAATAGGGGATCATTAAATAATAATTTATAAACTTTTAGTTTTTATTTTACTATAAACACTATTCAATAAAGGTTATAGAAGTCCCGTTTTTCTTAAATTTATCATAACCACACTCTGAAGAACCATTTTAATTTAATCAATTATTAAGAAAAAACGCTCCCCTCTACTGTGGGAGAGGGGTTGGGGTTGAGGGCAAGATAATTTTGCCCTGACTTTGAAAAAACCCTGCTTAAAAGGAGGGGAGAAGAGGAAAACAGAGTTATGAAATAATAATTTATCAACTTTTAACTTTGATTTAACCTGACCGAAATCTTTTTTGAGAAATAATTAATTTGTCATAACTACTTTAATCGGTTACGGAATTAGTGTAGAATAACAAATAGAATATCGTCTCCTTAGGGGCGATTTTTTTGTGTTTTAGAAGTTGCCATTAAAAAATTAGGCTCTGTTACTTTGAGTGTGTAAATGATTAATTTAGGTAGTGAATCTGGAAAAACTCTCTGTATGTCCCCTTTTTAGGAAAGAAGGGGAAAAGAGAATTATTAAATAATAATTTATAAATTTTTAGCTTTTATTTTACTATTAACACTATTTAATAAACGTTATAGAAGTTATTTTCTATTAATTTATTATAACCACTGTAGAAAAACCATTATATTTTTATTTAAAAACTATCTTTGCTTTTTGCTTATCCGAATCAATAATTTATAGATTAATAGTGATAAAGTCAAAATAAAATAGTCAAATATTGCTAAATAGGGAAGAATAAATTTAATTTAGTGAAGGAGTAATAATTTTGAATGAATTAGAAGAAATTTATAAAAAGTTCCATGAAATTAATATTAAACTTAAAAAATTAGAGAAAAAAGCAGACAGAATTATTGTTACGGGAGGAAAACTAAATAAACAACCAAAACCAATTAATATTAGATTAGAAGAATTAATCAATATTTATAACTACATACCTCAGATATTAAGTGAATACGCTACACCAGTTTCTTTGAGTGCTAAAACTTATAGAGAAAAAATAGAGGAGGTTGAGTTAGATTATCAACATAATGGTTATTATTGGGTAATTTTATTAGAAAATCAAGGAATCAAAAATTATTATTTACTCCCTAATGGTAATATAAAATTCAATTTTGCTCGTTTACAAAACTATATCAATTTTGTATTTATCCTTCATGGTAATTTTTTAGATATAGGTAATAATTTTTCCTTGATAAGGTGTGCCACTATCGATATTTTACCGAATGGTTTATCTTGGATTTTAAAAGCAAAAGGAGAAATAATAAGTAAAATTTCACCATCTGATTTACTATTAAAAGAATTGCTCAAATTTCAAGATAAAGATAAGCAAATTCCAGATAATATTAGCAAATTACTAGACCTTTTGGATAGCTACTATAATGAAACTTTAAAAATTAAAGATAGATTATATATTGAGTCTGAAAATATTATTGAATTAGAAGAAAAATTTGTTCAATTAAATGATATATTTATCTCTAATAATAGACAAGTTTATTCTCTTATTGATGTTAAGGAAAAATCTATTCTTGAGAGAGTAATACAAATGAATGAGCAATTAAGCGATAAAATAGCCCAACAGGATAAACAAATTCGAGGATTGCGTAGTAATATAGGCTGTTTAAATTTTTTGGTTTTTATTTTGGTGCTATTTATTAGTTTTTTCTTATGGGTAGCAATTTCTGCCTAAATGTCTAATGATGGCAATGATAACTTAGAGTCGGCGGTAGAAAGAAAAATAGATAAGGAGAGAGGAGGGGCAAGTATTGGAGGAAACTAATTTTTAATTTTTATATGATAAATTAAGTCGTTATTTGTTAACAAACAGACTCGTTTCTGGCACTGGTTTCGGCTAAAATTCAAAAGATACCTATAGAAGATATTTATTAAATTAAAAGAGTAAACATAATTCATGACAGATTTAACTCCTAGTTCTAGTTTTAGTTTAGCGGTACATTTAGAATTGTTAAACCGTGCGGGTGCTTTAGCTAAAGTTACAAATGCGATCGCATCTGTGGGAGGAAGTTTAGGGAATATAACCCTGATAGAGAGAAATTTACAGACAGTAAAAAGAGAGTTGCAGATTGATGCTTCTAGTAGTGACCATGCTGATAAAATTCTTGACGCCATTAAATCCCTAGAAGATGTAAAAATACTACAAGTGAGCGATCGCACCTTTGAATTGCATAAGGGGGGAAAAATCCGCATCGAAAATCGCATTGAGATTAAAAACTCCTCTGATTTAGCAATGGCTTATACTCCCGGAGTTGGTAGAATTTGTAAAGCGATTGCGGAAAAACCGGAAGAAGTCTTTTCTTTGACGATTAAAAGCAACAGTATAGCTATTGTTACTGATGGTAGTGCTGTTTTAGGTTTAGGTAACTTAGGGGCGGAGGCGGCTTTACCGGTAATGGAAGGTAAGGCGATGTTATTTAAAGGCTTTGCAGATATTGACGCATTTCCCATTTGTTTAGCCACTCAGGATGTGGAAGAAATTATTTCCATTGTCAAAAATATCATTCCCGTATTCGGCGGGGTGAATTTAGAGGATATAGCCGCACCTCGTTGTTTTGAAATCGAAAAAAGATTACAGGAAGAATTAGACGTTCCCATTTTCCACGATGACCAACATGGTACAGCCATAGTAACAATGGCGGCGTTAATTAATGCCCTCAAATTAGTTGGGAAGGAAATTGACAAAATTCGAGTTGTTATCAACGGTGCAGGGGCGGCAGGGGTTGCCATCGCCCGTTTGTTGAATCAAGCTCAGTGTTATAATATTACACTTTGTGACTCTAAGGGTATTATTAGTAAAGATCGGGAAAATCTCAATGCAGAGAAGCAACTCTTAGCAGTAGAAAAAGGAGGCACTTTAGCGGATGCGTTGGTTGATGCGGATGTGTTTATCGGAGTTAGCGCCCCCAATATTTTAACCCCTGATATGGTGAAAACAATGGCAAAAGATACCATTATCTTTGCGATGGCGAATCCTATCCCCGAAATTCAACCCGAATTAATCAAAGATATAGCCGCCGTTGTTGCCACTGGTAGAAGTGATTACCCCAATCAAATCAATAACGTTTTGGCTTTTCCCGGTATCTTTCGAGGTGCATTGGATTGTCGTGCTAAAGGCCTCACCACCGAAATGTATCTTCAAGCCGCAGGTGCGATCGCATCTTTAGTATCTACAGAAGAATTAAATAAAGAACACATAGTACCTTCTGTATTTGATCCCAGAGTTGCCACAGTGGTAGCGGAGGCGGTGAAAAAAGCGGCAAGAGAAGCAGGAGTGGCGAGAAATTAAACAAAACCAAAATCATTACTTATAATAAATTTATTGGCAACCTAAGTTAGCAATAAACCTCAATGCACAGAGCGATAAAAGTCAGAATCTATCCCAACAAAACCCAAGCCAAGAAATTATCTCAGGTTATGGGTTGTTGTCGTTGGTGGTATAACTACGCTCTAAACTTGTGTATTGACACTTATAAAGCTACAGGTAAGGCACTAAAGTAAGTAGCCCTTAATAAGTATCTCCCTAAGCTAAAAAAAAGAGGAAGATACGGCTTGGTTAGGAGATTGTTACTCACAATGTCTGCAATCAACGACTCTTAATCTGACTAAGGCTTTCAAAAACTTCTTTGAAGGTAGAGCCAAATACCCCAGATACAAGTCATATCACGGAAAACAGTCTTGTCAATATCCCCAAAATGTCTCGATAGTTGATGGATGTCTCAAAATTCCGCAATTAGGCTTAGTAAAAGCAGTTATTCATCGGATATTTGAAGGTGAGATTAAGACTGTAACAGTAAGCAAAACGCCCACTGGCAAATATTTTGCTAGTATCCTATTCGATACCCAACAAGAATTACCATTAGTAAATATGACAGGAAAAATTTGTGGTATAGACTTAGGAATTAAGGATTTTGCTATTGTTCATGATGGCAAAAAAACCAGTAAGTATGCTAACCCTAGACACATTGTGAATAATAATCAAGTGGTAGTCGTTGAACAACTGAATATCAAGGGTATGGTTCGTAACCACAAATTAGCAAAAGCAATAACTGATGTCGGTTGGGGAACATTTATCAACTTCCTAGACTATAAACTCAAGCAAAAAGGTGGGTTATTAGTGGAGATAGATAGATGGTTTCCTAGCTCTAAAACTTGCTCTCATTGTCATTATCAAATGTCTGAAATGCCATTAGAGATAAGAGAAAAGATGAAGCTCCCGACTCAGCGATAGTGGTCGGGTAGTAGTTCACAATGCCCGACATAGACTGCATCAAAACGCACTAAGGTAGTAAATAACCTCAGTTCGGTTTAAGAATATTGGATAAGGGTAGGTGTCAGGTTTCAGGTTGCAGGTTGCAGGTGTTGAGAGAAAGTAATGAGTAACAAATAATGAGTGTTCGGGGTTTTTAATTCCTAATTCTTAATTTTTCCTTTGCCCTCCCCCCTCTCGAGGGGGGATATAAGGGGGGTTTGCCTCTTGCCTCTTGCCTTTTGCCTTTTTTTCTCCATCATTCATAGATGAAAATTTATCCCGAACTCAGGTTAAATAAGCGTCAGTCGGCTTCTGTGAGTTGATTTCCCACAAGGTATTTTTGTTTTGACAATCTTTCCTCTAGCCAATCTAAGGTGGAAAATAAGGGGATAAAGGCTTCTTCGTAGGCTTGTTGAGTGGTGGCAAAACCGCATTTATAAACCCCATTGTTAATGTTATGATAAATACGATCGTTAACCTCGTCTATTTCTTCTCGGAGATGAGAAGGGTAGTAATCCACCGCTTTCGCACCAATATCATCAAAGGCACTATTAAACATTCTGATTATTTCAGAGGATTCGTTATTAACGATGGTGTGAGTTTTTTTATCCCACAAGACGGGAACTGTCACCCTTCCTGTATAGTTAGGATCAGCTTGGATATATATTTGATAAAGATATTGTGCCTCAAATAATGGATCAGGTATTACGCCTTCTCCTTGGGCGAATGTCCAACCATTTTCCCCATGAACCAATGTACGATCGCAACTGGTATAATATCTTCTAAGGCTTTTAATTTGCGAAAAATTAAGGTACGATGAGCCCATGGACAAGCTAGAGACACATAAAGGTGATAACGCCCTGATTCGGCTTTAAAACCACTTTTTCCCGTGATACCGGCGCTGCCATCGGGGGTAATCCAGTTACGAAATTGCGAGGCTTGACGCACAAATTTGCCTTGAGTGGCAGTGGTATCATAACATTGATCGTGCCAAACACCTTCAATTAAAAGTCCCATAAATAAAAGTTATTGATTAGTGATAAGTTAGTTTGCATTATAAGTTGTCTGGTTGAGATAGGGAATGGGGAATGGGGAATGGGCAATAGGCAATGGGTAAGGGGTTGAATCATAAGGCAAGGGGTTTAAACCCCAAGAATAATAAAAAATGTAAGTTAAATGCGTCTTAGGTTAGTTAATCTTTAATTTAAGAAGGGATAATCGGTATATCCTTCTTCTGCATTGTGATTTCCTTGACCATAAAGAGTTTTCATGTTAACTTCTGTTAGAGGTGCATTAATGGCTAATCTTTCCACTAAGTCGGGGTTAGCAATAAATGGCCTCCCAAAAGATACTAATGAGGCTTTTTGAGAGGAAATAGCTTTATCTGCTTTGGTTTTATCATAACCACCGTTAGTAATAATTGTGCCATTGTAGAAGCCTGAAAAAGTGTCTAAGACGGATGGTATGGCATTTTCGTTTTGTAAATCCATCTCACTAGCTTCCATTAAATGAACATAAGCTAAATTATACTGATTTAGTGCTTGTAAAACATAGGTAAATAAGGGGATGGGGTTAGAATCTAACATTCCGTAAAATGTGTTAGTGGGGGATAATTTAATTCCCACTTTGTTATCACCCCAAACCTCTATTACCGCCTCTACTACTTCTAACAGAAAACGGCTACGATTGGCGATCGAGCCTCCATATTCATCTGTACGTTGATTAGAAACATCCTGTAAAAATTGATCAATTAAGTAACCAAACGCACCATGCAATTCTACACCATCAAAACCAGCATGAAAAGCATTGAGAGCCGCCTGTTGAAATTCTTTGACAATGGTAGGGATTTCATCGAGATTTAAGGCACGGGGTTTCTCTAATGACACTTTACCATTAGGGGTATGTAATTGTCCTTGGGCGGGAATGGCACTAGGTGCGATCGGCATTTCACCTTGTAGTAAAGATGGATGGCTAACTCTCCCACAATGCCATAACTGTAGGAAGATTTTACCACCTTGTTGATGGACTTTTTCTACAACTAACTTCCATCCGTCAATTTGGGCTTGATTATAGATACCGGGGCAGTTAAGATAACCATGGGCAGAAGGAGAAATCATGGTACATTCTGTAATAATCAATCCAGCAGTTGCCCTTTGAGCGTAATATGTAGCCATTGTTTCCGTAGGAATACCCTCATCGGTTGCCCTCAAACGAGTCATAGGCGCCATAATGATACGGTTAGGCAAAGTGTAACCACCGAGTGAAAATGGAGAGAAAAGATTAAAGTTTTCCATAGCTATCAGTAACCACAAATATTTTTAAGTGAAAGTATCCATAATTGATGAATCTTTGTCTTGTAGATTATTGCGGTTTAGATGTTTTCTTGCGGTTTTTTTATTTCCTTTGATAGCTTAAAATTCATGAAAGATATATATGATATAGCACTCTTAAATCATTTGTGAAAAATCAATTATTAGAAAAAAACATCGAAGATACCATCCCTCTTGCCTTTTGCCTGTTGCCTGTTGCCTTTTTTGACAAAATAATTAACACAACCCATTCAGGATTGCTATACTCTTTGTGCCTTTGCGAGAGAAAAAAACCTAATTATTTGTCTAAATTACTTTAACTATCACGCAAATCTTTAGGTATTAAATTAAAATGTTTTTTTAACATAACACTCATTTGACTTTGAGAAGAAAAACCACAAATAAGGGAAATATGAGCTAAATTTTCATCGGTTTTTTTAATCATTTCAACAGCTTTTTTTAGTCTTTCTTTTAAGATATATTGATAGGGACTAATTCCTGTACTTTCTTTAAAGCAACGGATAAAATGATATTCACTTAAGGCTAATAAATTAGCTAATGTGGCGATGGTTATTTTTTCGTTAAGATTGCTCTTGATATAATCAATTACGATGGATAATTTATGTGGTGCTAAACCACCGTAGTTTGATTTATTAATTGTTTTTTTCTCTGTATAATTTGAGATTAAATGTAAACTTAAGGTACTGAAAAGACTTTCTAAATATAAATCATCAATTTCACTAGATTTTTTACTAACAAGTGCGATCGCACCTATTAATTCTCTCAAAAAATTATCTCTCATTTTAAGATGAGAAATTAACTGAAAAGTTTGTCCATCTAGTAGTTTTTGGGCATAAGAATCGAATAATTTATTATCAATAGATAAAAAAATACCTGTGGAATTTTTCCAACTTGCCCAATGATTAATTCCTGCGGGAAAAATCATTAATTCTTCCGTAGAATAACGAATTTCTTTTAACTTATCGCTATTATGTTTTAGGGTTAAATAACAGATTTGATTAGTAGTTAAACCAATTAAATGACGATCTAAAATTTTAGGTTTTGGATCTTCCCCGGTGCTATGATAATTTTGATAAACTTGAATAATTCTATGTACAGATTCATGGACGATGGAAGGGGAATTAACAATTACTTGATTAGGCATGAAAAAATTTTGCAACTATTTCATCGAGTTTATCTTAACTCATAAAACTTGTAGGTGACTTTAGCCAACACGGGAAAAGATTTTTTTGGTTTTGATGCTCACAGTGTTGATTTTGATTTGATGCGATCGCATCTTAAGTAGAATGAGAAGATAATCGAAAAAAATAACCCATTGAAATGGGTTTAAGCTATTAGCAAGAAATTGATTTCTTGTTTTATATTTTTTGTGTTGGGCTACACTTCGTTAACCCAACTTACCGTTATGACTAAGTGCGATCGCACCTAAATCCCATTATTTATAAGCCTTAACGCATTGTTCCACTAAAGGAGCAACTTGATCAATATCTTTCCAACCAAGAATTTGAGTTTCTTTTTTCTCCAAATTTTTGTAGCTACGGAAAAATTCAGCAATTTCCTCTAAACGGTGAGGGGCAATATCTTTTAAAGATTTAACATGATCATAGCGAGGGTCTTCGGCGGGTACACATAAAATCTTCTCATCGCGATCGCCTCCATCAATCATTTCTAACATACAAACAGGACGAGCGGCAATAACACAACCGGGGAAAGTAGGTTCATCCATCATTACCATACCATCAAGAGGATCACCATCATCTGCTAAAGTGTTAGGTACAAAACCGTAATCATAGGGATATTTGACTGAGGAGAATAAAACTCTATCTAGGATAAAAGCATTCATATCCTTATCAAATTCGTATTTATTTTTGCTACCGCCGGGGATTTCGATTAAAACGTTGATAATACCCTGTTTAGGTTGAGCAGGAATACGAGATAAATCCATTTTTAATATTGTCCTTACTTATAGTTAATCAATACGGTTAATATTTAACCATAAAACGAAATTAAGAATTAACAATTTAGAATCAACAAATTTCCTCACTACCCAAATAGCCCAAATCTAACTTCAAGAAAAAGCCGATGGTATTAACAAAAAGTCCTGCCAGTGAAGCAATAGAACAATTGATAGAACTAGCCCAAACAGGAGAAATTGATCCTTGGGATGTCAAAGTAATTGAAATTATTGACCGTTTTTTAGCTGAATTAGGAATAAATGATAGCGATAACCTATCTGTGCAGGAAACTGATTTATCTCAATCCGGGCAGGTGATGTTATGGGCTTCTAAATTAGTTTTATTAAAAGCAGAAACCCTTGCCAGAATTAGTGAATTAAATCCAGAAGACGAGGAATCGGCAGAAACAAATATAGAAGATAATCTCGAATTAGAAACAAAACGCTATCAAATTAATGAACTAGACAAAAAAATTAAAAGAAGAACATCTGCTCTACCTGTTGCCAAAAGAAAAGTGACTCTAGGGGAATTCATAGCCCAACTTCAGTCAATAGAAAAAGAATTACAAGGGAAAAGTAAGACCATAGACCACAATTTGCCTTTAAATAAAACAAAAAGAGGCTATACCCGTAAACAAGCCCTCAAAACAATTACTGATTTAGCTCATAATGAAAATTTGACCGAATTAGCTGAACAAATCAATAATTTTCTCCGAGATAATTTAATTACTGTTAATGAGAATAAAATCAAGTTAGAACAACTAATCAGCCATTGGCAAAGTCATAAACAAGAAACAAAATCCGATAAAGTCGGAGTTTTTTGGGCGTTATTATTGCTTTCCTCTCAATCAAAGGTTGAATTACATCAACAAGAATTTTATCAAGATATTGATGTTTACATTATCTAACTGACGTTACGCACTTATTCATGTGTTAAGTTAAGGAGGGTTTCAGGTTTCAGGAAATAATCTGACGGGGAGACAATGAAACTGCAGTGAGGGTAGGTTTTAGGTTTCAGGTTTCAGGTTGCAGGTTTTAAATACATGAACAGTATTTTGTCTTTACGAAATAAATAGCCCGACATATTATCTCAAAATGTTGATAATCCAATAGTTTTGCCTATTATTTGAACCATTGAGTAAATAGAGATAATGATAAATATTAGTGGAGACAAAACCTAACACCTAACACCTGCTACCTGCTACCTATAAGGTTTTTAGAGTTATTGTCCCCCCTTAAGGGAAATAATAAAAATGATTGAACTAAAAAGTTATCGAGATTTAACGGTTTGGCAAAAATCAATGGATTTGGTAGTAATATGTTATCAATTAACGTCTCAATTTCCCAAAACAGAAATTTATGGTTTAAGTAATCAAATACAAAGAGCCGCAGTTTCAATTCCTGCCAACATCGCAGAAGGAAAAGGGAGAAATCATTTGGGTGATTATATCCGTCATCTTTCTATGGCAAATGGCTCACTCAAAGAACTAGAAACTCATTTGATGATTGTAGGACGATTAGGCTATCTTAACCTGAGTTCGGGATAAATTTTCATCTATGAATGATGGAGAAAAAAGGCAAAAGGCAAGAGGCAAGAGGCGAACCCCCTTTATCCCCCCTCGAGAGGGGGGAGGGCAAAGGAAAATTAAGAATTAGGAATTAAAACCCCGAACACTCATTATTTGTTACTCATTACTTTCTCTCAACACCTGCAACCTGCAACCTGAAACCTGACACCTACCCTTATCCAATATTCTTAAACCGAACTGAGGTTATCTTAAAGAGCAAGAATTAAAAGTTACTTTAAACAAATGTGAGGAAATTGGCAGAATGTTACATAGTTTAATCGAAAAACTAAGTCAAAAGAAAAAAGGGTAAATTTTTTTGACTTTAAACCTGACACCTGGCACCTGATACCTGACACCTCAAAACAACTTTCTTCTCTAGTAATGTGTACCAGATTTACGGTGATGAATAGCGGTTATTCCTGTTTCTGAAAGTAATTTACCCTGAGTTGCGATCGCATATAATACCCAATGATCACCGCATTCTAAACGATTTTTGACTTCACATTCAAGATAGGCTAAAGCATCAGTTAAAATAGGACTACCATTGTCGGCGGTTTCCCAATTAATATTCACAAAACGGTCTTCTCCGGGGGCAAAGGGCTTGAGAAAATGTTTCATTAAATCGATATGTTTCCCTTCTTCAAGAATATTTAAGACAAAATGACTACCAATAGGTAACAAAGATTCGATCGCTCTTTCTTTGGCTACTGCAATAGTTAAACCCGGGGGCGTAAAAGTTGCCTGAGACACCCAAGAAGCAACCATCGCTCCCTTTAATTCTTCCCTTTGAGTAGTGACGATAGAAAGAGAACCAATAATGCGCCCTAAGGCTTGTTCTGTACGGGCTGTTAAGGTATTACTAGCGGCAGATTCCTTCGATTTTAGAGCCTTTTTGCGTTTTTTCAGGGCTTGAGCAAAATCTGTTCCTGCTTCCTCACAGGTTTTTAAAATTGCTTCAGTGGGCTTAAATTTAACTCTAATGGTGTCAAAACCAAAGCGATAACCCCCATCCTTAAACTTTGATTCCAATAGGTCTATGGCTTCTCCACTCCATCCATAAGAACCAAATACCCCCACTATCTTATTGCGATCCGCAGTGGCTAAAGCAACACCTAAAGCACTTTGAATTTGAGTTGGTGCATGACCTCCTAATGTCGGTGAACCGAAAATAAAACCATCACAAGTGGTGATCGCTTCTTTTATTTCTTCACTAGCGGCAAACTCTGCATTGATAGATTCTACCCTTACCCCCGCTTTAGTAACTCCCCGTGCGATCGCATTAGCTAAAATAGCGGTATTACCATAAGCAGAAGCATAAACCAAAGCAACATTAAGAGTTTGATTTTGTTGAGCAGATAACCATTGAGAATATAAACCCGTTAACTCATGTAAACCATATTTCACTAGAGGACCATGACTAGGGGCATAAACCAGAGCAGAAAAAGGCTTAATTTTTTCTAATGCTTTACTCACCTGATTACTGTAAGGAGCAATGACACAGTCGAAATAGTATCGTCTATCTTCAAAATAAACTTGCCAACCTTCATCAAATATTTGATCCCCGCAAACATGAGAACCAAATAACTTATCTGTGTAAAAAATATCAGTCTTTTTATCAAAAGTTAAAAGTTGATCAGGATAACGGGGATTGGGAGTAGTAATAAAATCTAATTGATGCTCTTTTCCTAGATTTAATTGATAGTCATTTTTGATGGAAATAATATTTAAAGAATAATCTTTAACTGTTTCACTATAGGAGTTTTCAAAAATTTCTCGTAAAGATTTTGCTCCCGTATTAGAGACAATAAAAGTAATTTGAGGGGCTAATTGAATTAGTCGGTTTAAAGTAAAAGCACGATTAGGATTGATATGTCCTAAAATCACATAATCAATCTTTTTTAAATCAATTCTTGCCGATAAAGCGGATAAAAATATTTCAGTGAAAGACTCCCCCGGAGGATCAATTAAAGCGGTTTTGTCTGCTTCGATTAAAAAACTATTCGCCGTTGTACCACGACTTAAGCCATATTCTACCTCAAACTTTAAGCGTTCCCAAGTTCGAGAACGGAATATTCTCGTATCCAAAGCAATATTACACACTTGTACATCTTTAGATCCCATAACTAACGTCCCCGCTATTATTTTCTTTTACCTTCCATTATCTACTATGGTTTGTTTAGGATCAAGCAAACAATATTTATTTATATCAATTGTTTTGATTAATTTCATTTATTAAAATCTATTGTAATTAAAATTTAGCGTTGCTCAATCATGGTATGAAATGTACTGAAATTATACCAAAAATTGAGACATCAAAATATTATCACTATTGCCTATTGCTCACCTAAATAAAAAATCACATCTAAAATCAGCAACACCTAAAATTTTATCTGGAAAACATTATTAAAAAGGTGAAATTATTAAGAAATATAGATAATTATTAATGTTATTAACAAAAGATTATTCCCTTAAAAAAAAGGTGTTAGCTTGAGATTTATATAAAAATAAACATTTACATAAAACACTAAAATAAATGAGAGATAATCAGGGAAAAGATTTAGTAGGTGCAGGTTTAACCGCCGCTATTGGTGCAGGAATTATTACATCTTATGCGGTTAGTCAAGGACAACACCCCCTTGTGGCAACGGGAATTACTATATTTTCTGCCCTTTTAGCAGTGATTATTTATCAAGCAGACCTAATTTAATTAACCTCAGTTCGGTTTAAGAATTTCCGATAAGGTTAGGTATCAGGTGTCAGGTTGCAGGTTGCAGGTGTTAGGGGATGGGGAGATGAGGTGATGAGGGGATGAGGGGAAAAGGGGAAACAAGTAATAAATAAGTAACTGACGTTACGCACTTATTGATGTGTTAAGTTAAGGGAGGTTTCAGGTTTCAGGAAATAATAAATTTTCATCGATGGTGATTTAAGAAAAGGGCAAAGGGCAATGGGCAAGGGGCAAAGGAAAAATTAAGAATTAGGAATTAAAAACCCCGAACACTCATTATTTGTTACTCATTACTTTCTCTCAACACCTGCAACCTGCAACCTGAAACCTGACACCTACCCTTATCCAATATTCTTAAACCGAACTGAGGTTATCTTAAAGAGCAAGAATTAAAAGTTACTTTAAACAAATGTGAGGAAATTGGCAGAATGTTACATAGTTTAATCGAAAAACTAAGTCAAAATAAAAAAGGGTGAATTTTTCTGACTTTAAACCAGACACCTGATACCTCAAAACAACAACTAATTATCTTTTTGCGTAACATCAGTAAGTAATAAGTATTCGTGGTTTTTCATTCTTAATTCTTAATTTTTAATTCTTAATTTATCCGAACCCCGAACTCCGAACTCCGAACTAACTCTTAACTTTTTGTTGTTGTTGATAAAGATGATAATAACGCCCCTGTAAAGCCATTAACTCATCATGAGTTCCTTTTTCAGCAATAATTCCGCTATCCATCACCACAATTAAATCTGCACTGCGAATAGTCGCTAAACGGTGAGTAATAAATAAAACTGTGCGATCGTGGAAAGCATGAATTAGATTATGACAAACTTGAGCCTCTGTATTGTAATCTAAAGCACTGGTTGCCTCATCTAAGACTAACATCCGAGGATTTTGTAAAACAGAACGTGCGATCGCAATTCTTTGTCTTTGTCCCCCAGAAAGAGAAGCCCCCCTTTCTCCCACTCTGGTATTGTAACCATTAGCAAGATTCATAATAAACTCATGGGCGCAAGCAATTTCTGCCGCCCGAATCACTTCATCAGAACTAGCAGAAGGATTAGTTAAAGCGATATTCTCGAAAATAGTGCCATCGAATAAAAGACTCTCTTGAGGTACAACCCCCACCTGACGACGGAGAGAATACAGTTCTACTCGGTTAACATCATAACCATCGATTAAAATACGTCCAGATTCTGGTTCATATAAGCGAGAAACCAGTTTTGTCATGGTACTTTTACCTGCCCCACTTTCCCCTACGATACCCACGAAAGTACCAGCGTTAATGTCGATACTAACGTTGTTTAATTGTAAAGGACCGTGAGGCTTAAAACGAAAACAAACATTTTCATACTGTAAATGACCATCAATCAAAGGCATCGGTATATTATCTCTATCTTCTTCTGCTTCTTGAGGATGATCAACAATATCCGCTAAACGTTCTAAAGAAAGGGCTGTTTGTTGGAAGTTTTGCCATAATTGAGCAAGACGTAAAATCGGTTGGGTAACATAACCAGAAATGATGCGGAAAGCAATTAATTGTCCTAAAGTTAAATCTCCTTGTAAAACCAAATATGCACCCACCCATAACACTAATAACTGAGACAATTTATTTAAGAAATTACTAGCAGAACCTGCAAGGGTTTGAGTAATAACGGTTTTAAAACCTGTACCCACATATCTAGCATATCTTTCCTGCCATTCCCAACGGGATTTTAACTCGATGTTTTGTGCTTTTACCGTTTGAATCCCCGACATAATTTCCACTAAATGGGATTGAGTCGAAGCATTACGTTCGGCTTTTGCCCTTAATTGACGACGAATGAGAGGGGAAAATATTAGTGTTAACGCCACAAAAATAGGAATGATACCTAATGCCACAAAGGTTAATAAAGGGCTATAGATAAACATAACCACAATATAAATTACCGAGAAAATAGCATCTAACACCACTGTTAGGGCAGTTCCCGTCAAAAATGACCTAATATTCTCTAACTCGTTAATACGGGTGGAAATTTCCCCCACAGGACGCTTTTCAAAGTACCTGAGTGGTAGCCTTAAAAGGTGATCGATGATCTCCGATCCCAAGGTCATATCAATGCGGTTCGTAGTATCAACGAAGGAATAAGTCCGCAGGGTGCTTAAAATTGCCTCAAAAACCGCTAAAACAACTAAAAATATACCCAATACTTGCAGAGTGTCGGGGCTATTTTGCACAATCACCTTATCAATGATAATTTGAATCATCAGAGGATTTGCTAAGGCGAATAGTTGCACAAAGAAAGAAGCTATAAATACTTCTAATAAAACCCATTTATATTTAATGATGGAAGGAACAAACCAATTTAAACCAAATTTTTCTTCAGGGGTTTCTTTTGTTTTTTTCAACAATAAAACTTTCCCTTCTTGTCCCCACATTTCCAGAAATTCAAGGGTTTTATACTCTCTAACTCCTCTTAAAGTGGGATCGCCTACGATGACCGTTTTTTCATTGGCTGTATAGACAACAACCAGAGAATCGGACAACTTAGTTAAAAAAGTTCCTTCGAGTTTGCCAAATGCCCCGGCAGGAACACCTATTAGTTGTGCATTTAAGCCGATTAATTCTGTAATAGCTCCACAAACATCAAGGGATAATGCCCCATTTCTTTGTACTTGCTCTTTAATAATACGTTCTAAAACATCTCCCCGAAAAGGAATTCGATAATATTTAGATAGCATTCGCATACAAGCAATACCGATTTCGGCTTCACTTCTACCGCTATAGAAAGGATAATCTTTCAGGGGTTTACGGGATTCTGCTTGAAGAGTGCGAGGTTGTTTTTGTAGAATTTGAGGGTCAGCTAAAGGGATTTCCTCGTTATCCATCAATACAGCAGGGGTAATGGCTGTTTGAGAAGGAGAATTGTTTTCTTTTCTGTCTTCTTCTGCCCATAAATCTTCTTCCTCATCTTTTTCTATTACTTGCCCATTTTGATTTTTAAGGGGAATAGATTGGGGAATGCTCAAGGAAATAAGACGGCAGTTAGTTTCTAGGGTTAAACTTTCATTTATTGTGACTATATCTCCGATGTCGAAACCGTTGATTTTTCCGCTACTTAATACCCATTCCTGATTTTCGGGAGGATTTGGAAGGCGATCGCATTTTCCAGCCACTAAATGACAAACTTGAGCTTTATTAACGGCATCTTTAGCGAGGGCTTTAATATCTCCGTGAGCAATAGCTTTTTTGACCAGTTGAGAGCCTAATAAATCAAATACCTCGATTAAACCTGCTTTTTGCTGATAATAATTTTTTAAACTGGAATGCTGTTTAAGTAAATCTAAAAACTTATCTCTATCAATAGTTAGAGCAACCACCTCCGTAGATGCGATCGCAGTTTCTGTCGAAAAGCCCCGCATTAAACTTTCCCAACCGATAACACTACCATAACTGAGTAACTGAACACTAACAGGTAAATTATTTCGAGGATCATAAGCAATACAACGAGCTTGACCTTCGTAAATAATTGCTACATGAGGGGGAATATTATCCTTAACCAACATAATTTGCCCCATTTCGTATTTTAAGGGCTTAAAATGGGGAGATATGACCTCTATTTCACTGCGGGAAAGATTATTAAAGGGTTCAACACTAGAAATAAATTCTGCTACTGAACCTGTTGTATAAACCATAACTTATCGATAAAAAATTAATAATTAATCGTATTTAATATGTGAATTAATCTCAGCAAATATCTGTAGAGTTAATTGTACCGTCAAAATTAGAACTTCTCTAATAATTAAGATTTGGTTAATAAAATTCCACCTGAGTTCCTTAAGAAGGAGGCGTTAAGGTGTTGGGTTATTAACTTCATTTCGGTTTAAAAATATCCGACAAGGTTAGGTGTCAGGTGTCAGGTTGCAGGTTGCAGGTGGTAGGGAGATAAGGAGATGAGGGGAGGGGGTGAGAGGGGGAAACAAGTAATGAGTAATGAGTTAGTTAGGGGCGAATGGCCATTCGCCCGTACAGGAGTTTTTAATTCTTAATTCTTAATTTTTCCTTTGCCCCTTGCCCATTGCCCTTTGCCCTTTTCTTAAATCACCATCGATGAAAATTTATTATTTCCTGAAACCTGAAACCTCCCTTAACTTAACACATGAATAAGTGCGTAACGTCAATTAATTAACTACTTTCATCAAAGTTGCAATAGGGATTTCCTCCACTTCTGGTAATTGACTAAGACTAAAGCGAGAAGAAACCGTATTTCCTGACAGTTGTTTTAAAAGTTGAGGGCGAGAGTCGTGAAGTAAATAAATAATCTCATCATTAGGTTGCCATTCCTCCCCAGCACCAACAATTTGCAATTTGCCTTTTCTTTTCAAAAGCAGAGGTAGTAATTCCCCTGAGTTAATCAGGCTATTCAAATGTACTGTTTGTAACTCAACTTGAGGTTTGATAATGGTTTTACCTAGTTTAAATTGTCCTTCTTTGAGATATTGATTCCAATCTTTAACTGATAATTTAGAAATGAATGCTTGATTAATTTTTTGTTTATTCGTTTTGATTTTGTTTTCTTCATCATTGGGAAATACTGCGAATAATCGAGGCGGAGAAAATTCTTCTAATGCCCTTTGAGTGATCATTAAGTTAACATCTGCGTTAGTTGTTAAAGCGATAAAAGTACCAAAAGAATCTATCCCTGCTTTTTCTAATAGTTCATGATCTAATGCACTACTTTCATATACCGAGAGATTGTCTTGTTTTGCTCTCTCACAATCTTCTTTATCTGTATCAATTAAAACTACTGATTCTCCCTCAGCTTGAATTAAACTAGCAATCAATCTTCCTAAAGGATTACAACCGACAATCATTGCTCCAGAGGCTTGATCTAAAGTGATTTTCAACAATCTTGCGATCGCACCTGCTGTCAATCCCTGTAAAAAGACAGTCATCATAATAGTTAAGAATACTAAACCCTTAATGGAACTGCCACCATTAATCCCATTTTGAGTAAGTAAAATAGCAAATAAAGAAGCAACAGAAGCAGACACAATACCACGGGGTGCAACCCAAGCTAAAAAAAACTTTTGTCGCCAATTCATCCCATTACCCCAAGTACAAACCAAAATACTTAACGGGCGCACTGCAAACATTAAAATTAAAACCGTGACAACACTACCCCAACCAAGGGCAAAAATACTGGCAATAGATAAATCCGCCGCTAAAAGAATAAATAAAACGGATACCCCCAAAGTTGTTAACTGCCCTTTAAATCTCAATAACAATCTTTCTTCTGGAATCCCCGCCGCCCTTAAAACGATACCTGCGGTAACAGTTGCCATTAATCCAGACTCACTAATAATCATTTGAGAAAGTCCAAAAGTACCCCAAACTCCCGCTAAAACCACGAGATTTTTTAAATCATCACTGAGGAAGTTAGCTTTTTTTTGAAAAGTGCCTAATAACCAACCACTAATTCCTCCTAAAATCGCCCCAAAACTAAGACGCAAGAGCAAACCAGAAACAATTTCTAAAGAGTTTGCTGATTGGTTAAGAATCGTATTTAATACAACCACTGCTAAAATAGCGCCCACAGGATCAATTAGTACTCCTTCTCCTTCCAATAAAGTGGCAACTCTTTTATCCACTGTAACCTGCTTAAGTAGTGGACCGACTACCGTAGGACCTGTCACCACTACCAACGAGGCATATAAAAAGGCTATTTGCCAAGGAAATTCTGCAAACCAATGAGCCGCCATCCCTCCTCCCAGAAAGGTAATGAGAGTGCCAATAGTTACTAAATTACGGATACTTCCTGATACTTGTCCGATTTTATTTAACTCTAAATTTAAGCCCCCTTCAAATAAAATAATGGCAACGGAAAGGGCAACTAACACTTCTAATCCTGAGCCTAGTAATTCTGGATGTAGTAACTCCAAACCATCTCGACCGATCGCAATTCCGAAAATTAGCAGGAAAACAATACTAGGGATTTTAAAAAATTCCCCTAATACTTGGGCGCTAATCCCCGCTACAACGGTAATTACTATTTGTAGGGTAAGAGTAAATGATCCATCCATTATGGCAATCCTGATAGTTCGATATTTTTTTGCTTTATAAGCTCAGTAGTAAAATACTCCTATACATAGTAACTTAATTATTCGCACTTGCTTTGACTAAAAGAGGGAGACAGAGGTTGCAGGTTGCAGGTGGTAGGGTGATGAGGAGATGAGGGGAGGGGGTGAGAGGGGGAAGTAGGGGCTTAGGGTTTTGGGGTGGTAGAGTTAATTAAACACTTTTGCCTATTGCCCATTGCCTATTGCCTTGTCTTAATTACTAATTGTTACTTGTCATTAGTACCATTTTGAGAGAATATAGTTTTGGTATTTTTATAGCCAGTATGAATTAAAAATAGATAAATATTTAAAGATAAAGAGTATTAATTTTTATGATTTCTAGTAATGATTTTCGCCCCGGTGTGAGTATTGAATTGGATGGTGGTGTTTGGAGAGTTGTTGAGTTTCTCCATGTTAAGCCGGGCAAGGGTTCAGCTTTTGTGCGTACAAAATTAAAAAATGCCCAGACAGGTAGTGTTGTAGAAAAAACTTTCCGTGCAGGGGAAACTGTGCCTCAAGCAAATTTAGATAAACGTACCATGCAACACACCTATAAAGATGGAGATCAATTTGTGTTCATGGATATGGAAACCTTTGAAGAAGCAAGACTTTCAGAGGAGCAAGTGGGAGACAAAGCAAAATATATTAAAGAGGAAATGGAGGTTAATGTTCTTTTCTGGAATAATACCGTTTTAGAAGTAGAATTACCTACTTCTGTAGTATTAGAAGTTATTGAAACAGACCCCGGTGTGAAGGGTGATACCGCAACAGGTGGTTCAAAACCTGCTATTTTGGAAACTGGAGCACAAATTATGGTTCCTTTATTTATTTCTATCGGCGAAAAAGTTAAAGTAGATACTAGAAATGATAGTTATTTAGGCAGAGAGTAATTCTTAATCCTTATTAAATATTTCATTCTCAACTAAAGCAGTCAGATCAACTCCATAATATTTATTTATCAGTGTTTTATTTATAATGGTACTGATATTTGATAGGTTAAGACTGATTGCTATAAGATTAAATAAATTTATTTTTTCTGTCTTTTTTGTAATAAATTGTAAATACAACTATTAATAATATTATTATTTAACAGTGCCAATCGACTTTAATCAACTACGAGAATTTATAGAAGCGATCGCAAAAACAGATATTTCGGAATTAGCGATCAAAGAGGGTGATTTTGAGCTAACATTGCAAAAAAATTCTCCTTACAGTAACAATGCTGTCTATTCTATTGCTACCCCAGTAAGCCCTCCTCAATCTATAACCCCCGTTCAAGAAAATAATCATGCTGTGGAGGTAGATACTCCCTCAACTCCTCCTGCGGAAAAATCTTCTGCTAGTAAAAAAACAGATAATTGGTTAGCTATCACTTCCCCAATGGTTGGTACATTCTACCGCGCCCCTGCCCCGGGTGAGCCTCCTTTTGTGGAAAATGGCGATCGCATCTCTGATGGTCAAGTAGTCTGTATTATTGAGGCTATGAAGCTAATGAATGAAATTGAGGCGGAAGTTTCTGGACAAATAATGGAGATTGCGGTAGAAAATGGCGAACCTGTGGAATATGGACAAACTTTGATGTGGGTTGCCCCCAATTAAAACCCTCGTTTTTCGGCAAAAATATCGGGTAAGAGCAGGTTTCAGGTTTCAGGTTTCAGGTGGCAGGTTTGACAGTTTGGTTTTTTGAATATTGACTCATTAGTTATTTATAAACTGGTTTGCATTTAAGTTTTCTGGTTAAGGCAGGGAATGAGAAAGGGTCAATAGCCACTCTTACAGGAGTTTGAGCTATTTAAAAAAAACTAAGAAAATCAATTTATTTACTATTTTTGTCAAATTCTATTAATTTTAATTCTGAAATCAAGCGATTAGAAAGTTTTTAAAAAGTGTTTAGGTGTATGAAAGTCTATCTAACTCTTACCAAATGGCTTTGAATTTGATTCTGGTGTAATATTTTTTTCAGTCTTACTGCCTGATGGTGATACATTTTTACTGGTAAAATACAAGGAATATTATCCATAACTTCCCTCGCTATTTTTAAAGAACATCCTGAAATACGTGCGATCGCACTTGTACCATCAAAAATAGTCATCTTCGACTTAGCGGACAAAATTTCTAACTGCCATTGTCTTAAATGAGGTTTGCCTAATTCTATGGCTTTTAACCCTTCAATGGTAGCTAAAACAATCAATAAATCTCCCACTGCTAAACGTATATCATCAGAAGGTAAAGTAACGCTAGAGGCATCGAGATGACTTTGATAGATGACAGGAATCACTCCATAACCATAGGCAACTTCGGATAACAGTAAACCTTGTAAAGTGTCATTCGCTTCAATGTGATATTGAGTAACCAAAATCGTTTGCCGTTGTAAACGAGATAAACCGAGGATATTTTCTCCAAAAGCCGCTCCCGTAAAAGCCTCCGCCGCCGCTATGTAGGGATCAATTATAGTAGCATGAGGTAGCAGTTGACCTAGATTTTCCGTTAAAGTATCTCCATTAGTACGAATAACTAACTGACAGTTAGGATTAATTTTTTGACTCAGTAAGGCAATTTCAATATTGATAATGTCATCATCGGTGACAATTACCATACTTTTAGCTTTTTCTAAATAGGCTAGTTTGAGACTATCATTTAAATTATGACCAGAGATTAAAGGGATTGTTAAAGCAGTAGATATATCTGTAATAGAATTAAGAGTTATTGCTAATACAGGTTTTTTCAACTCCTGTAGTTTTTCCGCTATTTTCTGCCCCAATCTGCCAAAACCAACTATGATGATATGATTTTCTTTTGGTATGGGAGGACGTTTACTATTAAACTGAAATTTAGAAGACAATAAAGCCTCTGTCAACAAAGCATATAAAACCCCCACAAAAGCAGTGCCAGTTAGAGTTAAAAGAAGACTAAATAATTCTAACCATGAAGGTAAATTAGATAAAGGCTCAAAAGGAGAGAATAAGTCAGCATAACCCCCTAATAACAATATTGCTGTGACATAAAATGCGGAAGTAAAACTAATGGATGGATAGTAAAAATGGAAAAGTATTGTCCCAATAATTAATAATAAAAAAACAACTAATGTACATACCAAAGCAACTCTTCTAATTTGTTGTTTACGATTCAACTGCCAAAATTCTTTCAGATAGCGATTAAATCGATGTTGAATATGGGTTATGTATTGAATAATATTTTGAAATAATTTTCTTTGGGATGAATTGTTGTTATAACCCTTTGTCATTAAGTAGTTATCTTCGGTTTCCACATAAACGATGGTATCTTGGGGTTGCAACTTAGCTTCAGGATTCCATTGATAGAAATTAACCTCTGTGTCAGGAAAATTATGACGATAATGGGTAATAATACGACGGTGACGGGTATTTAATTCTTCAAGGGATTTGTAACTATACCAAGGGTGATGAGAAGGCATTTGTAAACGATTAATTCTCATTTTGCCCCCTTCTAAGTCTAAAAAGCCGATAGTGTCTTTTCCTAATGCGGATAAGGCGTAGGCGTTTGCTGGTAAGTGTTTAGGTTCGTAAGCAACAAAGTTACCTAATTGATTACTTAATAAATAGTTGAGATTTTCTCGATCGCTCCTTACAATTAAACGAGTATGGGGATTCAATGCACGAATTGCGATGGCAGTTTCAATATTAACTTTTTCAATAGTTGTGACAATTAAAGCCGCTCGAATTTTACTAATAGGAGTTTGTAAGAGAATATTCTGTTGACTACAATCACCAATAATTAATTCATCCAAAGATTCGTGCAAATTTTTCACTTCCCAATCAGAGGGAGGATTTTTTTCAATGGCAATTACTTTCACGCCAAATTTTTTTAAGGCGATTACGCAATGTTGTCCTAAATATCCCAATCCACAGACTAAAAAGTAGTCCATACAAATTCAGTCAATCATTAAGTTAGGGGTTGATGAAAAGATGATGTCAGGTTGCAGGTGTTAGGGAGTTCAGAGTTATTAATTAAATCAGTTCGGGTTAAGGCAATTTTATTCTTATTTTTAAGAAGCTATAAGGTTTTCTGACTACGAGTTGGGATGCTTTCAGCTTATCCAAAACTAGCTTATCCAAAACTCAGGTTATTTAATTTTAAATAGGGATGATTAAGGATAGATTAAGCGAACTCAGATAAGATGATTATCGTTTTACTCACTTATTGATATTTTGCAATAATATTTCTTTGACGATTAAATAAAATAACTCCTATCTTAACAGGAAAATCACTATGATTAAGAATATATTTTTCTGAATTTTTAGCTATTTTTTCAGCTATATAATTATATATTTTTTCAGTCCAGTTACTATTATTATTTCTATCAAATTCTCGCAAAATTTCTAATGCTGATTCAGTAGTTTTTGCTGTGAATAATAATCGACAAACATCTTGATTTAACCCCAAAAAAGATGCGATCGCAGTTAAAATTTCTAGTCTTCCATCGGCTAAATGATGATGAGTATGAAAAATATTACCGGCTAATTTGATTAACTTACCATGATAACCAAGAAGAATAATTGATTTAACTTTTGCATGAGAAGCCGTAACTAACATTGAACCTAACCAGTTAGCAGTCTTAACTAATTGAGAAGGATTAAAACCTAATTTAACCGCTAAATCCAAACCATTTTCTCCAATACAAAATATCAATTGATCATGATTTTTACTCTTATTAATTAACTCCTCTTGATATAATTCTAACTGTTCCTTGCTCGTCAAAGGTTGAGAAATTCCACTTGTACCCAACAAAGACAACCCTTCTATTACCCCAAAAGCAGAATTAGAAGTCTTTTCTGCGAGTTTTTTTCCTTCAGGTAAAATAATTTTTACTTCAACTAAAGAATGATTTTTAAGATTATTTAAAATGTTAAATTCTAGTAGTTTGTGAGCATAATTATAAATAGCAGATTTTCCCCCTAAATCAATAATTTTTCCCACCCCTTCTCCTCCTTCAATGATAATTTTTGTTTCTTGACTAGGAGTTAGGGTAACTAAACCCCAAATAGGAGTATTGCGAGTTATATCCAGATTTGTACCCGGTTGAGATCTCGTAATTGCTAATACTTGATTACTACTAATTTTAGCGATTTGCTCAATAGGAATAATGGCTTTTTCTGGTGGATTAATTAAATCAATTTCTACAGAATTATCCTCCAAATTATTATCTAAATATCTAATACCTGCCACTGCTGAGGCTGTGGCAAATACAGGTAATGTATAACCAAAACTACTGAGCATCTAATCAATAAATGTAAATCACAAAAAATATAGAATATATATTAACATCTAGTGTCTAGGCTTTAAGGGGATATTCCAAGATTTTACCCTTATGTCTAATTATTATGTTATAATGTATAATGGCTATCTTTTGGAGAGGTGGCAGAGTGGTCGATCGCGCTCGACTTGAAATCGAGTGACTGGAAACAGTCCGTGGGTTCAAATCCCACCCTCTCCGTTATCTTAATTAATACAACCTAAGTTCGATTGTACAGTAACAAATTATTTGTCATCGGTAATAGATTAGTGTCGTTATGACAAATTTAGTACAAAAAATCCTCAATGATTTGAGGGAAAAAGAGCCATCATTCACCGATGCGGACTTTAAGAAGCCTTTTATGGTAATTGCTCATGATGGTATTGTTGAGTTATTGCCTTATCAACGGAAAGATGCGATCAAACTTCTGGAGGAAGGAAAGTTGATCGTGCCTTTGTGGATTGATCAGATTCATTCTAAGTTAAAAGCAGTTTTATAGCATGAGAATTAATGTAAATAAAATAGATTAATAAAGACTGATAATCTAATGAGTAAAAAATTTTTTAAAGAAAAAATAAAAAATACGGAAACTTTTGAAAGAGCTTATTTATCTGCTATTTTTTTATAGAATAAAACAAGACTCATTTTGTAATTTTATTGAGATAGATTTTTATAGACAAAATAAAGAACAATTAAGGAAGGAAGTTGAATTAATTTTTGATAAACCAGAAACATATAAAGCAGATACTGCATTTTCATTTTATTTGCCAAAATCCGATATGTTCTTAAGAAGAATGATTTATGTTCCTTTTAAAGACTTAGTTGTTAAGTAGATGTTTATAATTGTTCTTGCAGAATTATTAGATTTTACATTAATAGAAAGATATTTTTCCTATCGTTTACAAACAGAAACAGAAATAAAAATAAGCGAAAATAATAACTTTTCTAGTGTACTTTATAAACCTTATTTTGATTGTTATCAAGAATTTAACAACTGGCAATTAGAACAGGTTGAAAGTCAAAAAAAATCTAAAAATTTAAACTTAATATCTTTTGCTTGTTCAAAGGGGGATATTTTGAGTCTTTTCTCATTTTGATACCAAATTTTATTAAAATGATCATATCTAATTTGTCCACCTTTAACTTCTAATATCAATATTCCCTTTTTGGGATGAATAATAATAAAATCAGCTTCTCTGTCTTGAACCACATATTTTATGTGTTGCCACCATGTGCCATGAAAAACGATGTATTCATCACTTAAGTGTTTATGAAAAATGTCAAATAGTTTTTTTCCGCATAACTTTTTATTATTGAGGGAAAGTTTCTAGGGATCATTTGAGCCATGATTAATATATTTTTTTGATATTGATTTAATAGTAATAAGTGTTTTTATTTAACTTTATGATTTTAATTCTCTAATTTATCAATAGATTCAACTAGAGCTAACAATTCAGGTATATTAGATTGAGTCACTTCCCATAAAATTTGAACATCAACTTCTTTATATTCATGGACAACACGATTACGCATTCCCCGAATCGCATTAAAGGGAATTTGAGGATATTTAGCAATAAAATACGGGGGATAAAGCCTATTGCCCAGATGTAAGACGTGGTAGAGGAGGACGTAAGAAATCCACTACACCGCTATCTGTTGGGTAGGAAGCCCACACCGTAATCTTCGATTCGGTCTTGGGTAGTTCACTAATCAAATTACAGGCTTTTATTAAATCTAAGATTGCTTCCCGATTTCTGTTCATAGATTATTTGAGAATTGTTTAAAATATTGTTTTTTCTGATCCAGTTATGGCTATTTTCGATCGATCTTTTTGTCACCACATCAACGGCACGATTAAATAATAAACTGAATTGATGTTCAATGGTATCGAGATCGAAAAAGGTAATTTTGGCATCTTCCGCAAAGGTGACTAATAAATCTATATCACTATTTTGATTAAAGTCATCTCTTAAAACCGAACCAAATAAGGCTAATTCGACAATTTGCCATTGTTGACATATCCTATTAACGTAAGTCCTATCGGTATTTAATCGTTGATAGATGTCCATAGCTTAAATATCAAAACTTTCTACATCGGGTATATTTTCCAAGTTACCATAAAGAAAGTCCTCTCTTTCTGAATCACTACCATAGTCATTTAAGAAGCAGAAAGCAATCCAGATTCCCAACGTTGAAAGTCAGTTTGCTTTCCATACGGACATTAAGGCGTTGATTATAGTTAGTCACAGTATAGCCGACATTTTAAAAACCATATGGTTTTATACTAATTTTAGACATCTAATTTGTTAATCTTACTTAATGTGCGATCGCATCTCGTTTTAGAGTGGGGACAAGTTATGATTTTGATGTATAAAGATTTGAAGAGTCTTATTTTAAAGTGACACTCATTTGTTATTACGTCATTTAATTTGTCACTGTACATTTCTTGAGAAAAAAAATTCATTCTCTACTTGACAACCATATCGCTATTTAGTAATATAAAGACATGGTGATAAATGAATCATCTAATTTGTACCGAGACAATTAAATAAGAAATCATAAACACATGACAACAACGATACAAAGCCAACAATTATCTGTTTGGGAGCAGTTTTGTCAGTGGGTCACATCTACCAACAATCGCTTATATATCGGTTGGTTTGGAGTTTTAATGATCCCTACTCTTTTGACTGCAACCACCTGTTTTATCATCGCTTTTATTGCCGCTCCTCCAGTGGATATTGATGGTATCCGTGAACCTGTGGCTGGTGCATTACTATATGGTAATAATATTATTACTGCTTCTGTTGTACCTAGCTCAAATGCGATCGGACTTCATTTTTATCCTATTTGGGAAGCCGCAACTCTTGATGAATGGTTATATAATGGTGGCCCTTACCAGTTGATTATTTTCCACTTCCTCATTGGAATTTACTGCTATATGGGCAGACAGTGGGAATTATCTTACCGTTTAGGAATGCGTCCTTGGATTTGTGTGGCATACTCGGCACCTGTTTCTGCGGCTACTGCTGTTTTGTTAGTTTACTCCATCGGACAAGGCTCTTTCTCTGATGGCTTACCTTTAGGTATCAGTGGCACATTTAATTTTATGTTTGTGCTTCAAGCTGAACACAATGTATTGATGCACCCCTTCCATATGTTGGGAGTTGCAGGGGTATTTGGAGGAGCGTTATTTTCCGCTATGCACGGAAGTTTAGTTACCTCCTCTCTAGTCAGAGAAACCACTGAAACTGAATCTCAAAACAGTGGTTACAAATTTGGTCAAGAAGAAGAAACTTACAATATTGTCGCCGCTCACGGTTATTTTGGCAGATTGATTTTCCAATATGCTTCTTTTAACAATAGTCGTGCCTTACACTTTTTCCTCGGTGCTTGGCCTGTAATTGGTATCTGGTTTGCCGCCCTAGCCGTTTGTTGTTTTGCTTTTAACCTTAACGGCTTCAATTTTAATCATTCTATCCTTGATAGCAATGGTCATGTAATCAAAAGTTGGGCTGATGTGATTAACTACGCTAATATCGGCATCGAAGTAATGCACGAACGTAATGTTCACAACTTCCCCTTAGATTTAGCTGGTGCAGAACCCATTTCTGCTCCCATTATCAACGGATAACTTCATCTAACTTGATTCTCTAATACCATAATTTCTGCAAGTACCTTCTAATTTTTTAGGGGGTACTTTTTTGTATTTGGTCTTAAAGGGCAAAGGGCAAATCCCCCTTTATCCCCGGAAGGCAAGGGTAAATAGTTGATAATTAATAACTTCAGTACGGGCGAATGGCCATTCGCCCCTAACTAACTCCTAACTCATTACTTGTTTCTCTCTAACACCCCAATACCCAAAACCGTAAGGGTTGAATATATTAAACCTTTACCACCTGCAACTTGAAATCTGACACCTCTTTCCTAACTCCAAACTCAAATAAAATGTGTTTAATGTAAAAAGTGGCGTACCCCTGTAAATACCATCACTAAACCTAATTCGTTAGCCGCTTTAATGGAATCTTCATCTCGAATAGAACCTCCGGGCTGAATAATGGCTTTAATTCCAGCTTCACCACAGGTACGGACAGAGTCATCAAAAGGGAAAAAGGCATCACTAGCTAAATAAGCTCCTTGTGCTTGATTCTGAGCTTGTTCTAGGGCAATTTTAACAGACCCTACACGGTTCATTTGCCCTGCTCCAATTCCTAGAGTAGTACAATTTTTTGTAATTGCGATCGCATTTGATTTAACGTGTTTAACCACTTTCCACGCAAATAATAGTTCTTTTAAATCTTCTTGGGTGGGTTGTTTTTCTGTCACTACTTGCCATGACTCAGGTAATTCAATACTTAAATCATTTTCCTGTATCAGAAAACCTCCTGCGATCGCTTTTATGTTATCCTGACTACCAGAGTTTAGATCGGATAATAATAATACTCGCAAATTAGATTTTTTCCCTAAAATTGCCTTAGCCTCATCAGTGCAATCAGGAGCAACAATACATTCTAAAAAGATTTTACTCATTGCCGTTGCTGTAGGGGCATCAATAGGTTGATTTAAAGCGACAATTCCCCCAAAAGCAGAAACAGAATCAGCATTATAGGCTTTATTATAAGCAGTAGCCAAAGTCTCACCCGTTGCTACACCACAGGGATTAGTATGCTTGATCACTACTGCAGTAGGAGTATCAGAAGGAAACTCACAAATAATTCTTCTCGCCGCCTCTAAATCCACAAGATTGTTATAACTTAATTCCTTGCCTTGTAATTGTTGTGCACTAGCCCATCCCGTTGCTTCATTTCCACTTTGATACCAACTGGCTTTTTGATGAGGATTTTCTCCGTAGCGAAGGGTTGTAATTTTATTTCCACCAATACCATAATAGTTTGCTGATTCTGGGTTAACTTGGGCAAAATAGCGACAAATTGCCTGATCATAAGCCGCAGTCATGGCAAAGGCTTCCATAGCTCGTTTTTGCCTAAACTCAAGGGTGGTTTTACCTTTATTCTCCCTTAACTGTTGCAAGTATTCATCATAACTGGCAGGATTACTTAAAATAGTAACATGATGATAATTTTTTGCACTAGCTCTTACCATAGCAGGACCCCCTATATCGATTTGTTCGATCGCATCTGCTAAAGTACAGTTATCCTGAGCAATAGTTTTTTCAAAAGGATATAAATTAACAACAACCACATCAAAAGCAGTAATATTATTAGCCTTTAAATCTTCCTGATGAGATTCCAAATCTAAATTAGCCAAAATACCACCGTGAATACGAGGATGTAGAGTTTTTACTCTTCCTCCTAAAATTTCTGGAGCTCCAGTATAGTCACTTACCTTAGTTACAGGAATTCCAGCAGATTGTAAAGTTTTTGCTGTCCCGCCACTACTAACAATTTGAAAATCAAACTCTTCTACTAATTTTTGTCCTAACTCAACAATACCACTTTTATCAGAAACACTTAATAAGGCTAAACCTTTCATTATCTATAATATTTACTGTACAACTTGTCAAACAATATTATACTCGTATCTTGTACTTACAGATTCAAATCATTGACACTCCCCCGTCAAGCTACTCTGTGAGCGGGGGATTCTAGCTTCGCAGATTCGTAGCTAGACGAGTAAACTCGCCCCCGCCTCGACCATCTCCACTAGCCTTTTCTTGGACGGACTGCCCGACCGCCACTAAATCTAAACCACGATTCCTAATTACTAAAGCAGAAGCATGATCTCGCCCTGTAATGTAACCACACTCAGGACATTGGTGTACTCGTTCTTTTAAGTCTTTCTTCCCTGTTCTCGCACCACATTCAGGACACCCTTGACTTGTGTAACGGTGATCTACTTTGCACAAATAAGTATCCGTTCGGAAACAAACCCATTCCAAAATGTCAATAAACTGTCCAAAACCAAAATCAGCACTAGATTTTGACAAGAATGACCTTTGCCACATTCGGAAATTTATATCCTCAACAAATATCATCCCTGCATCCTTTACCAAGTGGTGGGAGAGTTTGAAATGGTAATCTTTACGATGGGAAGTAGTCTTAAAATGTAACCGAGCAATACGTTTTTGTAACTTTTTCCATCCACAAGACCCTTTCTGTTTCTTTTTCAGCATTCTTTGTAGTCTTTTCAACTCCCGTAAATACTTATTTAAGAACCTAGGTCTAGGGATGGATTCATTGTCTGATGTCACCACAGCGCAGATAAAGCCGATGTCCAAACCTTTAGGATGTCCATGAGGGATTGGCTGGGGAATATCCACATCTGACTGCAAGGACAATATGACAAAATACCCTGTCGCTTTTCTCACTATCCGAGCTTGTTTTACCAAGAAACCATCGGGAATGGGGCGAGATTGTCTAAATTTAACCCAACCTAATTGGGGTAACTTAATTTGATTTCCTTTAATGCAATTCTTTAGCATTTGAGGGAAAACGAAAGATCTCATGCGATTAAGATTCTTGAATCGGGGAAAACCTAGATTTTTCTTTTCACGATCCGCAAAAGCACGTTCTAGGGTCCTTAATACCTGTTGTTCAACCTGAGCATTGACGTCCGCAATCTTTTTGTTTTGCTTCCTGGCTAAAGTCAAGGATTTTGCTTGTTCATTGTAATTAGGATATTTTGTCTCAGGTGACAAAATATACTCCTGTTGAATGGAGCAAGCGTTTACAGGTGATTTTCGTGACCGCATCCAGTCGATTCTTTCCAAGAGCGCAAAATTCCAGATGGAGCGACACACATCTAGCGTGTGTTCTATTTGCTCGATCTGGAATTTACTTGGTTTGAGTTTATACTCGTAGGAAAGATTCAACATTTGGGAAACAATTTACCTTTTCTAACATCTTAAGTTATCTACAAAACTTGTGTCAAAATGTAGATGTCGCTCCATTTTTCTGTTGGTCAAAATTCATCCCCCGTTCATTTCAAGGGTATTTTTTCGGGAGAAATTGAACGGGAGTCCTCTTTTGACATCTAAGATAGATTTCAAAAGGGCAATCAATTTGAGTTCAGAGTTTAAGATAAAAAAGAAATTCCCCCTAAGGGTTGAATATATTCAACCCCTAACACCCTACTAGACACCTGATACCTTATCTCCCTAACACCTAAACCATAAACCATTAAGACTAAGTTACAATTTAGTAAACCTCAACGTGCCAACGCTCTTCTTTCTTCATCTGTTTGCGTAAATCATCCCAATTCATACCTCTTTTCTCTGCTTCAGCAGTAAAGGTTTCAGAAATAGGAGGCTCCATACCCTTCAAACCACACATATAAACATGGGTATTGGGTTTTTGGATTAACTCAAACAATTCGTCAGCATATTCGCTTACACGGCTTTGAACATACATTTTGCCACCGTCTGCAGTTTGTTGTTCACGGCTAATAGCATAGGTTAAACGGAAGTTTTCAGAATAATCCGCCGCCATTTTCTCTAAATCATCTTTGTAAAGAATGTTTTGAGTGTAAGGAATACCGAAAATTAACCAAGCTAAACCTTTAAATTGGTAATCTGGGTTTAATTCTCTTTCCTTGAACATACGCCATAAAAATGCACGGAAGGGAGCGATACCAGTACCAGTTGCTAACATAATGATAGTTGCATCCTCATCATCGGGCAATAACATTTCTTTCCCTACAGGACCTGTAATCGCAACATCTGCACCAACTTCTAAATTACAAAGATAAGAAGAACAAACACCATATACGGTTTCTCCCTCATCATTTTGGTATTCTAATTGACGCACACACAAAGAAACTGTTTTATCATCTCTGTTGTCACCGTGACGAGTAGAAGCAATGGAATAAAGACGTAATTTATGGGGTTTACCATTATCATCCTCTCCAGGGGGGATAATGCCAATACTTTGACCTTCTAAATAGTGTAAATCACCAGCAGAAAGATCGAAGGTTAAATGACGCACAGTACCACTACCGCCTTCTGCTACTAACTCGTAATTTTCTAAACATTTACCGACATAGGGATTTTTAGGACGATAAATATTAACGGGAACTTTTACTTCTTTTTTTTCTTTTTTTGCTTTGGGTTCGCTTTGAGTCATGGGTTGTGTTTCAGTAGTTGTACTAGAACCTTGACTCGGAGATTGAACGGGAGTTAGACCATCAATGGGAGTAATGTTAATAATCTTACCCCCAAGGCGGTTAATCCGATTCATTTCCTGATTCATCCTAGCGTAGGGTACAGCAATAAATACACTGCCACTTTTACGAATAGGATAGTCTAATGTATTGCTTTCCTGTTGAGAAACTCCCACTACTTCAAAGAGAAAGCGACGATTCTCATTAACAGAACTAGCAAAGGTTTTAATGTTGTTAAAGGTTCTCATTTAATCCTTAATATACTCCTGATTTTATGAAATTAAAGTAAAGTTTGTCTTAAATCAATAATGATGTCAACTTTTCCACACATCAACATTTTTATTTCGATAGAATCGAGTCAATAATCACTATCAACTTATTGTTAATCTTACATGAAAAAGACTCAGAACTAAAGCCTGTATATCTTAAACTCTGTTCGATATAAAATTTTTGGGTTGTCTTTTCAAGAAGAGAAAAAAAGACAAAGTTTAAAGTCCTAAATATTAGTTCGAGTGATTAACATACAAGAATCAAAAAATTTGAAAATTACAAAGGCTTACGGAGTTTGACAAAAGAAAGAGTATTGATTCAAGTTTGAGTAAGATAGTAAGCTCTAATCTTTTAGAGTTAACTGTTATGATTTTGGAGCTATCTATAATTTATTTACGGGCGTGGAGGGACTCGAACCCCCGACCTGCTGATCCGTAGTCAGCCGCTCTAATCCACTAAGCTACACACCCAGCTAATTGACACTTATCTATCATAACTGATCAGATTTAAAAAAGCAAGAGAAATTTTCAAAATAGTTGTTAATTTCTTTCCCCATTTACTCAATATTTCTACTGGAGAAGATAATACATACACATGAATAACCTTCTACATCCAGAGCTATGACTAATGAGTTCTCTTAATAATACTATTTGATGGGAAAAAAGGGAGATAATACTATTGTTTAAGGATTGGTTAAAAAAAAAGACAAATAGCCCGAAAATTCTGTTAAGATCTACCTTGTGCAATGTCAAAATCATCAACTGATCAGGTAGAGAGAAATCAGGTCAAAATATGAAGGATAATCAACATAATTCATCAGTAAACGAGCATTCTATTTTGTATGGGGATAAGCCAGAAGAAGCCTGTGGGGTTTTTGGGGTTTACGCACCAGAAGAAACCGTTGCCAAATTAGCTTACTTTGGTTTATATGCCCTTCAACATCGGGGACAGGAATCAGCAGGAATTGCTACTTTTGATAATGGTTCTTGTTATTCTTACAAGGATATGGGCTTGGTTTCCCAAGTATTTAACGAGTCTATTTTAGCAAATTTACAAGGTCAGATTGCTGTTGGTCATACCCGTTACTCTACCACTGGATCAAGTTTGAAAGTCAATGCACAACCTGCTGTTGTTGATACCCGTTTAGGAAAGTTAGCCCTCGCCCATAATGGTAACTTAGTTAATACTTTAGAATTGAGGCAAGAACTCGATCGCCGCAATGGTCAATACGTTTCTACTACTGATTCAGAAATGATTGCGATTATGATTGGGAAAGAGGTGGACACGGGTAAAGATTGGATTGAGGCAGCTATTAGTTCTTTTAAGTGGTGTCAGGGTGCTTACAGTTTAGTAATTGGTACGCCTGATGGTATAATTGGAGCAAGAGATCCCCATGGCGTTCGTCCTTTAGTAATTGGTACTATCCGTCAAGAAAATAATATTAATCGCTACGTTTTGGCTTCTGAAACCTGTGCTTTAGATATTATCGGAGCGGAGTATATTCGAGATGTTGAACCGGGTGAATTAGTCTGGATTGATGATAATGGTTTGACCTCTAAAAAGTGGACTGAGGCTTCCAATCCTAAGCTATGCGTATTTGAAATGATTTATTTTGCCCGTCCTGACAGTATTATGGGTCATGATAGTTTATATGCTTATCGTCTCAGACTGGGAGAACAGTTAGCAAAAGAGTCTTTGACGGATGCAGATATTGTTATGGGTGTACCTGATTCTGGTATTCCTGCGGCCATTGGTTATTCTCGTCATTCGGGCATTACTTATCAAGAAGGTTTAATTAAAAATCGTTATGTGGGAAGAACTTTTATTCAACCTACTCAACATATGCGTGAACACGGTATCCGCATGAAACTAAACCCCCTTAAGGATGTTTTAGAAGGAAAACGAGTTATTATTATTGATGATTCTATTGTGAGGGGTACAACTAGCCGCAAAATTGTTCGTGCCTTAAGAGATGCAGGTGCGATCGAAGTTCACATGAAAATCTCATCTCCTCCCGTTACTCATCCTTGTTTTTATGGTATTGACACGGATAGTCAAGATCATCTCATTGCCGCTACTAAGAGCGTAGAAGAAATTGCCCGTCAAATAGAGGTAGATTCTTTAACTTATCTCTCAGAGGAAGGAATGTTAAAGGTTACATCTCAAAATCCTCAGAGTTTCTGTACTGCTTGTTTTAATGGCAATTACCCCATTGAGATCCCAGAGAATATTAAACGTTCTAAGTTAATGTTGGAAACTGTTTAATTATTAGTAAGTAGGAGATATTTTAAAGAGGAATTGGGAAAAAAGAACAAGGGGCAATCATTTGAGTTCAGAGTTGGTTGGGGGCGAATGGCCATTCGCCCGTACAGGAGTTAAGATAAAAAAAATGTCCCGTAAGGGTTGAATATATTCAACCCCTACCACCTTAATACCCCAACACTGAATCCTCATATTAACCGGTGTTACGCATTCCTGCGGCGATACCGTTAATGGTTAACAATGCTCCCCGCAATAACTCCTCTTTGCTGTAACGGAAATGAATCAAACCTGCTTTGTTTTGATTGGCGTATTGTCTCAGGCGTTTTAATAACGATACTTGTAAAAAACCTAATGGTACAATCGTACCATTTCTCAATTGTACAGACCGTTGTAAATCGGGATCATTATCTAATAATCTGCCCTGTTCGTTGATTTTTAGCACCATTTCTCGACTTAAGTAGTATTCTTTCGCAATTTGGTTAAATACCTTTAAGAAACGCTCTTTATCTTCAGGTTTTGCTAATTCTTCGATATAGTGACTCGCCATTTGTAAATCAACCTTAGAAAGTGTCATCTCTACTTTAGAAATCACCATTTTGAAGAAAGGCCATTTAAGATAGAAATATCTTAATAATTTTAAGTTTTCTTCTGGTTCTTGATCTAAAAATTGCTGTAATGCTGTGCCGACACCATACCAAGCAGGAAGTAAGAAACGGCTTTGTGTCCAACTAAATACCCAAGGAATCGCTCTTAAGGATGATATATCTTTTTTGCCACTACTACGACGAGCGGGACGTGAACTTATTTGTAATTTACTGATTTCTTCAATGGGAGTAACAGATAAGAAGAAGTCGAGGAAGTCTGGTTGTTCGTAAATTAGTTGACGGTAAGCCTTACGGGAAGCAACGGAGATTTCTTCCATGATTTCATTCCAAGGCTCAATATCATCGAATCCACTGCCTAATAAACTAGCTTGAATAACCGCAGTGCTAATGGTTTCGAGGTTATACAGTGCTAATTCTGGTAAGGAGTATTTAGAGGCTAAAACTTCCCCTTGTTCGGTAATTTTTATTCTACCGTTAATGGTGGATGTAGGTTGTGCTAAAATAGCGGCGTAAGCGGGGCCTCCTCCTCTACCGACTGAACCACCTCTGCCATGAAAGATTTTAATGTTTAAGCCGTATTTATCGCCGATTCTTGCTAGATTTTTCTGAGCTTTGTGAATTTCCCAGTTACTACTCATAAATCCTGAGTCTTTGTTACTGTCGGAGTAACCTAGCATTATTTCTTGGAGATTTTTTGGCTCTAATTCCGGTAGATTGAGGAAAGAAGATGATTTGTCCACATTGTCATAACCACCCGCTAAACAAGCACGATAAAGGGGTAATTCAAATAATTCTGTCATTACTTCTGGTGCTCGTTTTAAGTCTTCTACGGTTTCAAATAGAGGCACGATGCGAATAGTTGTTACTCCCAAAATTGGATCATATAATCCTGCTTCTTTTGCTAGTAATAATACTTCTAATACATCACTGACATAGTTAGTCATGCTAATAATATAGGTATGACATATATCTAAGCCAAATTCTAATTGTAATCCTCTTAGAACTTTAAAAGTTTCGATCGTCTCTTTGGTATTATCAGAAAAAGTGACTTCACTGGGGATTAAGGGGCGACGGGTTTTTAATTCTTGGGTTAACCATGCGGTTTTTTCGTCTTCTGATAATTCATTGTAGGGTTTATCTAAAACTCCTAAATATTCGGCTATTTCATTTAATGCTTCTGAGTGACGGGAAGAATCTTGACGAAAATCTAAGGGAGTTAGATGGAAACCAAAAATTTCTACCTGACAAATTAAATGCTCTAATTCTTTGCAATTTAAGCCAGTATGTTCGAGATTAGCTTTAATTAGGTTTAAATCTGTTAAAAAATCGGCGGTAGTGGGATAAACATTATCATCTTTATGAGCTAGTTTAATCGACTTTCTTGTTTCGGGATTGGATAAGGCTTCATTTCTTGCTTTTGTATTTTCCAATTTTTGCTCAATATAGGCTAATTTCAAGCGATAAGGCTCTTGACGATAACGAACATAATATTTATCATAAACTTCTGGCATAAAGATGCGATCGCGCTCTAGGGAGTCTAACAACTCAGGTAAAACATTACTCCAATGGAGAGACAAACTGAGAATATCCCCCAACTGATTCACAGAGTCAATATACTTCTCTAACACCAAATTTCTCTGATAACAAGCGGTTGACCATGTTACCTCTGGGGTTACAAAAGGGTTTCCATCGCGATCGCCCCCCACCCATGAACCAAAATAGCAGAATTTGTGAGTAGGAGGTTGTAATTTAGGGAAAGTGTTATTCAAAGCCTGTTTTAATCGAACGAATAGCTCTGGAATGGTATTAAATAAAACTTCTTGGAAGTAGTGTAAAGCGTAATCAACTTCATCTAACACAGTGGGTTTAAACTGATGTAATTCATCTGTACGCCACCAAATGCGAATTTCATCTAACAGACATTGACGATAATTTTCTGCCTCCCAAGAGTTAGTTAATCCCATGGCTCGATAAGATTCTTCTGCTCTGTCCAGATGCTCTAAAATATAAGAAATACGTCTTTGTTTTTTACGAATAGTATGACGCACAATTTCTGTAGGGTGTGCAGTAAAAACTAAACTAATATCTAACTCATCCAATAACTTTTGAATTTTCTGGGGTGGCACATTCAAAGTTTTTAAATGGGGAAAAAGCCAGTGAAAAGTTCCACCACTGCTAGGATTGAGCTTAGGATGAAAATAACTATCCCCATCTATAGAAGAAGTCTTATTATTTACTGACGGTTTTTGGATAGCGTTAACCTGAGCCTCAGTGGTAGTGCGACGAATAAGTTTTTGTGTTCTTTGTTCGTAGTGCTGTTCAACAATATTAATTAACTGAAAATATAAAGCAAAAGCACGGGCGGCTTTAATGGCATCATCTAATTCTAATTCCTCAATCCATTTACTCACAGAAAAATTTTCAGTTTCGGTGGTTTGACCTTCTGGAGAACAAGCCGACTTTAATCTTTCTAACAAATCTATCAACTCTTGTCCACATTCATTAGCTAATACTGATTCCCATAAATTTTCAACTAATTTCAGTCGGTGGCGTAGTAATAATTCTGAACTCGAATATATACTCAAATCTTCTTGATAATTAGTAGTCACTGAAGTCATAATATTTTTTAGCTTAATCTCTACTTTAACTCTCGATGTTACTTACTGATTTAACCACAGAAAAGAAAATATCACTAACCTAAAATGATTCACAGCACACACAGGAGCAAGTTTTTCTCTAGTTTATTTCTTGTCTAGTTACGAACAACTTGCTCTTATTTTATTTTACTAATCTAACTTAGGTAGCAATTAATCATTATTAAATAATGAAGATATATTGGTCAAATGGTTATTTTCTCCCCGGTAATAGGAAAACTCACCAAATTTTATCTCATCATAGACATTTTTTATATAACCTTATTATCTTAGCTCTAATCCTTTACTCAAGACAGTTTTTTTCGATACATTTTAACTAAAAGGTCAAGGATAGGAACTCAGAGTATTAGGGTATTAGGAAGAAACTAATTAACTGACGTTACGCACTTATTGATGTGTTAAGTTAAGGGAGGTTTCAGGTTTCAGGTTTCAGGTTTCAGGAAATAATAAAAATGATTGAACTAAAAAGTTATCGAGATTTAACGGTTTGGCAAAAATCAATGGATTTGGTAGTAATATGTTATCAATTAACTTCTCTATTTCCCAAAACAGAAATTTATGGTTTAAGTAGTCAAATACAAAGAGCCGCAGTTTCAATTCCTGCCAACATCGCAGAAGGAAAAGGGAGAAATCATTTGGGTGATTATATTCGTCATCTTTCTATGGCAAATAGCTCACTCAAAGAATTAGAAACTCATTTGATGATTGTAGGACGATTAGGCTATCTTAACCTGAGTTCGGGATAAATTTTCATCTATGAATGATGGAGAAAAAAAGGCAAAAGGCAAGAGGCGAACCCCCCTTTATCCCCCCTCTCGAGGGGGGAGGGCAAAGGAAAAATTAAGAATTAGGAATTAAAAACCCCGAACACTCATTATTTGTTACTCATTACTTTCTCTCAACACCTGCTGTTCCTGCAACCTGAAACCTGAAACCTGACACCTGATACCTCAAAACAACAACTAATTATCTTTTTGCGTAACATCAGTAATTAATTATCTTTGCCCTTTGCCCTTTTAACTTGGCTCTTCATAAATTAGTAGTAAACTAGGCGTGGGACTTCTTTCGACATTAAGTTAAATTATCTTTAACTTCTATAGATATTGATCATACAAACATAAAAGATTATCATGAACCAATTTAATCAAGAATTTTCCCTCTTGTTAAGGGCTTGTTATCCCCTCATTTATATTCCCAGTCAGGAAGAAGAAAGAGTAGAAAAAGCGATCGCATCTGTGGCACAAAGTTTAGGTAATCGTCATACATATATTTGGGATTTTGTGGAAGGTTATCAAGATAATCCCAACAATGCTAATTTTGGCAGACGTAATCCATTACAAGCGTTAGAGTTTTTGGAGAAATTACCTTCTAACACAGGAGGAGTATTTATTTTGAGGGATTTTCACCGTTTTTTAGAAGATATTTCTATCTCTCGTAAATTGCGTAATTTAGCTCGTAGTCTCAAAGCTCAACCAAAAAATATCGTTATTATTGCCCCTGAAGTTAATCTGCCCACAGAATTAAGAGAAGTATTTACCATTGTCGAGTTTGCCTTACCCCAAGCCGAAGAAATCAAGAGTGAAATTCAACGACTTTTATCGGCTACCCGTCAAAATCTTAGTGAACAATTTTTAGGGGAGTTAGTTCGCTCTGCTCAGGGATTGTCCTTAGAACGTATTAGAAGGGTCATAACAAGGGCGATCGCACAAAATGGCAAATTAGAAGGGGAAGACGTAGAACTGATACTAGAGGAAAAAAAACAGTCCATACGGCAAACACAAATCCTTGACTACTACCCTACCAAAGAACAAATATCCGACATTGGCGGTTTAGACAACCTCAAAGAATGGCTATTGCGAAGAGGAGGGGCATTCAGTGAATCCGCCAGAGCTTACGGTTTACCTTATCCCAGAGGATTACTACTTGTGGGTATTCAAGGGACAGGAAAATCATTAACCGCAAAAGCGATCGCCCATCACTGGCATTTACCCCTCTTAAGACTGGACGTAGGAAGACTATTTAGTGGTTTAGTGGGAGAATCTGAATCCCGTACCCGACAAATGATACAAATAGCTGAAGCCTTATCCCCCTGCATTCTCTGGATTGACGAAATAGATAAAGGCTTTGCCGGGGCAGACGGTAAAGGGGATTCTGGCACAACTTCAAGAGTATTTGGTACATTTATCACTTGGTTAGCAGAAAAACAAAGCCCTGTTTTTGTGGTTGCCACTGCCAATAATATTCAAACCCTTCCACCTGAAATACTGAGAAAAGGGCGTTTTGATGAAGTCTTTTTCGTTGGGCTACCCTCCCAAGCAGAAAGAGAAGCTATTTTTACAGTACATTTAAACAGACTACGCCCCCATAACCTGCAAACCTACGATATTAAACGCCTTGCTTACGAAACTCCAGAATTTTCAGGGGCAGAAATCGAACAAACTATCATAGAAGCAATGCACATTGGCTTCAGTGAAAACCGAGACTTCACCACCGAAGATATATTAAGTGCCGCTAGTCAAATTATACCTTTAGCCCGTACTGCAAAAGAACAGATCGAATTTTTACAAAATTGGGCAACTTCGGGAAAAGCCCGTTTAGCTTCTCGCAGTCAATCTATATTAGGAAAGTGAAGGCAAAGAGCAAAGTAAAAAGAGCAAGGGGCAAACCCCTCTGTGTCTCCCCTTAAAATAAAACCCAATACCCTGCATCCTAAAACCTGAAACCTGAAACCTGAAACCTCTTTCCTAACTCCGAACTCTTTTCTCCCCAATCCCAAAACTCCGATTATTGAAATTTAGTTTCTCTATGCTAAATCAAGCTAGGATATTATCATAGGTAAATAAAGTTGATTGTTTATTTTTAATTATTCTTAAAGCTATCATCGATCAATATATTAAAGTATAAATAATAAGAGTAAATGAATTCTAACGAAAACGCTTCTAATCCAATACCGTTTAAAGAGTTTACTGGTGTCAAACAAACGGGTTTTTTTGAGAATTTAAAACAGCCTCGTTTTAGTGGTCAACTTCTGCTCACAGGACCTAATCACAGTAAATGGGTATTTTATCTCTATTTAGGAAGATTAGTTTATGCCACAGGGGGAAATCATCCCGTCAGAAGGTGGCGTCGTAATTTAGTCGCCCATTTACCCAATATCCCCTCTCACATGGCAGCAATTCAAGCAGATGTGGATAGTTTGGATTTAACAGGGGAAAATAATTGTTGGGAATATGAACTATTATGTTTTTGGGTAGAGCAACAGAAAATCACTCTCGAACAAGCGGCGAAAATGATTCGTCAAAATATTGTTGAGGTTTTGTTTGATGTTACCCAAGCTATGCAAGTAACTTGTCAGCTAAAACCCGATAAAAACTTGCCTTTTTCTACTCGTTTAGTATTAATTGATGCAGAACAATTAATTGCAGAAGCTCAAAAATTATGGCAGGCATGGCAAGGGGCGAAAATTGCCGATCGCTCTCCCGATATGGCTCCAATCATCGCACAACCTCAGGAGTTGCAACAGCAAACGAATCCGCAAATTTATCAAACTCTCAGTCAACTTTTGGATGGACAACAGACTCTGAGAGATTTGTCAGTAAGAATGAAAAGAGATGTTGTTACAGTGACTCGCTCTCTTTTACCGTATATCCAAAGGGGATTAGTTAGACTAATTGAAATCAATGATATAGAACCGCCTAAATTACCTCAAAAAAATGATTCTGACAGTGGTATTCTCAACAATCAGAAAATAACTGTCGCCTGTGTTGACGATAGTCCCTTGATTTGTCAAACCATGGAAAAAATTATCACTGAAGCTGGTTACAACTTTGTTGGTATTAATGATGCTTTAAGAGCGATCGCAGTTTTACTATCAAAAAAACCAGATATTATCTTTCTTGATTTGATTATGCCAAATGCCAATGGTTATGAAATTTGTAGCCAACTGCGCAAACTAACTTTTTTCAAGCATACCCCAATTGTTATCCTCACAGGAAACGACGGTATTGTCGATAGAGTAAGAGCGAAGATGGTTGGCTCATCAGACTTTTTAGGTAAACCCATTGATCCTACTTTGGTTTTAGAAACTATCCGTAAACACTTAAAAATCGGGGTTGCTTAAGTTATTCTTACTTAATCATTGTTTTATGAGGTAGTAAGAATGAATTTCGCAAAAATGACGTTAGGTATTGTTATATCATTATTATTATTATTTAATTATTAAGCAGTATCCAAATAACAAACATATAGAGGTAATAAAAATATGGGAAACGCATTAATTGTTGACGATTCTTCCACTGAAAGAAAAATTTTAACAGGTTATTTACAAGAATTGGGTATTAGTGTTACAACTGCCGAAAGTGGAGAAGAAGCCCTCGAAAAAATCAAAGGTAATACCCCAGACCTCGTCGTTTTAGATGTAGTCTTGCCGGGGAAAAGTGGTTTTGAAGTATGTCGAGAAATAAAATCAGGTACAAACACGGGTAAAATACCAATCATTATGTGTTCTACAAAAGGTAGTGAAATGGACAAATTTTGGGGAATGAAGCAAGGTGCAGATGCTTATATTCCTAAACCAGTGGATAAAGAAGAATTCCTCAGTGCTGTCAAAAAACTGATTTAGTTGATCAAATTTGCAAAAAATTAGACATCTCCAATGAGTTAATTTTCAATACTATTTAGGTAAAAATTATATTGGCAAAGGTCATAATCTGATGTTACAACAATTATTTTTTATTCTTTCTTTCTTGTCAAACTAAAGTTATGTCCTTGAAGATTATAGTTATTGACTCATCTATGATGACAAATCCCCATTACATAAAAATATTTGGGGTAGGAGTTGTCTATATTGATTTTATTTGAGTTGTATCACTTTTGGGGGTAAAAATTTTAAAGTGAAAATGGAGAAATAATAGTTGTTATAAATTTTTTTGTTATTGTTCGATATATCACGATTTAATACAATATTTTTTTAGATTCGACACGTAAAATACCATGAGTGAATCTCCTTTATCTGTTGCAAAGCCTTCTAGTCAAAATACAACTGTCTTTCAACAACGGTTTCTGAAATTTGTCTTATTACCAGACACTAACTTGATGATTTCTTTGTCAGAAATTGCCGCAGTGCTAAAAATACCTTTAGGACAAATTATTCCGATTCCTGAAATGCCGTCATGGGTGATAGGAGTATATAATTGGCGGGGGCAAATTATTTGGATGGTAGATTTGGGACAATTATTAGGTTTTACTCCTTGGTATCAACAATCAGTGATTGCCTCCAATCATAAAGCAGTTGTTATTCATCCTAGTAATCAAAATTTAAGAAATAGTGCTTCTGGTGATTTAATTGGTTTAATTGTGAGTGATGTGAATGATATTGAATTGTGTGACACAAGCGATATCCACTCCCCTCCTGCTTCAGCTGTCACTCCTGAATTAGCACCATTTTTAAGAGGTTATTGGATCAAAAATAATGGTGAAATTGTTGTGACAGTCGATGCAGATGCTATTTTTGCGGCTATGCCGAAGGAGTAAAATATGGGGATTTCGACAATTCAAAGGGTAAAGGGCAAAAATGAATAATTAAGAATTAAGAATTAAGAATTAAGAATTAAAAACTCCGAACACTTATTACTTTCTTCTAAAACCTGCAACCTGACACCTGACACCTAACCCTATCCGATATTCTTAAACTGAACTAAGGTTATTTAAATAGATTAAGTCATCAGGCAATAAAAATAAATCCTTAGCTTATTCAAATGATTGAGAAAAAATCCTTGTTTACTCACGTTCGAAATTCATTGATAATAGAAGATTAGCTCATCTATATATAGTAATTTGATATTAAAGAATGCGTATCTCTTTCAACTGGTTAAAAGAATTAGTTAATATTTCCATTACCCCTGAAGAATTAGGCAAAATCCTTACCATTGCTGGTTTTGAAGTGGAAGACACCGAAGATAGGAGAAGTTGGGCGGATGGAGTTGTTGTCGGAAAAGTAATAAAATGCGATCGCCATCCTAATGCTGATAAACTTAGTTTATGTCAAGTGGATATAGGAGAAGAAACCCCTTCCCAAATCGTTTGCGGTGCACCCAATGTGAGACAAGATATATTTGTACCCGTTGCCACCCTCGGTACTTATTTGCCCAATGTGGATATAAAAATCAAACCTGCTAAACTTAGGGGAGTAGAAAGTAAGGGCATGATTTGCTCCTTAGCAGAATTAGGCTTGGCAAAGGAAAGCGAAGGAATTAAAATCTTAGAGGGAGATTTGCAAGTAGGGCAGGATATTCGACCCATTTTAGGCTTAGATGACGTTATTTTAGACATTACCGCCACTGCTAACCGTGCCGATGCTTTAAGTATGGTGGGAGTTGCCAGAGAAGTTGCGGCTTTGACAGGAGGAGAATTAACCTTACCTGCCATTAATGGAGACATTAACCCCAATCAGCAGGGAGGATTGACAGCAATCAAAATTGATGAGCCTTCTGCTTGTACGGCTTATATTGGTACAATGATTGAAAATGTGAAAATCGCCCCTTCTCCTCAATGGTTGCAATGGCGTTTAGAAGCGGGAGGAGTACGCCCCATCAATAATGTTGTGGATGTTACTAACTATATCTTATTAGAATGGGGGCAACCTTTACACGCTTTTGACAGGGAAAAACTCTACCATATTGCCAACTCTCAAGAATTAACTATTGGGGTGCGTTTTGCTAACGATAAGGAAACTTTAACTACTTTAGATGGGCAAAAACGTGATTTACAAGCCCAAAATTTAGTTATTACTGCCAATAATCACCCTGTTGCTTTAGCAGGAGTTATGGGGGGTGAAGATAGCGAAGTAGATGATAACACCCAGAATATTATTTTAGAGGCGGCTTTGTTTGAGCCTGTGCCTATTCGTCGTAGTGGTAAATGTCAGGGGATTCGCACTGAGTCTTCTACCCGTTATGAAAGGGGTGTTAATCAGGTGGAGTTAGAAAAAGCCTTGAATCGTGCGGTTTCTCTCATTACCGAATTAGCAGGAGGCACAGTTTCCACTCAAATTGTCGCTGATAATCGTAGTAGCAGTTTCCAAAATACCATAGAATTAAGGTGCGATCGCATCTATCAAGTGTTAGGGAAAGTCAAACAAGAAGAAAAGCTCATTGATGTACCAAAAGAAGATATTGTAAGAATTTTAGAGGATTTAGGCTGTAAACTGGAAGTAAAAAGCGAATCTCCCCTAATCTGGCTTGTCACAGTCCCTCCTTACCGTTATCGTGACTTAGAAAGAGAAATTGACTTAATTGAAGAAGTCGCTCGTTTATACGGTTATGATCATTTTACCGATACTTTGCCCACTCAATCAGAAGTCGGTTATATTCCCACAAACTTGCAAATTCAACGGAAAATTCGCTCTAGTTTACAAGGGTTAGGCTTAACAGAATTAATGCAATACTCCCTTGTTAGTGCCAATCAAGCCCAAATAAAAATCGCTAATCCCCTTTTCAGTGAATATTCTGCCTTGCGTAGCAATCTCATCGATGGTTTAATCAACGCCTTTGAATACAATCAAGCTCAAGGAAACGGCTATTTAAAAGGTTTTGAAATTGGACGAATTTTTTGGCTCGAAAATGAAAACAAAGCCGAAGGAGACGCACTAGGAGGCATTATAGGCGGTGATCTATATACCGATGGTATTTGGACAAGAAGTGGTAAACCTCAACCCATGACTTGGTATGAAGCCAAGGGCATCTTAGAAAGTCTATTCAAGGCTTTAAAAGCACCCATTACCTATAAAGCAGAATCAAACGATAATCGCCTCCATCCCGGACGTACTGCAGGTTTATGGTTAAATAAAACTAGAATCGGCGTTTTTGGGCAACTTCACCCCCAGTTATGTCAAGAAAGGGATTTACCTAACTCTGTTTATGTGTTTGAATTACAATTAGAGCCATTAATCACCTTTTTAGACCAAAAATATTTACAAACCCCCATTTTCAAAGCCTATTCTACTTATCCCTCTGTAGAACGTGACTTAGCTTTCTTTGCTTCCACTGATTTAACCGTCGCAGACATCGTTAATGCGATGCGTAAAGCGGGGGGTAAAACCCTTGTGGATGTTAAATTATTTGATGAGTATAAGGGAGCAAATGTAGAGGAAGGAAAACGCAGTCTTGCTTTTAGTCTAGTATATCGATCGCCCGATGGTACATTAAAAGATAGTGATGTTGACCCTATCCATAATAAAATTCGGGATGCGTTGACTAAACAATTTGCTGTTACTTTGCGTAGTTAAAGTTGGGGAAGAGGTTTGACGGTTGCAGGTGTCAGGTGGTAGGGGCTGAATATATTCAACCCTTATGGGGATGGGTTCGTGTTAATTAAAAACTTTTGCCCTTTACCCTTTGATTGCGAATTAACTGATAATTTTTCCATCAGCAAAGTGAATAATTCTTTTGGTTTCTTCTGCAACATCTTTTTCATGAGTCACTAAGATGATGGTAATTTTTTCCTCATTGAGTTGGCGAAAAATACTCATAACCTCTTTTGTTGTTTCTGAATCCAAAGCCCCGGTCGGTTCATCTGCTAATAAAATTAATGGATTATTTACTATAGCACGTGCGATCGCAACTCTTTGCTGTTGTCCCCCAGATAACTGATTAGGCTTATTATTAATCCTTGCTTCTAAACCAACTTTAATTAATGCTTCCGTTGCCTTTTTTTTCCTTTCTGATTCAGAAATTCCTGCATATATCATTGGTAACATGACATTTTCAAGGGCGCTTAATTGGGGTAAAAGGTGAAACTGTTGAAAAACAAACCCAATTTGTTCATTGCGAATATGAGCTAATTCTTTTCGGGATAAATCCGCCACATTTTTACCATTAAGATAATAATTACCTGCAGTGGGGCGATCGAGACATCCTAAAATATTCATCATCGTGGACTTTCCCGAACCAGAAGAACCCATAATCGCACAATATTCCCCTGATTCTATCTTGAGATTGATAGCGGATAAGGCATTAACTTGAATATCACCGCTACCATAAATTTTATAAATGTTATCTAGTTTAATCAAAGGTTGAGGAGTTGAAATAGATGAGTTCATTGTCTGTCACTAAAATTTTAGGATTTTGTCAAATATCCCCATAAATCTCATTTATAAAGCATCATCATCCACAGTTTCCCACTTACCGTATTTATTTTCATAATAAGCTAAGATGCTATTCACCTGAGTTTCAATCTCTAATTGATCAGGATAACTAACACTTAAACCTCCTACCTGACTTTGTAAATAATCAAAATCCTTTGCCTTTTGAGGTAGTAATTGGGTGCTAACTCCTTCCACTTGTCTTAAATGGGCGGCGACTTCTCGATAAACCGCCAAAGGTAAACGATGACAACTAAGATTTTTTTGTTTTTGATTAGTGATAGTTTGAGACAATGTAGTTATTTCCTCCCTATTAGCAATAATAAATAATCATCATATTATCCTTGTGATTCTACAGGATCTTGTTGGACTCCGACAATTTCTTTGGTAACCTGTTGCCCATACTGTTCCAAAACCACAATACCATTAGAATCATTAATATTCTGATAAACAATTTGATTATTATCCCTTAAGGCAATAGTTTGAGGATATGTAAAACGAATATCTTTAACTCGAATCATTACCCCAGAATCTTGACTTGACAAAGTATCTCCCACTCGGACACTACGAGTCATATTGTCCCAAGGAGTTGTCACAAAAGCAATATTCTGTCCTTGTAGATCTGCAATTCCTGAAATAACAATACTCTCAGCCTCTTTTGGTTCAGGTGGAGCGTATGGAATAACATTTCCTTCTGCATCAAATTTCTGATCACTAATCGGCGTTCCATCCTTACTCAAAGTAGGATTTTGCGAGTTTCTACCACTGGCAGTATTAGAGTTTCCAGCATTATTTACCCCTTCTGAAACATTAGACACTGGCTCACGCAAAATAGCTTTAGCAACTGCGGAGGGGGGAACAGGTTGACTAGCAGACACTTTAACTACCGCCGGAGGGCGAATAGAACCAAATGGATCACCTCTTCCCTGACTTATTTGGTTAAGTCTCTCTTTAGGATTAGTTGAAGGAATAAGAGCATTAGGAACACTATTGGTACTGCCCATATTTTCTTCTATAACCGTCTCTTCAGGATTTTCTTGTTGGTTTTCTCCGTCAGGAGTTGGTTGTTGAGGGGGAGTCGGAGTAATATTAGCTTGATTGTCACTTCCTCCACCACCAAATACACCACAACCTGACAATAATAAAAGACTTAATATTATCAATGGTGATAGTTTTTTCATTATTTTGAGAATATTTTTTCTTTGATCTTAACATTCAAAATTATAATTCCCTATTGAGTTAATGGAAAAGTAAATTCCTCATTCTTTATTACAATTTATTACCTTTGCCCCTTACCTTTTGCCCTCCCCCCTCGAGAGGGGGGATAAAGGGGGGTTTGCCCTTTACTCTATTCTCAATCTCCACAGAGAAAAACTAAATCATCGTACTGCTATTCAGAGCCATATTCATTAAGACTTCATGAGTATTCAACTCCTTCTCTCCTTCTTTTGCTTCTCTTCTGATATATGTTCCATCGCTTTGCAATTCCCATGATTGACGATTGTCTGCTAACATAATGCCCAAAATTTCTTGTAATTGTTTCATTAAATCAGGATCTTCAATGGGTGTTACTGCCTCGACTCGACGAGAAAGATTACGACTCATCCAATCAGCACTACCGATATAAATTTCTTCTTGTCCGTTATTTTGAAAATAAAAAATTCGTGAGTGTTCCAGAAAACGCCCCACAATACTAATAACCTTAATATTTTCACTCACCCCTTCCACTCCGGGACGTAAAGAACAAATACCCCTGATAATTAAGTCTATTTTTACCCCTGCCTGAGATGCACGATATAAAGCACGGATAATCTGCACATCTACCAAAGAATTCATTTTTGCTACTATTCTACCAGTACCATTATTTCGACAGTGTTCCGCTTCCCTTTCAATCATTTCAATCATGCGATCGCGCATTGTTACTGGGGCAACTAATAACTTACGGAAAGATTGCTGTTTAGAGTAACCCGTTAAAAAATTAAATAAATCGGTTAAATCTGCCCCTAAATCTTCTCGGCAACTAATTAAACCCACATCGGTGTAAAGTTTAGCGGTTTTAGGATTATAATTTCCTGTGCCAATATGCACATAACGACGAATTTTATCTTTTTCTTTTCTGACAACTAAAACAATTTTAGTATGAGTTTTCAAACCCACGATACCATAAACAACGTGTACCCCTGCTTTTTCTAGTTTTCTCGCCCAAATAATATTATTTTCCTCATCAAAACGGGCTTTCAACTCCACCAAAGCCACCACCTGTTTACCATTCTCCGCCGCATCAATTAAGGCTTTAATAATAGGAGAATCTCCCGAAGTACGATAAAGCGTCATTTTAATTGCCATGACATCTGGATCATGAGCCGCTTGAGTAATAAACTGTTGTACAGTAGCAGAAAAAGAATGATAAGGATGATGTACCAATAAATCAGATTTACGAATCATTGCAAAAAACTCATCACTTACATTATCATCACTTTCATTAGCCCTAGCCATCTCCAAAGTTTGAAACTGATCAAAAGGAGGGGGTACAATACCATTCCAAGGAACATCTTTTAATTGTGGCAAAGGTAAGCCCATAAAAGCAAATAAATCATTCAACCCCAATAAACCATCTATTTCATAAATATCCATTTCCTCCAAACCTAGACCCTGCATCAACATTTGTTTAATATTTTCTGGCATAGTAGGATGAATTTCTAATCTTACCGCCGAACCCGCAAAATGTCGTTTTCTCAACTCTTGTTTAATAGCTAAAAGTAAATCATCAGCTTCATCCTCTTGCACCCCTAAATCAGCATCACGGGTTAAACGAAAATTATGACATTCTTGAACATCCATACCGGGGAATAACGTCTCTAAATGATGGGCAATCACTTGCTCTAAAGGCACACCTACCCAAAGAGGATCATCATCAAGATTACTCACTTGGCACAATTCAGGGGGAAAAGTTACAAAACGAGGAAGAGTTTTAGGAACTTTGACCCTAGCGAATAATTCAGCCCCACTGTCGGGATTTTTGACCAAAACAGCCAAATTAAGGCTTAAATTCGACATATGAGGGAAAGGGTGACTAGGATCAACCGCTAAAGGTGTTAAAACGGGAAAAATATTCGTATCAAAATAGTTGTTTAAGTATTTTCTCTGTTCTTGATTTAAGTCCACAAAGTTGATGAGATATACTTTATGGTTAGTTAATTCTTGCTTGAGATTGTTTTCAAAATTTTCTACTTGTTGCTTAACTAATGGACGTAAACGCTTATTAATATCTTGAATTTGTTGTAGTGGGGTTCTACCATCAGGGGTTAACTTAGTCACTTCTGCTTCTACTTGTCTTTTTAGTGCCGCCACCCTAACCATAAAAAATTCATCTAAATTAGAACTAAAAATTGCAGTAAATTTCAGCCTTTCTAGCAACAAAGTTCTTTCACTTAGGGCTTCTTGTAATACTCGATAATTAAACTCTAACCAACTTAATTCTCTATTAAAATAATACTGATGTTCTTCAATGTTAACTACTTGCTCTTTAATTTGCTCAGTTTTCATAACTATTTTTAATAATATGATGATCAAATGATGTACTTTTGCCTCTCATTATCTTATCTTGAGGGGCTTAACTATCACGTTATGATTAGGTTAATAAGCAATTTAGGCAAACGGCAAACCCCCCTTTCTCCCCTCTCGAGAGGGGGGAGGGCAATGGTAAATAGTTGATAATTAAGAATTAAAAACCCACAACTCCTGTACGGGCGAATGGCCATTCGCCCCTAACTAACTCCTAACTCATTACTTTCTTCTAAAACCTGAAACCTGAAACCCGACACCTTATCTCCCTCTCCCCCCATCCCCTAAACACCCTGAAAACTTATTGTTTTGCAAAGCAGGTTAAAATGGCTTACAATCGACTTAAACAACAAAAATGTTGTTAAACTAAAAAATCAAGAAGATATATTTTAATAATTAATTAACTTAAATATGAGCGCTACTGTAAAAAACCTAGTTAATCAGCCCTATAAATACGGATTTATCACGGATATTGAATCAGATACGATCGCAAAAGGCTTAAATGAAGATGTAATTAGATTAATCTCCGCTAAAAAAAATGAGCCTGAATTTATGCTTGAATTTCGCCTCAAAGCCTATCGTCAATGGTTACAGATGAATGAACCAAAATGGGCTCATGTAGGCTATCCCGCTATCGACTACCAAAACATTATCTACTATTGCGCTCCTAAACAGCAAAAGAAAAAATTAAATAGCTTAGATGAAGTTGATCCCACTTTGCTTGAAACCTTTGAAAAATTAGGGATTCCCCTTTCTGAACAAAAAAGATTAAGTAACGTAGCTGTTGATGCTATTTTTGATAGTGTTTCTATTGCCACTACTTTTAAAGAAAAATTGGCAGAAGTTGGAGTTATTTTCTGTTCTATCTCTGAAGCCCTCCACGAACATCCTGAATTAGTTCAAAAATATTTAGGTACTGTTGTTCCTACTGCTGATAATTATTTTGCCGCTCTCAATTCCGCAGTATTTAGTGATGGTTCTTTTGTGTTCATTCCTAAAGGGGTTAAATGTCCCATGGAATTATCAACTTATTTCCGCATTAATAACGGAGAAACAGGACAATTTGAACGCACTCTCATTGTGGCGGAAGAAGGGGCTTCTGTGAGCTATTTAGAAGGTTGCACTGCTCCTATGTATGATAGTAATCAACTTCATGCGGCGGTGGTGGAATTAGTTGCCTTAGATAACGCTGAGATTAAATATTCTACGGTGCAAAATTGGTTTGCTGGAGATGAAAACGGTAAGGGTGGTATTTATAACTTTGTGACTAAACGAGGTTTGTGTAAAGGGGTAAATTCAAAAATTTCTTGGACACAAGTGGAAACTGGTTCAGCAATAACATGGAAATATCCTAGTTGTGTTTTAGTGGGTGATAATTCCGTAGGGGAGTTTTATTCTATTGCTCTGACAAATAATATGCAACAGGCGGATACAGGTACAAAAATGGTGCATATTGGCAAAAATACCCGCAGTACAATTATTTCTAAGGGAATTTCGGCTGGTAAATCCAAAAATAGCTATCGTGGTTTGGTGAAAATGGGTAATAAAGCCACTGGTGCAAGAAATTACTCTCAATGCGATTCTATGTTAATTGGTGACAATGCAGAGGCTAATACTTTCCCTTATATTCAAGTGGATAACAATACCGCTAAATTGGAGCATGAGGCTTCTACTTCTAAGATTGGAGAGGATCAATTATTCTATTTTGCCCAAAGAGGTATTTCTGAGGAGGATGCCATTTCTATGTTGGTAAGTGGATTCTGTAAAGACGTATTAAATGAGTTACCCATGGAGTTTGCGGCGGAGGCTGATAAGTTACTCAGTCTTAAGTTAGAAGGTAGTGTTGGTTAGATGTGATGTTAAGATTTATTGCTTTTGAGGGAATTAAGAAGAAATTTTGCGTCTGAAGCCTCGATCGCATCTTAAATTGTTTTAGAATAGAGATGGCGGAGACAAAGTTTCCGTTCACTCCTCACACCATAAACCGCTCTTATTTTTAGGGGCGGATTTTTTTGATTATGATTTGAATTATGAATCAAGTAGGTAATGTAAACTTCTAGTAATAATTATCTGCAAGAGTCCTAATATTTGCTATGGTAAAATCTGATAGTATTTAAAATGCAAAAAACTTTAGTTTAAGGAAATAAGTGCAATGTCAGAGGTGACAGAAGTTAAAGAAGCGGATTTTAAAGAAGTTGTTTTAGATAGTGAATTGCCTGTCTTAGTTGACTTTTGGGCTCCTTGGTGTGGACCTTGTCGTATGGTTGCACCGGTGGTAGAGGAAATAGCTCAACAATATGAAGGTAAGGTGAAAGTTGTTAAATTAAACACCGACGAAAATCCTCAAATTGCTAGTCAATACGGAATTCGTAGCATTCCCACTTTGATGGTCTTTAAAGATGGTGAAAAAAAAGATATGGTAGTAGGTGCAGTGCCTAAAACTACTTTGTCTAACACCCTTGAAAAGCATCTTTAAGCAATTATTTGATAGCAACTTCTCCCACGTTGATTATTTCTGCGTGGGACTGTTTTGTAAAAGTAGTAATTAGTAAATAGTGAATAGTAAATTAATGAATAGTTGATAGTTAATAATATTACCCCGAACTCATTGCTTATTAGCTCTCCTATATTTTCTACTCTAGGTTAAAATTTTCTCCTCTATGATTCATTTTTCAATTTTTCTCTGCATTATCAATTTAAAAGAAATTATATAATGTCTTTAGTTAATTCTCCATCATTAGCAACAATTAAAAATTTAGTCAAAAACTTACCTAATACCAAAAAAAGTAAATGGTTAAAAAAGAGTTTTAAAACTTTGATTAGAATTGTTGAAAAAAAAGAACTCGATCGCCTCGAATGGAAAATATTAACGGGAACATTAAAAGATTTAGAAAGAGGATTTCGGACTTTTTCAGATTACAAAAATAGAAGAAAAATAACCGTATTTGGTTCTGCTAGAACACCTGTGGATAGCCCTGAATATTTACTGGCTAAAGACTTTTCTCATGCTATTTCTCAGTTAGGTTTTATGGTTTTAACTGGGGCAGGGGGAGGAATTATGGAAGCCGGAAACGAAGGAGCTTCGTCAAATAATTCTTTCGGTTTAAATATTAAATTACCCTTTGAACAAACAGCCAATAAATTTATTTTTAATGATCCGAAATTAATTAATTTTAAATACTTTTTTACCCGCAAATTATTCTTCTTAAAAGAAAGTGATGCGATCGCACTTTTCCCCGGAGGATTTGGCACTCAAGACGAAGCATTTGAAACCATAACCCTTTGCCAAACGGGAAGACAACCTTTAATACCATTAGTTTTAATCGATAAACCAGGTGGTAAATATTGGCATAATTGGCATAATTACTTGGTAGAAAATCTTTTAGCTAGGGGATATATTCAAGAAGATGACATAAAAATATATCAAATAACAGATAATGTAGAATCTGCCTGTGAAATTATTACCAATTTTTATCGAGTATATCATTCTAGTCGCTATATAGAAGACTTATTCGTAATTAGATTAAATTACGACTTAACAGATGCCCAACTTCAGGGATTAAATGATAGTTTTGCTGATGTTTTATCCAGAGGTAAAATAGAAAGAAGAAGACCAACAAAATCAGAAAAAGATAGCCTAAATTTACCTCAAATAGCCTTTCATTTACAAGCAAAAAAATTTAGTCGTCTTTATCAAATGATTCAGTTAATTAATACATTTTCCTGTGAAGAATCTCCTTATTGTCTTCCTCAATATCGATAACAATGGCTCTATAACCTTGAGTATGTAAATTATTGGTGAGGGTAGGTGTCAGGTTGCAGGTTGCAGCTTGCAGGTGTCAGGTTTAGGGGAGTAATGAGTAATGAGTAACGAGTAATTATCAACTATTCACTATTCACTGTTCACTATTCACCTTTGCCCATTGCCCTTTTAACTTTTTCTCTTGGCTTTAATTTATCATAACCACACTCTGAAGAACCTAAACTTTTAGTTTTTATTCTACTATAAATACTATTCAATAAAGGTTATAGAAGTCCTGTTTCTCTTAATTTATGATAACCACAGTAGAAGAACCAAAAAAATTAGAATCAAGAAATAGTTAAAATTGCCAAAATTAGAGTAGTATAGCAGTGCTAAATCATTCGTTATAAATTATGTTCAAACATTTATTACGCAATATTCTTGTCTTTAGTTTTATTTTCATTGCTTCCTTTAATTTTATGCCTTCTGCTATGGCATTAGGAGGAATACAACCTTCCCTTAACGAATCAGCACCAGATTTTACTCTGCCGACAAACTTAGGAGACGGAGAAGTTTCTTTGCACGATTATCGAGGAAAATGGGTGGTGTTATATTTTTATCCCCAAGACTTCACCCCCGGTTGTACTTTAGAAGCAAAAAGATTTCAACAGGATTTACAGAAATATCATGACTTGAATGCAGAGATTGTCGGAGTTAGCGTCGATGATGTTAATTCCCATCAAAATTTCTGTGATGAAGAAGGATTAAAATTTCCCCTTTTAGCTGACACGGAAGGTAAAGTTAGTAAGGCTTATGGTTCATGGTTAAGTGGTCGATCGCTCCGTCATACCTATATTATAAATCCTGAAGGTATTTTGGTAGCAAAATTTCTAGGGGTACGTCCTGCAATACATTCTCAAGAAGTATTATCAGAGTTAAATAAATTAACCTCAGTTCAGTTTAAGAATATCCGATAAGGTTAGGTGTCAGGTGGTAGGGGTTGAATATATTCAACCCTTACGGTGTTAGAGAGTTAGGAGTTATTAATTATTCACTATTCATCTTTGCCCTCTCCCCTTAAAAGGGGAAATACAGAGGGGTTTGCCTCTTGCCTTTTGCCCTTTTTAAAGATAAACAAGGAGAAATAAATCTTGCCAAAAAATAAAGAAAGAATAGATATTCTATTAACAGAAAAACAATTATGTGACACAAGAACAACTGCTCAGAAACTAATTAGAGCAGGTAAAGTAAGAGTTAAGGGACAAATAGTTGATAAACCCGGGACTTTGGTGTCTTTAGATAGCATTATAGAGGTAGAATCAGAACCTCCTTTCGTTTCCAGAGGGGGAGAAAAACTGATAAAAGCGATCGCATCTTTTAAAATAGAAGTAAAAGGTAGAATCTGCCTAGATGGAGGAATTTCCACGGGGGGATTTACCGATTGTTTATTACAACAAGGGGCAAAAAAAGTCTATGGTGTAGATGTAGGTTATGGGCAAGTGGCATGGAAAATAAGACAGGATGAAAGACTTACTCTCCTAGAAAGAACTAATTTTCGTCATCTAACTCCAGAAAAACTTTATCAAGGAGAAACCCCAGCCGACTTAGGAGTAATGGATTTGTCTTTTATTTCTTTAACCAAAGTTTTAGCAAAATTATGGGAATTACTAATAACTCCCAGAGATGTTATTTTGTTGGTAAAACCTCAATTTGAAGTCGGCAAAGAAAAAGTTGGTAAGAATGGAGTGGTAAGAGACTATCGTTTACAAGCAGAAGCTATCAATCAAGTTTTACGCCATGCCCTAGAAATCGGATGGCAATATCAAAATTTAACCTATTCTCCTATTACAGGTCCGGCTGGTAATATAGAATATTTACTATGGCTTTCGGAAGATATTAATAATGTAAATCCTACTTTAGAGCAAATAGAACAATTAACGAAATCTAGTCAAAAAGAAATTAAAAATTAGATAATTATAAGTTTAAGAGCTATTTTGATGTTGCTAACTTGAAACATGAAATACATACAAAAATAAAAAATAAATTCATCTATCCAATATCCAATATTCTTAAGCCGAACTGAGTTTATATATGATAGGTAAAGTTCATTAATAATTGATTATAAATAAATGTTAGATCTTGAAAAAACCCTTGAGAATCTTGATATTAATGCAGACTGGATCGGATTAAGACAAGTTTACGAAACCACTACTCATCGTATTTTCCGAGACGGCAAACCCCAAAGTAACGGCAGGAAAATAAATCATGGAGTAATGGTGGAAGTAATGGTTAATGGACAAATAGGCTATTGTGCGACTAATCATTTGAATCAATCTGCAATTCAACAGGCGGCAGAAATTGCTCAACAACAAGCTGAAAAAGCGAGTAAATGGAGTATTTTTAAATTTAATACGGATATTAGACCTCCCGCAAAGGGAAGTTATCAATCCCCTATTACTGAATCTGCTAATTTAGTTCATCCCCAAGAGTTAAATGATTTATTAGTCCAAATTTGTCATCGCCTTCGGGTGTCGGATAAAGTGGTTAAAGCTACGGCTATGGCAGGAATTAGTGATATTTCCTCTCATTTTGTTAGTAGTAATGGGGCGAATATTCAACAGCAATTTTCCCTTGTGGAAACTGATTATGCTGCGATCGCACAAGATGGTAATATTATTCAGAAAAGAAGTGATAACGGAATGTTAGCTAGATGTTATCAAGCAGGAAAGGACGTTTTTAACCCTGAAATTACCCTCAATCGTGTGCAACAAATAGGAGAAGAAGCGGTAGAGTTAGTTTTTGCCCAAGACTGTCCGAACATGACTACTACCCTTGTTTTAGCACCAGATCAAATGATGTTGCAAATCCATGAAAGTGTAGGTCATCCTTTGGAAATTGATCGCATTTTGGGAGATGAACGTAATTACGCTGGAAGTAGCTTTGTCAAATTGTCAGATTTTGGTACTCTTGCCTATGGTTCGCCCTTGATGAATATTACCTTTGATCCTACTGTTAAAGGGGAATTTGCCAGTTATGGTTACGATGATGCAGGGCTAAAAGCAGAAAAACAATACTTAATTAAAGACGGTATCTTACTTAGGGGATTAGGTAGCCTTGAAAGTCAGCAGAGGTCAAATATTCAAGGAGTGGCTAATTTTCGCTCTTCCTCTTGGAATCGTCCTTCCATTGATCGCATGGCTAATTTAAACTTAGAATCAGGTAATAGTAGTTTCCATGAGATTATTAGTGCGATCGAATTTGGAGTTTATATGAAATCTAACCGCTCATGGTCTATTGATGACTACCGCAACAAATTTCAATTCGGTTGTGAATATGCCCAATTAATCGAAAACGGTAAAATTACTAAAACCCTGAGAAACCCCAACTATCGAGGAGTAACCCAACATTTCTGGCACAATCTCATTTATGTAGGGAATGAATCCACCAGAGAATTTTATGGAACTCCCTACTGTGGCAAGGGAGAGCCAAATCAAGCCATTAGGGTTGGCCATGCCTCTCCCGTATGTGCTTTTAAAGATATTCAAGTATTTGGTTGTTAGGGTTTCGGAAAGAGGTTTCAGGTTTCAGGTTTCAGGTTGCAGGTTTCAAATACATGAACAGTATTTTGTATTTACGAAATAAATAGCCAGACATATTATCTCAAAATGTTGATAATCCAATAGTTTTGCCTATTATTTGAACCATTGAGTAAATGGAGATAATGATAAATATTAGTGGATACAAAACCTAACATCTAATACCTGCTACCTTCTACCTATAAGGTTTTTAGAGTTATTGTCCCCCCTTCAGAAATAAAACTATAAAACCTTGAGTAAGGCTTCTCCCATACCTTGACAACCTACCGCCTGACAACCTTCAGACATAATATCTCCCGTGCGGTAGCCCAAATCTAAAACTTTTAAGACAGCTTGTTCAATTTTATCCGCCGCCAATGGTTCATTTAAACCATAACGAAGCATCATAGCCGCACTTAAAACTTGCGCCAGAGGGTTAGCTTTATCCTGTCCTGCAATATCAGGGGCTGAACCGTGTACGGGTTCAAATAAACCGGGGCGATCGCTTCCTAAACTTGCTGATGGTAACATACCAATACTACCAGTTAGCATGGCCGCCGCATCAGAGAGAATATCCCCAAATAAATTACCTGTAACAATAGTGTCAAATTGCTTGGGATTGCGAACTAACTGCATTGCCGCATTGTCCACATACATATGAGTTAATTCTACGTCAGGATATTGACTAGCCATAGCATTGAGGCGATCGCGCCATAGTTGAGAAACATCTAGTACATTGGCTTTATCCACAGAACATAATTTCCCTTTTCGTTTTTGGGCAGTTTCAAAAGCCACTTTAGCGATGCGATCAATTTCTGATACAGTATAAGCCATAGTGTTGATCCCTCGTTTCTCCCCCGTTTCCGAGGTAAAAATTCCCTTGGGTTGACCAAAATAAATACCACCTGTCAACTCACGCACTACCATTATATCAACACCTTCGACTACTTCTTTTTTCAAACTAGAAGCATCAATTAATTGAGGTAAGATAGTCGCAGGACGCAAATTAGCAAATAATCCTAAAGCCGCTCTAATACCTAATAACCCTGTTTCAGGACGTTTTTCCCTCGGTAAATTGTCCCATTTATAACCCCCAATAGCCGCCAATAAAACCGCATCACTCTGACGACATTTTTCAATAGTTTCAGTTGGTAAAGGAGTATCCGTTGCATCGATTGCCGCCCCTCCAATCAAAGCCTCTTGAAATGAAAATTCTAAATCACATTGTTGAGCAATTACTTTTAAAACATCAACGGTGACTGCCATAATTTCAGGGCCAATGCCATCACCGGGTAACAAAGTAATAGAATATTTATTCGTCATTATCAATAAAAGTTTAGTATAGACCAATTTTCTATCATACTCTTAAGCTGTTATTTTCTAAAGTCTGAATGTTTCTAGTTAACCTTAACTCAGTTTAAAAATATCGAGTAAAGGTAGGTGTCAGGTTTGAGGTTTCAGGTTGCAGGTGTCATGGTGTTTAGGAGATAGGGAGATGATGGGATGAGGGGAGAGGGGGAAACCAGTAATAAATAATAAATAAGTAATAAGTGTTCGGAGTTTTTAATTCTTAATTCTTAATTCTTAATTCTTGATTCTTCCTTTGCCCCCTTAGAATCACTATAGTGAATAGTGAAAAATATTGATTAACGGAAAGATGTATTTTTCTTGGGAATATTAGCCGCGATCGCTTCTACGATACCAAAAGCGATAAAATTACTAAGTAGGGATGAACGTCCATAACTAAGTAAAGGTAAAGGAATTCCTGTGATGGGTGCTAATCCGATAGTCATACCGATATTGATAATGGTTTGAAAGGCAATCATTCCTAAAACTCCAATGGCGATTAAAGAGCCGAAATCGTCTCTTGCCCTATTGGCGATGATTACTAATCGCAAACAAATAAACCAATAAACTATTAAAGTTGCGATCGCACCGACAAAGCCTAATTGATCACCAATAGCACTAAAAATAAAGTCTGTATGTTGTTCAGGGACAAAATTAAGATGAGTTTGAGTACCCTCAAATAAACCATTCCCCCAAAGCTCTCCAGAGCCAATCGCAATGCGAGATTGAATTAAATGGTATCCCCCCCCTAACGGATCTTTTTCAGGGTCTAAAAATAAAGTTAAACGGTCTTTCTGGTAAGGTTTGAGCAAGTCCCATAAAATATGCCCTAAAATTCCAGCCATGTAATTTACTGTCAGGGTAATTAATGCCCAAATAGCCCCTCTAGGTAAAGTAAACCAAGCAATGATAATCATAACCACCGTAAAAATTAACCATGCTGGGAGAAATAAATTGAATAGGAAAGCAGACACCAGAGGAGAAAGAATCAATAAAATCCAACCTAAATTAGCGTTAGCCCAATAAAGCATTGTGAAAGTAATCGCCCCAAATACTAACCCTGTCCCTAAGTCTGGTTGTGCCATAATTAATAACCAAGGTAACGCAACCGTTGATGCAATGGGAAATAAACGGGATACCCTTGAAGCATCACGAAAATGCAATAGAGCCGCTAGGGTAATTATTAAACCAATTTTGGCAAATTCTGAGGGCTGAAAATTAAAGCTACCAATATAAATCCAACTTTGCGCCCCATTAATAGTAGTACCAAAAAAAATTACAGCCACTAATAATAAGTTTGTGAAACCATAGGTAAACCAATGAAATTTTAGTAGTAATTCATAGGGAAAATAAGATAGCCCAAGTAAAATAGCACTTCCAATCACCACCATAATTAATTGTTGTTGCCAATCCGAACCCTGTTTATATAATTGGGTGGTATAAATGATTAAGCTACCAAAACCACTAATGCCTACCACAAGGGTAATCAAAAACCAATCAAGACTTCTGTTTGTATGATTCATAAAAATAGCTTCTTTCCTATTTGACTAGGTTATATTATTATCGAACATTATCCCCTCTCACCTTATCCCCTCACCAAAATACTTTTTCGGCAACCCTTAATTATCAAATACCATAATTGTTGGGGGTAAAATTTGAACTTTCCAAGGGAAAGGGTTATCTTTTAATTCCATCCATTTATCTTTTAACACTTCCGCTTGTAGATTATAGTCTTCCTGATGATTAGTTGGTAGGTTTAACTTGAGGTATAGTGTCACACGATGTTGAGTTTCACTAATTGTTGCTAACCAACAAGGAAAAGTATTGATTTGATGCTCTTGATTTATATTGGGAAAAAGAAGATGATGAGCTCTAATGCCAATATATTTACAAGATTTTGATACTGGCTCAATTAGTTCTAAAGTACAATTCCAGTCTAGTGCTTTAATTTTATTGTGAGCTATTATCTCTACAGAAGAAAAATTTTTACACCCTGTTAACTGTGCTGATCTAAAATTGGGAGGACACTCAAAAATATCTTGTTTCCTGCCAGATGCGATCGCACTTCCTCGATCTATAATGAGAAGATAAGGACAAACTCGATAGGCTTCTTCTAAATTATGGGTGATAAAAAGAGTCGCTCCTTGATAATGAATTAAACTATTTCTGAGTAATTTTTCTTGTTTATCTCGCAAATAAGTATCTAAAGCAGAAAAAGGCTCATCTAATAACATTATCTCAGGTTTACTAGCTTTTGCGCGGGCTAAAGCAACCCTTTGTTGTTGTCCTCCTGAAAGTTGTGTTGGATAATAATGACCCATCCCAGACAATCCCACAGTAATAAGTTGTCTTTCAATTTCCGCTTTCATTTCTTGATAAGACTGTTGAGGTGGCATTCCAAAAGCAATATTCTCCGCAACAGTTAAATGAGGAAAGAGAGCATAATTCTGAAATAAAAAACCGCAATTTCTTTCTCTTGGCGGTAAATTAATCTTTTGAGATGAATCAAACAAAACTTTGCCATTTAAGATAATTAAACCTCGATCAGGGGTTTCCAGTCCAGCAATACACCGTAAAATCATGCTTTTCCCCGCACCTGATGCCCCTAATAAACCCAAAGGAGTTTGATCTGTTTTAAAATTAACGTCTAAGCAAAATTCCGATAATTGTTTTTGAATTTGCACCACCAACTCGATTTTAGCTTGAACAAAAGGATAATTACGATTTTTAGAAGTTAATAAGGGTTTTTTTAGCCAAAATTGGAGATTATAACCATTTAATTGATGGTGACGCTTCAATTTATCAAATCCTTTACCCTCGGTAGTGTAATTAACTACCATAATCACTCCCAGAGAAATTACCAACATGATGATGACTAACCCCATTGCTTCATCCATCTCACCACTTTCCGAAGCAAAAAAAATAGCGATGGGAATAGTTTCCGTTTTGTTGGGAATCGAACCTGCCAACATTAAAGTAGCCCCAAACTCCCCCAAAGCACGAGCGAAAGAAAGTAAAATTCCTGCAATTAGACCATTTTTAGCTAAAGGTAAGATAATTCGCCAAAAAATAACCCATTCTCTTGCTCCTAATGTTCTTGCACAATCTAGTAAATTAGTATCAATTTGTTTAAATGCACCCAAAGCCGTTTTATACATCAAGGGAAATGCTACCACTGTGGAAGCAATAACAGTAGCATACCATGAGAAAATAACAGTAAAATCAAATGAATTAGCTAATAACTGTCCGATAAAGCCATTTTTACCGAATAAAAAGAGTAAGATAAAACCGACAACGGTGGGTGGTAAAACTAAAGGTGCAGTTAAAATACTTTCAATTACAGGCTTAAATTTGTTTTTGCAACCTAACATCCACCAAGCGCTGAAAATACCCAGAAAAAAAGTGATAATAGTTGCCGTTATGGCAGTTTTTAGAGAAATCCAAACAGGAGTTAAATCAATCATGATTAATGGGATGAAATAGGAAAAACTAAAACTGTCGATATTGGCGTAATAATTTCACCTGAGTTCAATTTTAAATAACATTCCAACCGTATTCTTTCAGCGATTTTAAGCCTTAAAGGGGCTAACTACAAACTTTTCACTTACTAAATCCATATTTTGTAAACATTGTTTGAATTTCGGAAGTACTCAAGAAGTTGATTAATTGTTTTGATTCTTGGGGATTTTTACTGTCTTTGACAACTGCTATGGGGTAAACAACAGGGGAGTGACTACCTGATGGAGCTGTAGTAACTACTTTTACTTCATCTTCGATTTTGGCATCAGTAAGATAGACAATTCCAGCGTCAACATTACCTGTAGCCACATAGTTAAGAACTTGACGAACATCTTTACCATAAACAGCTTTAGCATTAATTTGTTCTGTAATTTTATAGTAATGTAAAACTTCTTGAGCATATTTACCAGCAGGTACACTTTGAGGCTCACCGAGGGCAATTTTTGTTATATTTGTATTAGTTAAATCAGTAAAATTTGTAATATTTACTTTATTTTTATTGTGATTTTTAGGTACAATCAAAACTATTTTATTACTGACTAAATCATAGCGAGTTCCTTCTAATAATAATCCTTTTTTTTCTAAAGCATTTATTTGTTTATCGGCGGCAGAAATGAATACATCTACAGGGGCTCCTTGTTCAATTTGCCGTTGTAATGAACCCGATGAACCAAAATTATATATAAGTTGTGTTTGAGAATATTTTTGCTCATAAAGAGGCTTGATTTCCTCCATAATATTTTTTAAACTAGCGGCACATGATACAGTTATTTGAGTCGCAGAATTTCCTAAATTGATCTTATTTGATTGTTTATCATCTAAACCATAAAAATCTATTTTTAATAAAGAAAAACAAATAATTACACTAAAAAATATTAACCAATTCTCACGCCATCCCATAAAATTTATAACTATAAATTACTTTTAAGAGAATAACTTACTTTAATATAATTATCTAATTTCTTTGATAGTCTTGGGAAGAAATGTTATTCTTTCCTGCCGCTTTCAAAATCATTCGTGCGATCGAGAATTCTGTTTTGTCAGTAGTTTTCCATCCTCAAAAAACATCGCTATAAGCATCAAAAATAACAGATAATTCATCTTCAATCGCAGAATCATATCTGAAAAAATCGGCTGTATGCCAATAAACTGCTGTTCCTTTAACTTTTTTAAAGCGTTCTAAATTTTCGTCTGTTGGTTCAAGAATAAATTTGTTCATTTTCGGGAAATATACTAACTTTAATTATGAATAATAAGAGTAGAAATGAAGATAATAAAATTGGGAAACGATCAATTTCTGATATTAATTTCAGAACGAAATAAAACGAAACTAATTAGATAACGAGAAAAAGTCCACTGACGATAGACTTCCAACTGTTCAGCAACACGATCTAATTCTTGTTTTACCATCATCAACTGATTTTCTTGTTTTTGCATAAATGGACTATTTTCTAAGTGTGTTTCTTGTTCTTTTATTCTTGCTATTACATCTAAAATTCTTTCTTGCTCTAGTTTATATTTACGATTAATATTAATTTGATTAATCCTAATATTTTCTCTTAATTTTACCTTCTCTTCACTTAATTGATTAGACAAATCTAAATACTTTTTATCTATTTTTTCTTGAAGATAGATCGGTAAGATTTTAGGAACATTGTTTCTGGCGTTTGTTTCCATTTGTTGTCGCCAATTAACTAAATTAGAAGCCCTTACTTCCCCTATTCCTTTAACATTTTTAGCACGATAATAACTAATATCACAAACTCGAACAATACCTGCATTATTCAATTTTTGTAAGAATTTTTGACCAATACCCTCCACCGAATCAGGATTAATAGGTTTATTAAGTTCACGATTAATAAAATCATTTTGTATTCTTTTTAACTCCTGACTAATTTCTTTATTTTTATTATTTTGTAACTGACTCAATTCTCTTTCTATATTAGAAATTTTTTGTTCTAAAGGTTTATTTACTCGGATAATTTCATCTTCTTCTTGATTTGATAATTGTCTTTGTTTTTGCTGTTGTTCTATTAATTTTTGACTAACATTATCTTTCTCACCTTCTATAGCTTTTGTTATCTTGATTCGTTCTTTTTGTAATTCTTTTTTTCTACTATTAAGTTGTTTTTTTACTGTATAATTAACTGATTTTATAAACCTGATATAAACCAAAAATATAACTATAAAAATACTAATAAAAGTGTAAATAAAAGCAAACGCTGTTTGTGTAGTAATAATGATAATAGAACTAACAAAGAGAAAAGTAAAAGTCAACCTTTCTTTCTTGAAATTTTCTCTTGTAATAATTGATTTCTTTTCTAATGCTTCCAAAGCCATTTTAGCATTTTGATAACGCAAACTTGGATTAGGTTCAACCATTCTTTCTAACCAGTTGATAAAATGAACACCCACATTAGGCATCTTTTTATCAAACATCACCCTATTACTTGAAAGATCCATTAAACTGCCTACATCTCCTGATTTAGTATTAGTAATTAAACAAATTAAAGTCATCCCAACACTGTATAAATCTGAGGCTTCAGTTAATTTTTGATTGTGCAATTGTTCAGGAGGCATAAATCCAAAAGTACCCCCCATCATCGTACTTAATGCTATCGTTTGATGACCAATTTTAGCTAAACCAAAATCTACTAAATAGATTTGTTTGTTTTGATCCATTAAAACATTTTCTGGTTTTATATCACGGTGAAAAATAGGGGGTAATCTTTCTTGTAAATAAACTAGAATGTCGAGGATTTGTTTAGCAATATTCGTTACTTCTTCTAAACTTAAAGTCGTAAAATTAGATAATGGTTGAGCAGATTTATATTCCTGAACTAAACATAATCCTTCTTCGGAATCAAATTGGCTAATATAGCGAGGAATACCAGGATGATTTAATTCTTTTAAAACTTCTATTTCTCTTTCAATTTCTTTATAGCTATCCCAATTGTTTGTGGTAGCAAAACGAAATTGTTTAATCACAACGTATTGCTGAGTTTTTAGATCAATAGTTTGGTAAGTAATTCTTCCTCCTTGAAGATTATGATTTAATTGTTTAATTAGTTGATAACCAAAGGAATTAAAGTTTGATAGATTAGTCATTTTAGCTAAATTAAAATTTAATAGAATTAATATTTTATTTTTTGTTTTATTTCCTTGTTTTAACTCAACTGATAAAGTAATAAATATCAGTTATTTAACAATATATTTTGTATTTTTAAAGATTAAATAATTAATGGTACGATGATCTATTTGACGTAAGCGATTTTTACCTCTTTCTATTTCTAAATCAATGGCACTGCTTCTGCCCATTTCATTATTAATTTCCAATAAATAACCAATTAAAGTTCTTTCTTCCCCCTTATTTAAATCTTTACTAATTTTTTGTAAATTTTTTTCAATATCCTCATAACTAAGAGGTTTTCCTTCTTCATCTTTAATAGCAGTTAATAATTTATTTTTAATGTCCGTAGGTTTTACTTGTTTATTAAAATTAACTGTAAATATTTGCTGTCCAATATTGGCTAAAACATGATTAATTTCTGTGCGAGTAATATATTTTTCTATATGATATTGACTAGCAGAATACATCTCCCATACTAAATCTTTATCTATAGTTGATTCTATACCCTTATCACTGATAACTTTAATAGTTTTAGGGTTAACTTTAATTACTTTATAATATTGAATTTCCGCTAAATACTCTCCTACTTGAATTTGATTAACATTAAGATTACCTCTTTGTCTAATCAAAGGTTTTTGAGATAAATTTTGTTCTGTCATGATTGATTTCTCCAGTCAATTTTATGCTTCTCGTTTCTATATATTTATCCAGTTATTTTTGTAAAATTATGCGGTAATCAGAAAAATATTTTTAAAATCAAGTAAATATTTTAGTTATTAAATGAGTTACAAATATGTTTTAGCAATTAACATATCTAGTAGGATAAGCCATACCTTGAGGGAAATAATGTGCGACATTCATACCTATATAATGTTGTTTATCTTGTGCTATTTCTCCTTCAAAACAATATCTTTCATTACCATTGGTGATAACTCCTGAAAAATGCCAAGAATGAATGCGGTAAACTTGTTTGACAATTCCTTTATAAACTGCAAAACCATAATCTGCATTTTCTCGACGCTCTTTTAATACCCAATTTCCTCTTGTAGCGTCATAAAGTTCTTCGGGAGATAAATCAGGCGAATAAGTTTTAGTAATACGAAATAAAATGGCTGATTCTGTAATATTTAGACGATTAGAAGATAAAGATACATTTTGAGTATTTTGATTGTTATTTGTTGATGCAGTTAATCTATTAAAAGAATTATTATTTTTCTCATTTTCAATTATTTCTTGACCTTGATAATAAGCCCATTTTTCGTGATAACCTAGTGCTTGACCAATAACTTTTAATTTTTCTAAGTCTAAATCAAATTTACTTCTAATTTGATGATAAACCCAAACTCTTTGATAATTTTTTTCTTTTTGTATATTTAATAATCGCTTTAATTCTTCTTCAAAATTTGAGGGTTTACTATTAATATCTTCTTGATTATTTATTGGATTATTTTCTGCTTTGATTTCAGGTTGATTGACTGAAAATGAATTGTAGATATGTTCTAATTTTTGATGAACCTGAGTGAGAAAAATAATATCCATTACGGCATATTTTATCTGTTTTTCTGTTAGAGGACGCATTGCCCAATCGCTTCCTTGTTCATTTTCTTCAATGGTAAAACCACATAAATAGCTCGCTAAGGTTTTTAATTGTCTGTTGGATGTTCCTAATTGTTCTAAAGATAATTTTTGAGATAACTTATAAGTACAGAAAATATTTTGAACTTGATTTGTTCCTCCTAAAAACTTTACATCATAAGAAGCATTATGAAAAACTTTTTGGATATTTTCATTAACCATTATTGTTTGAATAAAGTAGTCTATTAAATGGTTTTTATCTAATAAATCTAAAAGATAAATGGATTCCCCTGTTAAGTCATTAGGGTTAGCGGTTATTTGTAATAGAGATAGTCTTTTTTTCGGTTTATCCCAGTCGGCGGTTTCGGTGTCAAGCCAAAGAATAGAATTATTGCTAAGTTGATCAATAGTTTGTTTAATTATTTCTTCATCTTCTAAATACTGATATTTGATTACATTTTCTTTTCTTTCGGATTCTTCCTCTATAATTTTTTGTGTTTTTGATTCTGGTAAAGTTGTCAGTATTTCAGATTCTTGCTCTTTTTCTTCTATAATTTCTGATGTTTCTGATTCTGACAAGATTGTCGATATTTCAGATTCTTGCTCTATTTTTTTTGATGCTAATTGGGTATATATTGCTGATGAAATTCCTGTAATAATACCGATAATTTTTAATGAATTAGACTTAATAAAAAAACCAGTGAGAATGATTAATAAGCTACTAATCAAGCCAATAATATTAATAGTTGTTTGCGAGTTATTTTTATTTTTAGTCATGATTATGATGAATTATTTATTGATAATTTAATTTGTTTTTATCTTGTCTATGTATTTATCTTGTTAGTTTATTGATTTTATGCAGTAAGGAGAAAGAATATTTTTTGTTAATAAAATGAAATACAATATAGTTTTTTCGAGGGTATAATACAAATAAAATAATCATAACACTCAACAGAATTCATGTCCTATAACCCTAGTCAATCAAGGTTAGAGAAAGAATTAGAAGCAATTTGCATTCCCGGTCATCCCGTCTGGAATAATTGGGGTTATCAAAAAGTACAGGAATATATTGAAACAAAATTAAACGCCTGTGGAAAAGTAGAAAAGCATATTTTTCCTAGCATGGAAATGGAAGGCTGTAACCTAATCCTTAAACTCGAAGGCAATAATCCCCAATTAGCACCGATTCTCATTGGCGCCCACTATGACGGTGTACCAGATACTGCGGCTGCAGATGATAACGGCACGGCGGTGGTGGCTTTACTTCAACTGGCGGAAATGTTCGCCCAACAATCTTTAAATCGCTCTCTCTGGTTAGTGGCATTTGATCAGGAAGAATGGGGCATGAGAGGAAGTAGTGCTTTAGCACGACACTTGAAAGAGCAAAAACAACCTTTGAAGTTAATGATTTCTTTGGAAATGTTAGGTTTTACCTGTGAGGTTCAGAATTACCCTCAACCTGAGATGTATCAATTATTTGGTAGTAAGGGAGATTATTTAGCTCTCGTTGCTAATCAGGAAATATACTTACTGGTACAGGAGATGAATGAAATTTTTAGTCGTCATCTACCGACAAGGTTTCTCTGTGTGCCTGATAGGGGAGCTAGTTTTCCTGAAATAACATTGAGTGATCATTCTCCCTTCTGGGAATGTGGTTATGACGGCTTATTGTTGACCGATACTGCTTTTTTGCGAAACCCTAACTATCATAAATATAGCGATACTATTGATAGTCTGGATTTAGACTTTTTTGCCAAAGTGGTGGAAGGATTGATTTTAGTGACAAAACATTTAACACAGAGTTAATTAATCGATTTGGCAAGATTGGGAGAAATTATTTTTGCTCATTGTTGCATAAATTATCAGTTTGAATTGGATAAATAAATAGAACCAAAATAACACACCAATTTAACCATAAAATTACAATCAGGACATAAGATATGCGACGACTCAACTTTTATTTTTCAATTATTCTTCATTCGGGGCTTGTTGCCTGTAGTGGATTAGTGGGCGGAGATCCAATAGTGATAGAATATTGTACAGAAATAGGTAATAGTAAATCTGTTTGCAGTTGTGCCGCCAAAAAGTTGAAGGCGAATGCCGAAGAAGATGTATATAGCAACTACATTCAGATTCTTAATAACACGAAGAACCTTTCCGAAGAGCATAATTTTGAGCAAGAAGCAGAGAATGTTGATGATCTTTCTGGGACTATTGGTATTTTGGTAAAAGGCACTACGCTCATCTTTAGTGCTGGGGAGGAAGCTGGATTAAATTGGATTGAAACACTCGGAACGCTCAGTACGATCGAGCCAATCCTTGAAAATGCTATTGTTGCCTGTGGTATGTGACCAATGAACTCTGCCTAGACTAAATTAGATAGTAGTTGAAACAGAATTATAAGTTAACCTAAATATAAGGTTCTTGTAACTAAGTGCAACGCAATTTACAAAGATACCATTGTTTCGCTCATTCATTGCATAAATTATCAATATAAACTGGATATATCCATAGAAACACAAATTATCACTTTATAGCAAAAATAAATTATGACTGATAACAAAAAAGCGACTAAACACTCCACCACCGAAACAAACATAAATGTTGAAGGTTTATCAGAAATTATTTTGGAATGTTATAAAAAAAATAATAAATTAAAAATAAGAGTTATTTCCGAAGGTTATGATTCAGAATTAAATGTTAGATTTCCTCGTGATTTAAGAGAAGAAGGGGCATTATATTCAGTAGAAACCATAGAAAAAACAAAAGGGAACTACTATTTAGTCAAAGGAAATATCACTAAAATTGATCAAGACTTAGATTCTGTCATTGCTAAAAATTCGGACTTAAATAATGAACAAAGTCAAACCATTCTCACAGAAGAAAAAACGTTAAAGGAAACCACGACTCCTCAAGATTTAACCGAATTGGCAAATGAACGTGCGGAAGCATCTGGGGAAACTACTACTTCTGAAAGGTTAAAAGAATTAGCAAATAAAAGTATTGAATTAGCTTGTCTGGTTGCACAAAATCCCCATTGTCCATCGGATTTACTGGCGGAGTTAGCTCATAATGAAGATAGGTTAATTCGTCAGGCAGTAACCAATAATCCCAATACTCCTAAAAATACTTTATTAAAATTGGGCACTGAATTTCCCGAAGAATTACTAGATAATCCGATCTTTGATTTGTTATTACTAGAAAACCCCAACTTATTAGCTGAGATGCCCACTAGCACTCTTAAAAGCATGGTGAAAATAGAAACTGTACCAAACTCCTTTTTAAATTGGGCGGTAAATTATGGTGATGATGAGGTGTTAATCGCTTTATTGAGCAATCCTCAATTATCCCAAGAAGATTTAGTCCAGCTAACAAAACATAAAAACCCTCAGATTGTAGAAGAAGCGAAACTTCACATTAATTGGAATGAGGAAATTGAAAATCCAGAAGAATTTATCCGCAAAGCCTTGAGGTACAATAATTTAAGTTCTTATATGTTAAGGGAAGAGTTAGAGTTTTTTGTTAACTATTTTTTTAAGGAAATGATTTCTTCTCAATGGGGTTATGATCTCTTATTTTCTAATAAGAATCTTCGCATTAGTTTAGCCTCAAATCCCAATACTCCTGTAAGAGTATTAGAAAAATTAGCTACTGATGATGATAAAGATGTTCGCCGTAGTGTAGCAGAAAATCCCAATACTCCTGTAACCTTATCAAAAAAATTAGGCATTGATTATATATTTAGAATATCTGAAAAAAGTCGAAGACCAGATTTAGGGTGTTTAGCGGTATTTCTTAGCCCCTATGCAGAAACTTCTCACCTTGCCAAAAATTTCCGTTCTACTTCTTGGTTAGAGCGCTGGGCGATCGCTCAAAATCCTAATACCCCTGAGAATACCCTTAGTTATTTAGTCCAAGACGGAAACAGATTAGTCAGGAGTGCCGCCGAATTAAACATCAAACAAAGACAAAATGGGGGTAAATAATATGGCTTATCTTGATGGCTGGAAAGAGTTTTGTTACTGGATAAAGATGAATCCAGATGCTCCCCTTCCAGATGGTGTTAATCTTTCGGAGTTGTATCGTTTTGCCGCCCGTTATCGCCTTAGTTATTCCTATCAGGGTATTAATCTCCAAGATTACCCTGAGCAAAGTGTGGAGGCTTATGGTTGTCTTTTGGGGGTTTTTCTGGCTTACTCTGCTTTTGAACAATTATACAAAGCCGTTGGTTTAACACAGATAAGGGGAAAACATATTGTTGAGGAATGGGCGATCGAAAATGAATCTATTGCTGAGGAGTTACGCAAGAGCCATAGAGTTATAGATTTTCTTCATGATAAAGTTGATACAAATGGATTAAAACGGAGAATAATTGAATTTAAACTAGGAAATAATCATAATATTTTGATTTTGGCTCAATCTATTAGACATCTAGTGGCTCATGGGGTAATGACGGTTCATGGTGGAAATGTTAACTCGAAAACAAGCATTGGATTTTGCAATATTCTCAAAGAAAATTTGGATAATAAAACTCAATATTGCTTTGAAAATTATGTTTTAAATCCGATTATAGTTAAATAAAATCTTTAAATAACTCTGGTAAAAAAGTAATAAGTAATTCACAATCTATAAAGTGTACTATATTTACTAATAAACATAATTTTAATCACATAATTAAAGTAAATTGCTATGGTTAAAAATGATAATTCATTATGGGAAAATTTAGATAAAAATACTTGTAAAAATCAAAAAAAATTACTTGATAAAATAAAATCTGAGAGAGAAAAATTAAAAGTTTTATTAGAAAATTTACATGATTCTGGTTATGAAATTTCTTTTAAAAATAAGAAGAATAATAAAGATAATGAGAACACTTTAAGAATTAGAAAAATAATTAATAGCGATGAAAAACATTATGGGCTTATTAGTGATGAGGTATTAAATAAGAATAAAAATACAAATAATCTTTTTGGCTATTGTTTAGACTTTAAATGTGACTATTGCCCAAATGATTTTCCTTATAATATATTGGGATTTCCTCAAGATAATGGGTGGTTTATTTACACAAAAAAAGAAAAATCTAAAGTTAGAGAGTATATTATTATTACTTCCATTGACTTAGCACATAAAATATTTAATCTATCAAAATAAGTGCGATCATATTTTTTTTCTGAAGGAGTGCGAACCGCAAAGCGGCATCTTCGATGAGCGCATCTTAAAATAATTTTTACTTTATAATCATGATTAAAATTTATCTTGATGTCTGCTGTCTAAATCGTCCTTTTGATGATTGGAGTTATGAAAGAAATCGTTTAGAAGGAGAATCTGTAACTTCAATTCTTCAACTTTTTAATTCTGAGCAATATAAATTAGTTAGTAGTGAAGTAGTTGAAGTTGAACTTAGAAAAATGAAAAACCTTGATAAATTAAAACAAATAAAAAACCTGCTAAAAAAAGCAGACCATACCATAATCTTAAATCAAGAAATTGACGCTCGATCTCAAGAATTAGAAAAACTAGGCTTTGGATTATATGATTCTTTTCATATTGCTAGTGCTGAATATGCTATGGTAGATGTGCTATTAACAACCGATGATAGATTACTCAAAAAAGCATTAAAATACCAGGATTTATTAAAAGTTAAATTGGACAATCCAGTTATTTGGTTAATGAATAATATTTTATTAAAAGGAGATTAAAAAATGATTCCAACTGAATTAAAACAAAAAGGTTATCAAGTATTAGTAAAAGAATTAGGACAAGTTGACACCATTCGTTTTTTACAAGAAATGGGTTGGGGAAATGGTGATTATACAAAAGAGCGTCAAGATACATTAAAAAATACTACTAGAGCAGAATTTTGGTGTGAAATTGAAGAAATGAGAAAAGAACAAAAACCAACATAATTTATATTAAATTAATAGAGTGCGATCAATTAGTTATAGAAATCCTAAATCATTCATGAGAAACTTAAAATAAGTTCCCCCTTTGTTTAAACAGGGTGTTTTCATTCTCAAAAATGTTAATTTCTGAAACTAATAAATACTGCTATATACAGAGCTTTTTAACTATTAATTAATCAATTATAAAAAAAAATAATATTTTTCAGCCAAATTGGGTTAAATTTATTTAACGAGAGCTATTAGCAATGAAATTGATTTCATTGCGGGGTAAGGGTTTCATCCCATAACTCGCTTTGCAATAAATTGACAAAGCTAATAGATAACGTTCAATGAATTGAACTAATAAAATATAATTTTACGCCGACTTTGTTTAAGGGGGGTTAGGGGGGATCAAATTCAACACTTAATATAGGTTAACAACCAAAAAACTTGTTCACTATTCACTAACAAATATTAATGACACCTGCTAACCTCCAAAAATATTTAAACAAACTGGTTAAAAACCAATTACACATTAGTACGATGATTTGGGGTGCACCCGGTATAGGTAAATCCAGTATTGTTGCCCAAGTCGCCCAAGAAAATAATCTCGATTTTATCGATTTACGGTTGTCTCAACTTGCCCCCACTGATTTAAGAGGTTTACCCGTAGCAGTGGCAGGAAGAAGTAAAAAACAAGGTATTTCCACATGGTATCCCCCCGATTTTTTACCCCAAGATGGTAAGGGTATTCTCTTTTTAGATGAGTTAAATATGGCACCGCCTACCATGCAGGGAGTGGCACAACAGTTAATTTTAGATCGGAAAGTAGGGGCTTATGAAGTGCCTGAAGGGTGGTTTATTTGGGCGGCAGGTAATCGTAAAGAAGATAGAGCGAGTATATTTGAAATGCCCTCTCCTTTAGCTAATCGTTTTCTACATTTGGAGGTAACTGTTGATTTTGATAGTTTTAAAGCCTACGCCCTGACAAATAACTTTCATGAACAAATTATCGCTTTTCTCAGTTACCGTAGCGAATTATTACATAAACTAGATATTCAAAGTCATGCTTGGGCTTCTCCTCGCACATGGGAAATGGCGAGTAAGTTACACTCTAATCAAATAGATATTACTCCTGCGGTGGGAGAGGGTGCAAGTGCGGAGTTTAATGCTTTTGTGGCGTTATATCAAAATTTACCTGATATTGACGGGATTTTAAAGGGTAAAGGAGAAAAAATCGACTTTCCCACCGAAGCATCTACCCGTTACGCTACTGCCATCGCCCTTGCTATTAGGGGGAAAAATGCCGATGAAGCGTTAAATAGTTTTCGCTGGTTGATTGATAAGGCAGGTAATGAATGGATACAGTTATTTGCTGTGGATTTAATGAGAATAATGAGGGAAAAAGGACAATTAGGGGCTTTAAGTAAGCTAATAAAAACGGAAAAACAATTACAAACTTTTTTCAAGGATTTTCAAAATATTATCGGTATTCTCTAATTTTTAGTTGTATCTATTATGAGTGAGATCGAGCAAAGTGAACAATTAATTAGTCATAGCAGATTAAGAATGAGGGTAAAATCCCCCTTTTTTGCTACTTTAGCCCTATTTGCCCAGTTTAAAGCTAGTTATGCCATTGATACCGCCGCTACAGATGGTAAAACAGTTTTTTATCATCCCGAATATTTGATTTCTTTACCGAAGGCACAACAAGATGGTTTAATTTTACATGAAATCTTGCACATGGCTTTATTGCATACTATTCGCCGACACCATCGAGAATGTCAGTTATGGAATATTGCTTGTGATATAGTGGTTAACGGTTTAATCGCTGAGGATAAAAATTATGAATTACCCCCCAATGGAATCCGTAAACCTGAATGGGAAACTAAAAGCGTTGAGGAGATTTACGAATTACTCTTACAACAACCCAATGAATCTAAACCTAGTCTGTTAATGCCAGATTTACTTAATCAACCTCTTTATGATTCTGACAACGAGGAGAATAATCAAGCAGAAACCACTAATAAATCTGCTAATAATCAGCAGGAAACCATCGATAAATCACCTAAAAATGGTAATCAGACTCGAAGTAAAGACAAATTTTTAGCAAACAATGATATTAATTTAGAGGTAGAATTAACAGGTTCAATCCAAGAACATAAACAAGGGGAATTAAAAGCCTATTGGCAGAATGCCATGCAACAAGCGAATATCGTTGCTCGAACCAGTAATCAAGGTAAATTACCAGCAGGGATGGAAAGGCAGTTCAAAGAATTACAATCAGCACAAATCGATTGGCGTACTTATCTTTGGCGGTATTTAGTGCAAACTCCGACGGATTTTCAAGGGTTCGATCGCCGTTTTATCTCTCATGGTTTATATTTAGATACTTTAGCAGGGGAATCAGTGCAAGTATATGTTTGCATTGATACTAGCGGTTCAATATCAGATCATCAGATGAATTTATTTTGTAGTGAACTACAGGGAATATTAGGAGCATATCCTCATCTCCAATGCCAATTATACTATGCCGATGCCAACATTTATGGAGGTTATGAACTAAAAGCTAACGATGACATTCCCAAACCCATTGGCGGTGGTGGCACATCATTTATTCCCTTTTTTGAACAAGTAGAAAAAACCAGAGACTTATGTTTACAAGGAGTTTGTGTTTATTTAACAGACGGTTATGGAGATTTTCCCAGAGATAAACCAAGTTTACCCGTTTTATGGGTAGTTGTGCCGGGGGGATTAGATATGGATAAATTTCCCTTTGGAGAAATAGTTAAGATTTACTAGAGAATATTTATGACTTTAATGGGCAGGGGATAACAAATAATCTCAAAACTTTTTTTGATTTAGTCTAGTAGCTGTCTGGGGTAATTTACTGTTTTGCAAAATTTTCACAAATTCTTTCTTAGAAATAGGAGGATTTTTTAACATTTTTATTTGTTCTTCCATTGCATCAATAAATTTTGCTGTATTATGTATCAATAATTGCTCAAGAAAAATATCAGGATGTAAAGCAATAATATTAAAATTATTTAATTCTTGCTCAGGAAAATCTTTAAGATTAAATGTAACAATTACATCTGCCTTTGATTAGGCAACCGATAACATTAGAATCCATTAAAAATCGAGTCCTTTGTAATTGTTCATTAGTCGAATCAGGTCGATTTTGCAAAACAGCACGAATCCACTCATTATGAATTTCATCACTCCATCTTGGACGAAACACCCCTTTTAATGCCAAGTGCATAAAAATATCTCTCAGTTGAGCAGGAAAAAGTACCGCAGTTACTTTTCTGTGACAAAAAATGCTCTCAATTTTATTCATAACCCAATTTTAATTCTTGAGCTTGTTTAGCTAATTCTTCCAGTGTTTTTAGCCTTTGTTCATCAATTTTGTTCTTATAATTAATAACATCTTCCGCCCTTAATCTACGGTGTTTTCCGACTCGACGAAACGGTATTGGCAATTCCCCTGATTCTAGTAATTCAATTAAATGCTGACGACTAACCTCTAATATTTCCGATGCTTCTGTGGTAGAAATTTCTTGATGATTAGATACTAAAGTTATGGAGTTACCTTCCGCAACCTCACGAATTATTTGTTCGACGAAATTAGCCAAATCAACGGGGATATTAACTGTTTCATGTTCTTCTAACTTTAATACGTTTATTTTAAATTTATGATTCAAAAGATTTTGAGCAACTTCTTTTATTTCCTCAGATGCAGTCAGTTTTATTACCATGACAATTCTTTCAATAAGCCAATAATTATTAATTTAGCACAAACGCTATAAACGCTACAAATAACTTAAATACTAACATTGTCTAACTCTTGTTCAATCTTTCTTTCACAAGTGAGTAAAGTTTTCCGATTTAAGAAGCTCGAACTCAGGTAAATTAATATAAGTTCGCAATTTTGTAATTATAATGAATTTTATTGTCATCGATACCGAAGGAAGTGACACCCTCAGAGAAATAGCCATTATCAACCAAGACGGAAAGCTAATTTATGAAGCCTTTGTTAGAACAAGAGGCAGTACAACAAAAAGACTAAATCACAAACCTCTAACAGAAATAGTCAGAGACTTACAAAACATCTTACCTAACCAAACCATTATCTGTCATAATGTACAGCACGATCGCGCCATTCTTGATAAGAGTTTTTATAAATGCCGACAACAATTACCTCAAGCACAATTTATTTGCACCCTTGAATTAGCACAACAAAAATACCCCAACTTCGACAGTTATCAACTAGGCAATCTCAGCCGTAGATTCTTTCTGCAAGTTGACAATCTTTATTTTAAAAGAGTTCAAGCCCATCGCGCTCGCTATGATGCACAATTTACCTTACAATTATATTTATACTTAACTTCTCACCCCCGAATAGAAGATAAACCAGCGATGAGAGTAGAAAAAATTGTGACAACACCCTCTGTTAAAAATCCCTTTAGTAGCAGTCGTGTAGATGACCCTTATCAAAATCATTTAGACTTTGAACATATATACAAAAGCCAATTTTATCATCTAAAATCCTTAGTAGAAGAAATTAAACAAGATAAAGAAAACCAACAAAGTCGAGGCGCATTGATACTGGGGGAAGCAGGAAGCGGAAAAACTCACCTGATGATGCGCCTAGCCAAAGCCACCTTAAAAACCAATCGCCTCTTATATGTGCGTCAACCGAATAATCCTAACTCTGTGATGCACCATATTTACTCAAGAATACTAGAAAGTTTTGCCCAAAAAGTTGACATCGAAGGCACTCAGCGCACTCAATTAGACTTACTTTTAGCTCATGTTTTTGTCAATATTTTAAAAACAATTCAGCAGGAGGATAAAACCCAAAAATTAGAGCAAATAATTCAACTTTTACAAGATGATAGCCTAATTTTATATGAACGTTTAGGAGGAGAAAATACCCAAAGAAATAGGGATAATTGGAAATATATAGAAACAAAAATAACTCAGTGGTGGGAAAATAATTATTCCGCTAGTGGTTACGCTCCTAATATTCTTAAAGGTATCATTAAATATTGTAGCTATAAAGATATAAAAACCAAAGATAAAGTCAGGAGATGGTTAACAGGAAACGAATTAGACAGTCAAATTTGTGAAGAAATAGGCTTAAATAATTGGCAAGAAGATAACCTAAGTAAAGAAGATTTTGCCTTAGAAGGAATCCGTTTATTTGGGCAACTATCCACCCTAGATGAACCATTAATTATTATCTTTGATCAATTAGAATATCTCATACATAAACCCGACATTTTAACCAGTTTTGGTAATGCTTTAAGGGAAATTATAACCCATGTTCCTAACTCGTTAATTGTAGTTAATCTTTTTCCAGATCGATGGCAAAGTTTTCAGGGATATTTTGACGATTCTACCATTGACAGACTATCTATTAACCAACTAATTTTACAAACTCCTTCGACAGGTGAATTAAAAAAAATGTTAGCCATGAAATGCGAAAGAGTTGGCACAACTTTAGAGGAGTTATTTAAGCCTGAAGATTTACAAATTATTTTAAAACAATCTTCTATCAGAAAAGTAATTAATAAAGCCTCAGATTATTACCATTATCGAGTGTTAAATTTACCCTTACCTGAAGAATTACCTCGTATTAACAAGGCTTCTGTAGAAGAAAGATTAGTAAGTTTAGAAAATGCCTTAACACAAATTGCTCTTATTTGTCAACCCTTATTAAATCATAATAACGAAAAACAATTAAATATAGAAACACATAAGAATATTAATAATAATGGATTAGATAACGAGAAACAAGAAGATATAATATTTGATTTTGAGATCAACAAAACGGAATCAACAAAGCCTAATGATGAGAAAATAAAAGTAACGAAAAATAATAAACTATCTCAAGAAAAAATAGTTTTAAATTATTTTGAAGAAAATGAGCAATTAATTTCTCAAAAATATGACAAACCTAACATTATTACCGATGATGATGAATATGGAAAATTAGTAACAATTATGGAAGCATTTAAAAGTTATGATTCAAGGATAGAATTAGACCATTTAACTTTAGGAAATAGAGTACTTCCTTCAAATTTATTAATTATTAAAGACAAGATTAAATTAGCAGTTGGTTTTCTCAATATTGGTGGTTCAGCTTTTACCAATAGAATCAGGAATTTCAATGAATTAGTTGTTTCTTCTCCTCAGACTAAATTCTATTTATTAAGAGATGAAAAAGAAGGAGAAATAACTGCTACAGGAGGTAGGAATAGAATAGAACAATTAAATTACACAAGTAATGGTCAATTTATGGTAGTAGATAAAGAAGCAAGAGTTATTTTTGAATCAATTTATAAAATGATTTTGGACATTAATCAAAATGATTTAGAAGTTAGTATGAATGATGCTATTAAAGTGGTTTTAAATAGGTATGCAAATTACTGGTTAATCAGGGAAATTTTTGCGACAAATCATAACTAACAAGTAGTAATTAGGAATTAGTAATTAGTAATTAGTAATTAAGACAAGGTAATAATTTGAGTTCGGAGAGTTCGCTGCGCTCGTTCCGCAAAGCGGTACAGAGTTAGGGGTTCGGAGTTAAGATAAGAGTAATAATTAACAATTAAAAACACCTAATATCTGCTACCTGACACCTGAAACCTGCAACCTGAAACCTTTTTCTTAGCCACAATCACCAGAAATAATATATCATGGCATATATTTGATGTGTAGTTAGGAAATGAATGCTGATAACTATTCGCATTGATAATTTTGCATTGGTAGATCATATAGAATTAGAGTTTGGTAAGGGGTTAAATGTTTTAACAGGAGAAACTGGTGCGGGGAAATCAATTATCCTCGATGCTATTGATGTGGTTTTAGGGGGAAAAGCTAATCAGAGGATGATTCGCACTGGTGCAAAAAAAGCTATTGTTGAAGCGACATTTTATTCATCCCCGTTGTTAGAGGATTGGTTGGAGGCTCAGGAAATAGAATCTTTCCATGATGGTACGGTGATTTGTGGCCGAGAATTGAGTATGAGTAAAGATAATTTTCGCTCTCGTTGTCGGATAAATGGAGTGGTAATTAATAAAACTGTAATTAATCAATTACGAGACCGACTTCTGGAAGTGACAGCCCAAGGAGAAACAGGGCAATTATTGTCTGTGACGACTCAGAGAGATTTATTAGATGCTTATGGGGGGGAAAAATTGGGTAAACAAAGGCAATTAGTGTCTCAAGCCTTTGCTAAAGCTCAAAAAGCCTTAGAAGCTCTTGAAACTCGTCGTCAGTGGGAGCAACAACGCCTTCAACGTCTTGATTTAATACAACATCAAATTAAGGAATTAAGTGCAGTACATTTGGAATCGGCTGATGAGTTGGAACAGTTGGAAATAGAGAGCGATCGCCTCACTCATGTAGTAGAACTGCAACAATTGAGTTATCAAGCCTATCAATTACTATATCAAAGTGAATCAGATGAAAGTCAGGCTGTAGCGGATATTTTGGGTAAAGCTCAATCTATTATCGGAGATATGGTTAATTATGACAAAGAATTGGGGAGCATACTAGAAATGGTGCAGGAAGCCTTAAATCAGGTAGTGGAGGCAGGACAACAAATTTATAGTTATGGATCGAGTTTAGAAGCAGATCCAGAGCGATTAGAGGAGATAGAAGAAAGAATTAGGCTTTTAAAGCGTATTTGTCGTAAATATGGCTCAAATTTGGGAGAAGTAATTGATTATTACCATAATTTACAAAAAGAGTTGACCGAATTAACGGATAATAGTCAGTCTATTGAGGAGCTAGAACAAAAATACCTTGCTAGTGAGCAAAAAATGCTCGATTTATGTGCTAAATTAACGGATTTGAGGACGAAGGCTTCAAAAAACCTAGAAACCCAATTAACCCAAGAATTAAAGCCTCTAGGCATGGCAAAAGTACAGTTTCAATGTCGGGTGACACCTATTAATCCTAACTATTGGGGAGCTGATCAAGTAGAGTTCTATTTTAGTCCTAACCCGGGGGAAGATTTACAACCTTTAGCGATGACTGCTTCGGGGGGAGAAATGAGTCGTTTTCTCTTGGCTTTAAAATCTTGCTTTTCTGAGGCTCAAAGGGATGATAAAACCCTAATTTTTGATGAAATTGATACGGGGGTTTCGGGGAAAGTGGCACAGGCTATAGCTGATAAGTTGCACAAATTAAGTCATCATCATCAGGTGTTATGTGTCACCCATCAACCCTTAGTCGCCGCTATGGCAGATCATCATTTTCGGGTGGAAAAACAATTGCAACAATCGTCTGATGGTAAGGATTTAAGAACTATTGTACAAGTACGACATTTAGAAGAAGAAATCCATCGTCGTGATGAATTGGCAGAGTTAACGGGAGGACATTCCGCAGAAGATGCGATCGCATTTGCTGATTCTTTGTTAGAAATGGCACAAACCAGAAAAGAGCAAATACTGTTATCACCGAGTAATTAGGAATGACTCTAACTCTATTCACAAAGACGAGTGGGAAGTAAAACAGTGTTACGTCTAAAATCGGCTAGATATTGTTCTAAAGCCACTAATTGAGATAAGTTAAGACTATAGTAAGTCCATTTTCCCTGTTGACGGCTATTAACTAAATTTGCTTCTCGTAAAGTTTTTAAGTGAAAAGATAATTTAGACTGACTAATATCCAAAACTTCGGAGATTTCACACACACATAATTCTCTGGTGCTTAATAACTCTAACACTTTAATTCTAATGGTATCGGATAAAGCACGGAAACCCGACATTACTTCTTTTTGTGACTCAATTGTTATAGATGACAATGGTTATTTTCTCCTAATTCGATCATAATTGGTGCTACACCTAACACTTTCGTTACTGTTTATGGAGTGGAAATAATCCACCAAACTAATCAAAATTCAAAAATTTGTTTAATGGGATTTTAATGCAAATATTTTCTCGATCACATCTTCTACTACTTTATCAGGGGTGGATGCGCCCGAAGTTATTCCCACGGTAATTTTTCCCTCTGGTAGCCAGTTTTCCTGAATCTCTAAGTCTTTGTCTAAGGGTTTATATTCTATTCTATTACCTTCTAAGATGCGATCGCAACTATCGATATGATAAGAAGGAATCTGGTTTTCTATGGCAATTTCTTGAAGATGAGTAGTATTAGAAGAATTGAAACCACCAATAACCACCATTAAATCAAGTTTTTCTTCTACCAAATCTAACATTGCATCTTGTCTTTCCTGAGTAGCATCACAAATAGTATTAAAGCTCATGAAATGCTGATTTAACTCGGCAGGATTATATTTTTTAATCATTGTTTGTTCAAACAACTTGCCAATGGCTTCTGTCTCACTTTTCAACATGGTAGTTTGATTAGCAATACCAACTCTAACCAAATCCACATCGGGATCAAATCCTTCAGAATAGGCATTTTTAAACTTATTCAAAAATTCGAGTTTATCCCCCCCATTGAGAATATAATTACAAACATATTGGGCTTCTTTCATATTTAAAACTACTAAATAAGTACCTGCAAAAGAACTGGTAGCGACGGTTTCTTCGTGTTTATATTTACCGTGAATAATTGAGGTATATTCTTTTTTCTTGTGTTTTTCCACCGAATTCCAAACCTTAGACACCCAAGGGCAGGTTGTGTCAACAATAGTACATCCTTTATCATTTAATAGTTGCATTTCACTAACACTTGCACCAAAAGCAGGTAAAATAACCACTTCTTTGGGGTTGACAACAGAGAAATCTTTAACACCATTATCAACAGGAATAAAATCTACATTCATCTCCCTTAAACGTTTATTTACTGAAGGATTATGTATAATTTCATTGGTAATCCAAATTTTTTCTGTAGGGAAATGAGTACGAGTTTCATATGCCATAGCTACTGCTCTTTCTACCCCCCAACAAAAACCAAAGGCTTCTGCTAAACGAATAGTGACATTTCCTTGGGTAATTTGATAATTATTTTGACGGATAGTTTGAATTAAATTACTTTGATATTCTTGATTGAGAGTTAAGGTAACTTCTTCTTGATGTCCAAATCCCTTACGATGGTAATTATCGGATTGCTGTAGAGTACGTTTAAATGTTTTAGTATCCATAGATATTATAGAAATTAAGCAATAGTCTTATTTTGGCTACTTCCTAGAATATCTTAATCAACAAACTTATTGCATCTTAAAATCTGGAACTAAGATGACTACTCAAATATTGAGACAAATAGTCCCAATTAAAATCCGAGGGTTAGGGCTTCTCTCCTACGAGGATCGGAAAAACCATATAGAAATTTATCCTGTTTCATTATACTTTGAGTGCTACCCATTGCTCGACTGTCTTTTAAGTTATGTCCTTTTTTGGCTAATATTTGTCGAGTATCTTGATTGATGCCTTTTTCTAGTAATAATTCATCGGGCAACCATTGATGATGGAAACGGGGGGAAACAGTTGCTTCAGCGATATTGAGGTTAAATTCAAGAACGTTGATAATTATTTGTAAAACTGTGGTGATAATTCTACTTCCTCCGGGGCTACCAGTTACCAAAAAGACTTCTCCATCTTTAGTAATAATAGTAGGAGTCATAGAACTCAGCATTCTTTTTTCAGGTGCGATCGCATTATATTCTCCTCCTGTTAAGCCGTAAGCATTGGGAGTGTTGGGTTTAGCGACAAAATCATCCATCTCATTATTAAGTAAAAAACCACTATTAGGCACTGTTATTCCTGTACCATAGCTAAAATTTAAAGTATAAGTATTTGCCACTGCATTGCCATACTGATCAACAATAGAATAATGGGTTGTTTCATGACTTTCTCGAAAATTAAAAGGATGATTTGGTTTAATTTTATTACTAGGAATTGCTTGATTTTTATCTATTTTTTCTCTTAAAAAATCTGCATATTCTTGAGATATTAAACCTTGAATAGGAACATCAACAAAATCAGGATCTCCTAAATATAAGCTGCGATCGGCATAAGCTAATTTCATGGTTTCTGCCATTAAATGAATAGTATCAGCAGTATTATGCCCTAAATTTTTTAAATCAAAACCTTTTAAAATATTCAACATTTGTATTAAATGAACACCCCCTGAACTTGGGGGAGGCATCGAATAAATTTGATAACCTAAATACTCTCCTTGAATTGGTTGTCTTATTTTAGGTTCATAGCTCATTAAATCTTCTAAAGTAATTAGGCCACCATTCTTACTCATTTCTTGAACTATATTTCTGGCAATTTCTCCTTCATAAAAAGCCTTTTTTCCTTCCTTCGCAATTAATTTTAAAGTTTTCGCTAATTGTGGTTGTTGAAATGTTGAGCCAATAGGAGGGGGATTACCATTAGGAAAATATATTTCCTGACTAGCGGGGTTTCTTTCTAAATACGGACGAGAAAATAAAAGAGAGTCATAAAAATCTTGAGTAACAGGAAAACCCTTTTCTGCCAATTCAATAGCCGGTTGTAAAGCCCTTTTTAAGCTAATTGTGCCATATTTTTCCAAAGCAAAAGTAAGTCCTGCAACTGTACCCGGTACTCCTACAGCCAAGTGACTAAAGCGAGATTTATTACTATCCACTTCTCCTTTGTCATCGAGAAACATATTTTTTGTTGCTTTTAGAGGGGCTTTTTCTCGATAGTCTAGGGCAATATTTTGGTTATTATCAGCAAAATGAATCATCATAAAACCGCCACCGCCAATATTTCCTGCACGAGGTAAGGTTACGGCTAAAGCGAATCCCACTGTCACCGCCGCATCAACAGCATTGCCTCCTTGTTGCAATACTTCTAAACCTGCTTGAGTAGCTAATTTTTCTTGGCTTGACACCATACCACTACGGGCAGTAATGGGGTGAAAAATACTTTCTGTGTCATAGATGGGAGTTTGAGCAAGATTACTTTCTACTCCGATAACAAAGACACAAATAAGGCAAATTAACCAAATATATTTTTTTAAAGAGGCAATCATTATGAGGTTAAAGATATTGATAAGCTAGGAGTATATTTAAGTACAATGGTGATGGTAGGGAAGAGCTAAAACTTTGAGTCATTTTCACAAATTGATAAAAATTTAAGTTAAATACGTCTTAGCTTATATTTAGAAAATAAGGCGATTTCAATTAGGAATTAGCTATTAGGAATTAACCGTTAACTATGCTTCATTTCCGATGGAAATTTATTCAAGAGACATGATTAGTCTTTTTAAACCGAGGGATTCTGCTGAAGTGAAACGACAATAGAATAAGTGTAATAAGTCTTTTGGTTGAGGATTGCCACGAGAAGCACCAGTTGAACCCATAGCAATTAGAATACCGCAATAGCCGTCAAATTGAGCTACTTTTTTGATCCAATTTTCAATAATCAAAGACCAATTTTTTTCTCCTTTTTGACCGCTATATTGAGGAAATTGTGCAAAAATATAATGGTTATTGTCTCCTGTTTCTAATATACCTAATTCATAACTTTCATCTTCGTAGGGATCATAACCTTGTCCAAATGTTATTTGCAAAACACCTTCTTCTTCTTGAAGATTATTGATTAATTCTTTCGCTTTTGGTCTGGTTGTTTGTAAAATTATGGCGGGAAAACCTTGATCAGAAACTTTTTTTTGTATGGATGCGATTCCTTCGGGAAGTACTGTGCAACCCGCATCTTTGTGAATACAACTAAAAGACTTATCATCAAAGAAACGAAGAAAATCTCCTTCAATTTCTAAGAAGGAAACTAAAGTACCTGCAGGAATTAAATCATCATAAATAGGGAAATCTTCGTCTTCATCTTCATCGTCATCGTCATATAGATAATCATCGTCATCATCATCATCAAAAGCGCTTTCTAACTCCTCCGTCAACTCTGGCATGGTAGAAACAGAAACTTTAATGGAATCATCCTCAAGAGGCAAATCAATAATATACTCATTTTTCAATAAGTCAACTTCATCGAGAATTAAAAACTCCTCATTATCTTGAATAAATAAACCTAAAGACTTCAACGCCACATAAATAGGGTAAATCTCCTCTTCCTCTTTTAAAGAGCGAATACCCTCATAAGGATGAATACTACCAAAAATAGCGGAAACATCATTATCTCTTTTATGCCACTGAAAAGAAGATGTTTCTATTTCCTCCTCATTAAAGTTAAGAAACCAACAATCCTGTTGTAAAAAAGTACTTTCTAACTCCCCTTCTTCCTCTGATTCGCTTAAATCTATCACCCTCTGACGAAAACTCTTTAAAGAATCAAGGGAACGATAAAGAATAATACCAAATTCTTGTCCCAACATTCCCATTACACAAGCATAAAGACTGTCAATATTCCATTGATTAATATCAATTCTGATTATTTCTTCTTCTGACAAAAATTGCCATGGTTGCTGTTTCCAAATCAAAGATAATGCCACATCTTCTAAGGCAGAAATTAATTTCCGAGAAATATGGGTATTTGACTGGGGTTTATTATTCTGAAAATTAACCCATAATTCATCTAATAAAGGTAACTCTGGTTGATAGTCAACTTTAATATCTAAATCCTGTAATACACCGCGCAAAAAAAATTGTAATTCCCGATCTTTCACAATAATTTTTTGAGGTCGTGCCGGTTGTGCTGGGTTGTGGGGATTTTCCATTGCTTTTAATAATGCCCTCACCACTGCTTCAGGTCCAATGGTTGCTCTAACAATATCCATGGAACGCACAAAGCCCTCTGAACCATCTAACCAAATAATACAATCGCTATTCTCTGCTATTTCTGGTTCTAAATTGTCCATCATACCAAGAATGGGGAGCCGATCGCCCTCCCACACACTGGGAACTTGAGGAATACGTTGTAATCGGGTTAATGTGCTTTCTGGTAAAGATGTCATGGATAATCAAAAGTTTGGTTATAAAAATAATAAAAGTTGGAGAAATTAATAATTAAGAATTGGTAATGGAGAAAAAACAAAGGTTGAAATGGAGAAATTTAAGAATAAGCAGCCAAAAAACAATTTTAATACCTCCCTATAGCTAATAGCAAAATCATTACTAATTACCAACAGAAATGGGACTAATTTCCGCTTTAGTGAGTAAGATACCATATTCTATGCCCTCGACCACAGCCTGATAAGAAGCATCAATAATATTCGTGGACACTCCTACCGTTGTCCATCGGCTTTCCCCATTGCTTGATTCTACTAATACTCTTGTTTTTGCGTCTGTTCCTGCTGTACTATCAAGAATCCTCACTTTGTAGTCTGTTAGATGAAATTGACCTATTTCGGGATAAAACTGGACTAAAGCCTTTCTCAAAGCGTGATCCAAGGCAGACACAGGGCCATTTCCTTCTGCTACTTCTAATAACTCTTTTTCATCCACTAAAACTTTAATAGTGGCTAGGGCATTACTACAATTATTTTTTTCTGAGGCTAAAATATCACAGTGAACTTGAAAACCCTTAATGGAAAACAGTTTTTTTCTCTGTTTCAAAGCGGATAAAATTAGTAATTCAAAACTTGCTTCTGCCCCTTCAAATTGATAGCCTTGATGTTCAAGATTTTTTAATTTTTGCAAGATTTCTCGACAAGTGGGATCATTTTTATCAAGGGTGATGCCCAGACTTTTCGCTTTAGCAATGACGTTACTTAAACCAGCTTGATCAGAAATGACGATTTTACGTTCATTACCCACTAATTCAGGTTCTATATGTTCATAGGTTAAAGGATTTTTAGCAACAGCAGAAACATGGATTCCTCCTTTATGGGCAAAGGCAGACTTTCCGACGAAGGGAGCATGATCATCTGGTGCTAAATTAACGATTTCGCTAATATAACGACTATTAGGGGCTAGTTGGGTTAAATCTTCTTTTTCTAAGCATTGGTAGCCTAATTTTAGCTGTAAATTGGGAATAAGTGTACATAGGTTGGCGTTACCACACCTTTCGCCATAACCGTTAATAGTACCCTGTACCATCGTTACTCCTTCCAATACAGATGCGATCGCATTTGCTACCGCCGTACCGCTATCATTATGAGTGTGAATACCTAATTTAACTCCTTCTTCTTCCTCTAAGTTCAGGTTTAATTTACTCACCACTTCCGAGACAATACGACTAATTTCATGGGGTAAAGTGCCACCATTCGTATCGCAGAAAACTAACCATTTAGCACCACCTTTTATGGCAGATTTTAAAGTTGCGATCGCATAATCTGGATTAGCTTGATAACCATCGAACCAATGCTCAGCATCATAAATTACCTTTCTTCCCTGAGACACAAGAAAAGCAACAGTTTCTTCAATCATGGCAAGATTTTCTTCAAGACTAGTTTTTAAGCCCTCGGTAACGTGTAAATCCCAAGACTTACCAAAAATTGTCACCCAGTGAGTATTTGCCGCTAAAATAGCCTTAAGCATCGGATCGTTGTCACAAGATTGATGGGGGCGACGAGTGGAGCAAAAAGCTACTATCTGAGCTTGTTTAAGAGGAGTTTCTTTTAACTGCCAGAAAAACTGAACATCCTTAGGATTCGCTCCGGGCCATCCTCCCTCAATGAAGGGAATCCCCATTTCATCAAGTTTGTGAACTATTTTAATTTTGTCTGTTAATGATAAAGATATACCCTCCCTTTGCGCTCCATCCCTTAAAGTTGTGTCATACAACCAGATTTTTTTCTCTCTCATCGCCGTTTGATTATCTTTGATAGTCACACTAATTATTATAACCTCAGTTCGGTTTAAGAATATCCGATAAGGTTAGGTGTTAGGTGTCAGGTTGCAGGTTGCAGGTGGTAGGGGTGAATAAATATATTTAACGTTAGTTCGGTTTAAGAACATCGGATGAGGGTTCGGAGTGTTAAATAACAATTTTTAAACTTTTAGCTTTTATTTTGCTGTAAACACTATTCAATTGTAGAAAAGCACTATTTATTAGCATATTTACCTAATATTTCAGCTAATTGCGGAACTACCTGTTCAATTTCATCTTGTAAAGAATTACGAATTTTTTCGTAGGAAACCTTAATAATTTTATTTGCAGTTTTCTGAATTCGCCCATCTGTCACACTTAAAATGGTATTAGCTGTTAATGTCGGATTACTTTGTAAGTAAGTGACAGGATTTCCTTTTTCAATTCCTTCATCCCATAAAGGATTAATTGCCTGAGAAATGGGGGGAATCAAACCAAATATTGCTTTTTGGGCATAGTTTGGACTAATACTTTTAATTCCTTTATAAAGAGTCTTAAAAAGAATACCAGTAACACCAGTTTTTGCTTCTACTTGAGCTTCCATTAATTCTACGCAATCTTGGGCTATATTTAAACGTATTTCTTGATCTTGGATTTGTTCGCTCAATTTCATCTGTAATATCTCGATTTTGATTTAGTTATCAGTTATTTCCGTAGCTAAGTTTATCAGAAATGAAGGAGAAAAACACAAGTAAGATGCTTGTTTCACAAAGAAAAATTTTTAATATTTAGTATTAGGGCTAAAGCCTTTTTTTGATAATTTCGATCATTATGAAAAAATTATATTACAAATTTGGGTAAATAACGATTTTGGGTTTTATATTTGTTTCAATAGTTTCTCTTTGTTCACTAATACCAATAAATTGGTTTTTGTGATTATAAGTACAATAAAATTGATAATTTGCTTCCGTGATTTTACTAATTTTTTGTCCTAGTAACCAATTTTTACTTTCTTCTTCGTTTAAATATATTTTCGGCATATTTTGCAAAGGAAAATCTAAATTAATTAAAGATAGTTTTTCTTCTGTTTTTTGATTGATTACATCCTCAAAAGTTAAACTATTTTCTAATGTCATCCCACAACTTAAAGTTCTTTGCAAATTAGCTAAGGTTGCCCCTGTTCCTATTTTTTCCCCTAAATCTCGTGCGATCGCTCTTATGTAAGTACCACCACCACAAACAATCTTTAAATCTAATTCTGGATAATCGCTTTCTTGCCAGTTTAAAATCTCTATTTTATTAATAAAAACCTTTCTTATTGGTATATCAATAACTGCCCCTTTTCTTGCTAAATCATATAGTTTTTTACCGTCCTTTTTTATAGCACTATAAGCGGGAGGAATTTGGTCAATTTCTCCGATAAATTCAGGTAATATATCCATAATTTTCGCCAGAGTTAAATCTTTAACCTCTTGTTGTCTAATTATTTCCCCTTCCAAATCATCCGTAGTTGTTTGAATACCGAATTTTATTCTGGCTTTATAGGCTTTTTCTGATGGTAAAAACTGTAATAAACGAGTCGCTTTGCCAACAGCAATGGGTAAAACTCCTGTAGCTAAGGGGTCTAAAGTACCACCATGACCAATTTTTTTTGTCTTGAGAATTTTTCTTAATTTAGCAACACAATCGTGAGAGGTAAAATTTTGAGGTTTATTTAAGTTAAGAAAACCATTCATTTTTTCTAGGATCAATAATGTTAGAATTTAATTAAAGCATAAAAGTACATTAGGTATCAAAAGTTACATTTTCTGACTAAAGATTAATTTAATTTTTAGTTAGTAGCAAATCAGCTTTTATTGATTAAATTTTCCGATAGAGTTAATATAAAAGTGAATTATTTAGGGAAATATTGCAAAAACTAAGAAAATTACATTAGACCTCTCCATAAATTATTTTTCGTTGGCTCGTAGTAAGGGCTTCAGCCCTTAAAATGTCTATTATTGGAGATGTCTATTCAAACAATAATTTACTAATCCCTTGTTCAAATTTGTTGGAACTATTTTGATCAATATAAAGTCAAAAAAATGGAGAACTAAGCTACATTCTTTCTATTTAATTGAGGATGAAAATAATGGGTGTTGTCGATTATCTTTTTTCTGAAATAGTTTTACAAAATCAAATAAGTTATTCTCAGGATTTATCTTTAAAAAGTAGATGGCATTTACCTAAATTTGAGTTTAAATGGCACAAAATAGATTTGCTCTTACCTCTAAGAAGTTGGTTGGATAATATTGAAATTACTGACAGTGTTACTGCTCACCGTATTAACAATTTAATTCCTGCTGAATGTCCTTTCGCAAGAAAAATAACTATTTTTAATCGTACAATTTTAACAATCCCACCTCTTTGCAAACTAAATCCTGTTTACGATAATTTAATGGCTTTGAAATTTCGCTGTTTAACCTATTTAGCAGAAATGGAAGGAAATTGAGCCTAAAACCGACAATAACAATCAAGTAACCGTAGCTCAATATAAGCTCAATAAACATCAAGTTATTAGCAATGATTTGAGTCGTTATTCTCAAAATCAAGATGACAGAAACCCAAAAGAATTCACTATAAACTTTTTCTTAATTCTTGCATCAAACTTAGGTGATAGTAAAGTAAGTTTACAACCAGTGGAATTATCTCTTGTTAAGGAACAAATAAATCCTATGATGAATCTGTAATGATATACACAGATTTAGCGAGAGAAATAAACATGGTTTTGTTTGCACCCTTTAATTCTCCTTTTAAAGTTAACGATAACACTATTACTGCTAATGCTTTTAGTCGTCCAGATATTGGTATTGACAGCAATGGAAACTTTGTCGTAGTTTGGCAAGAACCTTTTAATAATGATATTAATGATTTTGACATTCGAGGAACAGTTTTTGATCCTAGTGGTGCTGAAATACCTTTTCCCGAATCTGAGATTTTTATTTCTAGTGACGTAGGTAGTGAGTTTAATCCGTCCATCGCTGTTGCTCCTGACGGTTTCTTTGTGGTAGCTTATTCGAGGAATGATGATATTTTTGCCCGTCGTTTTAACATTACTTCTGATGGTATTAATCAAGTGGGCAATGAGATTTTAGTTGCTACTTTTGAGCAAAATAAACTTCAATCTTTTCCTCAAGTGGCTATTGATTCAGAGGGTGATTTTTCCGTTGTTTGGACTCACCAGTTTGAAGCCGATGATTCTGATATTCGAGGTCGGCTTTTTAATGCTGATGGAAGCCCTATAACTGATGATATTCCTATTTCTTCTAGCTTTAGTAATGAATCAGAAAGTGCGATCGCCTCTGTTCCCATTGCAAATAATAATAACCCTAATACAGATTTAGTGGGAGTAGTTAGTTATACCGTTGATTTTAATGGTAATGATACTATTTTCTTCCGCCGTTTTGGTAATGACGGTAATCAATTGGGAGCAGAAATTAATGCAGTATCAGAAGCTAACCGAGACAAAAATCAAACCCAATCTTCCATTGCTATCGACTCTCAGGGAGACTTTGTCATTGCTTGGACTCATGAATTTGGAGAAAACGACACAGATATTCATTTCAGGCGCTTTAATTCTGATGGTACGGCTTTAGACAGCATGGAAATTATTGTTGATAGCTCTTTAGGTAATCAAAACAATCCTGATGTGGATCTCGCTCCTGATGGTAGTATCCTCATTAGTTACACCGATGAAAGTTCTAACAGTGTGAAATATCGTCAGTTTAACAGTAACGGTGAACCTCTAGGAGATAGTGCCACTTTTGACGTTGAGGGCAATCAAGAAACTAACTCCGCCATAGCAGTAGGGACTAATAATAAAGCAGTAGTTGTCGCTGATGCAGGAAATAACAATAGTTTTAACCCTTATGGTCAAATTCTAACTCCTGATGCTAGTAATACTCTCAATATCCCTTTAAATCGCTTTCAAAATACCAGTCAACCCGGCACATATTTATTTGCAGGGGAGCAAGAAAGTCAAAATATTCGTCAGAATTTCCCCAACTTTGTGGAAGAAGGATTTGCTTTTTCTGTGGCGGAAAACCCTCAAGATAACTTAATTCGTTTTAACCGTTTTCAAAACAGCGATCGCCCCGGTACATATTTATTTGCAGGGGAGCAAGAAAGTCAAAATATTCGTCAGAATTTCCCCAACTTTATCGAAGAAGGAGTCGCTTTTTATGCCTTTGGTGCAGGTTCAAATCAAGCCACTCCTTTTTATCGTTTCCAAAATACTGATGTACCCGGTACTTACCTTTTTGTTGGTGATAGTGAAAGACAAAGTATTCTTCAGAATTTCCCCAATTTTGTAGAAGAGGGCATTGCTTTTGAAGCGGCTACTTAGTTAGCTTAATCGGCGAGAAGCCCCACGCTTAGTTTTCGACAAAAAAATTAAACAAGCGTGGGACGGGGCTTTTAAAGAGCGGAAATAGTTCCGCTCACTGCCCCTCATGAATCGCCAGTGACGTGTTATAATGACTAAAAAGTGGGGCTGGACGTGTACCTCACTAAAAAACGCCGTAGTGGGAAAGAAGGAGTACCACGATGGAAGTTCAAGAAGGATAATTTCCGCTTGAAGCCTACACTCTGCGTAAGCAAGTGTATGGAGCGTCACTATTCGCCATCAACGAGAATCAATTGATTTAATCATGGTTGTAGGGGAAAAACTACCCCAGACAACATCAAACAAATGCTCAACAAATGTTATTATCTTTTACATAAATTAAGAAGATAAAAACTGGAGAATAAAAAAATGGACTGGAGAGTGTTAATCGTATTATTACCCCTTGGAGTTGCCGCAGGTTGGGCATTATTTAATATTGGTGCTGCTGCGATCGCACAATTCCAAAAAGTTCTCAACAAACAAAATTCTTAACTTCAGAGGCTAAAACGCAAGGGGGTAAAACCCCTTTTTTAACTGAGTTCGGAATAAATTTTCATCTATGAATGATGGCGAAAAGGGCAAGAAGCAAAGGCAAACCCTAACACCTGAAACCTGAAACCTGAAACCTACCCTTACCCAATATTCTTAAACCGAACTGAGGTTAAATAAGTCTTCCTCTTTTCAATCCTTAATAAATTTTAGCGATCGCCGCTTCCATATTGCAACAATTCCAAATAACGATGATAGTAATACTGTTGTCGAGGAGAAAATTTTTCAGAGAAACCAATAAAACCCTTAGCGAAAGGATATAAACCCGTGTAAACTCCAAGACTAAGATAATGTTTGAGCCAATCAGCTAAAATGGGTAAACCCACTTGAGGAAGTAAAGGTAAAACTAACATCGGATTAACTAGCGGTAAAGTCTTTGTTAAGCCCGAAAACTGCACCACATCTTGTAAAAAAGGCTTTAGCACATCGTCACCTAATTTATCCATTACCCGAAAAACACCGCTCATTAAATCGTTGATTTGATTAGGTTGGGGTTGCTTATCAATAGGCACACTCATAGTTTTTTGAAATAACCAAGTAACAGAAATATTTGGTTGATAAGGCTGAATTAAAGCTAAATCCTCACGGGTTAAATAATCTCCTTTTAAGGCTTCATCAATGGCTAAACTTAAACGAGGTAAATGACGCATCATCGCCCCAAAACCACCAAAACTGACAGGAGATTGCATACCACTACTATCCCCCACCGCTATAATTCTATCCCAAGGCATTTTTAAAGGACTTTGACGGTAAGCGGGGAAAAAACCAAATAAAAACCGTTGAAAATCGAGATTATCTAATTCTATTTGTTGATATTCGGGCAGTAATCTTAAATATTCCGTCATTAAGTTTTTTAGGCTAATTCTTTCAGGGTTAGCATCCACATAGGTAAAAAGATAGGTTGTGCGTCCATCCTTAGCAGGAAAAGCCTCCCAGAAATATTGACATTGATTAATAATCGGAGTAAAAGAATAAATTAAATCTCCTGTTTCATTCTGTTTAAATCCTTTTCCACAACTACCGACAACTAAACAAACTCCATCGGGTTTTTCTCCGTTTCTTATCTGTTTAACAATGGGAGAAAAATGCCCCATACTATCAATTAATAGTCTTGTTTTTAAGGAGTTTTTATCTGTTTTTATTTCTACTCCATTATCATTTATTTGAGCTGAATTAAATGCGGTATTTTCTAAGATAACTCCGTCTAAAGATATAAATTTTTCTTTGATTTTTGCAATCAATAATTTTGGACTAACCCCTACATTTAGAATATTTTTGACCCATAATTCATAACCTTTATAAAAACCAATTCTGGCAGGATTATATTCAGTAAAAATAATCTTTTCTAATTCTTGAGAAGTTAATAAATCTAATTCTAATAGTGATTCTAACTCAGAGCGAGAAATATTCCATTCTTGTTCTCTACCTTGTAAAATATTTTTTTCAATAATTGCTACTTTATAACCTTTTTGCTGTAAAGTTGTGGCTAAAAAGATACCAAGAGTGCCACCACAAATAACAACATCAAAATCATGATTACTAACTATTTCTTGACTGGAATAAACAACATTTTTAATAGGTTGATTATTAAGACGAAAATCTGACCAAAATTTATCTGCTAATGTTAATCTGGTTTCAGTTTCACTGGGTAGTTTAAAATTCATGATTCTGAGAATTTTTTAATAAATTTAATATTTTTTATGGATAAATTGATAGATTTTTTCCCAAGCATTTGGTACTAATTGAGAGGAACTTACATCTAACCAGACTATTTCAGGGTAGCCATTAAACCAAGTTTGTTGTCTTTTCGCAAATTGACAGGTGTGGGTAATAATTAAATCTTGTGCTTCTGATAAACTAATTTCTCCTTGCAAATATTGTTTAATTTCTGCATATCCTAAAGTATTTAATAAGGGTAAATCAATATCATATTTACTAATTAAGAATTCTGTTTCTTCTACTAAACCCATTTCTAGCATTTTTTTGGTGCGGGTGGCGATTCTTTGGCGCAAAAACTCTCTTTCACAGTGTAAGCCTAGATGTAAAATTGGGTAAGATGGGGGATTTTCTCCCTGTTGGGCAGATATGGTCTTTCCCGTGACATAATATACCTCTAATGCTCTAATTGTCCTTGTATCGTCATTGGGATGTATTTTTTCGCAGGAAATGGGGTCAATTTTTTGTAAAAAAGCGTATCTTTCTTGTTGACTATAGGTTTCAAGCTGCGATCGCAATTTTGCTTGAGGGGCAACAGGAGGTATTTTTAACCCTTTAGTAACGGATTTAATATATAATCCTGTACCTCCTACCATTAAAGGAATAGACCTCGATTTTTCGATTATATCTTGAGCATAACCTTGATACTGAGCAACGGTCAATACTTCTTGGGGATGACAAATATCAATTAAATAGTGGGGTACTAATTTTTGTTCTAAGGGGGAGGGTTTGGCTGTACCAATGTCGAAATCACGATATACTTGGCGAGAGTCGGCACTAATAATCAATGTGTCTAGTTTTTGGGCTATTTCAAGGGCTAGAGCGGATTTACCTGATGCTGTCGCTCCACAAATTACAATTAGTTTTTGATCTATTTCTCTCATCAATATTTAATCTTTCTGGCTCTTCTACAGTAGTTATGATAAATTATTGCTTAAAAAAGGTGTCAGGTAGCAGGTGGCAGGTGTTAGGTTAAAGAAAAATTGAAAAGTTTATAAATTATTATTAAATAACTCTCTGTTCCCTGTTCCCAGTTAAGTGTTCCCTACCCTCACCAGAAATTTACACGACGAGAAGTGAAAGAGCCATCTTTCTAACTATTTAAAACTGAATAACTCAACCAAGATATTTACAATAATTAACAAAAATGCAAAGTATTGCAACAAAATGAGAATTTTTTTCTCTGGGAGACTTAAAATGAAGACTTTGAAAACATTATGAACTATTTTCTCTAAAAATCTATGTTGTATCTCAATTCTTTACTAGCTACTGCTGTTCCTACTACCTTAGAATGGAATTTGAATGTAGGATTAACCATGATTGTTTGTAATATAGTTGCGATCGCATTTGCTAAATATACCGTGAAAGAACCCGGTGCAGGTCCAAAATTACCCGGAGAAGCATTTTTTGGTGGTATGGGATTACCTGCTTTATTAGCAACTACTAGCTTTGGACATTTACTCGGTGCTGGAGTTATTCTTGGTTTAGCGAGTTTAGGTGCATTGTAAGCCTTTTGAGATTCTCCCACCGACTACCAATCAAACATTGTGTGGGGGATTCTAACTTTATTATTACTTGATTTAGATCTAAAATTGTCGGTTAGGGTAGGCAAAAGTCAATAGGCGATGGGCAATAGGAGATTCTTAAATAAACTGAGTTCGGGATAAATTTTCATCTATGAATGATGGAGAAAAAAAGGCAAAAGGCAAGAGGCAAGAGGCAAAGGAAAAATTAAGAATTAGGAATTAAAAACCCCGAACACTCATTATTTGTTACTTATTACTTTCTCTCAACACCTGCAACCTGCAACCTGAAACCTGACACCTACCCTTATCCAATATTCTTAAACCGAACTGAGGTTAAATAAATTATTCTTCACATGGCATCTCTACATCATTAGTGAAAAATCAATTATAAGAAAAAAATATCGAATATACTATCCCTCTTACTATATAAGTTTTTATTTATCGTCTTTTTCCATAAGATAATTAACACAACTCAAATAGGATTGCTATAGTTATATTTTGAGTAATAAATTTATGTTAGCAATCATTATTTATGATGTCGTTTTTAAATTGGCAATTATTATCTAGTTTTTTAATTCCTTTTTTAACTGTTTTATTAGCAGGATTAATTGGTTTTGTTATAGAGAATAGATTACAGAAATTTAGACAAAACTTAGAATTACAACCTGATAGATTTTTAGGGAAATATTCTTTTATTATTAAGTCTTTTAGAGGGGTTATTTTAACTTGGTCTATTGTAGGTGCGATCGCACTTATGTTACCGGGTATTAATATTCCATCAACCTTAAATATTCTCATTGAAAAGATATTAATAGTTATTGCTTTAACTATGGGAACTATATTAGTTTCCCGTTTAGCGGTTAATTTAATTCAACTTTATAGCCTAGAAAATGAGACTGCTGTTTCATTAACTTCTTTATTTGAATATTTAACAAAAGTTCTTATTTTTAGTATTGGTTTTTTAATAATTATCCAATCTATTGGCATCAAAATTACGGCTTTAATTACTGCTTTTGGGATTGGTAGTTTATCTATTGGTTTAGCTTTTCAAAACACTTTAAGTAATCTTATTTCAGGGGTTAATATTATTGTTTCTCGCAAAATTAGACCGGGAGATTATATTCAACTAAAAGATGGAGAAGAGGGATATGTGCAGGATGTTGAATTAAAATATACTCTTATTAAAGATATTTATAATAATATAATTGTTATTCCTAATGCCAAAATTATTGATGCTAGTTTTAAGAATTATACTTTAGATAGTTCCTCCATTTTAATAACGATAAAAATTGGAGTTAGTTACGATAGTAATTTAGAAAAAGTTGAAAAAGTTACCCTAGAAGTTGCTAAATCTATTTTAGAAAATACTGAAGGAGGAGATAAAGAATTTGAGCCTTTTTTGAGATATGAAAATTTTGATTATTTTGCTATCAATTTAACGGTCTATTTAAAGATAAATGAGTATTTTGATAAGTTTATCATTACCCACGAATTTATGAAGGCAATTCATCATAAGTATCAAGAAGAAAATATCACCATGGCTTATCCACTAAAATATTATGGAGCTTCTGGAGAAATTATGAATAATAATAGTCAATAAAAATTGTTAGAGTACTATTTTTCGTTAAATTATAGTATTATTTTGAGAATCAAATTAAGAAGCGATCGTACCTATGGAAATACAACATATCAAAATTTTATTAAAACTATTAGGAAAAGATAATTACCAAGGAAAAATAGGTGATGTTAAACCAAATACAAAAACAAACATTGAACAGACTCAAAAACTTTGCTATGAACTCTACAATAATAAATTGATTCACCTCAAAGAAAAAAATGTCACTATCAAAATTAATAACAATGGGCAACAAGTTTTAAACAACAGAGAAAATAGAAATAAACTGGAGATTAATATACTTAAAAAATGTAAAAATAGAGAGATTAGAATATCAAAAATAAATATTATTCCAGCTTCTAAGAGAGACTTATTAATCGATAAATTAGTCAAGGAAAACTTAATAGATATTACTAAAAAAATTATTCATGTAGAATTGACAGACAAAGGAAAACAATATTTAGCTGAAGAATATTTAGCTGAAGGATTAGGACATATTAACTTAACAAAAGCAGTATTTAATAATTATTTAAACTTTATTCGTGATTACTTTATTGGCAAAATCCCCCCCAAAATTAAAGAAAAAATTACTCCTGATGATATTCTGAAAACTATTATAAGACTCGATCGCACCTTAAACACTGATAACTACTTACCAATTTTTCATCTGAGAAATGAGTATAAATCCTTATTGTCCAGAGATGAGTTAGATAGTATGATATTTGAATTACAAAAAGAAAATAAAATTTCCCTTAGCCGTTTAGTGGATGCTTCCCAATACAGTGCGGAAGAATATGATACAGGCATTCCCCAAAGTATTGGCTATCCAATTTTCTATTTAATAGTCAAGTAAAAATAAACAATATTTGCCAAAAAACTATAACAATTTGATTGATTAAACTTAGTAAAACATGGTAGATTTAGAAACAGTATTATCAGATTTAAAAGCAAAAGAAGAAATAATTCCTAATCCTTTTGATGATGTAACTTACGGTAACTTCTGGTTCGAAAAACACCATCAAGAAAATGTTGACTCCATTCATCAACCAGCATTTCAGCAAATAGAATATCAATTAAATCTACTCATCAAAGATAAATTTCGGCAAACTAAAACAATTTTATTAACAGGGGATGCAGGATGTGGAAAAAGTCATTTATTAGGGCGTTTAAAAGATAAATTAAATTCATCAGCTTATTTTGTTTATATTCAACCCATCGAAGATTATCGTTATTTTTGGCGACATACCTTACAATATACCGTCACCAGTTTAATGCAAATACCCGAAGGGGAAAAACAATCACAACTACAGCTATGGTTAAAGAGTTTACCTGTCTTAAACTCCTCTGACTGGGTAGAAAGATTATTAGGAGAAAAAAGAGCCTTTATTCGTCATTTAAAAAATAGTTATCCTGCTGGAATTGTCGAAGCAAAAAAATTCTTTACTGCTTTATACCAGTTAACTACAGATAATTATGACTTAGCCTGTGAATGGTTAGCAGGAGAAGATTTAGACGAAGAAGACTTACAACTTTTAGGGTTAAATAAATCTATTGATAATGAAAGACTAGCTAGAGGAATTTTAAGTAATTTCGGCAGAATTACCGATGCCAGTAAACCAATTATTATTTGTTTTGACCAAATTGAAAGAGCTTTTAGTAATGTTTTTAACGCTAACACAATTTTTCATAATGAACGTTTAGTCAATTTTTTAGTATTAATTAGCATTACCCAAGAAAATTGGCAAACCTATAAAAGAACCATGGTTCAATCAGATTTAGCTCGTATTAATAAAAATATTTTTCTTGATGATATAACTATCGAAGAAGCCGAAAAATTATGGATAAATCGCCTCAAACCTCTCCATCTTCAATGTCATCCTCAACCAAATTCTGCTATTTATCCTTTGGAGAAAAAAATATTAGCCGATAATGCTTTAGGAGAAAGAATAAATCTGAGAAATGCCTTAAATTTAGGCGGTAAATTCTTTGCTGAATATATAGATAAAATAAATAAAATCCCCCTACCAACTCCAAATAAAAAGCGTCCAGATTTTTTGAACAAATGGGAGCAAGTCTTTGCAGAAAATCAACAAGAAACTCAAAAGTTAAGCATTATTTTAGATTATAGCGATGAAGAATTTTTAGAAATGTTTAGATATGTTTTAGAATGTCTGGGAGTAGAAAATATTAACTTTCAATTTTTGTCAGGTAAAAATTTATCAAAAGGATTTACTTTTACTTGTCCGAAAACAGGTATGAAGAAAGGTTTTATTATTAATAATACTCGTAGCGGAAATAGTTTTACTGCTTTCATGAAACAATGTGAAGAAGTGATTAATAAAAATAGATGTCAGCAATTAATTCTTATTAGAAATGTTGACACACCAAAAACAGGAAAAGGTGCAGAAATTTATCAAACTCTATTTCAACCTGTTTCTAAGAAATGTATTCACCATAAGCTAAATTTAGAAGATTTACATTACCTTTTTACTTATAAAAAATTATACAAGTACTCAATATCAGGAGATTTAAATGTTAATTTTAAGCCTATTTTAAGACAAGAATTATTATCAGATATGCTCAGATATAAAATATTAAACAATTGTTCAATTTTAAATAGCTTAGGTTTAGTTAAACATTCTCCTGAGATAAATATTTTTGAGAAAAAGTTGATAAATCTATTACAGCATAAAAACGCAACAAGTTTTCCAGAAATTCACGATAACATCAAAGAAGATATTGATTTTTGTGATTGTTTTATTCCTCCTTATTTTTTTCGTAATATCATTTTAAGTCTGTATAAAAATAAATCAATTATTAATATTGTTAACCCTAAAGATACATATACTCAATGGAATATTTCACTCTTAAATTAGCTCTCAATTATTAGCATAAATGTCAAGCTAGTTTGCATTTAATTGAAACTAGGATATTTTTTGATAGAGAGAAGATTGAAGGGAGTCGGATAACCATGAATAATATTGGGGATATACTGGCAAACGTGGTTTTAGTTGATAACCTTGTTGTAATAATTCCTGTCGGAGTAAATCAATTTTTTGATGGTGATAGTCTGGGTTTACCTCATCTTTTGGCACAATTCCCCCTAAATCTGTCACTCCTAATTCTAAAGATTTGAGAATTAATTGGCTATTTTTAAGTAGGTTTGGCGGTATTTGTAAAGCTATATCTTTCGGTAAAATTTCCCTTGCTAGGGCGATAACCTCCAATATTTCTTCATCATTAAGGGGCTTTCCTTGAAATATGTCTTTTTTCCCCGGTTGGTAGGGTTGTAATATCACCTCTTGAATATGCCCATATTGTCCATGTAAAAGTGCGATCGCATCTAAACTATCTTTACGGTCTTGTTTGGACTCTCCTAGACCCATTAAAATGCCTGTAGTGAAAGGAATTTTTAGCTCTCCAGCCCATTGTAGTTGTTGTAACCTTAATTGGGGTATTTTGGTAGGTGCGTGTTTATGAACATCATCTAACAATTTAGGACTAACTTGTTCTACCATTAAACCAAGAGAAACATTGACTTCCTTGAGTAAAGCCATTTCCTCATAACTCAACACACCCGCATTAGTATGGGGTAAAAATCCCATAGATAAAGCTAATTTGGCTAAATCATATATTCTTTCTATCCATAACTTTCGACGAGGGGATAGAGGATGAATTTCACCGCTTAAGATCAATATTTCTATAATTCCCTGATGTTCCAAAGAAGTTAAAATTTGTTTTGCGGTTTCTAATTCTAACCAAGGGCTTTGAAAGGGGTTTGTGCGAAAATTACAATAACTGCAACGATTAAAACATTCATAAGTAGGAACAAGAGTGTAAGCTGGACTGTAAGTGATTATCTTTGCCATAGATGAACCTACTTTTTCTAGGGAAACATATTGAGCGATTAAATATAACCTCAGTTCGAAGTTATGAAAGAGGTTGCAGGTTGCGGGTTACAGGTGTCAGGTGTTGGAGAAAGTAATAAGTAACGAGTAATGAGTAGTGAGTAATGAGTGTTCGGAGTTATTAATTATTAATTATTACTTTGTATTATTTTAAGGTTTGTTATAACTAATATTATAATTACAAAAAAAATAGTTACAAAATAAAAAAGCATTAATTATCATTTTCTGAATTATTAGCCAAGTCTAAAAAACTGGCTATATCTTCAGGAAAATTGCCATTAATAACCATCTTAGAAAATACCTTATAGCAGTCTTTTTTATCTCTTTCTTTACGGGGAAATCCTAACCACAAAATAATAATTGTATTTGCTTCTTTAAATACTCGGAAAAATAGCCTATACCTTGATGGTAAACCCATTTTTTTGAGACGGCTATATTTTTGTAAAGGTTTTTTAAGGGCAAAATAAGAGGCAAAAGGATCCTTTGGTATTTTATCCTTTATTCCTTGATCTAAGGCTTTTAATAGTTTAACATCTGGATGAGTTACAAAGTTTTCTGGTGCTGATCTTTGCTTAAGATATTTAACTCTATTTACTAACTCTAACCATTGTTGATAAAAAAGGGGATGAAAGTAAATTAAATATCCATTTATTTTTATGAGTTTCATTATTCTTCTATATCAACACCCGATAATAAATTATCTATTTCGTCGCTCATTTCTTGGGTATAGGGGATAAGTTGTTCTGGATTTTTTACGGCATCTTTACTTAAAAAGTCAAGAAAAAGACTCATCATTAATTTTTCTTCTTCTTCCTCATCAATATCATTTTTGGGGTTAATACGTAATAATAGTGTATCTTCGCTTAATACTTCTATTTCCCCAGTTGCTTCAGCAAATTGGGGATTTTCTTTATAAAAGGCACTAGAAAGGCGAAAACCTTGTTGATTTCCTATTTTGGCAGGGTTTATAGTGTATGTTTTTTGTTTCATTATTTTGATAGATAATGTTATTATATTTTGTTATAACATAATCAAGAAGGAAAATATAGCCACTAAGTATCTTTATTTGCAGATAATCAAAAAACCTATAATTAAAGAATCAATTTTTTGGAGAAAATCGACAAGGATAAGCGTCACAGATAGCATAATATTCAGGAGAAAGATATTGACGTGCATACCCCTGTAACTTCTCTGCGGTTAAATTCTTGACAACATGGGGATATTGAAGAGCTAAATTCGCCTTATCTAAAATTTGATAATAACCATATAAAGCGGACAATTGCTCTGGTGTTTCAGTAGAGAAGATATAGTCATGACATAAAATCCTCTGGCAATTTTTTAGCTCGTTTTCTGTAATTGCTTCTTGCTGTAAGCGAGAAATTTCTTGTCTTATTAATTCTTCAACTCTCAGATTATGACTCCCTGATAAATAGGCGGTTACAGTGAATAAACTAGAATGTTTTTGCAGGGAGAAATGGCAACAAATATCAAATACTAATCCCAATTCATCTTTAAGTTTTCTGACTAGGCGAGATGTTCTTCCTCCTGCTAAGATGATGGATAATAAATCAAGTGCGATCGCACCTTCTAAATTTTCAATCCCGGGGCCTGCCCATGCCATGACTTGTCGAGGATTTTCCAAACGTGGCAAGTATAGTTTTTCACGGCGAATATCCACCAAAGGGGGCTCACTGTCAAAATTAACGGTAGGACATTCCGATCTCACAGAAAAATCTTGAAAGTATCTTTCTACAAGGGATGTAGCCGAACAACGGTCAATATTTCCCACCAAAACGATATTCATATTTTCGGGTTGATAGTGGGTGCGATGATAACAACGCATACGATTGGGGGTATTTTCTAATAATAGAGGTTCTTCCCCTAAAACTGAACGACGATAAGGGTGATGTTGATAAAGAATAGTTGCTACCGTTTGCAAGATAATCCAGTCATAATCATCATAACTAGAGCGAATTTCTTCTAAAACTACATCTCTTTCAACATAAAACTCATCTTCAGGGATTTCCGCCTGTAAAAGAATTTCTGCCAAGTAAGGTAAAGTTTTTGGTAGATATTGAGGGGCAGTGGTTAAAAAGAAATGAGTATAATCGTAACTTGTTGCCGCATTAGCACAACCGCCACTATTTTCCACTACATAATCAAAATCTCCCGGTAAAATATTTTTTGTTCCCTTAAAGATCATATGCTCTAAAAAGTGAGAAATCCCAGACCAAGATTCTGGTTCAGACGTTACCCCCGCATTTACCCAAACATCGGCAACAACCACTTGACTAGAAGGTATTTGTTGATGAATTAGAGTCAGTCCATTGTCAAATGGAATCACATTTAAATCAAGATTAGACCGACGCTGAGGGCAAATTGTGGGTTGTGTTAGCAAAATCATGGAAAATCTCTATTTTACCTTTACTTAATCTTAACTCTAATAGGTCAAGAAATTGTTATCTGGAACACTATTTTTTTCTTCTACTTAAATTTAGAAAAATTAGAGACTTTCTTTTTCTAGTAAAAACAAAACTTAACATTATGAATAGTTAGATCTTCAAGAAATCTTGCTAGATTGTTGGTATAGGTTCAAGATTTTGTTATTGATGTCTTTCAATCATTAAGGTTGGAATCATAGACATTCATTTACATATTCAGAAAATCAAGATAAAAATAGTAATTTCAGAATGGATTTAATAAATTTTCCTTGGCTAACAACTATTATTCTTTTCCCCATAGTTGCCTCGCTATTTGTATTTGTTATTCCCGATAAAGACGGCAAAACCGTTAGGTGGTATGCCTTAACAGTGGGATTAATTGATTTTGTCCTCATTGTCTATGCTTTTTATCAAGGTTATGACTTAAGCAATCCTAATTTACAACTGGTAGAAAGTTATACTTGGATTCCCGACATTGACTTAAAATGGTCTGTAGGGGCTGATGGTTTATCTATGCCCTTAATTATTCTGACGGGATTTATCACCACTCTGGCAATTATGGCGGCGTGGCCTGTCTCTTTCAAGCCAAAATTGTTTTATTTCCTGATGTTGGCAATGTATGGTGGGCAGATTGCTGTCTTTGCTGTGCAGGATATGTTACTTTTCTTTTTGGTCTGGGAATTGGAATTAGTCCCTGTTTATCTAATCCTATCTATATGGGGCGGTAAGAAGCGTTTATATGCGGCTACCAAATTTATCCTTTATACCGCAGGAGGCTCTTTATTTATCCTTGTGGCGGCTTTAACTATGGCTTTTTATGGCGATACCGTTACTTTTGACATGAGTGCGATCGCATCTAAGGATTTTGGTTTAAATTTACAACTGTTACTTTACGGAGGTTTTTTAATTGCCTACGGAGTAAAATTACCGATATTCCCCCTTCACACATGGTTGCCCGATGCCCACGGAGAAGCTACAGCCCCCGCTCATATGCTACTAGCTGGTATTCTCTTAAAAATGGGTGGTTATGCCCTAATTAGGATGAATGCAGGAATGTTACCTGATGCTCACGCCGTATTTGCACCGATTCTGATTATCTTAGGGGTAGTGAATATTATTTATGCCGCTTTTACTTCCTTTGCTCAACGAAATCTGAAAAGGAAAATTGCCTATTCCTCCATTTCTCACATGGGATTTGTATTAATTGGTATCGCTTCTTTTACCGACATCGGTTTAAGTGGTGCTATGTTACAGATGATTTCCCATGGTTTAATTGGGGCTAGTTTATTCTTTATGGTAGGAGCAACCTACGATCGCACCCATACCCTAATGTTAGACGAAATGGGGGGAGTGGGACAGAAAATGAAAAAAATTTTTGCCATGTGGACAACTTGCTCCCTTGCATCCCTTGCATTACCCGGTATGAGCGGTTTTGTGGCAGAATTAATGGTATTTATCGGCTTTGCCACCAGTGATGCTTATAACCTCACGTTTAAAGTAATTATGGTTTCATTGGCGGCAGTGGGTGTAATTCTAACTCCCATTTATCTCTTATCTATGCTTAGAGAAATGCTTTATGGGCCAGAAAATGAAGAGTTGGTATCCCATACAAACTTAATCGATGCTGAACCAAGAGAAGTATTTATCATTGCTTGTCTCTTAATTCCTATTATCGGTATTGGCTTATATCCCAAAATAGTTACACAAATTTATGATGCCACAACCAATCAATTAACTGCCTTACTACGTCAGTCTGTACCGAGTTTGCAGGAAACCAAGACTGCCCATCATCAATCCCAATGGGTAGCTTTAAAAGCCCCAGACATCAATTAGAGTGAATAGTGAATAGTGAATAGTGAATAGTGAATAATTAAAAACACTAAACTTTCATTACTCATTATTCATTACTTTTCTCTAACACCTGCAACCTGACACCTGAAACCTCTTTCTCAACCCTTAACCCTTTACTTACTAGGTGATAACAGTGGGTTGATCTCGGTTAGTGAATTTCTTAATTTGGGCGATTTCCTCTGCAATGTCAATTAATTCTTTTAAAGCCACTTGTGTATCAAGATCATATTTACTAACATCGGCTTCATAACTTTCTAAATATACCCTTAAAGTTGCTCCTTTTGTACCTGTGCCAGAGAGACGGAATATAATTCTTGAACCATCAGTAAAGCCGATACGCAACCCTTGATTTTTGCTTACACTTCCATCAACGGGGTCAGTGTAACTGAAATCATCGGCATAGGCAACGATATATTGTCCAAATTGTTTACCTTTCAAATTATCAAACTGGCTATATACATGATCTACTAAGGCTTTTGCACCATCAGAAGCTACTTCCTCATAGTCGTGACGAGAGTAAAAATTGCGTCCGTATTCTTGCCAATGAGATTTTACTATCTGTTCAACAGATTCTCCTCTAGCGGCAACAATATTTAACCAGAAAAGCACTGCCCATAAACCATCTTTTTCTCGCACATGGTTTGAACCAGTACCAAAACTTTCTTCTCCGCAAAGAGTAACTTTTTCTGCATCTAGTAAATTCCCAAAAAATTTCCAACCTGTAGGGGTTTCATAACAGTCAATTCCTAGTTTTTCTGCTACTCTATCCACTGCACCACTGGTAGGCATCGATCGCGCTACGCCCTTTAAACCATCTTTGTAACCCGGCACTAAATGAGCGTTGGCAGTTAAAATGGCTAAACTATCACTAGGATTAACAAAAAACTTGCGACCTAAAATCATATTGCGATCGCCATCTCCATCGGAAGCCGCACCAAAATCAGGGGCATTATCGCCAAAGAGCTTATCAACTAAAGTTTTGGCATAAACTAAATTAGGATCAGGATGTCCTCCCCCAAAATCCTCCAAAGGTTCACCATTAATAACTGTGCCTTCGGGTGCACCGAGTCTATTCTCAAAAATTGCCTTAGCGTAAGGACCTGTTACCGCATGGAGAGAATCCATACACATGGTAAAATTACCACTGGTAAGACATTTATGTAACAAGTCAAAGTCAAATAGAGACTCCATTAACTCTAAATAAGGCTTAACGGGATCAATAACTTCCACTTCCATTGTGCCTAATTTAAAAGAGCCAATATGATCTAAGTTAATGTCTGCGGATTCTAAAATCTGATATTGATCTATAACTTGAGTACGAGCAAAAATTGCCTCGGTAACTTTTTCTGGAGCAGGGCCACCATTGCTGATATTATATTTAACTCCAAAATCCCCATCAACACCGCCGGGGTTATGAGAAGCAGAAAGAATAATTCCCCCATAAGCACCATTGCCACGAATCACACAAGAAGCCGCAGGAGTTGATAAAATACCGTTGCAACCAACTAAAATTCTACCCACACCATTAGCCGCCGCCATTTTGAGAATGGTTTGAATCGCTTGACGGTTATAATAGCGACCATCTCCGCCCAAAACAAGAGTTTGACCCTGTAAATTTTCTAAACTGTCAAAAATAGACTGAATGAAATTTTCTAAATAATGAGGTTTTTGAAATACCTGTACTGATTTTCTTAAACCAGAAGTACCGGGTTTTTGATCTAAAAAAGGTTGAGTAGAAACTGTTTTGATACTCATGATAATCGCAATTTGATTAAATCTGTTTGATCTGCCATTACTATACCATTGGAGTTTTAAATTTAGCTTAATTGACGAGAGGTTTCCCCTTACTTTATTTTTCAGAAAAAAATAATTAAACAGGGGAGAGGTCAAAACTTCAATCTCTGATGGTATCAATGAGGAATTGTTTGATTTGGCTAGAATCTTCTTCAGAAACTGTGGCAATATTTAACATTTTTGGCAATAATTCGATGCGATCATCAAATATGGACTCAATTTGTCGGAAACCACTTAAATAACTATGGACAGGTAAATCGGATTTCGGTAATAACTCTATTTGTCGGCAAATACTGGGGTTTAGTTCATAATCGAGGGCGTGCCATGCTAAACACTGGGATAAGCATCCTAACATATTTAAGGCAACTTGAGGTTTGATGATTACATGGTGCAACTGTTCTAGGGCAAATTGGGCGATTCCTTCTACCTGTTTAAAGTCAATTCTATACTCTTCAGGTTGTCCGGGGCTAATTAAGCGACTTAACGCCCATGCGGCTTTTTCTTTTTGTCCTAAATGTTTGCTCGTTTTTAAAACGTTTTTCAGGAAGTTAAGGTTATTGGAGTTGCATTGACCACATTTTCCCAATGAGTTCAAGAATACTAGAGAGCTTGGTTCTCTTTGAAAACATTTAAAGGCTTCTATTAGTTTGAGGTCAAACCCTTCCCATAATAGTTTACCCGGAATATTTGCGATCGCCTGATAAAGTTTATTATCTAATCGAGCTAAATCCTGATTAATTTTCATTTGAATCCACTGTTCAAATTTAATCTCAGCACTTTTTAAGGCGAGGGATTCTTCTGGGTTTAGAGAGGCTAAAATTTCCCCTAAACACAATACCGCTAGATAACTACGGGTTGGATGGTTAGATGTCCCCCAAAAACTATCCATTTCTAGCCATCGCAGTAAATCATTGACGATTTCTCCTCGATTAGATGCGATCGCGCTTAACTTAGTTAAATCACGACGGCGATCATGTAAACGAGCATTATTGAAATTGCGATCTAACTGATGGGCTACATCTTCCCAATCTTTAAATTTTACTTGCACGCCATCGTCAATTTCCTTACCTTTACGGGTGCGAGAGATATGAGGAATCAAAGTTTTGGGGTCAAATTTACTGGCTACTTTCATGGTTTTAGTGGTGGCCACAAAACCGTTGTTATGATGATCAGAGGCAACCTCTAACTTAAATCGTGCCTTCTCATTTTTTTGAGATACTAAAGTTAATAACAATCGTTCATCAAAGGTGTATTCTACCTCTAAATTAAGAGGATCACCCGGTTGTAAATTAGCTTCTAAAATTTCATTAAATGATACTCCTCGTGAGCGTTGTAAATTGGTATTTACATTAGGTTTACTACCCATGCCCACCCAAATATTAAAACTTAGATAGCCTTCAGCTAAGGAAGGTAACTTCAAACCATTAAGAGTCGTTTTATAGGGGTATTTTTGTCCTTGGGCAATTAGTAATCTTAATCCTGTTGTATCTTCTTGATTGGTTTGCAAATAGATATGGGTAGGATTAACTCTTTCAGGAGATGGGAAAATATCCCCAACGGCATATAAACTCGCACCCCTTGCCACTGCCAAATCAGGATTCCCTTCATCTAAAATGGGAATATTACCAAAAAGTTCTCTTAATCTGTCTTTAATCGGAGGAAAATAAGTCATACCCCCGTTGAGCAAAATTGCGTCCACTTCTGGTATTTTTCCAGTGTTTACTTTCGCCTTTAACAATACATCTAAAATTGGTACGACAAAGGTATCAAAGCGATCAGTAAAAGGAGTTTCATCAAAAGCCGTTTCGGGGTTCATGGCTTGTAACATCTCCAAATTGAGATCAGGGCAGAGTAAATCTGCTAGAATCAGACTCATCTTATCGACACTGATATAATGGCGGATGGGTAATTGATTATCTAAAAAAGTACCTTGAAAAGCCAATTTAAAGTTATTTTTATCATTAGCAGAAAAATATTCAGATCCCCATAATTTCTTAAATTTCTCTGCATAAAGAGGCAATTCATATCCTAATTTATCTCGATCCGCAGGAGACAAATTAACATTATTAACTGCATTCTTTAAAATATAATCAGCAATTAATTGATCAACTTTATCCCCTCCAACACGGGTACGAGATCCGATCGCAACATCATTGATCAAAAAAGTATTACTATTACTATCCCACTGCACCTGATGTAATGTAACATCTAAAGTACCTCCCCCCAAATCATAAACCATGATATTTGCAGGGGTATTAACATCAAAAGCAGGAGGAATATCACCCCGTTGCATCGAGTAAAGAAAATCATACAAAGCCCCTTGAGGCTCAGATAATAATACAACATCTTCCTCTTGCCAACCCGCCAATACTGCCGCCTTTCTTGTTGCTTCAATGGCATCTGATTCATAGGAAGCAGGATGAGTAATCACCACTCCTCCCACATTAGTATATTTATCTAACAACTGCTGACGACAAAAACTCAACACTTGAGAAGCCGCCTTTTCAGGAGAAACTTTTCCCGATGTCAGAGAATATTCAAAGGGTTTTCCATCAAGATTATCCCCCATATTGTGTTTCCATGCCAAAATAGTTTGATCTCGGAAAGCATAAGCATTACTCTTAATATGTCCACCAATTTCCCCTTCATCCGTCGAAGTAAAACGCACCCCAGAAGGAATAATTGCCTTTTTCACCAAGCTACCATTTTCATCCTTTACAGGCACTTCCACCACCGAAGCATTCCATTCTTTTCTTAGGGTATTGTAATTAGCTAAAGACATAACCGTATTAGTTGTGCCTAAATCTATCCCCACATAGGTAGGTTGCATTACCTCCGTAAGAATTTCCACATAATTAGCATTTTCTCTGGATTTATTCCCGATTTGATTACCAATTACTAGGGATTTTATACCTTTAGATTGAAGATAGCGAAAAAGTCGAGCATAGTCATTATCATTACTAACAATTGCTACTAAATTAATGGCTAATTTACTATTATTAATTAACTCATCTACGGTTTGAAAAATTAGATTATCTACTTCTTGAGAAACAGGATTTAAACCGGGGGTTAGCTCAAAACGATAGTCAAATTTACGAAAACTACTACCATAGGCAGTTAAGACAGAAGGAGTATTGGAAAAAGCTCTTTTGACAACCATATTGCCGTATTTACCACATAGTTGCTCAATGGTTTCTAATCTCGGTTTAATATTATCTAAATCTAATAGAACAGCGATATTGTACATAATTTTTTCCTCTTGATTATCAGGTATTTAGGCACAAGTTAATTGATTTCTAATTTTCAATTTCTTCCACTTTGGCGGGGGTAACAATTTCCTCTCCTACTTTCCAACCACAGGCAACACATTTAACTTTTTTGACTTCTTCTTTACTGATGAATTGACTACCAGAGACATAGTTATATTTGTTATTGTCTAAATCTTCTCCTGTGATTTCTAATATGGCTTCTGTATCTGGTGGAAAAGGTTGAATATTTAACGTAGAAAAAGCCTTAAATAAATTTTCTAAATTAATAAAACAAGTGAGGGTGTCTTGAGTTGATAAACCTTCATTATTTTCTAGTAATTTATCAATCTTTTTATAAAGGCTAAAGAGTTGATCTAAAACAGGTTGCTGTTGTTCATCTTGGAGAGATTTAGCTAGTGTACAAACCGCTTCTTGTAAGGAGTTTTCTTTTATGTCTTGAATTTCTCTTTCTAACTCCTGATTCTCGTTTTCTAGTCTGCTAATTTCTGCCCTTAAATTATTTTCTGTTTCTCCTAATTCTTGAACTAAATTTTGTGCGGCTTTTTCTTTTATATCAGTCCTAGTTAAATTAAATTCTTTTTGTAATTGATAACCAAATTTACTAATATATTCTGATGCACCAAATTGAATTATGGTTTGATAAGATTCAGAATTAAGAAGGAAATATTTATTTTTTTCGTCTAAGTAATAAGGTAGTTGATGCAAAAACCAAAAACTTCTTTCCCTTGAGCGATTAAAGTTATCGATGATATTAGCAAAGTTTTCTAATTTGATTAAATCAAGTTGATCGCTGTTAACAATTTTTTCAAATAAATCGACAAATTCTGATATTTTTTGATGCCAAAAAGTGATAAATTTATCTGGTCTAATACTATATTTGCGAGAGAGATGGTAATAAAAATTTTCTGCTTTGTTATATTCTTCGTCGTCTAATTCTTCTAATTCGTCTAATAAGTCATCCCAATTATTTGTTTTATAGTTGAGTAATTTTTCTAAACATTTAATCTGAATAACTGCTAGTTCAGAATATTGTCTTTTTTTACCAAAACTTCTAGGGGTTATATCTCCTAAAGCACGATCAAGAAAAAAGGTTAATTTGCCCCATGGTGAAGACGCTAATTCAGCTTGAGAAACAGGATTTTTCTGTTTGTTGATAATGGGTTTAGGTTTTGTATTTCTTTCAAAGGCTTTTGCATTTATTTTCTGTGAAAAATCAGGTTTATTCATGAAAAATACCCACCGCATATATGAATATAAATCACCTCTTGCGCAATACAAGTAACATCTATATATAATTATGTTTTTTAGGTGCTTATCTATATATCAGTAGCGATTTTCAATTTTATGCAAAGTGATAATAATTTTTTGAAAGAATAAGAATGAAACTATATGTAATTAAAATTTCCCCAGAATAATTATCCCTCATTTCTGATTGTTTTGCTTGTGCTATGGCACTCTTTCTTAATTTCTAATGCTTTTTCAATCTATGAAAAATGTAAAAGTAAGTGACGACTGGAATCTAAGGAGATTAATTTTTGTTTCTGCATATCTCCTAATAGTCTTGTTACTGTTACTCTGGTTGTACCGATCGCATCTGCTAAGTTTTGATGAGTAAATCTAACTTTAATTCTAATTTTATCTTCTTTGGTTTCCCCTAAATATGCACCGAGAAGATTTAATAATTTTAGCAGACGTTCTTCTATTCTTTTCAAAGTTGCGATCGCTAATAACTCCTCTGTTTGACGAATACGGGTAACAGTTTCCGTAAGAATCTTTTGAGCTAAATTAGGATTATTTTCAATTTCTTCTAAAGAAAACCATTGTAAATAAATATCGGATAAAGCCTTAGCCTGAAAAGTATCGAGATTAGTAAACCACAAGCCAAAAAAATTGCCTGTTTGTGACCATCCTAGTAAGGTTTCCTCTCCTAATGCACCCACTTTGAAAAGCTGTACCACTCCTCTATTAACTTGCCAAATGCCTTGAGCAATTAAGGGTATTTCTTCCCCCCGCTCATAAAAATGTAATCTTCTTTCTCCGGAACGTAATTGAGTTTTCAGATTATGATTGGAAGGATAACCCAGTAGCATAATAAATACTGTTATTGAGAATACATTGATTTAAGCATTAGGTTAACAGAACAAAATTAAGAACAGGTAAAGATTTCTAACTTTTTTCTAACTTTATAGAATATTTTTTTTCACGACGATTTTACTTGATTTTTGTGCAAAAAATCTGTAACTAATTTGAGAGCGAAAGATGAATAGTGTTGGGGTGAATAATAAAAAACTTCTTCTACTTATTACTCATTTTTCTCCTTAATCCCCAAAACACTAAACTTATAACTGATGTTACGCAAAAAGATAATTAGTTGTTGTTTTTAGGTGTCAGGTGTCGGGTGTCAGGTGTCAGGTCTAAAATCAAAAAAATTCACCCTTTTTTCTTTTGACTTAGTTTTTCTATTGTTTTCTGAAACCTGAAACCATCAGCCTGAAACCTCTTTAACTTAACACATGAACAAGTGCGTAAGGTCAGCTTATAATTGATTTATCCCCCTCAGATAGAGTGTTATTCTTCTGATGAATAAAGGTGATTAAGATTTAATAATTTCTCATAAAATTTTTCTCTGAGAGAATCTGGGGAGATTATTTTGCAACTATCCCAATATCTGGCGATTTCTCGAAAAAACCAAAAGCTACTCCAAACTTTTCTCCGAATTAATCGATGGGGCGGACTTCCTTCTATTTCTCCTTTAAAAGTGTCATCTATTTTAACTTCTTCTTTGCCATAAGCAAATGCTAAATTACCAAAAACTTTAAACTCTGCTTCAATCATATCTAACTCAGGTTGCCATGATAATTCTACCCTATTCACTACCGCTTCTTGGATGCGATCGAGTCTTAATGTCCAATTATGCTTTAATTCTGTAATGTCGTCATTGCCTTCTGTTTCTCGACAAGTACAAACTAAATATTGATGTTTTTCTATTATTTTTAATTGTCCGTGGATTACAGTAAAATTCAATAAGTTGTCAGAAGCATCCTGATAAGTTAATTTAAAGGGTTGTTGTTTTTGGATAAAGTTTTCAATATTTTTACGCCATAGGGGTTTTGGTTTTGCCAAAAATTGTTCGATTTCATCACGAAAAAATATGTTTAATTCACTTCTTTCTCGTAAAATTCTGCCTATTTCTTCTGCTTCTAAGATAAATCCTAAATCTAATAATAGTTTTCTCGCTTTTTCTAAGGTTTCTATTCTCTGACTATTCCAATCATCATTGATAGTTATTTTTAACTCTTTAAGCGCGATCGCCTTTATCAATTTCGATACATTAGGTTTATCCCCCCAAGTCTTACCAAATTCCAAAGCCAAATTTTCCAAGGCTTTCTTTTCTCTTTCGCCAATAGATAGGGTGACAGCTTGATTTTTTCTTGTCATCAAATTTGTCCGTGTACTTTATATTTATATTTTGTTGCTATTTCTATTTTACTGGTTTATTATGGTGGTATCGATAACTTACGGACAGTATTTAAAAAAGTTATGAACTTAGAATTACTGAAAGAAAAACGAGAAGAAATTATTAAAATAGCCTCAAAGCATGGGGCGTATAATGTGCGTGTATTTGGTTCAGTGGCAAGGGGAGAAGCTGACGAAAAAAGCGATATTGATTTTTTAATTGATTATGACATAGATAAAATTACCCCGTGGTTTCCAGTAGGGTTAATTCACGATTTGCAGGATTTTTTGGGCAAAAAAGTGGATGTTGTCACTGCCAGCGGATTAAAAGAAAGAATTAAAGAGAGAGTATTTCAGGAGGCAATTAGTTTATGAGGAATGATAGCGAAAGAATCAGAGATATTAGAGAATGTATTGAAAAAATAGAGAAATATTCTGTGAGAGGAAAAAAAGAATTTTATGAAGACGAGTTAATTCAGACGTGGATTATTCATAATTTACAAATTATCGGTGAGGCAAGTCGGGCAACTTCTGAAGAATTTAAAGCAAAATATCCTCAAGTTTTATGGTTAAAAATAGCCGATTTTAGAAATCTTCTTGTCCATGAATATTTTAGGGTTGATTTAGGTATTGTTTGGGAAATTGTCGAAAATGAGTTACCTAAATTAAAGCAACAAATTAACGATATTTTAAGGGATATATAATCTAATGAATAATCAAAATATTGACATTAAAGAACTGCAAAACTTATCACAAAAAATTCCCGAAAAAATGCCTTATATAAAAATGGTAATTCTATTTGGTTCAAGGGCAAGGGGTGATATTAATGATAAAAGTGATTGGGATTTTGCTATTTTGTGCGATCGGGAAATAGTTGCAAAAACTTTTAAAAATAAAGTCTCTAGCTGGTTTGCTTACTCTGTTAATTTGAATGAAATTTTTGACCTAAAAACTGAGCGTATTGATATTATTGATTTGAATAGTTGTTCTGATTTTATAGCCCATTATATTGCTCGTGATGGTGTTTTAATATATGAAAAAAATGAGGGAGAGTTTGAGCATTTTAGACGAGAGAAATTAAAAACGGAATCTCAAATGAATGTCATATCTAAAAATTTACGAGCAGAAATAGAAGAATTTTTATCAGAGTGTGGGGTTTAAACTATGTTAGATGAACGAATTATTCTTAGGAAATTTCAAAAACAAAAAGAATATTTAGTTAACTTAAAAGTTTATGAAAATCTTGACTATGAAACTTTTATAAACGATCAAGTTATCCAGTTAGCCATAGAGCGTTTATTGCAATTAACAATAGAAGTTGCCTTAGATGTAAACCGTTACTTATTCAAATCTTTACGGATTAAACAACCAGAAGAAAATGCCGAAAGTTTCATTAAATTAGCCCAATTAAAAATCCTTGATGATGACTTGGCATTAAGGTTAAAAGAGTCAGGAAAAATGCGTAATTTATTGGTGCATCTTTACGAAATAATTGAGCCTCCCTTTGTGCATTCTGCCATTAAAGAAACTCTGAGAGATTATCCTTTATATCAAAGACAAATTTTAAACTATTTAGATACTTTAAATACTTTAGAAAATTAAGTAATTATGAATAAACAAATTTCTATTGAACATTTACAATTATTATCTCGACAAATACGAAAAAAAATACCCTATATAAAAATGCTAGTTTTATTTGGTTCAAGGGCAAGGGGTGATATTCACGATAAAAGTGATTGGAATTTTGCAGTTTTTTATGATGAAAAAAAGCGTAAAAAATACTCTAAGAATAAATCTTTCAGTTACTTTGAAGTATCAAGTATTTTAGAAAACTTATTTCAAATTAATGCTCCCATTGATGTCGTAGATTTGAATAATTGTTCTGCTCGTATTGCTGACAGAGTTGCTACCGAGGGAATACTAATTTATGAAATTGAGGAGAGATTATTTAATAACTTTAAAGAGAAATCTTTGTTAAGTGATGAGCAAAAAAAGCTATGAGACTGGAATTTCAACAAGAAATTAATGATTTTCTTAAAGATTCGGAATTGATACCATGATAAATTTCGATCGAATTTTAGCTACGACAAGGAGAAATTATAAAGCCAGAGATAAACCCCTGACTTTCAAACCCTAATAGGTATTAAATAAAGCAATGAGTAACTTATTGCCTAAATAGTACTTATATTTCAATCCCTCTTTTGGTATTAGTTTTCTCCATTATAAGTTAAACGTCACTCGAATTTTTAGTCCAGCTTTAAAAAAACTTCTACTACATAGTCTTATAACCATTGTTATTTTTTAACAGGATGAATTAGAATAAATTAGAATAAAACGGATAACCCTGAACGAGAGTCAGTAGTTACCCTCCTTGATAAAAAATTTCGTATTAAACATTATAACGGTAACTGACAATTATCTCTGGTGGGTTAATCCTTATATTTAAAACAGGAGTTAATTACCATGAAACAACTAGAAGATGACTTTTACTATCCTTCTGATGATTTAGAGTATTTGTATCACCCAATAGTCGACGATGAGGGAAATCTTATTTCTTATCAAGACTTTATCGAAAAATATCAACTTTAGTAGGAAGTTTTTATTTTTGTCCTGATTTTGATCAATTTTAATCATAGTGGGAATTAAATATTAATTCCTGCTTTTATCTAACTGTTATTAAACTAAAACTATGAATGAAAATCAACTTTCAATTTTCGATACTAATGTAGTTAATGACATCAAACAAATCAACGAAACTTTACCTTCTTATATACCTCAAATAAGTTATGATTTAGACTCATATACTGAAGCAATTTTAATTAGTGCTTTAGCCAGTCAATCTATTATAGATTCTGATAATTATTTACTCTCATTTTTAGCTAGTAACCCCAAAACTAAAATAATTCTATCTTCTTTCAATTCACCCCAATTAACTAGAAAATTAAAAAAGAGTAAGCAACAGAAGCAAGTTGAAAAACCTAGTTTAGAAAATAAGAATAATCAAGTTTTTTATGATAATCAACAAATAGGTGAGATTAAATTATTATATAAGCCTTCTATACCGGGTGAATTACAGGCAAAGTTAGCTTATCTTAGTACCATCGATCGATTTTTAGAATATCTACAAACACACTATTATTCAATAAATTTAGGAGAAACAGATTATCATATTCACATTTTTATTCCTGCTAAATATCGGTTAAATATTGAACAAGAATGGGTAAAATTTGTCAAGAAAGTTCTCTTTTCTATTGAAGATAAAGATAATGATAAATTACCCAGATTACCGCAAACTTTTATCAGTATGCTTAAGAGTATAACTTTAGCAGGTAGAGGATTTAGTACGATCAATGTTCCTATTATCACTCAAGATCAAGGTATTATTTTAGCATCTTTATATTTAGCAGTTTTTCAACAAGTCAAACAACGTCAAGATGATAGAGAATCTCTGATTAAACAATTAAAAAAAGAGCTTAATATTGATTCTTTAAGTGAAAAAGAGCGTAATTCTAAAGAAAAAGAATTACAGAAAAAAGAAGAAATGCAAAAAAAAGAATATAAAAAATACTGTGAAGGCTTTGAAAAAACTTTTATCAAAATTTTAACTGAACATAAATCTTTATTCGATGAGCAGGATAAAATAAATTTACAGTTACAAGACGCTAGTTTAAATAAAAGACAAATCAATAAATTAAAGAAAGAAAAAGAAAAGGTTGGAGCTAAAATAATTTTTTCTCAAGATTTCGTTAATCAAAAAACAAAGTTACTCGAAAATAGTGGAGGTAATCCTTTCTTATTTATAGTACAAGATCAAAAAGAAAATCAAGATAAATTTGCTATAATTAATCAGTTATCTAAGAGTTTTAATCGCACTGCTACAGAACAAATTAATTCTACTAGAGGTGATATTTTTGCTCAATGTTTAGTTGAAATGTATCGTCTTTTAGAAAATCAAACATTTGAGACAATTCCTCATTCTTTATTGACAGAAAAATCTATTATAACAAGAGTTCGATCTCCGGGTGATGATGGCAATAAATTTTGTTATTCTTGCGGTGTAGTTTTGGATAAACCACAATGGCGAGTTGCAAGATTTATGTTTGAAAGACCATCGCAACGTCGTCAATCGTCATCTAGTGAAGATCGTCCGTATATTTGTGCTACCTGTTCAGTACTAGCTTTTGCATCACCTTTAAAAGTAACTGATGAAAGTATTATTATTAAACTTAATGCTAAAAATAATAATGATATTTTTCAATATAAAATTAAGGATTATTTACGAATGTTAGCTAATAAAGAAATGCACCTTAATTCTGGACATTATCTAATTTTAACTTCTGATAAAACCACTGGAGGAGATATTGCTTCTAATAAGTTAGGGCAAGTGCAATATGCAAGGGCAAAAATAGCTGATATTTTTCCTCTTGAGGTGCTAACTGATTTTGATTTTTGTTTAGTTTTACAAGGAAGCCAACAAATTAAATTAGAAAGCAGACATTTAATTTTTATTAAAGGTTTAATGGAGGGTTATGCACAAAAAATAATTGAATCAGGAAAAGAAATTAACTCAAAACTCGGAGATGCTATTCGTTATATTGAACAAGATTTACCTTATCTTGCTGATTATACTTTAGCAAAAGTTTTTGTTAATTTCAGAAAAACCCCAAATATTTCTTTAAAAAACCAAATACTTTTAGAGAAAACTCGAAAAAATTATTATCAAATAATGAGAGAAAATTTCATGAATTCAGTACAACTAAAAAAACAGTTTACTTTATATGAGGATGTTGCTTCTTTAACTGGGTTACTATATCCATTTATTCAATCTTTTAAAAAAGGTGCTTTTTCTAAAGAAAAACCTGAAGATGCAAAAAGAGAAGTTGGTAAATTAATAGAGAAAGTAAATGATGGTATTATTTTTCACAATTATTTTTGTAAATATTCTTATATAAAGATTGTTGGCGAAGATGAAAAAAGATCGATAACCAGTGTTTCTTTTAAAAAATATCCAGATAATGAATTTATTTATGAGCAAGTTAAAGATTTATTAGAAAATACGGACAAATTAAATATTAGTGGTAGAGAGCAAAAAACAGAAGATTTATCCACAGAATATTTAACTTTATATCCTGATGATATTGAAAGGGCTTTTAATTTTTTCAGACAGAAATATAGTAGTGATAAAGATTGGAAAACCTTGACTTATCACCTCGAACTTTCTATTTATGCTCGTTTTCCTGAACAATTACAAAAATCATCAAAAGGAGATAATTAAATTATGACTACTGGATTACCAAAAACTGATCAAGAAAAAGTACATTTCGATATTTATGCTATCTTAGAAGGCTCACAAGAACTTTATTTTGGTCATGAAACTCAAGTAAATATTAACTTAGTAGAAACCGTTAAATTAAGTACCAAAAATGGTGAAGATTTAGAAAAATGTTATCTTTCACCTACTAAAAGAAGAGGTATTGAAAGACGTTGTTTGATTTGGGCACCCGTTAAATCATTGGGTAAGTTATTAGGAGATAAGTTAGATTGTGGAATACCTAAAACTTGCGTTAAGATTGATTGCCCTATTTGTAGCACTTACGGCGGTTTAAAAGTGGGTGAAAAAACCTTAATTGGTAGGGTATCTCATGGCGGGGGGGTGGCAATACAACCTATTTTACCTGAACAAAAGCAAAGGGCGATGCACCCTTCTCGTATAGCTTCCCCAGAAAGCGGAAAAGATGAAACTCCAACACCTTTTAAACGGGAATATAATCAACCCGGTATTCTTTACCCTGTGTATAATCATTGTTTGAGTCTTACAGATGAAGACTTTGCTACCGTAGCTTATGCTTTTCTTGATTCTTTACCTCGTATTGGTGCAGGTAATCCTAAAGGTATTGGTTTAGCGGAAGATGCTGAAAAACTTTTGTTAGTAGTTGACAGATATTTAGTGCCTAAAGGTAAACGCCCTATTATATCACCTTCTGAGACTAACCCTGAAAGTGCGATCGAAAATTTTTGGCGATTAGCCCAAACTCCTGAAGAAAATACAGATTATATACAGGTAAAACATTTTGAGCGTTGGATTGGGGATAAAGCCTTAGAAAAATTACAGGAATACGCCTCAATATTCGTTGACGAGGTATTACAAAAATAAAAGTTCGTAGTAAGCCCTTCAGGGCTTCTCAAAAATCATACAACTAAAGTTGTCACTACAAACCAGAATATTATGTATTGTCTAAAAATTTCGATCGCACCTACATCGGCAATGACATTTAGAATCTTACCGAGTTCGATTTTGAATATTGCAACTTATCCCTTTGTACCACCTACCACTTTATCAGGTTATCTGCGCAGATTAGTCATGTTAAGCATGAAGTTAGAAATACCAGAAACGGACATCAATAAAAACAATCCCCCAGTTTATGCCTTACCTCGAAAATATATAACATTAGGGGCTTATCCTGTTAGAGATAATTTTACCGCCATTCATCGCACTTATAGAAAAGGGATGCGAGAATTTAATCATGATGTATTTTCCCGTTTATATATAGAGAAAGAAAAAGCTGATTTTCAACTACATACATGGGAATATTTAATCACCAGTGAATTGATAGGATATGTTGTCACCAAATCAGCAGAAGACTTAAAACCATTACAAGAAATAAAAGGTTTTGGTTGCAAATTAGGAAAAGAAGGATTTGCCGTTATTCAAGACATTTCTCAACCGATTAAACTAACTCAAATAACAAAAGAAGCAATACCTTCAACTATTGTGCCAATGGAGGCATTATTAGCAACAAATCAGTTTGTTAATGGTTGTGATATTTATAACCTTTACCGTTATAACTGGCTAACTAATCAAGATAATTTAAACGATAACTCACCTACTGCGGTTAATGGTTTTATTCCCTTTGTTGCTAGTTATTTTCAGAATCAATTAACCCCAGAATTAGATTATTTAACCGATAGTAATAATCAGATTAATATTCCCTTATCTTTAATTAACTTATTACAACTAAAAGGAGAAATTACTAATGTCTAAATTATTAACTAAAAAAAGAAAATATCCTTATAATTTTGGGCGAGTTTTTTTTCCTGATTCTCAGGTAATTCCAGAAAAAATTTTATTTCAACCATTAGGAAATCATGTCGGAAATGTGGTTAAATTAGTTAAATTATGGGATAAAAAAGATTTTCCAGATCAATCCTCTTTAGAAAGGGTAATCGAAGCCTCTAAAATTCATGATATGGCAAAACCACAGACATTTAGTCTGCAAGTAGAAACAAATAAAAAAGAAAAATTTAAAAAATATATTTATTCTTTTAAAGGACATCGTTTTAAAGCACAACATGATGATTTATGGATAGAAACTTTAGCCCAAGGACATCATAATTTCTCTACCGATTGTGTAACTAATGATGCTTATAAATTAAGAAAATATAAAAATTATCAAGACATATTAAATAAAGATAGTTTAGCTTATGCAAAAGAACTTTATATCTTAGAAATGTGTGATCAAATAGAAGCAGAATTAGCTTGTCTTTTGAAAGATAAAACTCAAGGAGAAGAAAGGACTTTCATGGAATATACCATCAAAATAGATGAAAATAATCCTAATATTTATCGAATTGATCCTTTTCCTTTTAGTGATGACTTAGAATATATAGAATTAACGTTTAAATACTGGGTTTTTACTTTATTGGCAGAAAACAAAGAGAAATTACAGCAACTTATTGATAAAAATGAGGAAAACAAATTAGGTAAAACATTAGATGAAATAGTCAAAGATTGGTGGGAAAAAGTAGAAGCAAAACCACAAGAAGAAGAATTAATTACTATCCAATTAAAACCTTATCAATCTCTTAATTGTGAATATCATAAAGATTGTGATTATTGGTATCAAAATCTCACTAAATTTCAAACACCTAACCCGATGCAACGGGAAGTTTTTACCGCCATTACGAATAATGAAGATATTGCAGTTTTATTAAAAGCGCCAACGGGAGTAGGCAAATTAGAAGCCGTTTTAATTCCGACTTTAGCACTAGGTTATCGTTTAATTTTACCATTACCTACTCGTAGTTTATTAGAAGATCATCAAGAAAGAATAGAAAATTATCTGAAAAAACTCTCGAAATTATATCCTCAAAAAGAATTTTCTTTAGTAGTCGATACCGGTTCACAAATGTATCGTTATATTTATTTTAATGGGGAAAAAGTACCCTCTAGGGTAAAAAATCCTCGCCGACATTTATATAAAGGGGATGTGATTTTAACTACTTTAGATAAGTTTATGTATCGTTATTTTGGCTATGGAGATAAGCAAAAATCTTTTATTTTTCCCCTGAGAATTAATGATAACCAAAATAAAACAATTATCTGTTTTGATGAAGCTCATAGTTACGATAATCTGGCTTTTACAAATTTTTGTAATTTAGTTAAAGCCTTATACGAAACGGGTAGAAATTTAGTCTTAATGACAGCAACTTTACCTAAAAATCAGATACCAAGATTTGATTATTTACAAGAGGGATTAATTGATTATATTGATAATATAGATAATAAAGAAAAACTCGATCAATTTCTCGAAAAAAATCTTAAACAACCTTATCCTAATGAGAAAATTTTATTATGGAAAAGTGAAGTAGCAATTCAAGCATCTCCAGAGGGAAAAGAGAGTAATAATTTTCAACAAGAATTTATAAATCTTATTCTCAATGAATGGCAATCACAAGAAAATCATCGACTAATTACAGTAGTTGAAAAGGTTAAAGATGCCGTAGAAATTTATAAACAAGTTAAAGAAGAATTAGGCACTAATTTAGATGATGAAGGGAGATTTTTATTTTTATATCATGGGCGAATTTCTGACACTCCTAAAGATAAAACTCACGAAAATTATCAATATTCTCGTAGTGGTGTTTATCAACAAATTAAGCAAAGAGACAATGATCAAAAACCTTATCTGATTATAACAACAAGTGCGATCGAGGTTGGTTGTGATTTGAATTGTCAAACCTTAATAACCCAATTATGCCCTCCCGAAAACTTAATTCAACGTGCAGGGAGATGTAACCGTAAAGGAAATATTGCCAATGCGAAAGTTATAATTATCGGTGATTCTATTCCTGATTTTTTGAATACTTTAACGGATTCTGAACTTCAATTATATCAAGAAAAGTTGCGATCGCATCATAGCCAAAATTTTAACGCCAATGAAATCATGAAATGTGTATCCCAAACTCAGCAAGTAGATGACTATAGAGTTGTAGAGTTATTTTCCCAGTTACAAGAATACGTTTATGAGGCAAATTTAACCTGTAAACCTACTCATGAAAAAGGTTTAGTCATAACTCGCAGTTGGATACCTTCAGCAACTCTCATTTATGAAGACGCTCAGATTACTGTACCACTCGATCGACTTATTGTGAAAAAAGATCAGGAAACAGACAAAACGAATCAATATGCAAATGTAACAGTAGAAGAAAGCTACTATGATCAAGAAACGACACAGTGGAAAACTCGCACTTTAAGATGGGGAAATGCTTACCAAAAAAACATCATTATCAAAATAAATAAAAGTCAAGATGGTATTGTTTTTGATGCTGGTTTTCATGAATATGATTATAATGCAGAATTTGGTTTTGTTGATTTACCTGGAGTTTTTGTTAAATGGAAACCAAAAAATTTTGAGCAACAATTAGCATATAAAGACGGCGATAAAACTATTGCTGTAATTAATTATATAACCCCTAATAATGATTAAATACTACTATGAAAATTATCGATCGCACCTAACAAGAAAATTTACTATTAATAATTAATCATTCACCAATTATGCCCCATAGCTTAGTAATAAATTTTACCCCTATTTCCGATATTCCTGTGGGTTATACATCGGGAAAACATTTACACGCCTTGTTTTTTACCTTAGTTAATTCTGTCAACCCTGAATTGGCTCAATATTTTCATCAATCCGAAGCCAATAAGAGTTTTACCGTTTCCTCTTTACAGGTTATTAGTAACTATAAAAATCGAGATAATTTCTTAAATTATAAACAGCAAAATAATATAAAAAAAGGCTCTAATTGTTGGTGGAGAATTACTTTATTGGATGATACCTTATTTAGCAAACTAACTAAATTATGGCTTAATTTAAGACCACAAAAACCCTATCATTTAGGTAGCGGAGAATTGATGATTACCAGTGTTTTAGCTAGTCCAGATAGTCATTTATGGGCTAATGCCATTAGTTATCAAGAATTATATAATCAAGCGTCCGAAACAGAAAGAAACATAACCTTAAAAATATATACACCTACAGCCTTTAGACAAGGAAAATATGATGTATCACTGCCTACCGCAGAATTAGTATTTAATAGCTTATTAAGGAAATGGGAAAAATACAGTAATATTAGTTTCTCTAATGCTAATTTTGACTGCTTATTTCCTGCTTATTTTGATATAAATACAGAAATAATTATTGAACCAAAAACTAAATTTATTGGCTGTATAGGTACTATTAATTACAAAATTTTAGGAGAGGTAGAAACCACGCTTATTAAACAAATAAATACCCTAGCAGATTATAGTTTTTTTAGTGGATTAGGAAGAAAAACAACAATGGGATTTGGCATCATTAAAAGACTCAAATCATCTCCTTAACCTCACCTCCATCTTTTTCTTATTACCTTAGAAAATAGAAAGAAACACTACATCACAATAGAACTAGCGATATTTGGACTATTAGGATTAACGTCTAATTTTCTATTGCTAGGAATAATAATTAAGTCCATATCTTCCATCGGAATTGCCCCTAGTAACACTTGATCTCCCATGACTAATGCACCACTAAAACCAATTCTATTCTTAAATTTTATCTCGATCGGACCTACATAGCCAATTAGTTTTCTACTACCGTCAGCTAATGTTACTTCTTTCTGATCCACCTCATTTAATTGTAATTGTATTTTTATATGTTCAGGAATACATAAATGCACTGCACCTGAGTCAGCCAAAGCATTTACTTTGATAGGTTGCAAATTACTTTTACTGGGATTTCTTAATTGAATTTCACTAAATACTAAACCCATAAAATGACCTATTTTTTATTATTTAATTATTATAATATCATTAATTATTACCAATGAAAAATCAACTTATTTCCATTGCATCTTTAAACCATTATTCCTATTGTCCCCATCGTTTTTGGAGGATGTTTTGTGCATCAGAATTCACTGATAATCAATATACCATTGATGGCACAACTTTACATGAAAGAGTCCATACCGTAGGGGATTTAAACTTAGGAGAAACATGGCAAATTAGAGCAATTTATCTCAAATCTGAACAATATAAATTAATTGGTAAAGCAGATTTAATTGAAGCAGAAAATGGCACTTTTTACCCTGTAGAATATAAACGAGGCAAAAAAGGCGAATGGGCAAATGATGAATTGCAAGTTGTCGCCCAAGCCTTATGTATAGAAGAAATGACTGGTACTCATGTTCATACAGGTTATATTTATTACGCTCAAACCCATCAAAGGCAAGAGGTAGAAATTAACTCATCTTTAAGACAAAGTGCGATCGCATCTATAAAAGCTATTCAAGAGATTATAGAAAAGGAAACCATACCCAAAGCAGAATATAGCAAAAAATGTAAGGGTTGTAGTCTTTACTCTGCTTGTCTGCCCATGGCAAAAGACAAAATCAATCGCTACCGAGAAAGTGAATAGTGAATAATGAATAGTCGATAATTGAACAAATTAATGATCAATACTCTTTAGTCTTTTTAAAAGTTATAAAAAGTAAAATGAATAGTATTATTTATCAAAAAGCATATAAGTTTTCTTTAAGAATTATCAAAGCATATAAATATTTAATTGAAGAAAAAAAAGAATTTATTTTATCAAAACAATTATTAAGAAGTGGTACGTCAATTGGTGCAAATATAGCTGAAGCTAATGGAGCAATTTCCAAAGCAGATTTCAGACACAAAATGTCTATTGCTTATAAGGAATCTTTGGAAACACAATATTGGCTTTCTTTACTAAAGGATTCTGAAGTGATAGATGTCAAAAGTTATCAAAGTATTTATCAAGATGTTGTAGAAATTAGTAAAATTTTATGTTCTATAGTAAAAAACACAAAAGCAAAAAATAATAAATCAAATACAAGCTAATTAGTATTAACTATAATTTTTTAACTACTCACTATAAACTATACATTATTCACTAAAAAATGGGAACTATTTACATTACTAAAGATGACACTTTTATCGGTAAAATTGACGAAAGAATCCACGTCAAAGCTGATAGAAAACAAATTTTAGATGTGCCTTTTATTAAAGTTGATGGTTTAGTTATTTTAGGTCGATCGAACTTTTCACCTGCCTTAGTAGCTGAATTATTAGAAAGAAAAATCCCTATGAGTTTTTTAACAACTACAGGGAAATATTTAGGAAGATTAGAACCAGAATTAACTAAAAATATTTTTATCAGAAAAGCTCAATGGAAAACAGAAGATAACTCAGAAAAAGCCCTTCATATTGTCAAAGGATTTATCAGAGGAAAATTAAAAAATTACCGTAACTTTCTTCAACTCAGAAATAGGCAAAATAACCATGAAAAACTAGAAATAAGTATTAACCAAATTCAGGATATTATCGATGGTTTAGAACGTAAAAATAATGTTAACTCTTTAAGAGGTTTGGAGGGTGCTGGAAGTGCCATTTATTTTAGTTGCTTTAATCTCTTAATCAAAAATAATGAGTTTAGTTTTAATACTCGAAATCGTCGTCCACCAACTGATCCTGTTAACTCTTTATTAAGTTTAGGCTATGCTTTACTAAGACACGATATTCAAAGTGCAGTCAATATTGTGGGTTTTGATCCTTATTTAGGTTATCTCCATGTAGCCCATTATGGACGACCTGCTTTAGCCTTAGATTTAATGGAAGAATTTAGACCAATTGTAACTGATGCGGTGGTTTTAAATGTAATTAATAATAAAAAAATTACCCCCAAAGATTTTATAATAGAACCTCTCAGTAACGCTGTTTCTTTAACAAAGGAAGGATTACAAATATTTTTGAGAGCTTATGAAGAAAAAAAACAGTCAAAATTTAAACATCCCGTTCTAAATCGACAATGTACTTATCAAGAATCCTTTGAAATTCAGGCTCGTTTTTTGGCTAAATATTTAATGGATGAAACAAAACAATATCCTCCTTTAATTATAAAAAAATAATCATATTTTTAGATTAAATATGTATATAATTATTAGCTACGATATAAAAGACGATAAAAAAAGAACTAAAATTCACAAAATATTAAAATCCTATGGTGAATGGGTGCAATATAGTATTTTTGAGTGTGAACTAACCGAAACTCAGTACGCAAAATTACGTCATCGTCTCTCAAAATTAATAAAAGACGATTCTGATAGTATCCGTTTCTATTCTATGTGTAAATGTTGTCAAGGTAAAATAGAACGTATTGGGGGTGAAATGCCAAGGGATAATACTATTTTTGTTGTCTAAATAGCGTAAGGGGTAGGGTGTAAAAAACATAATCGGCTAAAAAATTCATAAAGTCTTTACCCCGTATAGTTTACGAATATTTTATTTTCTTATAGCCTTACGCTTCTTTATTTGCAAAGATTTCAGCGATAAAGGGTGGACATTAAAAATGAATTTATTTATAATTGAAGCTAGGCTTACGCGATCGCACCTTGAAAACCTTATATTTCAAAGACTTCGATTATGGGCGGTTTAAACTCTAATTAATACCTATAAGGGATTGAAACTGGTTCTTCAAGTTCTGGCGGTTCTTTGATTTCTGGTTTAAACTCTAATTAATACCTATAAGGGATTGAAACAACAGCAGAACTGCGATAACCAGAAGAAATTATTACAGGTTTAAACTCTAATTAATACCTATAAGGGATTGAAACTTCCATAAATTACTAACTACTTTTGTTACAACTAGTTTAAACTCTAATTAATACCTATAAGGGATTGAAACTCAGATAACATTTCACTAAAGCCTTTAGCACTGGTGAGTTTAAACTCTAATTAATACCTATAAGGGATTGAAACGGCTTCAGCCCACGTCAAGGCTCTTTCCCATGTGCCGAGTTTAAACTCTAATTAATACCTATAAGGGATTGAAACTAGAACACCCCATGAGCAAAACCCAATGGAAAAATGTTTAAACTCTAATTAATACCTATAAGGGATTGAAACCTACCTCTCTCCATTTATAACCAATGCGAATTTCCGTGTTTAAACTCTAATTAATACCTATAAGGGATTGAAACGCAGTCGTAGGAAACTGCTTCTAACCAACGATTGTTTAAACTCTAATTAATACCTATAAGGGATTGAAACGCTACTACTGTGCTTTTTTGAGCAACCTCATCGTAGTTTAAACTCTAATTAATACCTATAAGGGATTGAAACTTTGTTTTCATCATAATAAATAGCTTCATAATTGGTGTTTAAACTCTAATTAATACCTATAAGGGATTGAAACCAAACAGTGCCTATAGGTTATGCACAACTTGTTAGTTTAAACTCTAATTAATACCTATAAGGGATTGAAACTTCCTCCCAATTATTTAATGCGATTCTTCTGGTTGTTTAAACTCTAATTAATACCTATAAGGGATTGAAACAAGTACTCTTGAGACTTCTCTACCAATTCTTTTGTTTAAACTCTAATTAATACCTATAAGGGATTGAAACATTATCTAAATCTAATAAAGAGTTTGACGATTTTAGTTTAAACTCTAATTAATACCTATAAGGGATTGAAACCACCTCCAGAAGGCATAGAGCTTAATTTTCTTCCTTTGTTTAAACTCTAATTAATACCTATAAGGGATTGAAACAACCTTCGCCTTCTTTCTCCCCCAATTAAGATGCGTTTAAACTCTAATTAATACCTATAAGGGATTGAAACCTATTCCTCCTTTTTATTTCGATTATCATCCTCATGTTTAAACTCTAATTAATACCTATAAGGGATTGAAACATTTAACAAAATCATTGGAGAATTAAATTATGAGCTGTTTAAACTCTAATTAATACCTATAAGGGATTGAAACAAAGTTTTGTTGCTTCAAATTTAATTATAATTTAATTATATGGGTTTAAACTCTAATTAATACCTATAAGGGATTGAAACCCAAATCCTTGATTCCCTAGCTGATTAGCTGTATTTAAAGTTTAAACTCTAATTAATACCTATAAGGGATTGAAACTCTAACTCAATCCCTCAAGGGCAGTCGTCTTGTCAAGTTTAAACTCTAATTAATACCTATAAGGGATTGAAACACATTCTGGACAATAATGAATAGCCCAATCACAGTTTAAACTCTAATTAATACCTATAAGGGATTGAAACAATTATGCTACTTTTAAAGGTTAATTCTAACCATGAGTTTAAACTCTAATTAATACCTATAAGGGATTGAAACAATTTTAAACGAGTTCATTGTGCAAGGGTAAATACCGTTTAAACTCTAATTAATACCTATAAGGGATTGAAACGCCCCCCAAAGCAATAGTAGTTTTTTCAATTCTGTTTAAACTCTAATTAATACCTATAAGGGATTGAAACTTGACTCCAAAAGAAGACGCTCCTTACCCCATTGAGTTTAAACTCTAATTAATACCTATAAGGGATTGAAACCTGATTGTGACGGATTGTGACTAATGTGACGGATGGGGTTTAAACTCTAATTAATACCTATAAGGGATTGAAACACCAGAATTTTTCTTTAACCAATTTTCCCCCGAATGTTTAAACTCTAATTAATACCTATAAGGGATTGAAACGAAGATAAAATAAATTTGCGCCCAGTGATTGAGGTGTTTAAACTCTAATTAATACCTATAAGGGATTGAAACAGTACAATTACTTGATCCCCCACCGAGGGCATGGAGGTTTAAACTCTAATTAATACCTATAAGGGATTGAAACGCTTCATCGGGATTGACCAAACCACAATTATTGTTTAAACTCTAATTAATACCTATAAGGGATTGAAACAGACCCTAGACGCTTATTTAAAACTCAATTTAACAGTTTAAACTCTAATTAATACCTATAAGGGATTGAAACTTTCTTGTCGCATCAGGACATAAAATGTTTCGTGTTTAAACTCTAATTAATACCTATAAGGGATTGAAACTTTTTATTAGTTTTGAATCTCTGTGCTAATTTACCAGTTTAAACTCTAATTAATACCTATAAGGGATTGAAACATTAATTGGATAGACCATTTCAACCTCCGTATTTGTGTGTTTAAACTCTAATTAATACCTATAAGGGATTGAAACGTTCCATATCCTCAACTTGACGAGTAATAGCAGTCCGTTTAAACTCTAATTAATACCTATAAGGGATTGAAACGAGGGCATAATCAGGACAATTATCAGGACATACTATGTTTAAACTCTAATTAATACCTATACATTAGTTAGAAGTTAAAGTTGCGTGCAATTTGTCAAGTATATAGTTACAATTATTAATTATAAGCTCAATTCTTTGCTAACTCTGTCTCTTAAGACTTTTCTCTGTTGACTTGGGTGAGATGGGTCTATTTTTGGGTTTCGATCGCACTTTTTCATAAATCATAAGAATAACAAATTCTGAGTATTTAGTCTAAGGTAGTCAAATCCGCTAAGTTATGGATAATAAAGGATTAGAGCGATTGTTAGTTTTTATAAACAAATCATTGACAAAAATCACTTTTGCTTAACTTCTTACCAATGATACCTATAAGGGATTGAAACCTTTTCCTTTTTTCCTTAATACCTGAGTAGCCTTATGTTTAAACTCTAATTAATACCTATAAGGGATTGAAACATCGCACACACCCTAATAACTATGAATAAACATGATAGTTTAAACTCTAATTAATACCTATAAGGGATTGAAACACCAAGCGAAAAAGATACTCGTCATACCCGTCACCATGTTTAAACTCTAATTAATACCTATAAGGGATTGAAACTAGCTTTTAATGCATAATTGACACTGCGATCCGTCGTTTAAACTCTAATTAATACCTATAAGGGATTGAAACTACGGAGCGCAATCAAGAGGCAAAACAGCCGGGACAGTGTTTAAACTCTAATTAATACCTATAAGGGATTGAAACGAGAACACCACCGCCTCATCGGCTGATTGTCGAGCGTTTAAACTCTAATTAATACTTATAAGGGATTGAAACGCATTTTCCGTGAATGCGGCAGTCTTGAAAATTGCTAAGGAGTAATTTTGTACTTACAAGGAATTGAAACGACACTAACGATAAATTTTCTTTATTCAAATCCTTGGATGTTTACTTAACACTGAGTGGTCATTTCACTCATAATTATCATCAACATATTTTTTGATTAAGGCAACCCCTTGTTTTTGAAATATTTTCTGGCTAATGTATTCATTTGCACCATAAATTTTTAATTTTAAATAGTTTTGAAAACAAAAATTATCAGCCACTATCACAATGGGTAAAGTTTGATATTCCATCAAGCTACGAACTACTTTGCAAAGTTTTTCTGCTTCTTCATTTCCTGTCTCTAATTGAAAAATTATCAAATCAACTTTTGTCTTAAAAATATAGTTTAAACTCTCACTTAAGTTATTTGCATTTAAACAAATATAATTTTCCCCTTCTAAAATAATTTCTACTTCTTGTAGCCAATTTTTATTTTCACTCAGACAAATTACTTTCCTATAATTTTTTTTCTTTATTTCCCCTTGATTTACCGCATAACGATTAATCATTTTAATTAAATTTTGTTGGCAATAAGGGTAAATTAATTCTGCAACATTTATTATACTTTTATTAGCAAAACGAGATAATTGTAACAAAGAAGTTTGACCATCTATTTTATGATTAAATTTAACACTTAAATCTTGATTGATTAATTCTTCCTTATCTGAATAGCTGATGATAGGACATTGCAATGGAGATTGAAAATAATGGCTTAACTTATGCCACTGATATAAATCTTCTATTACTTTTGGTAAAATATCCTCTAATTTAAAGAAAAAGTTTAAGGGTTGTAAACTAAAATTGTCCTGCCAAATGAAGTTACCTTGCCGTAAATTCATTACTTGAAAAATAACTTCTTCAATAATTTTATTTGCAATATTTTTTTGTTGCTCAAAAGATAAATAATTGTATTTAATTAATATTAACAATCCTTCATATTCAACAATACTATTAGACTTATTTATTTCATCTCGAATAAATTTAACATTGTTTTGTAATTCATAAGGAGTTAAATATTGTTTAAGTCTGGTTAGTGTAGAAGAATTTTCATCTCCTGCGAAGATAATATAACCTTGATATATAAATATAAAATAAAAAATAGGGGTGAGGAAAACATCATATTTTTTTTCAATTAATAGCAAACCAGTTTTTTTTTGATTAGCTAGAAAGTTCAATAGAGAATTAACATCTATTTCCTGTAAGTTGCCATACATAAAAAGTTTTTTAATTTTCTGATTCGATCTGATGAATGGGAATAAAATTTTCCCACGGAAGTAAAATTGGACGTTTAGTAAATAATAGTTGACCTCGATGAGTTTTGCGATTAATAGCAACCCCAATGGGCGGTTTACTTAATTTAACGTGAAAGTAGCGATAAGTGTTATAAATTTCACGGGCAGATTTCAGCAAATTTGGGTCTAACAATTCAGGAACTCCATTTTTCATCATATTTTCTTGTTTATCTTCAAAGTATATATCTATTTTTATATCGATTCTTTTATTAATATATTAGTTAAAATTTGTTTTGGTTAACCTAACTTTTGAGCATATCTTTCAGAATAATTATATTTTTAGCTTATAAAAGAATTAGATTTATCAAAAAAAATTGGGTTTAAAGCCTTGCCCTTTTAGAGTGACTTTAAACAATAAAAGGCAATTAGCCTACTCTCTGAATCTTATCCTTCTAATAAAATATCGCACTACTTCCGTTTGATTTCTCCCCGTTTGCTCACAATATATATAACTTTAACTTTTCTCTTTCTTGCACTATTATCAATATCGAACTCAGACAAACTAAGATACTGTAATAAGTAGTGTTTATGAAATAAAAAACCTCTAGCCTTTAGCCAGAGGAGTAATAAAATATAAAATTGAATAATGCTTAAAACTTTTCACCGATACCAAAGTGAATACGGCTATCACCTTCATCATTAATAGCATAATCAATACGAATGGGTCCTACAGGAGATTGAACTCTGACTCCTAAACCATAGCCAAAACCATCACCATTTAAGCCCCGAACCTCAGCCGGCCTACCTATTACTGCTCCTCCAGAGCCTAAAGTAGTGCCATAGTCAAAGAATAATGCACCGCCAACAAAAGAAATAATTGGGAAGCGATATTCCGCAGTAGCTTGAAAGTACGATCGCCCATTTCCTAAATCACCTTCTCCATAGCCTCTGACAGAATTACTACCACCGATAACAAAGGCTTCGTAGGGGGGCAAGTCACCGAAAACAGTACCGCCTTGGAAGTTAAAAGCAAGGGTTTGAGGACCTTCAGTAAAGTCAAAATCAATGAGTTTTAGAGGAATGTAATAACTATAACTAGCACGAACACGATTGAATAATATACCTGTACCCGGAATAGTCTGTTCTGTTCCTAAAAGTAGTAAACTACCGCTAGTTGGTGTTAAACCATTATTACGAGTGTCTTGAGACACATTAAAACGCCAAGTAATTAAATCATCAACACCACTGGCATTATAAGCCAATTTTTGACGACCAAAGGCTTCTCCCGAACGAGGAGAAAGGTCCCCGTCTGCGTCTTGAACTTCAATGTGTTGATATTGTAGCCCTGTACTTAATACCCACTCAGCCGGGGAAAAAGGATCTTCAGCAATGGGTCTGGAGAAAGAAATACCAGCACCAGTACGAACAACTCTAGGACTATCATTATTCACTTCTGTGCGGATTGTCTCGGTGTCTGTACCATCATAAACGAGAGAAATAGAGCGACGACGGAAAATGTTACCAGTGTAAGATGTACGGTAAGGATCTCCTGCAATCCAAGGATCTTGATAGCTTAAATCGAAAAGAAGTTCTCTTTCCCCTAATTGGAATTCAGCCCCAATAGTCTGGTTATTTCCGCCAAGGTTTCTTTCTTGATAACTAACTGTACCAAAAATACCACTAGTGGAACTAATACCAGCCCCTGCCGCAAGAGAGCCAGTATTTGTTTCGACAATTTCCACATTCATGACCACTTCTGAGGGGTCTTCCGCAGGACTAAAGGAAAGTTTGACATCTTCAAAAATCCCTAACCCGAAGACTCTTTGTAAGTCTTGTTGTGCAGTTCTTCGGTTAAAAATATCTCCCGGTTTGAGCTTCATTTCTCTGGTGACAATAAAATCTCTTGTCCTACCATTAGTTTCTTCTTGTTCGGAGTTAAAAAATTTAACTTGAATATCGGCGATTTGCCCTTCTGCGATAACGAGAGTAACAACTCCTTCTTCGCTGATTTGGGGTGCTCCAACTACTTGTGCTAGGTCATAACCGTTATCGGTGTACCATTTATTTAATTCTGTAATGCCTTCTTGTAAGTCCCGCAGATTAAGAATTTGCCCATACTGTTCTGCAAAGGCTTCATTAATTACTTCGGGGGGTAATAGACTTTGTTCATCAGTTTTTTCAGGTAGAGTTTGAATTTCTACTTTTTGTAAAACTGGATTTGCTTCAACTTGATAAGTAATTCTGACCCCATATTGAGTATCTTCTGGGGTTACTCGAACGTTACGAAAAAAGCCTGTGGCGTAGATAGCGTTAATGTCTTCTTGTAAACGAGAGCGGGTTGTAGTACGTCCGGGGGTTGTACGAATGGTATTGTAAACTAGATCAGTAAGTTCAGGATCAACCCCTGTAACTAAAACTTCAGAAACTAAGACTCTGGGTTCTTGGGGGGTTTCATTTTGAGGAGAATTTGGCGTTGATGGGGGTTGATTTTCTTGTTGACTTTCTTGAGTATCTGGAGAGGTGGTTGTGTCTGTTTGAGATAATAAGTTTTGGGCGAGATATGAAGATGAGTCTTTGATAATTTTATCTTCGTTCAGGGGTTCAGTGGGATAAGTTACAGGAATAGAAAGATGAGGAGTTTCAGGGTCATGGGAAAATAACTGAGGAGATTTTTTTTCTGTTTCTGCTAAAGCCTTTAGGGGAGTCGTAACACTAATGAGAGATAGCAGTGTAAGAGTAAGGGGTTTTGACCATAGGGATTTAGGCTTTATATGAAAGATTGTTTGCTGGGGGATTTTTGTTGTAAGCAAGGAGGGATTTTCGACTATATTTTTTTTGTTCGCTGTGATACTGACACCCTCTTTTTGTGCCTGTGTCAAACCCAGACTTATTGTCTTTAAATAATTCTTACTGTTTTTGTTCACTGCCACACACCAAATGTTAATTATTTGTTTTTAAATATACTAGCTATTTTTGAGTTTTTCAATTTGTGTTAAAACTCTTTGTTGCACCTCTTGATAGGCGGATTCTATTTTGCCTAAGTCTTGGCGAAAACGATCTTTATCTAGGACTCTTTTTTGTTTGTCTTGTTCCAATTCATCCCATAAACGGCAAGTATCGGGACTAATTTCATCGGCTAAAATAATGTTGTTTTCTGAATCAAAGCCGAACTCTAGTTTAAAATCGACGAGGGTAATTTGGCAACTCTGGAAAAATTCTTGTAGGTGTTGATTAATTTGTAAGGCGTATTGTTTTAGTTGCTCTATTTGTTCTGAAGGTATAATGTTAAGGATTGAGAGGCGATCGCGCGTTAGTAAAGGATCTCCCAATTCATCGTTTTTGAGGTAAAATTCCACGAGGGGGAAAGGCAATTTTTCACCTTGATTTAATCCCGTTTGTTTACATAAACTTCCTGCGGCGATATTTCTAACTACTACTTCAAGGGGAATAATTTTAACGGCTTTGACCAACATTTCACGGGAGGAGGGCTGATCAATAAAATGCGTGGGAATACCTTTAGATTCCAACCACTTTAGCAGGGCGGATGAAACTGTACAGTTGATTTCTCCTTTACCGACTATTGTTCCTTTTTTTTGGGCATTGAAAGCGGTGGCATCATCTTTGAAATAAGTTAAGTATTCTTGCTCTTTTTCTGTAGCATAGACAATTTTGGCTTTTCCTTCATATAATTTTTGAGCCGATGTTGACATAGTTAAAAATCATCCTAGACAAATAAATCCAAATATTACCTTATCATAATTAGCGATTTGAGGAATGGAGATTTCACTGTTCAGGGGAGGGGGAGATTAGGTGATAAGGGGAGGGGTGAGAGGAGGAAGTAGGGGCGAATGGCCATTCGCCCGTACATGAGTTATTATTCACTATTCACTATTCACTGATGAAACCCTTAGCAAAATTAATTGGACAACCTTTAGCCATAGAACTTTTAGAAAGTGCGATCGCCATTAATAGAATTGCTCCTGCATATTTGTTTATCGGTGCAGAAGGCATTGGTAAAGCATTGGCGGCGAAGTGTTTTACGGAAATGTTGTTAATTTCTCCCGATGAAGATTATGCTTCTGCTTGTCAGAAGTTATATGCAGGAAATCATCCTGATTTTTTATGGGTTGAACCAACTTACAACGATAAAGGTCAATTGTTAACGGCAAAAGAAGCTGAGGAAAAGGGTTTAAAACGTAAAACCGCTCCACAAATTAGAATTGAGCAAGTGAGAGAAATTAGTCAATTTTTAAGTCGTCCTCCCCTAAAAGGCGATCGCTCTGTTGTGGTGATTGAAGGGGCTGAATTAATGGCAGAATCCGCAGGAAATGCTCTTTTAAAAACCCTTGAAGATCCGGGCAAAGCAACAATTATTTTAATTGCCAAAAGCACAGATTCTATTCTTTCAACCTTAGTTTCTCGCTGTCAAATAATTCCTTTTTTTCGTCTTAGTGAAGAACATTTAAAGTTGGTATTATATAGAGCTAATAAAGCTGAAGTTTTAGATTATCCTCAGTTAGTAAATTTATCTCAAGGTTGCCCGGGTAAAGCGATCGCAGACTGGCAAAAATTGACTGATATTCCTTCTGATTTAATCAATAAATTAACTAAGTTTCCTAAAAATATTATAGAAGGCTTAGTATTAGCCAAGGAAATTACTAAAAATTTAGAATTAGATACACAACTATGGTTAGCTGATTATTTACAGTATTTTTATTGGGAAAAAGAAAGAAAATCAGAGTTAATTATTAGTTTAGAAAAAGTTAAAAAATTATTATTTAGATATGTACAACCCCGACTTGTTTGGGATTGTTTTTTCTTAGAAAATATTTTAGAAAATAACTAAGAATCAAAGAGAAAATCCCCCTTTATCCTAGGGTTTTTTCATTCTCAAAAATGTCAATTTTTGAAACTAACAAATAACCTCAGTTCGGTTTAAGAATTTCCGATAAGGTTAGGTGTCAGGTGTCAGGTTGCAGGAACAGCAGGTGGTAGGGGTTTTTAGCAAGGGGCTTAAGCCCCTTGTTTAAGTCAGTTCGGATTAAGGCAATTTTATCGTTATTTCTAAGAAGCTATAAGGTTTTTTGACTACGAGTTGGTCTGCTTTCAGCTTATCCAAAACTCAGCTTAACAAATAGTAACAGATACAGGAGTTTTTAAGTATTAATTAATCAATTATTAAGAAAAAACGCTCCCCTCTACTGTGGGAGAGGGGTTGGGGGTGAGGGCAAAGGTGAATTAGTGAATAATTAATAATTCCTAAACCCGAACTCTGAACTCTCCAACTTTGATAATTCACTCATTAGTAATGGTTGAAGCTAAAGGAGTGTAAGGATAATTAGAAGTATGAGGATGATAGTGAGATTCCCCTAAATAAATACCCAAAGATAAAGCTGTTCTGACCATGAAACCTTCTGGATCTACAGGAGCAGGACAAGTTTTTTCCTGATGACACCATTTAATCATAGGCATAATTTGCTCAAGGGATTTACTCTCTACACTTCCGTTTTGCCAAATAACTAGGCGGTTATAACATTCTTCTCCGATCAAATCCAGAGCTTTAATGGCAAAAACTGTCGCTAAGATGCGATCGAATGAGCTAGGGACACCACATCTTTGTAAATGACCTAAAACCATTGCTCTTGTGTCAATTTGATTTAATCCACAGTAGCGATCGCCTTCAGTAGAACATAATTGATGACTTTTTTCTTTCAACAAATCTGCCAAGGTTTCCGCAATATAAGGATCTTTTTCTGCATTTAGTCCCTTTACTCCTTCTGCGATGACGATTAAGGCAAACTTACGCCTATCCTTGCGTAACTGAGCAATATATTCACACATCCCCACTAAAGTATCTTCCGTTAATTGAGGAGTTAACTCTGGAATTAAAATACAGTCTGCACCTCCAGCGATACCAGCGTGTAAAGATAAATGACCTGCATCCCTTCCCATCACCTGCACCACCATAATTCTTTCATGACTGGCGGCGGTAAAAGTCAAATCATATAGAGCTTGTGTCACTGTATTACGAGCAGTATCAAACCCCACAGACCTCTCGGTAAACGCAACATCATTATCAATAGTTTTTGGTATTACAACTAAGTTCCAATTACCTTTTTTAGCCAAATCATAAATAATATCTAAACTACCATCTCCACCAATCGCAATTAAAGCATCTAATTCTAAGGCTTCGTAACCTTTAATAATATCCTGAGTAACTTGATCTTCTTGAGGATTGCCCCTACTTAAAGAACCCAAAACACTACCACTCATAAACTGCAACACATCTAAACCCTGCAAAACACCGGGTAAATCATAGCCATGAGGATGTAACTTAAGTTCCTCAATATTTAGTTTTCCATGAACAAAATCAATAAATCCATCTGTACCCCTAGGAATGCCATATACTTCCCATCCCCTTAAAGTTGCATATTTTACCACCGCTCGAATAATCGCATTTAGTCCGGGGCAGTCTCCTCCACTGGTGAGAATACCGATTCTTTTTTTTGTCTTCATCTTGCAATTTTCTTATTATTTAAAACATAAGTTTTATGCTTTAATCTTATGGTTAATTTAAAAATTTCTATCAAGAGAAAACATTAAATTAAATTAAAAAAAATGGCTCTATTACTTCTCGTCTTGTAAATTATTAGTGTTTGGTAGGCAAAAGGCAAGAGGCAATAGGCAATAGGGGATTATTAAATAATAATTTATAAGCTTTTAGTTTTTGTTTTACTATAAATACTATTCAATAAAGGTTATGGAAGTCCTGTTTCTCTTAATTTATCATAACCACACTCTGAAGAACCAAAAAAATAACAGAAAGTTGTTAGAGGAATGAGTAGAGAGTTCGGGCTTAGTATTTAGGAGTTAGGGGCGAATGGCCATTCGCCCGTACAGGAGTTAGGAGTTACAAGTCTGAGTTAAAGTCCTTCTAAAGGCACTGTTAGAAAACGAGCTAATTCTGCTCCCTGATTTTCCAGTTGAGAAAGAGGCATTGGTTCACCAACAGAGGTTAAGGGTATGTCTCTTTTGGGTTTAACTCTCAAATATAAAACTCTTTTGGGGTTTAATCCTTCTTTGATTTCCGCTCTTATCGCCTGAATATCGTCAATATCATAGACTAATTCAATTTTGCGATTTTTCCCTAGAAAACCTTGGCGATAGATGGTAACTTTACCCTTTTTTTTGTCAAATTCGTTGTAACCACTACCAACATTGAGAATAATCATTAACCATAGATAACTAGCTAATAATGTTCCTGCCACACCGTAAAAAGTTAGGGCAATACCTTGGGGAATAAATTGTAATTCTGAAGTGTCACTAACAATGAGTAAATTTGTATGTAAATAACTGGATAATCCCGCTAAAAGAAAGCCAACACCGCCAAAGGAAACTGCGATCGCCCAAAAATAGTTACTAAATCTTCTTGAACCTATTATCTGTTGTTTGTAAATAAAATTATTTGCTGTCATTGGTTAAAATTAATAAATTTATCTTATTAAGAGGGGATAACCTCATCATTATTGAAACAAGTTTAATTGTACCTGAGTTCGACAAGAGGTGTCAGGTATCAGGTATCAGGTGTTAATTAAACACTTTTGCCCTCTCCCCTCGAGAGGGGTGATAAAGGGGTGTTTCTTTTAAAGGGGTTTACCCCCTGCCCTTTTCACTTTGTCCTTTATAAATTATGATTTTCTATTGCGAGAAGGTATTTTTTCCCCTTGATAAAATCTCTTTTCTAACTTGCCTAAATAGAGATATAGACTAAAGTTAATTACACTAATAATAGAAACTAAGGGAAAAATAAAATTAGGTAATTTTTCAACATAAAAAAATATTAAAGGTATCAAAGACCACACAATTCCTGTAATTATTAAAGCTGAAAAACGTATTGTTTTGATATTTTTCAAAGCACCGCTACAACTAGAACATTGCTCCGTGTGGGAATAATATCTTTCAATTAACTGATCATGATTAGGTGTTTCTGGAAACTCTTGTTCAGGGAATAAATAAGCATTATAGTTCACAACCCATTTTCTTAATTCACTGACAAATAAATCGGATTTTGTTGGTAAATAAAAGGCTTGATTGAATTTTCTACTCCCTCCTAATTTTTCTAAATATCTTTCTTGGTAATGCAGAAATATTTGATCATCTTCGAGAATCGTATTTTGATTAAGATGAGAGTACCATTGAGGAGTTAATTTAATAAAAAATTGGGGGATTTTAGAAGCAAATTGGAAGGGAAATAACGCAAAAACTCGACATTTCCCCTTGCTGATGGGAGTAACATAAACTACCGTCATGGTGCGTCCTAGTTGTTTTGAGGTTAAATCATGCCACATTAAATTAGGAGCAATAAAGGTTGTGCTTTGACTTCCTAGCTTTCCTTTTCTTGGTCCTTCTGCCCAAAATCCTGTAAATCCCTGTCTGTCGGCTGTTTTGACTTCTAATTCTACGGGGGCGGCGTTCGACCTATTTCCTACGGTGCCATGATGGGTATAAGAGACATGACTACTATCTAACACGTTTTCTAATAAAGTGAGAGCATCATAGGGTATATCCCTAAAGGTTTTTAAGATAGTCCATTTTTCTACATTTTCTATGAGGGGTTGAGTTATGGGCATGGGAGTTAAAAAGGCATTTTCTTTTTTTCCTGCATACACAAATAACATATCATGCGCGATCGCACTGGGGTAGGATTTGACACAAGCACGGGGGGATTTATGACGATTTTCTCCTTCTGGTTGCTGAGGAATTGACTGACAATCACCCTTCCCCGAAAAAGTCCAACCATGATAAGGACATTCTAATAAGCCATCTTCGTCAATTCTACCGGTACTTAAAGGGGCAAGACGATGAGGACACATATCTTGAAACACCCGCCACTGTTGATCCTTTTTATCCCACCAGATAACTAAATCTTCATCTAATAAGGTAAAACGACTTGGTTTATCTTTGTGTAAATCATTAACAAAAAAAACAGGATACCAGACCTCTTTATAATCGAATTTATTGGGATCTTCTCCACCTATAGGAAGGCTTGTAAGAGATTTTTTGATATTTTTTTCTTCATGTTGAGCGATAGTCATAATTACTGGCTATGATGGCTTGATTTAAGTTTCTTTAATTGTAACAAAACTTAATATTTGACCCTGAGAAATTAGTAATTAGCAATAGTGAATAATAAAAAAACACCTGCAACCTGAAACCCGAAACCTGACACCTCTTTCTGAACTCAGATATTTAAGGTTTGAATTTATGTCAAGATAGGTTGTAAAAGTTTGTGGAAAAATAAATCAAGGAAAATGACGGAAGTAAACTGTGTGAGTTATGGAAAGTGGCGATCGCCTCTAACCTCAGATTTAATTGTGTCTGCTACCATCGGCTTAAGTACCCCTCGTTTTGACGGTGAGGATATTTACTGGCTAGAAAGTCGTCCTTTAGAAGGCGGAAGAAGTGTTATTGTCAAGTATAGTCCTAATGGGGAGCATCAAGACATAACCCCTGCCCCTTTTAATGTGCGTAGTCGTGTCCATGAATATGGTGGTGGTGCTTTTTTAGTCCAAGATAGCACAGTTTATTTTTGTAATAATTCAGATCAAAGAGTTTATATCCAAAAAGTAGGGGAATCTCCTCAACCTTTAACCCCTGAATCGAAGTTGCGTTATGCCGATTTTTGTCTTGATAAATCCCATAATCGTCTGATTTGCGTCTGTGAGGATCATTCTGAGGAAAATCACGAACCGCAAAATAAGTTAGTTACCATTAATATAATCACAGGAGAAGTTAAAACCCTCTGCAAAGGGGCTGATTTCTATGCTTCTCCTCGTATTTCTCCTAATAACTCTCAATTGGCATGGTTATCATGGAATCATCCGAATATGCCTTGGGATAGTACCGAGTTACATTTAGCCGATATTAACCCTGATGGTAGTTTAACTAATATTACTTTGGTTGCTGGAGGGGAAAACGAATCTATCTGTCAACCTGAGTTTAGTCCTAATGGTATCCTTTATTTTAGTGGCGATCGCAGTCTCTGGTGGAATTTATATTATCGAGATGAAAAAGGTAATATTCACTCTGCCTATCCCTTAGATGCTGAATTTGGTTATCCTCATTGGGTATTTGGAGAATCAGTTTATGGTTTTGAGAGGGAAGATAAGATTATTTGCACCTATACTCAAGATGGTTGTTGGTTTCTCGGCAGTATCGATAAAAAGACAAAATCCCTCACCGATTATGAAATACCCTTTACCAATATCGCTTACTTACAGGTACAAGGGGAAGAAATTTTATTTGCAGGTAGTTCACCATCCCAACCCGGTGCTATTGTAAAGATGAATCTTAATCATGGTCAATACGAGATTCTCAAACAATCTAGTAATACAATCATTGATGAAGGATATATCAGTCAACCCATTCCTCTGGAATTTCCCACCAGTAACGGCAAAACTGCCTATGCTTGGTATTATCCCCCCCAAAATAAAGATTTTGTTGCCCCCGAAGGAGAATTACCCCCTCTCTTAGTTAAAAGTCACGGAGGCCCCACTGCCATGACATCCGCTAGTTATAATCTCAGAATACAATACTGGACGAGTAGGGGTTTTGCTTTTGTGGATGTTAACTATGGTGGTAGTACAGGTTATGGTAGAGATTATCGTCAGAGGTTAAAAGGTAATTGGGGCATTGTGGATGTGGAAGATTGCGTCAATGTTGCTCAGTATTTAGTGAAAGAGGGTAAAGTTGACGGGGATAAATTAGCTATATCTGGAGGAAGTGCAGGAGGATATACAACCTTAGCCGCCCTCACTTTTTTTGATACTTTTAAAGCTGGTGCAAGTTATTATGGGGTGAGTGATTTAGAAATTTTGGCTACTGATACCCACAAATTTGAGTCTCGTTATTTGGATAGCTTAATTGGGAAATATCCCGAAGAAAAAGAAATCTATCAGATGCGATCGCCCCTTTACCATATAGATAAACTATCATGTCCCGTTATCTTTTTTCAAGGACTAGAAGATAAAGTAGTACCCCCTAACCAAGCAGAAATGATGTACAATGCCCTTAAAGAAAAAGGTATCAAAACATCATATATCACCTTTGCGGATGAACAACACGGCTTCCGTAAAGCAGAAAACATAAAAAAAGCCTTAGACACCGAATATAATTTTTATATAGAAATTTTCTCCAATCATTAAAATCGTAAGGCGGGGTATAACCCGCCAAACCATCAAAATAAAGGAAAATGCCCGCAAAAGATGTTTACCACGACATAGTAAAAAATGCTTTGATTAAAGATGGCTGGATGATTTTAGCAGCTCCTTACACCATTGAATATGAAGATGATAACCTCTATGCTGATTTACTGGCACAAAAAACATTACTTGCTCAACAACAAGACCGTAAAATAGTAGTAGAAATAAAAAGTTTTTTAAATCCATCCCCTATGAATGACTTTCAAAATGCTTTAGGTCAATATTTACTGTATCGTGATTTTCTCAATTTTTCTCATAAAAATTATGAACTTTATTTAGCCGTAAAAAGCTCAGTGTTTAATAGTTTTTTTCAAAGAAAATCTATACAGGCAGTCATCAAACATTATGGGGTTGATTTTATCGTATTTAATCAGAATAGAGAGGAAATTATCTCATGGGTAAAATTATCAAATATAGAGAATTAATAAAAAATATACTAACCGAATATGATCAATTAGTTCATAAATCTCCTGATTATCAATCTGAAACTTGTCTAGTATTTGACGAAAATCATGATCATTATCTTTGGTTAACTGTTGATTGGAAAGAAGATAAAAGACTAAAATCAACTCATATTCATATCCGTATAAAAAATGAAAAAATTTATATTGAAGAAGATTGGACAGAAGCAGGTATTGCTAATGAATTATTAGAAAAAGGAGTACCAAAAGAAGATATAGTATTAGCATTTCATGATCCAGAAACACGTAAATTAACAGATTTTGCCGTAGCCTAATTTAACTTTTATAAGATATTTCAACTCCTTTGCTAACTTCTCATTGAATCTAATGTCTAATCAAGAAAAAATCACCATCCTTGTCGCAGATGATGAATCCGTAAGCAGAAAATACCTAAAGATGATTTTACAAAAAGACGGGTATGAAATTATCACCGTAGAAAATGGAGAAAAATGTTTAGAGACATATCAACAAATATTTCCTGATATGGTGTTGTTGGATGGATTAATGCCTGTGATGGATGGCTTTGATTGTTGTCGTCGTTTAAAAGAGTTACCGAAGGGCAATGATACCATTGTGTTAATGATAACAGGCTTAGACGATCGCGATTCTGTTAATCAGGCTTATGAAGCAGGTGCTACAGATTTTTTAACTAAACCCATAAACCCTGCGGTTTTACGTCGTCGTATTAAATATTTACTTGATGTGAAAAAAGCAGAAAGGGCATTAAAAGAAAGCGAAGAAAAATATCGAACTTTAGTAGAAAATTTGAGAGAAGTTATTTTTTATGCAGATAAAAAGGGTAATTTGACTTTTCTTAACCCTGCATGGCAAGAATTGACTGGTTTACCCCCCCATTCCTGCCTTGGACATCCCCTGTCTATTTATCTTTATCCAGAAGACCAACCTATTTATGCCCAGTATTGGCATTGTCTCGTTAATTCTTCTGAAGATACTACCTCAAAACTGAAATGTCAAGTTAGATATGTTAAGAAAAATGGTAATTTCGGTTGGATGAGAATTTTTGCTTCTCTAATTATTAACGATAAGGGAGAATTAGAAGGGGTAACAGGTACAATTAATGATATTACGGAGAGAAAAAGAATTGAACAATATCAAATTATTGAAAGAGATGTAATCAAAATCTTGGCAGAATCAGAGCGAAAAAGTGAAGCTATCCAAAAAATATTAAAAGTAATTGGCAATAATCTTGGTTTGGAAATAGGGGAATATTGGGAGTTAAAAACAGAGGATAATTTAATTTATCCAGAAATAAAATGGCATATTAACAATCAAGAAATTGAAAAAATACTCTCGATTCGAGAAGAAAACTTGAACTCTATTTTCTGGGATAAATGGGATTTTGCTTATGATGAATTTTGGCTAAATAATCATAAATTACTTTCGTCAAAAAATGAGGTAAATTTAAGACATATATTTGCTTTTCCTGTGTGTAATGGAGAAGAAAAATTAGGAATAATCACCTTTTTTTCTCGTAAATCTACCCAATATGATATTAACTTGTTAGAAAATATTGTTAATTTAGGTAATCAAATCGGTCAATTTATCAAACGAAAACAAGCAGAAGAAAAACTGAAAGAAACTAACTCTCTTTTACAATCAGAATTAAGTACCGCTTCTGAATATGTATTTTCTTTGTTACCTTCCCCAGAGGAACATAATTTATCCGTAGAACAAAAATTTATTCCATCTTCAAAATTGGGAGGAGATATTTTTGATTATTATTGGTTGGATGAGGAGAATATCGCTATTTATTTACTAGATGTTGCAGGTCATGGTATTCATTCAGCTTTGTTATCTGTGTCTATTCTTAATTTGGTTCGTAATAATTCACTATACAACACAAATCCTTATCAACCTTGGACAATTATCACAGAATTAAATCGTCTTTTTCAAATGGATAGCGATCGCCTCAATTACTTTACTATATGGTATGGGGTATATAATACCGATACCCATGAGCTAATATATTCTTCGGCGGGGCATCCTCCAGCTATATTGATTTATCAAGAAGACAATCAGTGGAGATATGAGAAATTAAAGACTCCTAGTTTACCAGTGGGCATGATTGAGGATGTAGAATTTGATCAGAGTTTATGTCTGGTTAAACCCGATAGTTATTTATATATTTTCAGTGATGGTATTTACGAAATTGAGCAAGAAAATGACAATATTTGGGGGTTAGAAAACTTTATTAGTTTATTAGTGGATACCCAAGCAAAATATAAAGGCGAATTGCAACATTTAATTAAGCAGATAGAAAAAGTCAACCATTCCAGTAATTTTAATGATGACCTTTCTATTCTTAAAATTCATTTACCATAGAGGTTAATTGCTTCTTTTATTTTCATCTTTTCACTGATACCGATTAAATCAATCTTGGTAACGATTCGGGCATCTAGGGTAACAAGGGAAAATTTATGGATTTTTTGTCCCTCAATTTCTTGAATACGAGGAGTGGAGGCGGCGTTCAAATAAATTGTTTTATGTTCATCTTGGTTAATAATGGTTCTTAATCTATCTTTAGTATGTCTTAAGCTATGGTGCATATGACCAAAGGTGACTAATGGTACATTTTTGCCTAATTCTTGAGTGTATTTTATCGCTTCTTGAAAATCAGGATCGCCAAAGTCTCCCCCCAAAGGTTTCCAATCTCTACCGCAAGTATCTTCTGGATTTGCACCTAAACCAAAAGGCCCATTATGACCAACAAAAATTATCTGTTGGGCTTGAGTTTTATTTACAGAGGCGATGATTTTGTCTGAAGACTGATGGAAATTTTCGATCGCATATTTTTCTCGATAAAATTCTTCACATTTCCATTTTGAACCTCCCCAACTAAAAGGGCGACTGCCCACCACAGAAATATCTAATTCAGGAAAGTCAAGATAGCCATAACCAACATGAGATTTTCCCAGTATGTCTAACTGTTGTTGTACTCTGTCTTCCAAGGTGCGATCATAAGGACATTTTTTTCTTCCCCATTCCGTGGCACTAAACCAAGCATCATGATTACCTAATATTATTGCTTTAGGTATATTTAATTGAGCAATTCGACTAATTAAGGGAATTGACTCATTGCCAAAATCTCCCACAAATAAGACTAAGTCCACTTGCAAAAATTCCAACGCCTCATGATCAAACTCATTCCAAAGATCGTGAACATCCCCTATTACTGCAATTTTTATAATTTTATCGGTCATGGTGAGTAGAATAAGTGTGATAAATAATAATTATAGAGAGGTTTCAGGTTTCAGGTTTCAGGTGGCAGGTTGCAAGTTTAGGGGAGTAATGGGTAATAAGTAATGAGGATGAGAGTTAGGAGTTTTTAGTTCTTAATTTTTAATTTTTAATTTTTAATTTTTAATTATTCACTATTGCCCATTACCTTATCTTAATTACTAATTGCCTTTGCCCCTTGCTAATTATTGTTACTTGACTGTTCCAAAAGTAGCCAAAAAGCCTCAAAGGACTGAGATTCAGGAGAAGATTGAATGGCTAAAAAATGAACTCCATTAGCCTGTTTTTTCGTATTTTCAAAGCCTTCTGCCTCAGATAAGGTGTTTTTGTCCGTCAAGTTAACTAATATCCAACTATCGCTCACCCCTGTTTCTAAGCAAATACTGGGGAACTTTCCTCTATCTAATCTTAAGTAACCTAATTCCAGTCCAGACATCCATCCTGCAAGAGGTAAAGCACGGGAGGAAAAGATAATTAGCCCCGGAATTTTGGTGTCTGGAGATATATTGGCTATTTTTAGGGGAAACGCCTCTCTAAAACCTATATCCCATTCGGGCATTTCTTCTAAGTCTTTCCCATTTAAACTAACTAATGCCCATTTGTCTTTTTTATCTCCTTTTAAAGCATCAGGAAGATTTACTGGGTTGGTTTGAGGATATTGAACAGAAGCGGCAATGGTGGCTTTTTCGTCATAGCCTTCTTGGAGGGGATAAAATGATGTCATTCTCTCTTCTAACCATTGATTGAGAGTATAAGTATGACGGGAGGCAAGGGCTGGAATCCCCGCATCTTCACATCCTTTAAGAATCATGTTATTCATTTGACGACGAAAGAAGCGGATTTTACTGGGAGTTTCTCCTGCTTTTTCTATGGCAGTTGCGATCGCATTTTGAAGAGTAATGGAGTTAACTTCTGTATTGGCGCAAAATTGAGAATAGCGAAATAATTGGCTTGTGTCGGTGTCTATAGTGGTGGGACTTTCACAGATGAGGATTTCCCAACGTTTTTTGTTATTTTCATCAATAATTGGACGAGAATAAAAGTCTAACTCCCAAATTTTTCCCATAATTATCTATATTCCAAGGGGCGATCGAGGTTTTATGTCTAGGCTATATTATCATTTACAGGTCTTTGGGTCAACCTCAGTTCGGTTTAAGAATATCCGATAAGGTTAGGTGTCAGATGTCAGGTGTCAGGTTGTAGGTGTTAGGGTGATGAGGTGATGAGGGGAGAGGGTGAGAGGGGGAAGTAGGGCTTAAGGTTTTGGGGTGGTAGGGGTTTTTAGCAAGGGGCTTAAGCCCCTTGTTTAAGTCAGTTCGGGTTAAGGCAATTTTATCGTTATTTCTAAGAAGCTATAAGGTGGTTTTCTGACTAGGAGAAAATAATACTTTCAGCTTATCCAAAACTCAGGTTTGGGTCAAATAAACCTCTGTTGTTCAGCCTGAATGCTTGATTTAGCTGAGTTCGATATAAATTTGTCGGTGAAGGTGGGCAATAGTTTTCTGTAAATTATGATTACTTTTCCTTAATATTAGACGGTGGGAGTGTCCTAGATGTAAGACTAAACACGATCGAGATGTAAACGCCTCATGTAATATCAGAGATGAAGGACTGCGAATAATGTCGTTAGGAACTAGCGAGTCAGCTTACTGCCCAGATGTAAGACGAGATAGTAGAGGACGAAAGAAATCTACTGTAACGCCATCTGTTGGGTAAGAAGTTCCCATCTCAGCATAGCGGATGGGAGTATTTCACTTTCGTTCTCCCGTGACAATATACGATACTCTTTGAGCTATATTTGTAGCATGATCAGCCATTCTTTCTATATGGCGAATTGCTAAAGCTAACAAGATAATAGGTTCTACTACTCCCCTGATGTCCCTTTGTTGTGCAAGGGTGTGATAGAGCTTGTCATAGGCATTATCTACGGTATCATCTAGGAGTTTAATTTTTTCTCCTGCCTGAGAGTCTAACTCGCTTAACGCAACCATTGCTTTAGCTAACATGACTTGAGCGTGTTTTGACATGGCGGCTAATTCAGGCATACAGGAATGGGATGGATAGAGGGCGAGTTTTATAGCTATTTGTCCTAAATCTTTGGCATAGTCTCCGATTCTTTCCAAATCCCTGACTAATTGCATAAAAGCACTCAATATTCTTAAGTCTTGAGCCACTGGTGCTTGTAATGTTAAGATTGTTGCACACCTCATTTCTATATGGCGATAGTAGCGATCAATTTCTATATCTTGGTTTGTAATTAAAGCAACTGTTTCTAAGTCTCCTTCAAATAAGGCTTGATGGCTATAACGAAAAGACTCTTCCACTAAAGCTCCCATTCTTAGTACGTCTTGAGCCACTTCGCTAGTATGTCTTTGTAACCTGCTACCCTCGACCATGAGTTGATTTGATAATGCCACTTTTTTTATCCCGAAATTAATCCCTTTAATGATCCTTATTTAGGTCTTTATTCTATCTCGAAAAAAGTGATTATGTAGTGTTATCTTGGTAACAAAGCTGAAAAATAAAATATTTTTTTTGAAAATGATTCATGGTTTTATACCTCCTCATCGTTTTTTCGCCTATTTAACATGGCAAGAAATTGAGAAAATGTCCAATAAGGAAAACACAGTAATTATTCAACCCATAGGTGCGATCGAGCAACACGGTTATCATTTACCTTTAGTAGTAGATTCGGCAATTAGTGAGGGAGTTTTGGGGAAAGCGTTGGCGTTACTATCCGACAAAATTCCTGCTTTTGCTTTACCTACTCTTTATTATGGTAAATCTAATGAACACGATGGATTTGCTGGAACTATTACGATTAGTTCTCAAACTCTATACACTTTAATCCTAGAAATGGCAGAAAGCATTTACAAAGCTGGATTTAGAAAAATAGTCTTAATGAACTCTCACGGCGGACAACCCCAAGTTATGGAAATAGTCGCCCGTGATTTACATCAAAAATTTCCCGATTTAGATGTTTTTCCTTTTTTTACTTGGAGAGTTCCAAACATCACAAACGAACTGCTAACGGAAGAAGAGCAAGAATGGGGAATTCACGCTGGGGATGCTGAAACCAGTTTAATGTTAGCTTTACTGCCCCAACAAGTAAAAATGGATTTAGCGGTCAAAGAATACCCTCGTAATCTTGCACCCAACAGTTTATTGTCAATGGAGGGAAAATTACCCTTTGCTTGGTTAACAAAAGAGTTAAGCGATAGTGGTGTGATGGGGGATGCAACCTCCGCTACAAAGGAAAAAGGCGATCGCATTTTAGCTTCTTTAGCACAGGGGTGGGTAAGGGTTATTGAAGATGTTTATAATTTTTAGCAATCAAGAAAGGGCAAGGGGCAAGGGTAAGTAGTGTTGGAGTGAATAATTAATAACTCCTAAACTACATTTGTCCAATAATAGATTGCAAACGTTGTTTTAAACTGGGATTTTGTTTGACTTGCTGAGTTATTTGATTAAAACGATTAACACTTAAGCCATGATTTTTGACAATAGTTTCTGACTGATCACAATATTCGATCGCCATGTTACGGGCATTATCAGGAAGTTGACTGAAACTTTGTCGCTGGTTACAACTCATTTGCCCCATAGATTTACCAACAATTCCTTCTATATTACTATAAGTAGTTTTGCGTAAATTCTCAATTTCGATCGCAGCTTGGGCATATTTTTTTAAATCTTCATCAGAAACATTTTGCGCCATAGCTTTAGATTCAATAGAAATTGAACCCTGATTGTACTCAGGAACAATCCCCAAACTAACACCAAAAACAGCCAAACCACAAACTAAAAAAAATTGAGAGCCGACTTTCATAAATTTCCTATTACTTTGATGAAATAACATAGTTGAGTAACAATAAAAATAAAAATATCTATTACTTAGTATGAAGCAATCCATACCCAATTAGTTCCCCGATTTACCAGTAATTAAAGAAGTTAAAGCCATACCCGAAACAGCTAAAGAGGCAAGAATCATCAAAACAATCCTTAAGCCAAAATAAGTTTCCGCAATTCCGGCTAAAGCTAAAGGTAAAGACAAAGCAATATTAACCGCATTATTTTGCAAACCAAAAACCTTCCCACGCATATCAGAAGGGGTTTCTGCTTGAATAGTCGTTTGCATCGGTACACCCACCAAAGCCGCAAAAATACCCAAAATAACCGTCATTAGTAAAGCCAAAATCAAATTGTTAGTAGCCACAGACAAGCCACTCAATGCCGCTCCCATACCCATTGAACCCCAAAAACTAAGTCGAGCATGAGGAATCATTTTACCCTGATGAGTGACAAATACTGCACCAATAGCAATGCCAATGCCCGTTGCGGCCAATAAATAGCCAAATTGATCAGCCTCCATTCCGGGTATAGTTTCCGCTAAACGCACCGCTAACACTGCCAAAGCCGCAAAAATAGAAAATAAAATAACTAATTGAAATAAAGCATTGCGCACTCGATGATTTTTTTGCAAGTATCGTAAACCATCTTTTATATCTTCCCAAGGATGATTTTCTTGTTGCTGTCTATCCTTATCCTTTTCCCGACTGCGCATTGTCATCAATACAATTCCCGCCAAAAGATAACATCCTCCTACTAGCAACTCTTTTCCATAAGCAAAAGAAAAATTCTCACCCCAGTTATAGGTTATTTCTAATAAAGGCTCACCAACTGCAAAACCAATGATTAACATAGCCATCATAGTTGTGGTATATAGAGAATTTGCTGCCAATAAGTCTTTTTTTCTGACGATTAAAGGAATTGTTGCTTGTTCGGCTGGGGCAAAAAATTGAGTTAATGTGGAGACGGAGAAAGTAACTAATAAAAGTAACCAAAATGACCAAGGTAAAGAAAAAAAGCCCATTTCCTGTTTATTAATTAACAAGCAAAAAGGCAAGATTAAAACCAATATACCTCTACCGAGATTAGAGACAACTAAAACACTTTTTTTCGACCATCGATCAACATAAACTCCAGCCAAAGAACCAAATAAAATTGCAGGTATAGTAAAAGCTATCATAATTAATGATACCCATGAACTGATACTTTCTCCTTGAGTCTGAAAGTTAGCACTAATTAAGGCGATCATTAAAACTAAATAAATCTTATCCGCCAATTGAGAAAAAATTTGTCCTAGCCAGAGAATAAGAAAACTAATATTCCTTAAAACACTCATTATTCCGTTATTGGCTTTATGATGGGTGGGAGAAGGATTAGCGAGGGATGAGTTGGCTGATACTGGCTCTGATTTTTCTTCGGTGTCCGTTTCAAATACTGGCATTAGAGTTTACTATTAATATTCAATTACTAAGGAATGGATCTTAAATTATTATAAATCTTATTAAACAAGGACTTTTTTTATTTGATCATCGAATTTATTTTTGTCTGAAACCTGAAGCCCGAAACCTTCCTCAACCTAATATTGTGAGTAAATGTGCAAAGTTAATTAATTATCCAAAATCCATTCAGAAGCCCTTTCCCCTAAATTTAAAGAAATACTCACTGCCTTTCCTAAGCGAGGCTTACTTTTCGTGTCTGTGATTCCTTCTATTACCTGAGACACCACCCCCCAACTGGTAAGATACTGGGCTATTTGTTCTAAATTCGCCATGTATTCGGCTTGGGTGTAATGAAAGGAGGCTTGTTCTAAATATTTCCACATTACCTGAAAATAAATTTTGTCCTTAATTCTCACTACTTGGGCATCGTAAGAGTAACCCCATTTATTTATAATTAGTTGTTGTAATTCTTGCCCTGTCATGATTTTCTCTAATTTTTTTTAAGATAGTTTCTAAATATCTTTGATACTAACTAGCCATAATAATATCATCTGGATCGATTCCCCAGTTAATCCAACGTATCGCTTCCCTAGGTGCGATCGCCTCTTTTCAATGGCAACTTTTAAATTTAGATCAATATCTGCTATTTTTAAATTTTTATTGGTCTCAAAATTACTTTTAAATTTTCCCTTAAAATTAGCCCCGAACCATAAATCAAAATAGTGATGAAAGACTATTATTATTTCTTTTGTAATTTCCCTTAATAATCCTTTTTCTTTGCCTTGTAGATGAAATAGTATCTTACAGGTTAATAATTGTAAATCCTCTTGAGAAAAGGAATTAATGACAGATTGGCAAACATATTGTCCTAGTTGGCAAGGACTGCTAAAATAAATAAATTGAGGTAAATCATAACCTAAATCTTGATAAATTCTAGTCAAACTAGACCGTAAAAGAGGGAAATTAATTGACTTAGTTGATAACGCTTCTTGTTGCCATTTTTCTTCTAAAGAAATTAGCTTATTATTAACGTCTTCTGCGGTAATTTGCTTAGAAGGATTTAATTCGTAGATAGTAGTTTGAAAATCAAACCAAGCCATAATAATTCACCTCATTTTTCAATTCTAATCTGCGACATCAGTCCAATTTTTTCGTTGTGAATTCATTACATGATTAATGAGATTATCTAACCAATTACTAGGTTGAGTGTGAGAAAGAGAAACATTTTTTACAGGGGTATAAGGAGTTAAATAATCATTTAATGACTCTCTTTTTGCTTCTAAATATCTAATTTTATGTTTTCTTATTTTTGGTTTTTCTTCCTCTATTTTATCAGCATACTCATCATTAAATTTCTTTTTATTGGTTTGTATTTTCTCTAAATATTCTTTTCTTTTTTCAGCATCTTCTACTAATTTATTCCAGTATTTAAAATCAACTTTATTCGCTAAATCTATTAAATCATCTTTCAATGGTTCTTCTTTTTGTTCTGTAGGATGATCAGGAGAATCAATTAAAGTATTCTTTTGAGATAAAGTAGTTTTAGAACTCAAAGTAACGTTGCTACTATCATCCAGAGGAGGAATAGGGCGATATTCCCTTTGAATACGCACCATCCAATCGCCTTTAGGGATATTGAGAGCGTGATGTTCTTCGTGTTGAAGTTTAGCAGTAGGAGAAAGTACCCTTAAAAATAAAATTCCACTACGTTCGTATAATTCTGCTTTACCATCGCTGATACGATGAGAATGCCCCGTAACTTCTCCTTTGGCTAGAGTGAGATTAGGTAATTTTACTGATTCTTTAACAGATAGTTTTTTCAAAGGAATAATTAATACATCCCCTTGGCGGATAACTCCTGTGTGGGTAAATGTGGATGATGTCATTATAATTAGACCTCATTCTTCCGTATTTTTACTTAGATTTAATATACCCATTTTGTGAAAAAAGTTATCATCTTGAGAGTTCGAGTAAAAATCAAAGGCGATTGTTTGACCTTAAGCAAGGATTTCTTACTTCCTTGCTTGTTATAATTAAGGTTATCTATAACAATCTAGGAGTATGAATAATGTTGGCTAAATTAACCAGTAAAAATCAGCTTACTTTACCAAAGAGTATAACGAAGGAAGTGGGGGATGTAGAATATTTCGATGTCAAGCTCGAAGATGGGCAAATAGTATTAACTCCCGTGAAAATTCAAAAGGCTGATGCCGTAAGAGCAAAGTTAGCACAATTAAAAATTAGTGAGGACGATATTACTGAGGCAGTAGCATGGGCAAGAAAGGGTTAAGGGTTGTCATTGATACTAATTTGGTTTTGTCTGCATTGGTATTTGGAGGAAAGGTGGCTTCTTTGCGGTATGCTTGGCAGACTAATTTATTAATTCCTCTGATTTCTAAGGTGACGGTAACAGAATTAATCCGAGTTTTAGCTTATCCTAAGTTTAATTTAACTCCTTCCGAACAAGAGGATTTGTTGGCTGATTATATACCCTATGGTGAAACTGTAAGGATACCTTCTAAGTTGCCTATTATCCCCCCATGTCGAGATAGTTTTGATGAACCTTTTTTATTGTTGGCTAAACTTGGTAAGGCTGATTATTTAGTGGCGGGGGATAAGGATTTGTTATCTTTGGATGGTGATTTCTGTTGTCCAATAATTACAACAGACAAACTTTTTACTTTACTATAGGCTTTCAAAAAAAATGTCAACAAAAATAAAAAAACCATTGAAGATTAAGGATTGGTTCTGCAAAACGTTCATTTTTTGTAATAATTAGATAATGACTTTTATTAGCCTTGTTTAACATAAGGGTTATTCGCTAATTGTAAAACCATAACCACCTTATACAATCAAATAATTTAGTTTACCTATGACACAAATTTCTGGAAATGCTGATGTACCCGATATGGGGCGCCGTCAGTTTATGAATTTACTGACTTTCGGTACTATTACTGGTGTGGCGGCTGGTGCTTTATATCCTGTTGTTAGCTATTTTATCCCTAAATCCGCAGGTGGTACTGGTGCTGGTATTGCCGCAAAAGATAAGTTAGGAAATGATGTAGTAGCTAGTGAGTTTTTGGCTTCTCATCAAGCGGGCGATCGCACTTTAGCTCAAGGTTTGAAGGGTGATCCCACTTATTTAATTGTCACCGAAGATAAACAAATTGCTTCCTATGGTTTAAATGCCGTTTGTACTCACCTTGGTTGTGTTGTACCTTGGAATGCGTCTGAAAATAAATTTATTTGTCCTTGTCATGGTTCTCAGTACAACAATGAAGGAAAAGTGGTAAGAGGTCCTGCACCTTTATCTTTAGCCCTTGTTCATGCTGATGTTAACGATGATAAAGTTTATTTAAGTAATTGGGAAGAAACTGATTTCCGCACTGGTGAAGAACCTTGGTGGAGTTAAAAAATTTCCCCTATTAGTTTTTATTTAGCTAAGTTTTAACAAATTGTAAATATCAATGAGAGATAATTCTTTTTTTCGTCAAATTAGTCGAATTTGCTTAGTGGCGATCGCCTCTTTAAGCGTATTATTATTCAGCAATCTAGGTTTACCTCAAGCCGCTAATGCTTACCCTTTCTGGGCGCAAGAAACTGCCCCTGAAACCCCCAGAGAAGCGACTGGACGTATTGTCTGTGCTAACTGTCACTTAGCCGCAAAACCTGCGGAGGTGGAAATACCCCAAGCGGTTTTACCCGATACCGTTTTTGAAGCAGTGGTAAAAATTCCTTATGACCACTCTCAACAACAAGTATTAGGAGATGGAAGCAAAGGTGGTTTAAACGTGGGTGCAGTGTTAATGTTACCCGACGGTTTCCAGATTGCCCCTGAAGACCGTATTCCTGAAGAAATGAAGGAAAAAGTAAACGGTGCTTATTTCCAAACCTATAAAGAAGGACAAGATAACTGGATTATCGTTGGACCTTTACCCGGTGATCAATACGAAGAAATTGTTTTCCCTGTATTATCTCCTGATCCTAAAAATGATCCTAACATTCACTATGGTAAATATTCCGTACATTTAGGAGCAAACAGAGGTAGAGGTCAAGTTTATCCTACAGGTCAACTCAGCAATAATAACGTTTTCAAATCCACTGTTGCTGGTGCAATTACTAATATTACCGAAGCTGAAGCTGGTGGCTACACTGTCACTATCAATGACGGAGAAACCGACTATTCTGTTGAAATACCAGTAGGACCCGAATTAATCGTCACTGAAGGACAAGAAGTTGCTGTAGGCGAGGCTTTAACAAATGATCCTAACGTTGGTGGTTTTGGTCAAAAAGATACCGAAGTTGTCTTACAAAGCCCCGATCGCATCAAATGGTTATTAGTCTTCATTGCAGGTATTATGCTTGCTCAAATTCTTCTAGTATTGAAGAAAAAACAAATCGAAAAAGTACAAGAAGCGGGTTTATACTTCTAATTAATCCGATTTTCAAATTTATTTGATCGTGAGGGTTTTATACCCTCTTTTTTTGTCGATAAATTAGTGGTTGATGAAAAAGTAGTGATGGGTATTAGGGGTTCGGAGTTTTTAATTCTTAATTCTTAATTTTTAATTCTTCTCCTTTGCCCTCCCCCCTCTCGAGGCGGGATAAAGGGGGGTTTGCCCTTTGCCTGTTACTCAAAGAATATCTTTATTTCTCTGTAGAAAATAAGTAATTAAAAGATAAAAACAAGCGTGAATTAATAACATTTGCCAATTTGCACTTAAATTATCCCAGTCGGGTTGATAGATATATTTTTCTTCAAATGGTAAAGGCATTGTTGTACCATCGGGTAAGATAGTCGGTTCAGGAATTAAGCCATTAATATCCACTAATGAACCATAAGCACCCACAGACCAACGACTAATCATTAACCATGAAATATATTGAATTATGCCTTTAATTTCAAACAACACCCCAGAAAAAATAATTTGTGGTAACAAAAGAATTGGTAAGGCGCTATTTGCTTGAGTAATATTTGTCACCATAGCTGAAACCATTAATCCCAAACAGGAGGCACTAAGAAGAGTGAGAAAGCTAGTAATGGCAAATCCTGCCCACCAAGATATTATTTCTGGTTCAGGAGAGGCAAAGGAGGGAAGGGCGATACTCACCATAAACAGGGTTTGTACGATGGCTAATGCACCAATAATTAATAGTTTTGAGCCGAGATAGGCACGAAGGTTGAGGTTTACTAGTCTTTCTCTTTGATAAATATCTTTTTCTTTGACTACTTCTTGTAGTGATCCTGCTAATCCTACCCATAGGGCGGCACAAGTAAAAACAAAAACGACAGTTTGAGCAAAGGGTGCAATGGAAGGATCATTTTCTGTTCCTATGATAAAGGGTTCTCGTTCTCTTGCGGCTAAGTTGATCAACATAATGCCAATGGGTGCAGTTAAGAGAGATATGATCAAGTTGATGCGATCGCGCTTTACCAATTCGAGGTATCTTTGAGATAAAACCAGTAATTGCCGAAAAAAGTTCCCTTTTATGGGCTTAGATTTTTCCTTCTTTTTATCAACGGGATTAGTTGTTAGAAGTTTATTTTCAATGTTGTGACGTTGGTAGGTAGAATGTTGATATTTTTCGGCGGTTTGAGTAACCGCAGTTTTATTGTCTAATTCAAGATAAACATCGGCAAAATCTTTATTTTCTAAATCAAAAAAATTTTTAGCTTCTTCATAGCTACCAAAAAAGCAAAGGTTGCCTCCCTGCCCTAAAAAAGCAATGCGATCGCACAATTTGATATTATTAGTGGCATGGGTAACAAGAATAATTGTTCTTCCTTGATCTGCTAATTTACGCAATAATTGCATGATTTTTTTATCCAAGCCCGGGTCTAATCCAGAGGTAGGTTCATCGAGAAAAAATAACTTAGGATTAACTAATAATTCTACCCCTATGGATACTCTTTTTAATTGTCCTCCGCTCAAATTTTTGACTAAAACATCCCGTTTTTCTAACATCTCAATATCCGCTAAAGTTTTTTCAATAATAGTATCTATATCAATGTCAGGCGGTAATCTTAATTTAGCAGTAAAACGCAAAACTTCTTCTACTTTTAAGTCTTTGTGAATAATGTCTGTTTGAGGTACATAGCCAATTTGATGACGATATAAATTAAAATTTTCTGCTAAATCTTCTCCGTTTAAATAGACTTTTCCTGAAGTGGTGTTTTGAATGCCTAACAAGGTTCTTAAAAAAGTTGATTTTCCTGCTCCACTACCTCCAACTAAGGCAACTAATTGTTTTGGTTCAATGGGCATAGATAAGTTGTTTAATAAAATTATTTTTTCTTTCTTTTTATTCGTAACAATAAGGCTAATATTTTGAGCATCTAAACGGATATTTTCTCCTGTGTCCGCAACTAATAATTTATCTTTGTCAAAAACAAAAGTATAAGGTACGATTTTAATTACCGTACCTGAATTAATGGTAATTCGTCCTTTAATGGGAAAACCATCTACAAAAATGCCGTTAGGACTATAATTAGAAACAATACATTTGCCCTCGGTGACATAGTCAATTGTTACGTGCTTACGAGACACCGTTGGGGCATTCAACACCACATCACAACTTTTATCCCGCCCAATAGTAATTTCCTTTTTACTAGCTAAATTGATCACATCTGCCGAACATTTGTCCCCTACCACCGCAATTTTTTCAGGGGGAGTATTCGGGTCAAACATTACTGTACTAGATTGTACTAAACTTTCATTAATTAAAATTGTACCTTCGGGCATACTTGGTAATGCTGTAACCCTTGTTGGGTCATAAAATTCAATAGTTGCGATTGCATTAACATTATTGCCAATTCTGATTACATCCCCGTGTCTCAAAATATAACCCTCGTCAGAGGTGATTAAATGATTATTGATGTATAGCTTATTACTACTAGGAGAAGTGCGATCGCCATCAAATATGTGATAATGATTTTCAATGAAAACAAAAGTTGCCTGAATACGACTGAAAACTAACCATTCATTAGGTACGACAAAATCAACAAAATTAGGATCTCTACCTAATAAATATTGATCTTTAACTAATTCCATGGGCGGTAATTTTTGCCCATGATTGCTACAAATAATATAAGGATTATCTGTATTGATTACTATTGAATCATGATTATCTTCCGTCATAAAATCAACCCCAGTTCAGCATAAAAATATCAAATTTAGACAGGTTTTACGGAGATGAAAATTGTTGAACTTTGACAGTATCTCTGCTACCTAAATTAATAATTTACACAACAAGAAGTAACAGAGCCAAGAGTTTAATTTCCTTGCTGATAAAAATTAATTTCCCAAACTTTTCTCAAACTGGTGATTAATCATAAAAAAATTGAAAACAAGAAAATCAACTAAAATACATTTCTGTGAATTTGTGAACTGAGTGATAATTAATATTATCAAAAAACTACATTATTTTAGGCTTTAGATTTAATAAAAAATTGATAAACAAAGTAAACAATAACACTTAAAAATGCTAAACTAATAGCTAATTGAACAAGAGAAAAAACAGCTTTTAATAAAGAAATTGTCACGGCAAACCCGAATAAACCAACGATTACTTTTCCAACAGCAGGAAGAGAAATAAACCAATTTTTCACCTGCATAAATATATTTTTAGACTTTTCAGAATTAATGGCGTTGAGGGGATTTTGACTAGAGTTAGAAATTTCAGCTTCTATTTCTTCTAATTTTTTTTTCCATTGAGGTTGTTGATTTGAGTTCATAATTTTTCCTTATTGATTAATTAATATGGCTCTATTACTTTGAGTATATGAATTATTGGTGTTTGGTAGGCAACGGGCAAGAGGCAAGAGGCAAACCCCCCTTTATCCCCAGGGCTGTTTCATTTTCGAGAAAGAAAAAAGAGCGGGAGATAGGGGGAGAGGGAGATGGGGGGATTTTTGTTCATAAAGTTTTAACTAATAGAAAAAAATCCTTGTATCTCTTACTCTTACTTAATCTTAGTTAACCTAATTTTTTACTTTGAAACAGCCCTGCCCTTTATCCCCCTTCGAGAGGGGGGAGGGCAAAAGTGTTGAATTAACACTAACCTGAACTCCTAACTCAGGGCATACTAATTATTCTCTGCCCAAGGAGAGAAATCTAAATCCCCATCTTCGTCAACAAGATTTTCACCAGAGTAACTATCCTCTGTTTCTTCATTATAATCAGACGTTAAAGATTGGGATTCTATAGTAGAAGTACTATCAATATTTTTACTTATTTTTACCTCTGAGGGATTATTAGAGTTGTTACTACTAGAATCTGAGTGCAGTAAGCCCTTTAGTTGTGCCACTAAGTTACCTAATTTTCCCTCATCTAATAGAGTATTAATCAAGGATAAACCGCTAGTGGAAAGCAATAATTTATTAATATCATTGCCGTTACCGTTACCATTGGCACTATTACCACTTATGCCGGGAAAAGCATATATTCGGGCATCTCCTAAAACTCCGGGTTGCGGTGCAAGAGATTTCACTATTTCGGGTAATTGGGGCATTAATAAAGGCATCATTTGTTTGAGTAAATCTGCAGTGCGGTTAGCATCGCTGAGGGCATTCTCTGCTTGGATAATCGCCAATCTTCCTTCTGCTTCAGCAATGGCTTTATATTTTTGAGCATCTGCTAGGGTGCGGATAGATTCAGCTTCTAATTCTGCGGCTTGACGGGCAATTTCTGCTTGACGACGACGACGGAAGACATCAATTTCTACTACATTTTGATCGGTAATACGTTTTTCTTCTGCTTCTCTCTCTGCCACAATCAAAGATAGTTTTTTCTGTCTTTCCGCATTTTCTACCTCTCTTGCGGTTTTAACCCCTTCTTCTGCTTGAGCTTTTTGGGCTTCGGCGGCAAATCTTTCTTTCTCTTTATTAGCAATGGCAATGGATGCCTGTTGTTGTGCTATTTTTGAATCTTGCTCTGCTTCTGCGATCGCAATTTGGGCTCTTAATCTCGATGCTTCTACGGTTTGTTGACGCTCAATTTCTGCCACTTCCGCTTCTTGTGCCTGTGAGGTTTGGGCAACTCTTAACTGTTTATTACTTTCTTCTAAGGCAATATTAGCCTCATATTGTTTTTGTTGTACAGCTAATTTTTTTCTAATATCTTCTTCTTCGATGGCTTGTTGCTGTAAAATTTTATTACGTTCGACTTTAGCCTGTTCTTGATCTTTTGATTCTTGAACTTCCCTTTCCCGTTGGGCTTTGAGAAATTCAATTTCCTTCATTTGGGTTAATTTAGCTTCTTCTTTTTCCTTTTTAATATTTAAGGATTGCTTTTCTGCTTGTAATTCCTGTTGCTCAATAGCTACCTGAGTATTTAATTCTAACTCTCTTTTTTCCCGTTGGGTTTCCAATTCCACATCCAATTTTTGCTTAATGGATTTTTGGATTGTTTCGGTACGTAATCGCACTCCTTGGGCATCAAAAAAGTTATTTTCATCATAGGTATCGCTTTCTTCAATTTCGGAAATAGCAATATTATTTAAAGTTAAACCAACCTTTCTTAAATCTTGTTGAATTAAATTTAAAACTTCCTCCGCAAAACCTAATTTATCCGAATCAATTTCCGCAATACTTTTCTTTTTCGCCGCCGCCCTAATGGCATCATCAGCACGTTTTTCTAAAGCATCTTTTATATCTTCAGGGGAAATTTTACCCTGTTTAGATAACCTTTGAGCCGCAGTTAAAACCGCATCTTTATCGGCACTAACACAGACATAAAAAGTTACTCGCATATTTGCCCGTAAATAATCCCTAGTGCGCACCGCTAAATTGCCCTGTCTTACCACATCGATAGAAATTTCTCTCAAAGGCACACGGGTTAATTGATGAATACCCGGAATAACGATGCAACCACCGTTTAAAATTACCTTTTTTTCTTTCGCAAAAATACCACCGTTACGAACAAAAGCCTCGTTGTTAGGAGTTACCACATAAACCCTTGTATAGCCCCAAATAGCCACTAATCCAAGAATAACTAAAACTCCGATAATTCCGCCAAAAAAAGTTATATTTCCCACTGTTAATTGAGCCATAGTAGTAGGATAATTAGCACTGGGAATTTCGACAATATTATTAGTTAAATTAGATTCTAATTTTCGGTTGTTTTCTAAATCGAAATCAATATTTTTAACAGGTATTTGTTGGATTAATTCTAACCAATATCTCATTTTTTTACTCCTTTTTTATATTAGTTTTTTACATTATTAATGGTTCATTCTTAATTTTTAATTCTTAATTTTTAATTGAATTAAACCATTTATCTTGATCGGAACTGTCTTTAGCTATAGCCAAAAAACAATGTTGTCTTTTCTCGATAATTAGCACTTCTTGACCTTTTGAAGGTATAACTTGCGCCCATTCAGGTAAACAAATTTCCACTGTTACCAGATTACTAGCAGAGTCTAAAATGTCCGCTTGAGCGATTCTTCCTTCGACAATATAGGGAACTTTAGACGAAGTTACCTCTCCACTACAACCAACAAGGCGATCGCCCTCCACATTTTCTCCAGCATTAGCAAAAATTTTACCAATAGGGACAGACAACACCCTACCCACCCACACACTAAAACAAAAAGAGAGAAAAAAGATCAAGAAACCAATAAAACCAGTGGGAATAGCATTAAGAAGCCCACCCACCAACACATTTAAAAACCATCCTGTGACCCCCCACGTAGAAAAATCGATCGCTAATAAAATCATCAAAGGGCATTTACCCAAACCAAACCAAGAGAGAAAAGAAAAGATAGTTGCCTCAACTCCTTCATCTAAATCCGTTTTGAGATTATGATCAATATCTCCATCAACATCCCCATCGACATCAGCATCAAAGTCCACATCAGTATCAACATCTATGTCGCTATCAAAATTTACATCAGTATCTAAATCTTGATCTTCACCACCTCCAGAAATAATCACAAAGAGAAATAGCAAAACCCCGATACCGAGAAAAATCCAGTAAGTTAAATTAGCAATGTCGAATAGCATTTTTCTGAAGAAATAGCAATCAATAAAAAATAAAAAGCTCATCCACTAATAGCTTAACCCCAGATATTGAAGAAAGAGAAAAATATAAACAAATCTCAATCTTCTTTCTCATAGAGAAAAACAAAAAGCAGAAAAATTAATATAGTCATTGATTTATGACTACTAAATAGTTAGCAGTTAATTACATTTCTTTTCAAAATAAATAAATAGAATGTCATTTTCCATATTATTTGTTAACTTTTAATTCATAACTCTAAATTTTTTATAAAGGTTTAAGGGATAAATAATAAAAGAAATATACAATTTTTAGTAACAACCTATCAAAAATAAATAAATTCATAACAAGCGAAGGACAATTATGAATCTAAAAATGTTTTCCTCAGTTTCCACCCTCGGATTGGGTATTTTGTTAAGTCTAGTTTCTCTTTCTCCCACAAAAGCAGAAATTCAACAAAACACTTCAAATAAATCTAAAAACAATTCATCACAATTGATTATCACTCAGCTACTTGGTCATCAAACATATATGGGTGAACCTCAAATAGAATGGGGTGATTACTTACTAGGTAGAGTAGTCGGCAAAAGCGGTGGTATTATGTTTATCGGTTTAGAAGACGGTACTAGCTTCACGGCAGTCGGTAGTGTACCTCCGGGGTCAGATGTTTTGGTTTTAAAAAATGCTGATGGTAGCTACTCTTTCGTACAAGGTGCAAAATCTGAGTGGATTTCCATTTTAGAATCTAAATATGGCTACAAAAGATTGGATGGGTCTTATGTTGCTTTGAATGAACGTACGGCGGCTCTTTGGAAGGCTTTAGAAACCAGTTCTAGTAGTTCTATTGCAGACCTTCCCCCTCGTCAAAGTACCATGGTGGAAACTCAAACGATGATGGAGGAAACCGAAGTTATGGAATATCAAGAAACTTCTCAACCTATCAGGGGACTATGGTAGTCAATAAACCCTAACCCAGAGACAGTTAAACAGCAATCAAGGTATGTATTACTTAGATCTTGCATCTAGCCAAAAATGGACTGATGAAATTAGAGAACAGGAAATAGTGATAAGAATTGACAAAAAACTTATTATTATTATTGATTTTAAAAAACTTGTTTTCTGGTGTTTTTGTACTGGTACAAGATCTCAGTATTAGGTTTCAGGCTTTAATTAATTGCTAATTGCTAATTACTAATTGTTAATTAGCTTTGCCTTTTTTTACTTGATGCGATCGCGCCCATTAACGATAAAATAAAATTAAACCGAATCTTATTTGAAAAATCAGGGCATCATAAACCCATGAAACTCCTTTCTTATCGTCGCCATTTAAGACGAAATTTCCTTCTGTGTTTGATAACTTTTTGTTTCTCTTTAACTGGAGTTTCTCCCAGTTTTAGCTCAGAATCGGTCAATTATATTCATAATATTCAACGGCAACTGCTAGAAATCAATGCTCCTAGTTTGCCCCCTCTCAGAGATTCAAGTGTTTATCTTTACAGCCCCGATGAAGTATCTAATTTTCAATTAGTTTTGCGTTTGAAAAAAAGAGTAGTTGAAGTTTATGAACAAGACCAAGTAATTGCTAGTTTCCCCGTCGCAGTCGGTAGAGAAGGTTGGGAAACTCCTCAAGGAGAATTTGAGATTATTCAAATGGTAGAAAATCCCTCGTGGCAAAATCCTTGGACAGGGAAAGTAATTCCCCCAGGTCCTACCAATCCTTTAGGAGAACGTTGGATCGGGTTTTGGACTGATGGTAAAAATTTTATCGGTTTTCACGGAACGCCCGGGGAACATTTAATCGGTCAAGCCGTATCTCATGGTTGTGTGAGAATGAGAAATAAAGATATTAAAGAATTATTTAAGTTAGTGTCTATGGGTACACCAGTGAAGGTGGTGCAGTAAGCTATAATAAGCCCTGAAAATTCATTTTAGAGATAACCCTTGACAGATTCTAAACCAGACTTTTCCGTTGATGATTCTAATTGGATTGATGAAGAGGAAACCTATCAATCGATCGCATCTGAGTCTGATGCTAATTTAAAAGACAAACAAACCAAATATTATCAATTTAAACCAGAAACTATCGCTCTTGTGGAAAGTGCCTTTTTGGCAAGTACAGCAAGTTTAATTTGGTTGATTGATTACTATTTTCGCATCGGTCCTTTTTTGAAAATGTTATTTCCTTTACCTATTGCCCTAGTTTATCTACGCAGGGGTAAAAGAGCATCTATTATCACTACTATTGTGTGTGGCTTGTTATTAGCAATTTTGATGGGTCCTCCTCGCAGTATCGTCTATATCGTCCCCTATGGCTTAATGGGAATACAATTAGGAGCTTTATGGCGTAGAGGAGTAAATTGGTATGTTTCTATTTTTGTAGCGAGTTTAATTGGTTGTTTTGGTTTCTTTTTCCGCTTTTGGTTATTTTCAATTCTGTTAGGGGAAGATTTATGGGTATATGTTATTAGTCAGATCACTAATTTGGCTGATTGGATTTTCTTAAAACTGGGAATTTTAGCTCGTCCTGATATGATTACTATTCAGCTACTTGCGATCGCAGTTGTGATGGTCAATAATATTATTTATAGTTTAACCGTTCATCTCGTTGCCTTACTAATGCTCGATCGCCTTAAAACCCCCATTCCACGACCTCCGAAGTGGTTACAAGTAATTTTAGATTATGAATAAAGACAGAAAATAGAAGAACAAGGGAAAATATAGTGAGAGTTCTTAACAACTCTTAACAAAATACGACAAAGAGGGGGGAAAGATTTTGTTAAACTGAGATTTAGCTAGAATTGGACATAAAAGCAAAAGCAATAAATACAAATTTTATTTTTATCAAGAAATTATGGTAACAACAGTTAGACCTTCAGAATTCGAGGAAATTCGCCCCGGAGTGAAAGCACCAGCGAAAGAAACCATCCTCACCCCTCGTTTTTATACCACTGATTTCGAGGAAATGGCAAAAATGGACTTAAGTGCCAATGAGGAAGAATTAAAAGCCATCCTCGCTGAGTTTAAAGAAGATTATAACCGTCATCACTTCGTCCGCAACGCTGATTTTGACCAATCTTGGGATCACATTGATGGTGAAACTCGTCGTTTATTTGTAGAATTTTTAGAGCGTTCTTGTACTGCTGAATTTTCTGGATTCTTATTATATAAAGAATTAGGCAGACGTTTAAAAGACACCAATCCCCTCTTAGCTGAATGTTTCTTATTAATGTCTCGGGATGAAGCCCGTCACGCAGGTTTCCTTAACAAAGCACTCTCTGACTTTAATTTAACCCTAGATTTAGGCTTTTTAACCAAGAGTCGTAAATATACTTTCTTTAAACCTAAATTTATTTTTTACGCTACCTATCTTTCCGAAAAAATTGGTTATTGGCGCTATATCACTATTTACCGTCACTTAGAGCAACATCCTGAAAGTCGCATTTATCCCATCTTCAAGTTTTTTGAAAATTGGTGTCAAGACGAAAATCGTCACGGAGATTTCTTCGATGCTATTCTTAAAGCTCAACCCAGTTTCTTAAACGATTGGAAAGCGAAGTTGTGGTGTCGTTTCTTCCTTCTTTCCGTATTTGCTACTATGTACCTCAATGACTTACAACGCTCCGACTTCTATGCTTCCATTGGCTTAGATGCAAGAAGTTATGACAAACACGTTATTGAGAAAACCAATAACACCGCCGCCAGAGTTTTCCCTGTAATTATTGATGTTGATAATCCTGCTTTCTACGAAAGTTTAGAGATTTGCGTTAGCAATTGTGAACAATTAAGAGCCATCGATGAAACAAATGCGATCGCACCTGTGAAGTTTTTACGTAAACTACCTTTATACTTGTCTAATATGACTCAGTTTATCAAACTTTACTTCATCAAACCCATTGAAGTAGAAAAACAACAAGGTTGTGTTTGTTAAAAAACTAGATAACTTAACCTCAGTTCGGTTTAAGAATATTGGATAAGGGTAGGTGTCAGGTTTCAGGTTGCAGGTTGCAGGTGTTGAGAGAAAGTAATGAGTAACAAATAATGAGTGTTCGGGGTTTTTAATTCCTAATTCTTAATTTTTCCTTTGCCCTCCCCCCTCTCGAGGGGGGATATAAGGGGGGTTTGCCTCTTGCCTCTTGCCTTTTGCCTTTTTTTCTCCATCATTCATAGATGAAAATTTATCCCGAACTCAGGTTAACTTAATTATTTTTGTTTGATATATTCCTTAACTGGCAACGGTTAAGGTTTTTTTATGTCTTTACCAAAAGTTAAACTCCTCAAAAATGATAGTATCAGCTAAAATAAATGGTGATATACTCAAATCAACCTAATTGCGTGACTATCCATGTTATCTAAAGTCAAAGTTATCCGCCCTGATGGAATGTTAGATGCTAATAAAGCAGTTGTTTTTCGTCAACAAATTAAGGATTTAGTTAGTGAGGGTATCAATCTAATCTTGATTGACCTAAAAAAAGTTAACTTTATGGATAGTTCAGGTTTAGGGGCTTTAGTATTAGCCTTAAAAATGGTTAGAGAAAAAGGTGGAAGACTTTTCTTAATGTCTTTAAATGACCAAGTCAAGATGTTGTTTGAGTTAACAAATACAGGACATCTTTTTGAGATTATTAACGATAAGTCGGAATTGGAAGAAAAATTAAAAAGTTAAAAAAATAGGGCATTGGTGAATTAGGCTATAATTTTTAGTCTAGATCAAAAATGGAGAATAGGCACTCTTGCAATGTTAATAATATTTTAACCTCAGTTCGGTTTAAGAATATCGGAGAAGGTTAGGTGTCAGGTTGCAGGTGGTAGGGGTTTTTAGCAAGGGGCTTAAGCCCCTTGTTTAAGTCAGTTCGTATTAAAGCAATTTTACCATTATTTTTAAGAAGAAGCTATAAGGTTTTCTGACTACGAGTTGGGATGCTTTCAGCTTATCCAAAACTCAGGTTATTTTAAGTGTTGGATATTTGGAGTAGTTCAATAATATTTTGCGTGACAACTAAGCAACCCCAAAAATAGTCATCAAAACTTGAGAGAAGAAAATCAATTTATTTACTTTTTTTATCTAATAACTTTAAATCTTAACTCCGAACTAGATGTCATTGAGTTAAGTTTCACTGAAACACCAAGCAATGAAGCCAATGAGAATAACCAATAAGGCAATGGATAAATAATGGGCTAGGCTGAGAAAAAAGTTTGTAATCACCGAGATAAATAAGAAATAGCCTATCTGATTAAGCAGAAATACAATCAAAACAAATAGAAATAAAATCATTGATATAAGCCTAGCACTATCAATAAAGTAAAATTAAACGAATTATAAAAGCTACAACTGAAATCGCACAAATTAGTGCTAGTTGTGAAGGAAAGGGAGTAATGGTATATAAGTTAATAGCATCCCATAAGTAAGTAGGGGTTAATTGATTACCAAGAAAAGGTGTTAGATATGTGTATAAGATTAAATAAAGAATGCCAAACAGATGAATGACTAATAAGCCTAAAAATGCACTTATGGTAAATAATTCAAGGCGACGCTTACCGGGCAACACCAAAAAACCACATAACCACGCACCAGGAATAAAACCTAAAATATAACCAAAACTAGGATATTGAATATAGTCAAAACTTCCCCCTTGATAAAATATGGGCAGTTTGAATAAACCCATAATGACATAAGCGATTTGAGCATAGGCGGCGGCATTTCTTCCTCCTACCATTCCAGTAAAAAATACTCCAGCCAGTTGATAGGTGATTCCTAAAGATGTAGTGTCTATATTTTCTAGGTTTGTTGTGTTGGTGGGAATAACAAAAAAAACTTCAACAAAAGTGCCAAAAATAGTTAGCATTAAGCCAATTAATGCCCAAAAAAACTCGTTAACTGGGGATATAGGTTGTGGGGGTAAGCCGTTATTATTCACAAATTAAATTAAGGAGGAATGTTTCATTTAATTAAGAATTGTTAGGATAAGGGGCTTAAGCCCCTCTGGAAACACAGAAAAATTATTGAGCTTTGACTAAGTTTTTGTCTTTTCGCTTATGATATAGCAGTGGGCAAGTTATTTTAGACATATTGAGATCCTTTACTATCGTTTAGAATGACAATTAAAGATGTAAAAATGTCCTAACTAATCTGCTATGGATTGGTTTATTTAACGGGAGTTTCTCCCCCTTCTAAGCCTAATTCTGTTAACATGGCGTGATCTTGTTCTGGGGACTGTCCTAAAGTGGTAAGATAATTTCCAATTAGCATGGCATTAATTCCAGATTTTAGACCTTGTTTTTGCCATTCTCCTAATACTGCCTCTCTACCCCCTGCATAACGAAGTATTTGAGTTGGTAAAATGAATCTAAAAATTGCGATCGCTTTTACTGCTTCAAGGGGAGTTAATTTAATTTGCTCTCCTAATGGCGTGCCTTCACGGGGATTGAGGAAGTTAATTGGTACGGATTCAACTTCTAACTCTCTTAAGGATAAAGCGAGGTCAATCCTATCTGTCCATGATTCGCCCATACCCATAATACCACCCGTACAGGCTTGAATACCTACTGCTTTAAGATTTTTGACGGTATCTACCCTATCTTGCCATGTATGAGTAGTAACGATGCGATCGTAGAAGTTTTCAGAAGATTCTAAATTATGATTGTAGCGAGTAACTCCTGCTTCTTTCAATGCCTGTGCTTGTTCAATAGTAATTTCACCTAAAGCACAACAGGGTTTAACGTTGGTTTCGGCAATAATTTGTTTAACTGTGGCTAAAATTTCTTCAAATTCGCTATTTTTAGGGCTATTATACTTAATACCTCGTCCTTGAGACACTAAACAAAATCTTTTTGCTCCTGCCTCATCGGCGGCTTTGGCATATTCTAAAATTTCTTCTCTGGTTTTTAAGCCATAAATAGGAGAATCTTTTCCCTGATGATGAACAGATTGAGAACAAAAACTGCAATTTTCTGAACAGTTACCAGATTTAACATTGACAATGCTACATAAATCAACTACATTACCACAACATTCTTGACGGATGCGATCGGCCTTCTCACATAATAATAGTATATTCTCCTCTCCTTCTATTTCCGTTAATCTGAGAGCTTCCTTTTTTGTAATACGATACCCAGCAATAATTTTATTACTTAAATCTGTTAACCATTGCTCTAAACTTACGTTGGTTTTTGGTTTACTAACTGTATTTACCACCAATATTATCCCCTTGTTTTCAAGAACTCTATTCACGGCTCATTATATCTGATTGTCTCATCCTCAACAATGAAATTTTAATTTTCTCAAACCCTATGATGCAATTTATCTGAATCTTAAAAATAAACACATTACTCAGATCTAGCAAAGCTGATCGTACTAGCTGAAATTGTATTATTTCCATCCCCTGCTCCCATAATATGACCGTAGAGAAAAATTCTTGCCAGACGACTTTCCCCAGTAGTAGGATCTTGATCTACACAGAAACGAAAACCCCCCTTACCTCCTGTTGTTCCTCCATAAATTGTATTATGTCCAGTCCAGTTAACGGAGTCTTGATCACAGGCGATAGTAGATGGTTCAGTTTCATTTACACTGGTTAAACCATCTGCGATTGCCCACCAACCAGAATCAGTTCCATCTTCCTGTATTCTTCTTCTTCGTAAAACTCCCGGCTTTAACCACTCACTGGTAACTCCAGATATATCATCTAGTGCATAGTATATATACTCAGTGGTTGCACTATTACTATCACCATCAGGAAGAGTCAATCTTAAGCAGTATTCAGAATCAGCATTGCCAGAAGAAGTATTGCAGTTGGAATCATCCGCTTCCTTTACAGCTGTTAAACTACTAGCTTGTTTTATTTCGTCCTGCATATAGGCTAATGCCCTAGCTAGAGTAGAACTTCTAACTGTTTTTGATTCTACACTTTGATTTGCCCGTAAAACATTAACAAAACCACTAGCAGCTGCCGTTAAAACTATACCACTAATAACAAGAGCGACGATTAATTCTACTAAAGAAAGACCTTTTTGTTGATATTTTTTTAGGTTTAAAAATAGTTGCAATAATTTATATCTATTCATAGTTTTTGACTGTTTTTTATAATATCTAAGATCATACCTAGTTTAAAAATTACCTTAAGCTATATAGAATATTCTTTCCCGTTATGCGGAATGAGGACAAAAGAAGAAATTATTATGATTTTTCTCCTTGGTTATTATGTTCAGTCAATTGGTTGATCAAATCTAAACTCAAATCAAGGGCTTCAGCAATTTGTTCAGGAGTTAAACCTAAACGTACTAAATTAGGTATGGTTTTGATTTTTCCTTCAATTTCACCCTCAATTTTCCCCTGAGAAAAAGTGTCCTGATAAAATTTTGTCTTTTTAAAATCTGATAAGGTAAACATTTTGTCTAATTCCTCCAGTGAATAATTAGTAAATTTATAAACTAATATTTTTTCCACCAACTCTATAATATCTTTCTGTTTTGTTTCCGTCTCAACATTTGTTTGAGCTAAGTTAAATAAATAATCTACTTGGGTTTTTGCTTGATCTTCAGAACTAACAATTAATTTGATGATTTCTAAGCCAATATCCTTACTAGGGTTTACATTTAACTGATTCAGGTAAATAATATCTACCTTGCCCATATCTTGAAAAAATTGATAATAAACGGGCAAAGAATAATCCATTTTTTCGTCTGCCCAAACTACTACTGCCCTAAAATCTTGTACAGGTTTATATTGCCCTAAATAAACAAAGATTTCAGTAAATAAACGGTGATATAAGTTTTCATCTTTTTGAAATTGAACTTCAACAAAATAAATTGGTTTCGTTTCCGTTTGGGGAAGAAAAACCCCATCGATTCTTTTTGCTAATTGTTTCAATTCTTGAGAACAAAATTTATATTCTTGCACCACATTATTAGGTAAATTTAATAGAGCAAAAAAAGTTTCAGGCAAATTAGCAAATAGTTCGTAGAAAATAGAATCAGTTTTCATGTATAAGAGTTAATCTGAATCAATCACTTTAAGGGGTATAGCGTTTATTTTCAACATTCACACAGTTTCCACCTTCATTAATTCCCGTACGAATCATTCCAAGAGTAGAAATAACTATACACTTAGCGCTACTTTCAATTACATTCCCTCCAAAATCTTTTCTAGCAATCCAAAGAGTATCAGCATTACCCGTAGTGCCTGTAAAAGAAAAAGTTATGTTGGTCGGTGTTGTAGAAAAATCCGTTTTAGTAATGCTGACAATATCTGTGTCAACAGAGAATGGTTCTAATACACAACCTGCAGGATTACCGCTAGCACCAGACTTTGTAAGTTCAACAGTACAATCAGTACTTTGGCGATTGGCATTTGTTTGAGCTTCTACTAGGGCGCCCCTAACTTTACCAAAAGCCTCGTTAACCTTTTGCTGTCTCTGCTCTTCTAAAAGATTAGGTACACTCATCGCCGCCATGATACCGACAATGACAGAGACTAAAACCACCTCAAGGAGGGTGACTCCTTTTTCTTGATTAGACTTATTCAGTAATAAGTTAACTACAACTAAGTGCCGCATTGGGTAAAACCTCCGTTGATAAAGTTGTTACGACGTTATCCCCACCACTTTTATAACGGGGATGGGTGCTATCATAGCTGATGGTATAACTAACTTGTAAAATATTCTCAGGAGCTGTATAAGCTCTTGCCACATCATAAGACTTACCATTTATATCAATATCGGAAGTATTCGGGTATGTACCGTCAATAAAATCCTGTAATCTAGTTCCATACTTAGAATTATCACAAGCATTTGCTTGAGAGGGTGTTAATCCGGAAGTTTCAGTTGGGTTATCTAAAATAAACGCTTGATAACGTATCAATTCTAAATCTTGTTGTACCCAATTTGTCGCTTCTTGTTTATCTTGTGCTTGAACTCTAAGTAAAGTTGCTAAGACTGTGGCTTGAAGGGAACCTAAAACAAAGCCAGTAATCACAAGAATTGTCACTAATACTTCAAGAATGGAAAAACCTTCCTCCCATTTCTCATTTTTGAGGCAAAAAGTAGGATCTTGAGATAATTTATGAGAATAGATATTTTTCAGATTTTTTAGAAGTATAAAAGTGAATAAATTTGACATTAGTTAACCTCCTATTCTTTGCCATTGAGTGATTGAGCCAATTTGTGGAGGTATATTTGTCGGAACTAATCCGATCGCATCCCAATCAGTAATATCTTGAACCACAACTACTTGACCAGTATTAGAGCCACAAGTGCTAGGAGGATTAAACATTCTTGCCCAAACAGCTCCTGTAAAACCATTACCAGCACCAGTACCAGCCGCCCCAACTGCGTAATCAGGGGCAAAAACAAAACCAAATACTTCAGCACCCCCAGCTAAACAAATATGAGGTTCTTGGCTAGTTGGCCCTCCTGTATTAACACCATATCCAAATATGTTCAGATTCTCTCTTCTAAAAATACTAGGATTAAGTAGATCCGAAGGATAGGTAACTATTTTAGTGACAGGATCACATATATAGTCAGTAGTAGTTGTACAACTATTATCTATAACTTGACTACCACCAATATCAATATTGCCATATAAATTAATTACAACTTTTCTACCGGGTACAATTTTAATCTTTTCCCCACCATTAAGAGAAATATTATTAACTTTGTATTTATAAACTTTGACATTGTAAGTCACACCGTTATCTGTAATTTGCTGAGTTTCAATATGTTGATCCGTACTTCTTGGTAAAGTAGTAGAGCTAGTAATATCTCCGAGATTGTAATACTTTGGATCAGTGTCGGCGGGTGGGGTTGGTAATTGGGGGAATAACATATCAGAAAGAATAACATCGTTACCCGGAGCGATATTTAAGTCCATATTGTCACAGTCTGGAACAAGTAGTGTTGCGTTAATAATACTGTTAGATGGTGAACCTATTTGTTGATCGCTAATCCAAACCCCCGGAAATGGAGTTGATACAGTTGCTCTTCTTAAGGGTATCGTTACTTGCACATTGCTTTGCGAACTATTTGTGCTTGTAAATAAATCACTAGCAGAATTAGCACTGGGGTTAATTTGACTTTCTATTTCTAAAATTCCGTGAGCGTAAATTTCCCCTTCTGCTACGCCACCTGATAATTCATCCAATTGTTCTTTTATGGTTTTGGGAGTAGGACTGAGAATCTTCTCAATGGGTTTACCATCGGTCTTTTCTAACCTATAATCGACCACCTTAAATGCACCTTGACGAAAATCACTGGCACTGGAGGGACTTTCGACAACCGTATCTCCATCAGTTTTAAATTTGCCAACAGTAGTACTAACAGTTGTACCTCCTGCACCTGAAGTTAAACTTGAACAGGTTGAATTAGTACTAGAAGTGTTTGTAAATGTGCCTTGTAATTGCATTGTCCCGGCTTGAGATTCCCAGTCTGCAAGAGAATATTCTGCCAATTTAGAATTTTTAGCTAAAAAATTATGCACTCTGGTCACACCTAATTCAGCAACCGCCATGGTTTTTTTGGAAAACTCACCAGCTTGAACATTTGTTTTATCTTTAGAAGAGTTAAATAAAGTTAGGCTAGTAGCAATAATCAGAACTAAACCAATCCCGATCGCAACAATTAATGTATTTCCCTTTTCTGGGTTATTTTTATTTATTTTATTAACCCAAAGCCACAAATTTAATAATTCTTGTTTTGAGTTTTTCATTTTGATACTTCACCTCTTTTATTCATATTCTGTATCAATTCTTAATGTATTTTTATATAGTAATGATAATAATAAGTCTATTTCTATGATAACTTTGTTTTTTCTTTTAAATCTTAGTATTTATACGGAAGTTTATGAAATATTTTTTAATTAATCCTTTAGAAGAGAGGAATTTATAGTAATTTTTATCGAGTTTTTTCTATACTTCATTCAAGTGAATAAAATATAATTGAGATAAAAAAATAGAAGAATTAAAAATAGTAATTAATCTCAGTTCGGTTTAAGAATATCGGATAAGGCCAGATGTCAGGTTTCAGGTTGCAGGTGTTGGGGTGATGCGGGGACAAGGGGGGGAGAAATTGGGGCTTAGGGTGTTGGGATATTAGATAGAGTTTTTTATTATCACTCTACAGTTAAAGTTTTCTTGACTGGTATATTGTGGATTGACACCACGAACAATCTTGGTCATAACTTTGCGGTAGTATTCTAACCAGTCAAAGAATATTCTGCAAGAAGCCTATTGATTTAGACTAGACGAATAAATTTCTTTTTACCGACTTGTAAAATTTTGCCTTTTAATTGAGTAGGGTCATCATAAGTTATATTAACATCAGAGATGCGATCGCCCTCTAAACGGACACTGCCCCCCTGAATTTGTCTTCTACCTTCCCCACTACTATTTACTAAACCACTGGCATTGAGAATGTAAAATAATTTAGCTGGAAATTCAACACTTTCGAGAGAAAATTCGGGAACGGCTTGTGCATTAGCCATATTTTGACGACTAACTATTTCTAAAGCAGTTTTTTGAGCCATTAAAGCCGCTTCTTGTCCATGGTATTGAGAAATAATCTCTACCGCTAATAATTTTTGTGCTTCTCTAGGATTTTCGGGAATTTCTGTTAAGGCAAAGTTGGTTAATAATTCATAGTAATTGGGTAATAAGGCATCGGGAGTTTTTTCTAATTTAGAGTACATGGATAAGGCATCTTCCTTCAACCCAACATAATTATTGAGAGATTTCGACATTTTCTGCTCTCCATCCGTACCGATTAAAATGGGTAAAAGCACTCCAAATTGTGGTTTTTGTCCAAAATGTCTCTGTAAATCTCGCCCCACTGCAATGTTAAATTTTTGGTCTGTGCCTCCCAATTCCACATCTGCATTTACCGCCACTGAATCATAACCTTGCATTAGAGGATAGAGAAACTCATGAAGATAAATGGGGGTTTGTTGATTGTAGCGATTATTAAAACCCTCTTTTGCTAACATTTGTTGTACTGTCATAGTAGCCAGTAATTCCTGTATTTGGGCTAGATCTAATTTACTTAACCACTCTGAATTGTAGCGAATCTCCAATCGTCCGGGGGTATCAAAATCTAAAATAGGGCGTAATTGTTGTAAATAAGTTTCTGCGTTTTGCTTTACTTCCTCTGCACTCAATTGTTTTCTAACTTTATCTTTCCCTGTGGGATCACCTATTTGAGCGGTAAAATCACCAATAATAACTACTGCTGTGTGTCCTTGATCTTGAAATGCTCTTAATTTGCGAAAGGGTATGCTATGCCCCAAATGTAAATCTGTCCCCGTGGGATCAATTCCTAATTTAACCCTTAAAGGGCGATCGCATCTATTACATAATTGTTCTAAATTTTCACTCTCTTCTTGAGAATCTGTTTGGGAGGGAAAAACTTCGGTAACGCCTCTATATAGCCACTCAAAATTGTCACTTGTCATCTACTTTTGTTTCTTTAAATATGTACCAAAATTTCAGTCAACATCATATCATGGTTCGGTGTTTGGGGGATAAGGAGATGAGGAGATGAGGAGATGGGGAGATGGGGAGATAAGGTGTCAGGTATTGGGAGAAAGTAATAAGTAATGAGTAATGAGTGATAAATAATGAGTGTTTGGGGTTTTTAATTCTTAATTCTTAATTCTTAATTTTTAATTATCAACTATTCGCTATTCGCTATTCACTATTCACTATTCACCATTCACTTTTGCCTTCTCCTAATTACTAATTTCTAATTGGATAAAGACTTTTTGAGCAAAGCCTAATAATTAACTATAATTATTTTGATGCCCCTAAATACAAAATTAAGTCTTATGGATGAGGATAAATTAAAGAAATTAGAAGAACAACTATATAACGATACTCCTTTCTTTGGCGATCGCATTCGACAAAATGCCGCTAAAGAGTTAATCGAAGAAAAAACTCCTCAAACCGTAGAATTATTAATCAGAGTTTTTATTTTCAGTCAGGATAAAAATTTCCGCAATCTAATTTTAAACAGTTTAAAAAGCATCAAAATTCAAGAAACAGCCTTAACAGATGTAATATGTAGAATATGGGCGGAAACCAGAGATGAAGATTTAAGTAAACTTATTAAGTTAAAAGGATGGGTAGCAACAAATCCTCCTGAATTGAGATTGTTAACAGCTTTAAATTTAGGATGGCGGGGCATTATCGATGAAAAAGGAATAGAAATTATTGCACCTTTAATTAATTTATCTTTAACAGAAAATGACGCTTTTATCAAAAAAATAGCCCAAATGTGGCTCAATAACCTCTCTCAACCTGAACTACAAGAAGAAGTTTGTCGCCTTGCCAGTGAAGAAAATAATCAAGAAGCATTAACCTTAGCTACTGAATGCGGTTACACTCCTTCAGAGCCTTCTCAAGCCGCTTTGTTCTGCTATTTTACACAACAATGGGACAAATATCGAGAAATTGACCCTGATTATCAACTTTTGGAAAATTTTTACTATAATGCGACTTCAGAGTTACAAGAAAGGATAGAAAAACATGGTATCACTTTCAAAAGACTGGAATGGATTTGGATTGTATTAGGGGGCAAAAAAGGCAGACGATTAAGAGAAATTACCAAAAGTCAATGGGAAAATATCATTCAAACAATGGTGATGGGGCAACACTGGAATTTGTTGCTATCATTTGTTCCCATCGTTCCCGCCGTTTTTAGTCAGAAAATAGTTAAAAAGCTCGAAACTAAACGTTTAGCTATTAAAGAGCCTGAATTAAAGCAAAAATTAACTCAATTAAGTCAATTATTCCAAAATATTAAAGGTAATATTCCCCCTCAAGGTAATTTAGTTCGTTGTTACCACACCTTAGAAGGACACACTAAAGCCATAGAAGCGATCGCAATTTCTCCTGATTGTAAAACATTAGTTAGTGCAGGAGATGAATTAATTAGAGTTTGGGATATAGATACAGGAAAACTGTTGAATACTCTTAACGGACATTTAAAACCGATTACTAGCCTTTGTTTGAGTGGTGATGGTACGATTTTAGCTAGTGGCAGTCGAGATAAAACGGTTTCTTTGTGGCGTTTACCTGAAGGTAATTTAATTGGCAATTTATCAGCAAATACTGCCTCCGTATGGTCTTTAGCTATGACTAAATCCGCTAAACTGATAGCTAGTGCTAGTTACCAAGAAATAAGGTTATGGCAATATCCCCAGGGTAGATTATTTAAAAATTTACGGGGACATCAAAGGGAAGTCGAGAAAGTGATTCTATCTCAAGATGACAGTTTATTAATTGCTGGAGGAGGAACAAAAGATAATAGTATTCGGGTATGGCGTTTACCAGAAGGAGATCACCTTTATAATTTATTTGGTCATCAGGATGCTATTTGTGATTTAGCTGTTACCTCGGATAACAAAATTTTAGCCTCTGCGAGTAAAGACCACACAATTAAATTATGGTCTTTAGAAGAAGGAAAAGAAATTGCTACTTTAGAAGGACATTTAGGGAGAGTTTGGTGTTTAGCAATTACCTCTGATAATGAAAATCTTGTGACTGGTAGTGATGATGGTACGGTAAAAATATGGTCATTAACCACCCATAATTTATTAGATACTTTCGCTGGTCATGAAGATGGTATTTTTTGTTTAGATATTAGCCCTGATGGACGCTTGTTGGCTACGGGAGGAAGAGATAAAACTGTGAGAATGTGGGATTTAACCACAGGAGAAAATGTTAATACTTTGAATGTGCATCAAGGAATTATCACTCAAATAAAATTTACTGATGATGGTACAAATTTAATAACAGGAAGCGGCGATCGCACCTTAAAAATTTGGCGTTGGGATTTATCCCGATTATGTAATATATCACCCCGCTTAATGACTAAAGAAGATAAACAATGGCTTAAATCAGCCCTAGAAAGCGGACATCTCACCCCCCAAGAACAAGAATGGATTACCTTATTAGCTAAGTTGCAAAAGAACGAGTAGAGAGTTCGGGGTTATGAAAGAGGTGTCAGGTGCCAGGTGTCAGGTTTCAGGTGTTAGGGTGTTTAGGGGATGAGGTGAGAGGGGGAAATTAGTTCGGCTCTTACACTCCCTTCGGTCGTGAACGGGGTTTTTAATTCTTAATTCTTAATTCTTAATTCTTAATTATTCACTAATTGCCTTTGCCCTTTTTACAATCAATTAATGTCTTCTTTAAACAACTATCTTTCTCAATCTCTAAATACCATCAAAAAAGCCCATTGGTATCGTCAAGAAAAATTGATAACGGGTTTGCCTTCTGCGGTAGTATCCATAGAAGGACGACAATTAGTTAATTTTGCTAGTAACGATTATCTCGGATTAGCAGGAGACTCCCGACTTATTCAAGCAGGAATTGAAGCCTTAAAACAATATGGTACAGGTAGTACAGGATCGCGCCTTTTAAGTGGACACAGAAAATTACATCAAGAATTAGAAGATGCGATCGCATCTTGGAAACAAGTCGAAAAAGCCCTAGTTTTTAGTTCTGGATATAGTGCGAATATCGGCACAATCACCTCCTTAGTTAAACAAAAAGACCTAATTTTAGAAGATGAATATAACCATTCTAGTCTGAAAAATGGAGCAAAATTAAGCCAAGCGAAAAAAATTCAGTATAAACACGGAAATATTCAAGATTTAAGCGAAAAATTAGCTCAAAACCGTCATCAATATCGCCATTGTTTAATTGTCACCGACAGCGTTTTTAGTATGGATGGTGATTTGTGTCCATTACCAGAATTAGTTGCCATTACCGAAAAATTTGATTGTTGGTTACTGATAGATGAAGCCCACGCCACCGGAGTTATGGGTAAAACAGGAGCTGGTTGTTTGGAACATTTTGGGGTAAAAGGAGATAATATTATTCAAATTGGGACTTTAAGTAAAGCAATTGCTAGTCTAGGAGGTTATGTTGCGGGGAGTAAATTACTCATCGATTTTTTACGTAACCGTTGTCCCACATGGATTTATACCACCGCTCTCTCTCCTGCGGATACAGCTTCAGCATTAGCCGCCATTAAGCTGATTCAAAAATACCCTGAAATGAGAACCCGATTATGGCAAAATATTAACTTATTTAAAGAAATATTAACTACACTCAAAATCGACTTTTTACCAACAGAATCAGCCATTATCTGTGTAAAAGAAAAAACTGCGAAACAAGCACTACAATGGAGCTTAAAACTGCAAGAGAAAGGGTTTTTTGTTCCAGCCATACGTCCTCCTACTGTTCCCACCAGTCGCCTTCGTTTTTCCATTATGGCTACCCATGAAAAACGTCATTTCTATGATTTACAATCTTATTTGGGGAATTAAAACTATCTGCTTAACCTCCCAATTTTAAATTTTTAACACCTAAGTGTTTTTTTAAAGATAATATAAAGAGGAAAAAATATATAGAATCTTTATTTATTTTCAGTATAAGCACTTATGCAAGTTAAGATGATATTATCAAACTCAATCATTAATGATTTACCTAGAGAAGGGTCAACAATGACAAAACATCCTGCACAACCCCACAAAGCCCATATATTAATCGTAGAAGACGATAAAGGCAGAAGGGAACTTTTACTCAGGAAAAGTAAATATACTATTGGTAGAGCTCAACAGTGTGATATTCGCATTCACTCTCCTTTCGTGTCTCGTTATCACGCCACTTTAATTAGACAGTTTGACAATCAGGGATATATTTACTATCAAATTTGCGATGGGGACGGTAAATCTAATTTTAGTGCAAATGGTATCTTAGTCAACGGAAAAAAGATTGCCAATCAAGAGTTAAAACACGGTGACAAAGTCATTTTTGGACCACAAGTATCAATCACTTATCAACATTGTCAAAGAGATATATTTCCTTCTTTACCCCCTGATGATCCTTTTGATATAACTTTAATTGATCCTGCGATGATGGTGAGTGAATGGGAGGAGGTTTAATACGAAATTATTGGTTAGGGTTTAGTTATTGGGGGATTAGGAGATGAGAATAGAGGGAGATTAAGTATTAATTCTTAAAATTCTTGACAGAAAATATAAGGATCATGAAAAATAAATTGAGTTCATCAAGGCTCTATGAGATGGAATTATTATAATGGCTTTTACTCTTACTTTTTTGGTTGGCAGTTTTTTTCTCAGTTTATTACTTGTTTTTATTATCATACAGAACTTTAGTAAACAACTATTAGATATACCTAACGAGCGTAGTTCTCATGTTCGCCCCACTCCGAGGGGGGGAGGATTGGGTTTTATCATCAGTTTTATTGTCGCTATATTATGTTTACAGTTTGTTCCTACTCTTTATTTTACGGTTGATCCTTTTTTATTGGTAATTATTTTACCTTTAGCTATTGTTGGCTTTTTAGATGATCGTTTAAATTTGCCTTCTTTGGTAAGATATGGGGTGCAATTAGTTACGGCGATTTTAGGGGTGATTCATTACGGTATTTTTCCCCAGCCGTGGTTAACTAATATTGGCTTAGTTGGTGTTATTATTGCAGGAATTTTAACGGTTATTGGTTTTACTGCTTTAATCAATTTTTATAACTTTATGGATGGTTTAGATGGGTTTGTGGTTAGTATTACTATCATCCAATTGAGTTTTATTGCTTTTTATCTCAATCAACCGATTTGGTGGCTTTTGATTGGGGCTTTATTTGGTTTTTTGTGGTGGAATTGGTCTCCTGCTAAAATTTTTATGGGAGATGTGGGCAGTACTGTTTTAGGTGCTATGATTGCGATCGCACTTATTCAAGTTCAAGATACGACGATTGCTTGGTCAACTTTAGCCATTACTCTACCCATTACTGCTGATACTATCTATACTTTGATTGTTCGTCTACGTCGTAAAGAAAACATATTTCAAGCCCACAGAACCCACATTTATCAAAGATTACAACAATCTGGCTGGAGTCATCGTCAAGTAGCCTTAACTTATAGTATTCTCACGGGTGCGATCGCACTTTTAATTATTAATTTACAAGTAATTGGTAGTTGGTTAAGTTTAATGCTTGTAATTGGTTTAATTTTCTTTGCCCAGAGCTATATATCCAGAAAAACAACTAAACTAAATTAACATCAGTTCCGGTTAAGGCAATTTTATTGTTATTTCTAAGAAGCTATAAGGTTTTCTAAATACGAGAAAATAATGCTTTCAACTTATCTAAAACTTAGGTTTTTTAGGGAAAACACTACCATTGAATAACTCAAAGGAAAAGCTCTTCCTTTTACAATAAAGAATGAAGATTATAAACAAGGAAACCATTATCTTATTCCTTTACGTCTCTTGATAAGAAAAAATATAAATATCATTGTATCTTGTGTAAGTTTATGAGAATTTCTAAGTCTATTGGTCAATTTGTCTCCCATTTAACAGCTATTATTGTGGGAGTTGCTTTGACGTTTTCAGGAATGAGTCATTTAAGCGCCCAAACATTGGTTAACGATGGAATAGTTGCGCAAATTCCTACCACCATCACAGAAGATAGTTTTGTAGCACGAGCAGTAGAAAAAACAGGTAATTCAGTCGTACGTATCGATACAGAAAAAACAGTAACAAGGTCTTTTGATCCTTTTTTCGATGATCCCTTTTTCCGCCAATTTTTCGGCGATCAATTTCGTAATGCCGTTCCCAGAGAAAGAGTTGTGACAGGATTAGGTTCTGGCTTTATCATTGATAATAATGGAGTAATCTTGACTAATGCTCATGTAGTAAGTGGAGCAGATAGAGTAACAGTCACTCTCAAAGATGGGCGCAGTTTTCAAGGAGAAGTTAAGGGTGCTGATGAGGTAACAGATTTAGCGGTGGTGAAAATTAATCCTCAAGGGCAAAGTTTACCCGTAGCATCTTTAGGTAATTCTGATCAAGTTAAAGTTGGAGATTGGGCGATCGCAGTTGGAAATCCTGTTGGTTTAGATAACACAGTAACTTTAGGGATTATTAGTACCTTAAATCGTCCTTCGTCAGAAGTGGGTATTCTCGATAAAAGAATTGATTTCTTGCAAACCGATGCCGCAATTAACCCCGGTAACTCAGGAGGTCCTCTATTAAATGCCCAAGGGGAAGTCATAGGTATTAACACCGCTATTCGTGCCGATGCCATGGGAATTGGATTTGCTATCCCCATTAATAAGGCTAAACAGTTACAGGGAACATTAGTGGCAGGGAAAGAAGTACCTCATCCTTATGTCGGTATTCAGATGGTAAATATTACCCCAGAATTAGCCAGAAAAAATAATCAAGATCCAAATACTACTTTTTTAATTCCCGAAGTGGAAGGAGTTTTAGTAATGAGAGTTCTACCAAACACTCCTGCGGAAGCGGGGGGAATGCGTCGAGGAGATGTCATCATTAAAGTGGATAATCAACCAATAAAAGATGCGAACCAATTACAAAAAATAGTAGAAAACACCAGTATTAATCAAAGTCTCCGTTTTACTGTCATTCGTAATCAACAACAATTACAGTTGAGCTTAAAAACAGCCCAAATGAGAACTCAACAGTAAATAGAACTCTTACAAATTGTAACCAATTTTATAACTGTTCCCTTTTTCCTTTTTCCTAACTCCCTGATACTGCTTTTTTATCAACACCTAATTAATAATCATTTAAGACAAACTTATGTTAGTATTTTCTGGAAATGTCTATCTAATTGAAAAAACTTTCGATCGTGTTTAGTGATGACTGATATAGACTTACCTAAAAGTTGTTTTATCGCTACAGAAAAATTAGATAATAAGGGTGAAAAAGGAGAGTATTTAGTTTGGCAATCTATAAAAAATATTTTTGTTAATCATGATATTTTAGCTTATTGGCGTTATCCTTTATTTAATACTAAAAATCAAAGAAAAGAGCCAGACATACTTATTTTTGAAAAAAAAATAGGCGTTATTATTATAGAAGTAAAAGCCATAAATATCGAACAAATAGTAAGTATAAATGGACATCTTTGGCAATATAAAAATTTTTATACTAATCAAGGAAATCCTTATCAACAAGCAGAAAATCAACTTTTTAATGTTTTAGACTATTTTTCTACTGAACCTAGTTTATCTCAACAAATTAAAGGACGGGTTTTAATTGCATTACCCTTCATCAAAAGTAAAGCATGGCAAGAAAAAGGTTTTGATAAATTACCTAGTAATCCTCCTATTATTTTTGCTAATGATTTACTAAATTTAGACTCGTTAAAAGAAAAAATTATTAACACTTCTACAGTGGTTAAAGGAAGGGAATTAGATAGCCAACAATGGAAAATATTACTATCTATTATCACAGGAAAATCAGTTATTATTCCTCCTACTTATAGAGTTTTAACTAAAGACAATAGTAGAGGTAAAATTATTAATAAATTAATTAACTATTATTATCATTTAGATTTAAAACAGGAAATAATTAGTAAAAAAAATCTTAATGCGGTTGAAGGTATTAAAGGAACTGCTGGAACAGGAAAAACTTTACTTTTATGTCAAAAAGCGGCTTATTTTCATTTAAAATATCCTGAATGGAAAATTGCTTTTATCTTTTTTAGTCGTAGTTTATATGAACAAATAATAACTTTAATTGATAAATGGTTAAGACATTTTAGTAATAATAAAATAGGGTATAATACTTTTGATAAAAATTTGTTAATTCTTCATGGTTGGGGTAACAAAAATCAAGAAGGTTTTTATAGTTTAATATGTCATCAAACTAAATCGAGTAAACTCAGAGTTAATGATACTTATAGTCAATCACCTAATGATAGTTTGGCAGAAGTTTGTTGTCAGTTATTAGAGAATAAAAAAATTCCTGCTTTATTTGATTTAATAATTTTAGATGAGGCTCAAGATTTTTTATCGTCCCGATGGCTTTTTCAAGGAAAACAGCCTTTTTTGTATTTAGTTTATAATGCTTTAGCTCCTAATTATATCAATGGAAAAGAGAGAAAAAAACTTATTTATGCTTATGATGAAATTCAATGTTTAAATCAAATTGGTGAAACTTATCAAAGGGGATTATTCGCTGATATTTTACCTTCTAACCATCCATCAGAAAAAATTTATACTTTAACTAATAGTTATCGCACTCCTAAAAGAATTATTAATACTGCTTTTGCTATTAATATGGGTTGGTGCCGTCCTTTGGGTGTTTTAACTATGATAAAATCTGCTCATAGTTGGCAAGAAATGGGTTATAAGTTGAGGGGAAATTTACAATCAAATAATAATATTTCCATTGAAAGAAAAAATCATAAATATATTCATCCATTAGATAATTTTGATAGGGGAGAAATAATCAATTTTCAGTCTTTTTATTCTCGTCAAGAAGAATTAAATTATCTAGCAGAAAAAATTTTATATAATCTACGATATGATGGTTTACGCCCTAGTCGGCAAATTTTAGTAATCGTTTTAGGAAATGGTTATGAAAGTCAAATTATTGAAAATCAATGTCGGGATGTTTTAGAAAGAAATGCCATTTCGGTATATTTTCCCCATCAGGATAATTCCCGTCAATTTTGGCAAGATGGGGCAGTAACCGTTTGTAATGTTTATCAGGCAAAGGGAAATGAAGCATTTTTGGTTTATATTATAGGATGCGATCGCATCGCTAAAGAAGAAGATAATATTAGTTTAAGGAATCAACTATTTGTGGCTTTAACTCGCAGTAAAGGATGGGTGTATCTTAGCGGTGTAGGAAATTATGTGATGTATTCAGAATTAAAAGAAGTTTTAGCAGTTAAAGGAGATAGTTTTAATTTAACCTTACGTAATTTACCCGAGAATATCATCAAAGCCAGCGAAAAAGAGGATTTATTGAAAAGATTTGCCTTGGGAAATCGAAATTTTAAATACTTATGTTTATCGGGGGAAAGTTTTAAGGGGTGTTGCTTGGATAATATTAATTTAATTGGTAGTAACTTAGAAAAAATTAATTTTCAACAAACCTCCTTAGAAAAAGCAAAGTTTATCAATGCAGATTTAAAAGATGTTGATTTTCGCAATGCTAACTTAAAAAATGCTAAATTTATAGGCGCGAATTTGACTCGAGTAAATTTTGATGGTGCGAATTTAACTAATGTTGATTTTTCCGATACAAAAATGATATGAGTGTATCGAAAATCGAGGGATGAGGGGAGAAGAGGAAGTAGCGAATGGCCATTCGCCCATACAGGAAGTTTGGGGTTTTTAATTCTTAATTTTTAATTTTTAATTATTCACTATTCATCTTTGCCCTTCGTTTTTATGCACTACGTAAAGCAACAATAGGATCTAGTTTAGCCGCTTGTTGGGCAGGAATTACTCCAAAAAATAAGCCAATACCTCCAGAAACCCCTACCGCTAAAATAATCGTGTTAGCAGAAATGGCTGTTGGTAAAGGGGAAACCAAACCAATAACAATTAAACCACTAACTCCAATCACAGTGCCGATTAAACCACCAATGGCAGAAATAATAATTGCTTCGATCAAAAATTGTGATAGTATGTTGTTCTCCGTTGCACCGACTGCTTTTCTCAAACCTATTTCTTGAGTCCTTTCGCTTACTGATACGAGCATAATATTCATCACACCAATACCGCCCACTAGCAAGGAAATAGCTGCGATCGCGCCTAACATCATTGTCAGTCCACTTGTTACAGTTCCCACAATACTAAGAATATCTTTCTGAGTTTCTACCCGAAAATCATCTTCTCCATTAATTTTGTGTCGTAAGCGCAATAAATTTTCAATTTGAAACCGTGCCGCCGCAATGGAGTCAGAGGAATTAGCTGAAACAGAAATGAAACTCAATTCTAAACCATAATTAGAAGTCTTGCCTACAATTTGATTTGCCATAGTGGTTAGAGGTAGATAGACAGTTTCGTCCTGATTCGTGCCTAGAAACGAACCTTTTGCCTCCATAATGCCAATTACCTCAAAAGAAACGTTTTTAACCCGTAAACGCTTACCAATGGGATTTTCGTTGGGGAAAAATTCCTCTGCAATTTGCGAACCTAACACTGCAACCCGATTATTTCGTTTTAAATCACTATCATTAATAAAACGCCCTTGAGCAACATCAAAACTACGCACCGTCAAAAACTCTGGAGTCGTGCCAATTATAGATACATTATTATTTCGATTACGATAAGTCACCAGTAAGCGAGAATTTATTTGGGGTGCAACTTCTTCCACCGTTGGCACTTGAGATGCGATCGCATTAGCATCATCTAACACTAATGTCTTAGGAACTTCAAAAGTAGTGCGACGAGATTCCCTACTACCGGGTACAACAAAAAGAACATTAGCCCCTAATGTCTCAAACTGTTCTGAAGCCAATCTTTGAGCCGCTTCTCCAATGCCAATCATAGCAATAACGGAAGCATTCCCAATTACTATACCCAACATTGTTAAGCTACTACGCATTTTATTGGCAAAAATAGTCGTCATTGCCATTTTTAGAGCATCATTAAGTTTCATCGCTGATTAAGACTACATCTACTGTGTGATGTCTTATTCTAACAAAACCTAAGTTTAGGCTTCTTGCCAACCGAGGGAATGGGTTTTTTCTTGCTCACTTTTAACAAAATCATAATAATCATTTAAAAGTTGTGACATCAATTTATTTTTAATTCTCACTAAAACCCCTTTAAGTAAACTATTACCAGTAGTTAGTAATAAAGATTTAGGAGTTAACCAAAGTGGAGGAGGCAAATCAACAGTAACCGTGAGGTTTGCTTTTCCCTGTAAATAAACTTTACCCTCAATTTCCGTTGGGGTTAGTTTTCCTTTAAGTTGTAGGGAAAAACGGCGATTGAGATATTCTATCCCTTTAATTTCACAGGATACAGAATTAACATAAACATTTCCAGAAGCACCAGACCAAACCTTCAACACTGCCGTAGGTTGAAAGTGGTACATATCTAAAAAACTGAGGGGGTGCATTTGGAGACGATAACAGTCATCTTTTAAAGCAGTCATTAATTTTCGATCTGCGATCGCCTTTACTAATCTTGAAGGTTGTCTAAGATAATGTTGAATAGGTATCGCTTGTTGTTTTACCTCTAGTTTTACAGTTTCTTCTGCTTGAAAACAAATTTGCATATTATATTTATATTTATGTAAAGTTATTAACGCTTTTTTATTAATATAACTTAATATAATTGTGGGTTAAACACTGTGGATTACCGAATAAGATTTTATTCCTATATTCTGATAAAGTAGGTGTTTGTATCTTATTTTACATTGAAGCGGAAATTTCCATGAGGAATTAGTAATTAACCTTAGTTTTATAACAAAAATATTGGCTCTATCACTTCTCGTCGTGTAAATTATTAGTTAAGTTAGGCAAGAGGCAAGAGGCAATAGGCAATAGGGGATTATTAAATAATAATTTATAAACTTTTAGTTTTTGTTTTACTCTAAACACTATTCAATAAAGGTTATGGAAGTCCTGTTCCTGTTAATTTATCATAACCACACTCTGAAGAACCAAAATATTTAATTGAGGTAATTATAATGATCGACAATATACTATTATCAGTAAACCGAGAGACACTACTTTTAACCTATGAGTCATTACTCAAAAAACCTGTTTTGGTTTAAACTATTTATGCTACTAAACTAAATTACTTAAAACTTAAATTATCTCGTCCATCTTTCATAAAAGTATAATTGAATGCACATTGCTTGGCTTGGAAAAAAAACCCCTTTTTGCGGCAACGTTACTTATAGTAGAGAAATAACAACTTCTTTGGTGAAAAGAGGCTATAAAGTGAGTTTCCTTCATTTTAGCCAAGATAATGATGATTCCGAGCAAGATCATTATTCTACAGAAGTTAGCCTTCCTTTTCTTTATAAATCTCAAATTTATACTATTCCCGCACCAAAATCTAGCAAAATACTACTGCGATCGCTTCGTGAGTTACAACCTGATCTTGTTCATGCTTCCTTAACCCTATCTCCTTTAGACTTTACCCTTCCCGAAATTTGTCAAAAATTAAATATCCCCTTAGTGGCAACCTTTCACCCACCCTTTGACAGTCGTTTAAGAAATCTGAAATCCAGCACTCAATATTTAACTTATCAACTATATGCCCCTTGTTTGGCAAAATATGATCAAACTATTATTTTCTCAGAATTACAGAGAGATTTATTAGTTAAATTAGGTGTGCCAAGGGAAAAATTAGCCATTATTCCCAATGGAGTGGATACCCAAAAATATAGCCCGGGAAAATCCTATTTTAAGCAACAGCATCCCAATGATTTGCTTTATGTTTATCAAGGAAGAATTGCCGTCGAAAAGAATGTTGAGTCTTTACTGAGGGCTTGGAAACACTCAGGAATTAGTCAACAAGGAAAACTTTTAATCATTGGAGATGGCCCTTTAACTCCAAATCTCAAACCATTATATAATCAAGATGATAATGTTATCTGGTTAGGTGCGATCGTTGATGAAGAAAAACGAATTGATATTTTACGAGGAGCAGACGTTTTTATTTTACCCTCTTTAGTAGAAGGCTTATCTTTATCTTTACTAGAAGGGATGAGTTGCGGTTTAGCTTGTGTTGCTACTGATGCGGGCGCTGATGGAGAAGTTTTAGCCAATGCGGGAATTGTCATTTCTACCCAAGACGTTACCACCCAACTAAAGACAATATTACCTTTATTTTCTCATCACCCAGAAATAAATTACTTGTTAGGAGAAAAGGCAAGGAAAAGAGTGTTGGAAAAATATACTCTCAGTGACAATGTTACCAAATTAGAGCATTTGTACTCAAAACTATAATTTTAGGATAGATATACTCTCCTAGATAAGATAAGTTGCTATAACTCCGACTTTCTTAATTAATTTCTACTTCTCCGTCAGATATTTTTCTTTGTAAATCTTGCCAAAGTCTAGCTTCTTCAGGAGTAACTTTTTTATCGGCATAGATTTCTCTTTTTATCATTTCACTTTCAGCACGAGATAAAACCCCGTCCGCCAAAGCATTTTCAATCATTTTTCTTAATTTTTGGGTATCTTCAGACATAATATTTTCCCTACAAACTAATTATTTTTACCTATTTTCAATATATATGGGAAAAGAAAAAACAAAATTAAAAATTTTCTTTTGAAGGTTATCTTAATGTGCAAAGAAGACTCCCACTATAAAGCGAGTCCTTAATCTCCCAAATAAATTGACACAAACAAACTATTTTGTACTAATATAAATGGCATAAGAAAACTATTAAGCAAAATGATAGTTCTCGAATATAAGTTAAACGGCAACCAATACCAATATCAAGCTATTGATTCTGCTATCCGCACGGCTCAATTCATTAGAAATAAAGCCTTGCGGTTGTGGATGGATGGTGAAAAAGTTAATAAATATGACTTAAACAAGTATTGTGCTGTTTTAGCTCAAGAGTACCCCTTTGCCAGGCAGTTAAATTCTACTGCTAGACAAGCCAGTGCAGAACGGGCTTGGAGTGCCATTTCTCGCTTCTTTGATAACTGTAAAAAAGGCATTAAAGGCAAGAAAGGCTATCCTAAATTTAAGAAAAACTCTCGTTCAGTGGAATATAAAGATAGTGGCTGGAAGTTAGACGAAAAAACAAAAAAGCATGTCACCTTTACAGATAAAAAGGGAATTGGCAGACTTAAATTGGTAGGCAGTAGAGATATATATTTCTACAATGCTTCTGAGATTAAACGAGTACGTCTGGTAAAAAGAGCAGACGGTTACTATTGCCAATTCTCAGTCAAGGTAAATGTGCAGATTGAGACTCAACCGACAAATAAGGTAATTGGCTTAGATGTAGGCTTGAAAGAGTTTCTAACTGATAGTGAAGGAAACACGGTAGAAAATCCTCGCTTTTTAAGAAAGTCTGAAAAAGCTCTTAATCGTGCTAATCGGCAAAAGTCAAAGAAATTTGTCAAAGGTAAAAAACCTCAATCTAATAACTATCACAAAGCTAGAAACCGATATGCCCGTAAACATTTAAGGGTAAGTAGGCAACGTAAAGAGTTTGCTAAGAGTGTAGCATACTGCGTAATCCATTCTGCCGATTTGGTAGCCTATGAAGATTTAAACGTGAAAGGCATGGTAAGGAATCGGAAACTAGCTAAGTCAATCAGCGATGCTGGATGGACTATCTTTAGGGGATGGCTAGAATATTTTGGGCATAAATACGGCAAAATAACTGTAGCAGTGCCACCTCATAATACTAGCCAAGATTGTTCTAATTGTGGTCAAAAAGTACAAAAATCTCTGTCAACAAGAACTCATGTTTGTGCTCACTGTGGACATATTGAAGATAGAGACTCGAATGCGGCGAAAAACATCCTGATAAAAGCATTGCGTACCGTAGGGCATACGGGAACATTCGCTTTGGGAGATTTGCCCTCTTGGGCGATTGCCGATAGGCTGTCGTCTAACGGCGAGTCGGTGAACAAAGAATCCCCCACTATAGCGACGTAAGGAGCTTAGTGGTGGGAGTGTCAAAAAACTGTCGTAAGAAAGAAAAGGGGTAAAAGCAGATAGTTGAAAATTAAGAATTAAGAATTAAAAACTTCGAATACCTGTAGGGGCGAATGGCCATTCACCCCTACTTCCCCCTCTCACTCCCTCGCCTTATCTTCCTCTCCTCTGAACTCTCAATCCCTATTACTTATTTATTGGTTAGTAAAATAATTTTCCAAAGCCTCAGATACAATTTGACTCATAGGCTTGTTATCGTTTTTGGAAATGGTTTTTAATTTTTGATACCATTCATCGTTAACACTGATACGATGCTCATTTCTTGTACCACGAGATTTTTTAGTCGTTTTTTTCATAACATTTTCTTCATTAGGTTGATATTCATTGGCAAAGGTGCGTAAAGCATCAAAGCCGACTCGATGACAAAATTGTCCAAAAGTTTCCTTTTTCTTTTTAGAATCACGGAAATAAACCAATAATGGTTCTAAAAATGTTTCTAACTCCGCTATATTTAGTTTATCAACATAAGGACGTGCTAAACGGGTTTGATTAGGGCATCCACCTAACCAAATTTGATAGACATTGGGGGAATCTCCCACAAAACCCAATTCTGCCATATAAGGACGAGCACAACCATTAGGACATCCTGTCATTCTAATGACAAAGGTTTCTTCTGCCATTCCTAATTTAGCTAAGAGGCTGTCAATGCGTGTCAAGATACTAGGAATAATGCGCTCTGATTCTGTGGTAGCTAATCCGCAGGTAGGTAGTGCAGGACAAGCCATGGCATAGCGGGTAAGATGGTTAACGTTATCAGGATTGATTTCTACGCCGTGGGAGAGAAATATTTTTTCGATGTCTTCTTGCCACTGAGGTTCAATTTCATAAATAATGGCATTATGATTGGGGGTTAAACGGGTGGGTAGTTCATATTTTTCAATGACTTTTTTCAAGGCATTTTTGAGTTGAAAATCTCCCTCATTTTTTACCCTACCATTTTCGATGGAGATACCTAAAAACAGTTTACCGTCTCCTTGTTCATGCCATCCTAAGTAGTCTTCATATTTCCACTGGGGCAGTTTTTTGAATGGTTTGAGTTTTTTGCCAAAATATTCTTCTACTTTGTTTCTGAATTTTTCTACGCCCCAATCGTTAATTAAGTATTTTAGACGAGCGTGTCTTCTGTCTGTGCGATCGCCGTAATCCCTTTGGGTAGCAACAACGGCTTTAACTAAGTCAAAAACGTCATTTTTAGCGACAAAGCCAATTTCATCGGCGGCTCTAGCAAAAGTTTGTTCTTTACGATGAGTTCTACCGAGTCCTCCTCCTGCTAAAATATTAAAACCTTGTAATTCGCCTTTTTTATTAGTTATGACAACTAAACTGAGGTCATGGGTATAAATATCAACAGAGTTGTCTCCCGGCACGGTGACACAGCATTTGAATTTACGGGGCATATAATGAGTGCCATAAATAGGCTCAACGGAGTCGGTAAATATAGTACCATTACCGTTTTTTTGCCGTGCGGCTTTGACTTCAGGGGCTTCTTCGGCGCTGATGGCTTTTTCTCCATCTAACCAAATTTCATAATAAGCACCTGTTTGGGGGGTCAATAAGTCAGCAATTTTATCGGCGTATTCCCAAGCTAGTTGATACTCAGGACTATTTTTATAGGGTGCGGGAGGTGCCATAACGTTACGATTCAAATCACCACAAGCCCCTAAGGTTGATCCCATACTTTTAACAATGTTGGAGATTACTGTTTTGAGATCTTTTTTGAGGATACCGTGAATTTGATAGCCTTGTCTGGTGGTAGTTCTTAGGGTATGATTGCCGTATTCTTCTGACAATCTTTCTAGGGTCAAATATAGCTGAGGAGGAATAAAACCCCCAGGGCTACGGGTGCGCAACATAAACTGATAATCTTTTTCTTGTCCTTTTTTACGATTATCTCGATTATCTTGTTGATAAGAGCCGTGAAATTTAAGAATTTGAATCCCGTCTTCGCTGAAATGAGTTGTATCTAATTGTAATTCAGTTAAGATCGGTTCTCTTAAAAAATTGCTCTTTTCTTTTAAACTTTCTACTTTTGAAGGTTTTTTTTGCGCGGTGGCACGATTACTCATTATATTTTTTCTGTTTAGTTCTCATACTTATTTCATTTTAATGCGATCGCTTCTTAGTATGCAAAAATAAAATATTAGTTTTAAAAAGTAACTACCTTGCCAAAATAATGATGAAATCAAATAATAATATTCCTTTGACCAATTTAGAATGTGGAAAAACAGCTATCATTAACCAGATTATCACCGGTATTCATGGTCAAGCCTTAACCACTCGTTTTCAGTCTCTTGGTTTAGTATCGGGAAAAAAGGTGAAAGTAATTCGTAAATCTTGGTTGGGGGGAACTCTCCATGTTAAAGTTGGTAGTACAACTGCGATCGCACTTCGTTCTCAAGAGGCGGATTTAGTATTAGTCAATAATCCTGAAAAAGGGAAAGAGTAAGGGCAAAGGTAAATAACATCAGTTTGGTTTAAGAATACCCGATAAGGTTAGGTGTCAGGTGTCAGGTTGCAGGTGGTAGGGGATGGGGGGATGGGGTGATGAGGGGAAAGGGGGAAACAAGTAATAAATAATAAATAAGTAATAAGTATTCGTGGTTTTTCATTCTTAATTCTTAATTCTTAATTCTTAACTATTTAACGTCAGTTTGCATTAGGGCAATTTTATCGTTATTTCTAAGAAGCTATAAGGTTTCCTGACTACGAGTTGGGATGCTTTCAGCTTATCCAAAACTCAGGTTAAATAGTGAATAGTTGATAATTAATAACTTCTAACTCTTAACACAATACCCCGAACTCATTACTTGTTTCTCCCCAATACACTAATACCCCAATACCCCAAATGTCCAATCTAATAAGCACCATTATTTTGAGGAAAAAGAACAACCCCAATAGTTTTAATAATAATCCACAGGTCTAAAAGCCAATTATGATGATTGACATAGTAAACGTCTATTAAGACTCTTTGAGGATAGGGTATGTCATTTCTACCAGAAACTTGCCATAAGCCTGTTATACCGGGTTTGACGGTTAAAACTCGTTCCATTTTACTACCGTACTTATGCAGCTCATCAGGAACAAGAGGGCGAGGACCTACCACACTCATATCCCCCATTAAAACGTTCCAGAATTGGGGAAATTCATCAAGGCTAGTCAAGCGTAAAAATTTGCCAATCCATGTGATACGAGGATCTTCTTTTAGCTTAAAATTTTCTTCAAATTCCCTTCTTTTTTCTGGGCATTCCGCTAACATCTTTTCTAAAACTTGATCTGCATTAACTACCATTGTACGGAATTTAATACATTTAAAATGCCGATAATTTTTTCCAACTCTTTCTTGGGCATAGAAAATAGGTCCGGGAGAGCTAAGGGCAACCAAGATGGCAAGAATTGCATATAGAGGGGAAAATAGAATTAATACCGAAGCCGAAAAGACAATGTCAAAGGTTCGTTTGTAGAATTCTCTAGTAAATTTAATGCGATCGCGGTTTGACTGACGAGAGAGACGAATTAATCCCCGTCTTGCCAAACTTTGAATTACTTTTACAGAGACAAGTTGGCTATTTGCTGTCATGTTTCTCCTTCACTTCACACCATAAATAATTACAGATACGGAAAATTGTCTGGTAGGACAATTATTATGATCTGTTCTGTTTTTCGATTTTAATTTTGTGTTTTATTATTTAGTATTATGACCAGAAAATTCAATTTTTAAACCTTATGAGTGCAAAATTTTGACAACATTGGTCAAAAAAAGCAAGATAATCTTGTTTAAATGTTTCAGCACTGAACTTTTCAGCTTGGATACGAGCATTTTCTGGTTTAAATTCCTTCTCTAATATAGTAAAAGTTTTTACCCCTTCGAGCAAACCTTCTACTGTTTGAGGAGAAAATAATATTCCTGTACCCTGTTGACTATTCTCTCTCATGTCAATAACTGTTTCTAATGCACCTCCCCCACCATAAGCAATCACGGGAGTTCCACAGGCTTGGGCTTCAACAATGGCAATGCCAAAGTCTTCACAGGCGGCATAAATAAAGGCTTTAGCGTTGGACATATATTCTTTTAACGTCTTGTCGTTCACTGAACCTAAAAGAGTAATATTCGGTTTAGCGATCGCTCTTATATAGTCCATTTCTGCTCCTTCTCCAATTACCACAAGGGGTAAACCGTTACGGTTAAAAGCCTCCACAATCATACTGACTTTTTTGTAACTAACCAGACGGGAAACGGTGAGATAATAATCAGATTTTTCTGCTTTGAAGGGAAATTGGGAAACTTGTACAGGGGGATAAATTACTTTTGCCTGACGACGATAACAACGCCAAATTCTTCTTGCTGTGTGATGGGAATTAGCAATAAAAAAATCTACTCGATTAGCAGAGATGACATCCCATTGGCGTAATTGATGGAGTAAATAACGGGTAAAAATGCCCTGAATCCCTTTTCCTGCAGGGGTGCGATCGAGATAATCAAAAGTTAAATCCCAAGCATATCGCATCGGAGTGTGGCAGTAACATATATGAGGTTGATCGGGACGGGTAATCACTCCTTTAGCCACCGCATGGGAGGAAGATAATACCACATCATACTCAGTAAGGTTGAGTTGTTCAATGGCAAGGGGTAACAGAGGTAAATATTTCTGCACACCGTTGCCACTAAAAGGAAAGTGTTGCAAAAAAGTAGTTTTTATTTCTCTCTGATACAGATAACTATGGGGATTCACCGATTCAAAGTCAATGAGGGCAAAAACTTGAGCATCAATAAACTGTAAAATTTCCTTGACTACTAATTCTGAACCTCCCGTTGCTTTTGGGGTAAGCCATTCATGTACCAGAGCGATTTTCATTAATGATTAAAAATTATCGTTGTTTTGGTTATAGTTTTCATTGTCTCGTTTTGACCCCAATAAATCAAGTTTATCCACTCTAATTACTGGTTTAGAACGATTTTCCCCAGTGGTGCGATCGCTCCAAGTATCAATTTTTAAAGAACCTTGCACACCGATTAAACTACCTTTTTTGGCGTAATTAGCCGCAACTTCTGCGGTTTTGCCCCAGATTTCTAACTCGAACCAATCGGGGGGATCATCTTTTTTTGTTGGACGATTAACCGCCAAAGTAAGACGACATTTGACCGAACCTGAATCAAAATAGCGAATTTCGGGATCTGTCCCTGTTCTTCCTACTAAATGTACTATATTTAAGCTCATACTAGGTAACTATGTACTAAACAAATATCATATTAGCATATAATTCCAATTATCTTCAGGTTGTGAAAAAATGATAAGATCATCTTTGCTGTAAATATTAAAAATTAGTATATAAAGGAATATAGATGGCAGAAACATTAATGTTTAATGCTTTGCGTCAAGCTATCGATGAAGAAATGGCAAGAGATGACAAAGTATTTGTTTTAGGTGAAGATGTGGGTCATTATGGTGGATCATACAAAGTAACGAAAGGTTTATATCAGAAATACGGAGAATTTAGGGTTTTAGATACCCCCATTGCAGAAAATAGCTTTACAGGAATGGCAGTTGGTGCGGCAATGACAGGATTACGCCCTATTATTGAAGGGATGAACATGGGTTTTCTTCTTCTTGCTTTTAACCAAATTGCGAATAATGCTGGGATGGTACGTTATACTTCTGGAGGTAACTTTAAAATTCCTACAGTGATTAGAGGTCCTGGAGGGGTAGGCAGACAATTAGGTGCAGAACATTCTCAACGCTTAGAAGCCTATTTTCAGGCTGTACCGGGCTTAAAAATTGTTGCTTGTTCTACTGCTTACAACGCTAAGGGTTTAATGAAATCTGCCATTAGAGATGATAACCCAGTACTGTTTTTTGAACACGTTTTATTATACAACCTAAAAGAGAACTTACCAGATTACGAATATACTCTACCTTTAGATAAAGCAGAAATAGTTAGAGAGGGTAAAGACGTTACTATTCTGACTTATTCTCGCATGAGACATCACTGTTTACAGGCTTTAAAACAATTGGAAAAAGATGGTTATGATCCGGAAATCATTGACTTAATTTCCTTGAAGCCTTTAGACATGGAAACCATTGGTGAATCTGTGCGTAAAACTCATAAAGTCATTATTGTAGAAGAATGTATGAAAACAGGAGGAATTGGTGCGGAGTTAACTGCTTCAATTAATGATCAATTATTTGATGAATTAGATGCTCCCGTTATTCGTCTCTCATCTCAAGATATTCCCACTCCTTATAATGGAACTTTAGAGCGTTTAACCATCGTACAACCAGAACAAATTGTCGATGCGGTACGTAAGATTATGAATAATCAGGTTTAGGGGTTAGAGGTTCGGAGTTAAGATAAAAAAGGGCACAGGGCAAACCCCCCTTTATCCCCCTATCGAGGGGGGAGGGCAATGGTAAATAGTGTTGGGGTGAATAGTGAATAGTGAATAATTGATAATGCTAATGATTAATTACTCCCCTAAACCTGACACCTGACACCTGCAACCTGAAACCTAAACTCCCTGACATCTACCCTTATCCAATATTTTTAAACCGAACTAAGGTTAACTATTCACTATCTTCACCAGAAGATTTTAAACATAAACTAGCTTATTTATATAAATGGAAAGACAAAGGGCTTTTATAATTTTAATTATTATTTTAGTGGCAACGGCGATCGTAACTTTGGTAAATTTGCCTCTACAATTAGGCTTAGACTTAAGAGGAGGTTCTCAGTTAACAATTCAGCTAGAAACCACTCCCCAAGTGCCTGAAATTACCCCCGAAAAATTACAAGGGGTACAATCGGTCATTAGTAATAGAGTCAATGGTTTAGGGGTTTCTGAGGCGGTGGTGCAAACCGTAGGGAGCGATCGCATCTTAGTTCAATTACCCGGTGTTAGTGATCCTGAAGAAGCCGAAAGAGTTTTAGGAGGAACAGCCTTACTAGATTTTCGAGTGGAAACCGATAACCAAGAAATTCGAGCAGAGTATCAAATCAAACAGCAAGAATTAGCAAGTTTAATATTTCAAGCCCAATCCTTACAGGGAGAAGCCCTAGAAGCACAACAGAGCAAAATTGAAGCTGTTGAAAAACAAATTGAGGAACTTTCAACGCAATTGTATGAAAAAACCGAGTTAAACGGTGAGAAATTACAGGGAGCTAATTTTCAACCTGCCCCCCAAGGTAATGATTGGGAAGTCGTTTTAGAATTTAACAACGAGGGAGGACGACTTTTTGCCGAATTAACCAAACAAATTGCGGGTACTGGTAGAACTTTAGGTATCTTTCTTGATAATGAGTTAATTAGTTCTCCCACCGTTAGTGCTGAATATGCCAGTACAGGAATTATGGGAGGAAGAGCAACCATTTCAGGAGGCGGAGGCTTTACTCTAGAACAAGCAAGAGAATTAGCCTTACAACTAGAAGGTGGTGCTTTACCTTTACCTGTCAAAATAGTAGAAAATCGCACAGTGGGAGCAACCCTAGGACAAGATAGCATTCGTCGCAGTATTATCGCTGGTTTAGTAGGTTTAGTCCTTGTTTTGGTCTATATGGTCATTTATTACCGTCTCCCGGGGTTTTTGGCGGACATTGCCCTGATTATTTATGCTTTATTAACTTTAGCTTGTTTTTCCCTAGCAGGGGTTACTCTAACTTTACCCGGTATTGCTGGTTTTGTTCTCAGTATTGGTATGGCGGTAGATGCTAATGTTTTGATTTTTGAACGTACCAGAGAGGAATTAAGAGATGGAAAAACCCTTTATCGCTCGGTAGAATCTGGTTTTTATCGAGCATTTTCCAGCATTTTAGATGGAAACGTAACGACTTTAATTGCTTGTGCCGCTTTATTTTGGTTAGGTTCAGGCTTAGTCAAAGGTTTTGCTTTAACTTTAGCTATTGGGGTCGTAGTCAGTATGTTTACTGCTTTAACTTGTAGTCGTACTTTATTACTAATTACTGTGTTAGGTTTTCCTGCGGTGCGTCAACGCCCTGAATTATTCTGCCCAAATCTAAAAGCAGTTAATAATTAAAAGGTGACAGGTTTCAGGTTTCAGGTGATAGGAGCTAAACAATCTTCAAACCGTAAGGTTTTATTTAATTTCTTCATAATTCTCCCTATTTCCTGCTCATTACTTATTACTTCTTACTTAAAATATCTTATGATTAAATTTAGTGTTGTTAAATGGGAAAAATTATGGTGGACAATATCCGCTATTCTTTGTCTGGGAAGTATTGCGGCGATGGTTATTTCCTATTCTTCTATCGGTAGTGTGATTCGTCCTAGTCTTGATTTTGTCGGTGGTACTCGTTTACAAATAGAATTAGATTGTACTGTCCCGAATAACTGCGATCGTGCCTTAACTGCCAATGAGGTGAGAGAAGTATTAGAGGCGGAAAATTTGGGTAACAGTAGCATTCAAATAGTTGGACAAGAAAAACAGGGAATTTCCATTCGGACAAAAACTCTTGATGTAGAAGAAAGAACACAACTTCAAAATGCTTTGCAAGATAACGTAGGAGTATTTAAAGCTGAAAGCACTCAAATTGATACGGTAGGTCCTACCATTGGAAAGGAACTTTTTGTATCTGGTATTTTAGCCTTACTTGTTTCTTTCGTTGGCACTGTAATTTATTTAAGTTTTCGCTTTCAAACCGATTATGCAATTTTTGCCATTGTTGCTCTATTCCACGATATATTAATTACTTCTGGAGTGTTTGCCATTTTGGGTTTAGTTATGGGCTTAGAAGTCGATACTCTGTTCCTCGTAGCGTTGTTGACTATTATCGGTTATTCGGTTAACGATACCGTCGTTATCTATGACAGAATCCGGGAAATTAGTAAAACTAGCAATGCTGATTCAATGAATGAAATTATTGATATTGCTGTTAATCAAACTTTAACTCGTTCTATAAATACCAGTGTAACAACTTTGTTACCTTTAGTGGCAATTTTTCTCTTTGGTGGGGAAACCTTGAAATATTTTGCCCTTGCCTTAATTATTGGTATTTTTGCTGGTTCTTATTCTAGTATTTTTGTTGCTAGTACATTATTAGGATGGTGGCGGAAAAAAACTAATTGGGAAAATCCTGTCATTGTTGAAAACAATTAACTTTAGTTCGGTTTAAGAATATCGGATAAGGTTAGGTGTCAGGGTGTTTAGGGGATGAGGAGATGAGGAGATGAGGAGAGAGGGAGATAAGGTGTCGGGTTTCAGGTTTCAGGTTTTAGAAGAAAGTAATGAGTAACGAGTAATTATCAACTATTCACTATTCACTATTCACTATTCACTATTCACTATTCACTATTTACTATTTACCTTTGCCCTTGGCCCACCTAAATGAAGAATCATCTCTAAAATCGGCAACATTGAAAATTAGGAATCAATGTCAACACATTGCTGACTGGGAATTAGTGACTCTTTAGCAAGGGAAATAAACCAATCACGTCTGATACGGCGAAAATCTTCTGATTGTAGAACGGAGTTAACTAGATTTTCCCAATTTTCATCTTTTGGTAAGATTAATCCATATCTCTCACAGGTTAAGGGGATTTCTGGCACAATACTTAAGGGGGAATTATCTTCAATAGGTATTCTGTTTAATATCGCCTCCCCTAAAAGAAGTATCCCATCATTGGCAAAGGCGTCGATTCTTTCTTGGTTGACTGATTGAATTCCCCGTAAATTACCTTTTGCCCCTTGGAAAAACTCTAATTGGGCAAGGGGGTATTTTTCTTTAATTAAATTTTCTGTGTTGGTGTAGGCTAAAACCCCGATGGTTAAATCTTTGCCGTCGGAATTGAGAACGGAGGAAGTGCGATCGCGTCTTGTAATTAATTGAAGACCAGAAATAAAGAAAGGTTCAGAAAAAGTAACTCGGCTATATTCAGGAATACTTCTAATAGAATTAGGACCACATTCAAGATCAACAACTTTGTCTTGTACAATATCGAAACGATTGTAAAGCCCAGAGACTAAAAGATCGATGGAGATAATATTTCTTTGCTCTGTTCTGATAATTTCTTCCCTAATTAACTGTATTAAACTTAAGCAAAGTCCTTCTAAACGACCATTATCACGGTAGCCAAAAGGAATTGCATCATTTCTTACCCCTACCCTTAACACCCCCGTGCGATTAATTTTTTCTAAAACCGTCTCACCCTTAGCTATAGAAGGGGTTAGATAACCCCCTCCAAACCAACAAAAAAGGGCAAAAGACAATAATAGTTTAGATAACTTAACACTCATGAAGCCTTTTTATTCGTGTTATCAGATACTTTTTGAGAAGGAGTTAGCTTTTGTTGATAAACTTGTTGACGGCCATTGCTGACGATTCTCAACATCTGTGCTAAATCTCTTTCTAATCTTGATAATACCTGATCTGCATAAACATCCGCTTCATTTTGAATTTCTTCTGCTTCAGTGATGGCTTGTTGTCTAATTTTGACGGCATCTTGCTGTATTTTTTGCCTAATTTGTTCTACTTCAGCGACAGTTTTTTGTTGTAAATTTTCACAATCTTGTTGAACTTGTCTTCTAATTTGATAGGCTTGACTTTCTGCTTGTTGAACAATTCTCGATTCATCTAAAAGTTGACTAGCTTTTCTTTGGGCATTTTCAACTATTTTTTGAGCATAGCTTTGTGCGTCAGTAAGAATTTTTTGTCTTTGTTGTAAGATTTGAGTTGCTTGTTCAAAACAGTCAGGAAGATTAATCCGAATTAAGTCTAGTTGATTTAATAAAACATCCTCTGCTATGAGAGTTTTACTAATGAAAGGAATGCGAACACCACTTAAAATGAGGTCTTCTAATCTATCTAATTCTCCTGTTAAATCAAATCCCATTTCTTCCACTTGGGGGGGAGTTGTTCCGTTATTAGACATATTGGGGTTACTTTGAGTGACAATAGAGTTTTCAGTCATGATTTTGCATTATCTTCTCTATGAGTTTATCAATTTTTCACAAAACTTTATCAAAATAATAAAACTATATATTAAAGTGATTAAAAAAAAACACTGATAATTAAATCTTTTTGACTTATAAGTTATAAACAAATTTGACTAATCAATGACAATATAGATTAAATTCAAGAAAGAAATTAAGAAAAACATTGATTATTAACTATGTAATTTTTACTTATGATTCCTCAATATTATTTTCAAATTGATGAACTCTTTATTCTACTTCTTCTGCTTCTTTGGGATTTAATAATCCTGTGGGGGGATTAACTTCGATTCTGCAGTTTTCCAGATCAACAATGGGCACTATTTCTTCCACAAAAGGAATTAATATCGTTACGGGTTTAGGTTTTTTTATTTTAACTTTTTTTCTTTTTGAAATTCTACTAATTTTTGATATATCTAGCTCTTTTTCTTCTGTTTTAATTTCTGGTTGCTTATGCAGTTTGACCTCTAAAATATCATTTCCTGCACTTAAAACATCAATTACAATACCTATATTTTCTCCTGTTTGTTGATTATATACCTCTAAATTAATTAAATCAGCAACATGATATTCTCCCGGTTCTAGGTAGGGTTTTTCTGTTTTTTCTACATACAATGTTGATCCTTTTAGGGTTTCTGCTTGGTTGCGATCGCATACTTGTGCTAATTTGATAATAAAGATATTCTTCCCAGGTATTTGTCTGCCTTGAAGTAAATCCACTGGTTGGGGTTGTTTTTGAGAAGGAGAGGTTATCCACCGCACTCCCGCCGTTTCAAATCTTTCGGGAAAATCCGAGTCTGTTTTTACCTTTAACTCTCCTTTTAATCCTTGAGGTGCAACAATCGTACCGATTGCAATTAAATCTTTAATCTCCAATTTTATATCCTGATTTACCTTATTATTTACATAGTCTCATTTTTATTATCAACGATCGCATCATTGTTAAGCAATATTTTTCTAAGTTTTTTTCTTCGTTGTGCATAAACCCAATTTTTGGACTGGATAAAGAAATAGACATAAAGATTAAGGTATTGCTAATCATGATTAAATCAACTGTTGACAATCTTTTCACTTCTATTTTTTGCCATGAGACTAACTCTGCTAGTTTAATTATCAAGTTTCTTTTGGTATTGGAAACGGAAAAACTAATTCCCCTGTTTAACATTTCTACTAATGAAAATAATCAATCCCCCATTGACGCAGTTGTCACTAATCGTCAAAATGAAATACTCTTAGTCAGAGATATTATTCAAGAAACTCAGGAAAAACCGAATTTACCTACTTTATTTTTTGGCTCAAATTTTTCCGTTAATCTAGCTCAAGGATGGCGTTTAGGAGTAGTAGATAATTTAAAATTTAACACTTTTTTAATTTTTACTCAAGAAGGTTTCATCCTAGAAAATCCTGAACCTTACTTAAGTTTTCTTCCCCATCATCGTCAAGAATATTATGCTCAACTATCAGAAAAATATAGTTTTATTCCTTGGGATTATTGGCAAAATATTACCCTTAAATTTGCTGAAGATAAACCAGAATGTACTCTAATTTTACATCATGATAAAAACCATTATTTACAAATTAATTTAAGTAATAACTCCAACTCAGAAGCCGAACAAATTGAAAGTCAACTACCATTAATTTTTTGTTATTTCATATTAAAAAGATTTTGGCGATATGTAGAAGAATTCCGTCAAAAATCCTTTTTTATCTTTAATCCTCATGATTTTCTCTATTTAGATTGCGATCGCCTTTCTTACTTTATTACCAATGTTTTAAAAAATATAGATATTACAGAAGAAGATTTAGACCAATTAATTAGAAGCTGTTAAACAATAAAAATTAACTCATCTTTGTTTATCATATAGCAGTTTTATTTTCAATTTTCTAGTTGAAATATAGTAATAAGTAATGAGTGACAAGTATAAGTCAGAAGTTAGGGGGTTGGGAAGAAAGATAAGAGGATGGGGAGAAGAGCAGAGATAGAGAAACTTATTCATAAATTCCCAATTCCTAGATTATCACTTGTTAATTGCCTTTAACCTCAAAACTACATAAAAAAGAAAATTGATACTGATAAGTTATTGAAAGAGAAAAATAGTCAATCTTTATCTTTTATATAATTGCCATTTTGTAATCTCTAATGAGAGTGAAATGTTAAAAATTATGAAGATGTTTAGCCTCTTTCTGAGCAAATATTAAGATTATATATATACGATATGAATCAAATGAAATTTATGAGAAAATCACCTCAGTTTATTTATCAATCTTTACCTGCAGTGACAGGGCTTATCGTGGCAGGTATTATTAACGTTACGGGAGGAAATGCTTTACAAACTTTTATGGGATTGACAACTACAGCAATGGGGGGTTATGCTTCTACTGCTTTAATCAAGAAAGATACAAATATTTTAGACAAAGAAAATAGGGAATTTAAAGAAGTATTAGGATTTAAACCAGAATTAGATGATTTAAAACAACAGCGAGAATTGTTAATGGAGAAAATTAACAACTTGAAGATTGAAGAAGAAGACTTGGAAAGAAGAATCATTGCTATTAAACGGGAAAATTATAATTTAGAAGAATTGGAAAAAAGAGTTCTCAAAAGTCAAGAGTTAAAAACAGAAATTAATGAATTAACAGGAGAATTAAACACTATAAAACAGCAAATAAAAGAAAGGGAATATCAAAGAGATAATTTATCTTTAGTATCTAGTCAATTTCTGCAAAAACAAGCTGAATTAGATGATTTAAAGCAACATATAGACAAATTAAGTAAAAGCAAAGAAAATTTAGAGGTTGCCAAAGTTAACTATGAGGCTTTAAACCAAAAATATACTATCTTGGAAAATGAACGGAATAAAATCTTAAAAGAATAAAAGAAATTGAGATTCTTAACAACACAAAAAAAGTAATTCAAGACAAAATTAATGAAAACGAAAAATATGGGATAAAATTAAATAACATAAAAGAAGAATTTGAACAAAAACAAAATGAATTAGCAAACTTAAACGATAAGTTAGAAAATCTCAATCAACAAACAGCTGAATTGGAAATTTTTAGAAGTAGCTATGATGTGCTAAAAAGTGAATATGATACTTTAGAAAATCAACAGGAAACTTTAGCATTAGAAATTCCTCGTTTACAATCAGAAAGAGATAGAATTTTACAAGAAATTCAAACTATTGAAACAAAGGCTCAACAGGTTGATATATTAAGAAGAGAATTAGATGAATTAGAAGCAAAATTTAGAATTAAAAGGAATGATTTAGGTAGTTTAAAACGGAAAATAGAATATTTAGAAACAGAAAAAGCGAATTTAGAAAATGAAATTAAATGGAGAGAAATAGAGATACAAACAAAAGAAGGTAAAATTAAAGAGTTACAAAAAGAAATTAAGACATTAAAAGAAGATTTAGAGGAGATAAAAAATAGTGTTGACTATGCTTTTCAAGCCTTAAAGATTCCCGTAGAAGTAAAAGCAAAACAGATGAGATATTTTGCTAATGAGTCTGACTTTTTAAATCAATTTAAAGATTACTTAAAAGCAAAAGGCTTAACTTTTTCTGACAGAGTGATTAATGCTTTTCATACCTCTTTAAAGGTGCAAGATATTTCGGCTTTAGTAATTTTAGCAGGGATTAGTGGCACGGGAAAAAGTGAGTTACCCCAAGCCTATGGTGAATTTATTGGTGCGCCTTTGGTGATGTTACCTGTGCAACCCCGTTGGGATTCTCCCCAAGATTTACAAGGGTTTTTTAACTATATTGAAAAAAAATATAAACCTACTGAATTAATGCGTTATCTCTATCAACATCAAAAACAAGATGACTTAAAAAATCGCATGGTTTTAGTTTTGCTTGATGAGATGAATTTGGCAAGGGTTGAATATTATTTTAGCGACTTTTTATCCAAGTTAGAAAGCAGAAGAAATAAGCCGACTTTTTTAGAAATTGAGGCAGGTAGTTTAAAGTTATTAGACGAAGATAAAAGGGTAAAAATTCCCGATCAATTTTTATTTGTAGGTACAATGAATGAAGATGAAACCACTCAATCTTTATCGGATAAGGTGCTAGATAGGGCAAATGTATTAACTTTTGGCAAACCTCCCGAATTGAGGTTAAGGGGAGTTAAGCAGACGGTTGAGACTCCTAAAGAATACTTATCTTGGGAAACTTTTAACAATTGGTGTCAACAACCTCAGGAGGGTAGCAGTGTTTTAGAGAGTGTTAAGGAATATGTTAATCGGGTTAATAACATTATGGAGGCTTTGGGAAGACCTTTTGCCCACCGAGTTTATCAGGCGATCGCAAAGTATGTGGTAAACTATCCTAATGCTCTACAGAACGATAATATCAGAAAAAAAGCTATCGCAGATCAATTTGGACAAAAATTGTTACCAAAGTTAAGGGGATTGATGGTAGAGGATCGCAATGTTAAACCCCAGTTAGACGAGTTGAAAAAAATAATCGATGAATTGGGGGATGAGTCTTTAAAACAGGCTTTTGAGGTGGCACGAAATGGGCAATAGGGGCAGTTTCAATGGAAGGGGATGGTTTATCAAGAAACAACTAACGATTAGGTGATTTCTAATAGTCAATATACCACGATGATCCCCCCTAGCCCCCCTTAACAAACAGGGTTTTTTCATTCTCAAAAATGTCAATTTTTGAAACTAACAAATAGTAACAGATACAGGAGTTTTTAAGTATTAATTAACCTCAGTTCGGTTTAAGAATATCCAACAAGGTTAGGTGTCAGGTTGCAGGTTGCAGGTTGCAGGTGGTAGGGGTTTTTAGCAAGGGGCTTAAGCCCCTTGTTTAAGTCAGTTCGGATTAAGGCAATTTTATCGTTGTTTCTAAGAAGCTATAAGGTTTTCTGACTAGGAGAAAATAATGCTTTCAGCTTATCCCGAACTCAGGTTAATTAATCAATTATTAAGAAAAAACGCTCCCCTCTACTGTGGGAGAGGGTTTGGGGGTGAGGGCAAGATAATTTTACCCAGACTTTGAAGAAACCCTGCTTAACAAAGGGGGAATGAATTATTAACTATTCACTATTAACTATTCACGATAAGAAATGCGTTATTATTCCAGTATTGCTGATTATTTAGACAAGAAAATTCACTCATTTAACTCAGAGTCTATTGTCACCTTAAAAAGTAAGAATCGCCCTTTTCTCAAATTAGCTGATGATGAAGATTTACAACATCAATATCATTTCTTAATGGAAAGAGGTAACGGGTTATATGAAATCGGATTTCCCTTGATACAAGTTGCTGATTTTGAGACTAATAATAGTTTAACTCAATTAATTGCGATCGAAACTAAGCAAGGAAAAGTGATTAAATTTTACCTTGAAGATGAGGTGTTAGACGAGACTCAATTAATCAGTGATGAGGATTTAGCTAAGGCATTATTAAAAGAGTTGGGGAAAAAATGCGATCGCACCACCGCAGAAAGCATCAGCCTTTTTATTGGTTTATTTGACAGTTTAACTAACCATCATCAAAGCAAAAAAACTACTCCTTTAAATATCGAAAAAAGTTTAGATAAATTAAGTCAAGAAGATGCCCGTTTACCCCTTGTTTTAGCACTTAATAAACGCTATGAATTAAGACATAAATTAGAATTAATTGCTCCTAAATTACGCTCTCAACTTAATCGTGTAGCAGAAATGATGTCTTTAGGACATATTCAAGAAATGGATGCCTATTGTTTAAGAGATTATGTGCGTCGCCCAGGAAAAGATGCGATCGAAAAAGCAGGAGCGAGACAAGAACTAATGGGCATTAAACGCTATCAAAACTATAATACCCCAGAAAATAGATTTTTGAAAGGATTTTGCGACTTATTACATTTAGAATGTCAAGACTATCACGATAGTTATCAAGAAGCTAAATCATTATACATAGCAATAGAGCGTTTTCGTCAAGAGCCAAGTGTCAAAACAATTCCTCGTACAACAGTATTTACAGGAAAACCCAACTATGTTTTACAACAAAATCCCATTTATCGAAGTTTTTATCAAGCCTATCAAGACTACTTAAAAAGACGCACAGAGAAAGAAAAATTTTGGGGATTTCGTCAAGCCTTATTAGTGGATATTGTCAAAATTTTATGGTTAGAAGCCTTGTGAAAATTAGAAGGAAGTTATCTTGATTGTCAAACAAAAATAGAAATTTTAGACATACCCAAAGAAGGTAAATATTTAAGGGATAACCAAAAATTTAAGATATTATGCCTATTAAACAAATCAGCATTTATTTTCAATCTTCAACAAGATACTAATAACCTAGAAAAAGGCGATTTTCAGTTGAATGTCACCCTGCAAAGAATAACAAAAAAAGAACCAGAAATTTTTAATTCTCAATGGTTAATATGGGTATTTTGGTATCAACCAGAAGCAGAAATCTTAAAGAAGATAAAAGAAACATCTAAAGATAAGTTGCCTATTTGTTTTTATCTTTATCCCTCTCCAGAATTGTCAGAAAAAGAAACAGAAGAAATTATAGAGAGTGAGATTAATCTTATCAAAATACCTCATCCTTTAGAAGAAAATTTAGAAACAGGAGTCAGACTAATTACAGAAAAAATTTGTTATTGGTTAGCAAAATAGCAATAGTGGTTTGTAGTTAGGGATTTATCCCTTCTATCCTTATATGACTTAACACAAAAATCATCATTTTAAATTAATTAAACACTATGAATTTACCCTTAGAGATAATCAATCAAATAACGGAAAAACACATAAGTTTTATTAACACAAGAAATCAATTAAACCTACCTCCTTATCAAGGTAACTTCCCCTTTCGAGTGAAACAAAAAGAAGCCATTGAATTAGGATTATCGAATTTTCCTCTAGTCATAATTGTGGGAAATCCAGCCAGTGGAAAAACAGAAATAGCCAAAGCTATTCTTGATACTGCCATAAAAAATCACAACTCAACCTTAATTATTTCTCTTCATCAAAGTAGTTTAAATCAATATCAAAATCTTAGCCTCAAACCATTACAGATAAATCAGGAAATAGAATATTATGAAACAGTCAAAAACTGGTTAAAATCAAAAATACAAAATCCAGAAATAAACTTCACTCCTCCTTATCTTTTACCCGATACTCTTTTTGATAATTTAGAAATTAACATCCAAAAATTGTCAGAGTTAATCACAGAAACCAATCAAGAGAAATTGAGAAAAAGGATTAAGCAAAAATTTCCGCAAATCTCCGATAGTCGATGTATGTTATTAATGGCAAAAATCAAAAAGTTTTCTCACCTCTTAATTCAAAGAGAATATCTCAAACAAAACTATCAAAATCTTGCCGATAACGACTTAGAAGAATTAACCCAATTAACTATCAATACTGTAAGTTTTCCTCATACCTGTTTAATCAGTGATATTGATTTAATGCCAGACAAAATTTTTGATATAGTCATTATTGAAAATAGTCATTTATTGACTCAAAATGTCATTGAAATAATAGCAAAGAATAGTCAAAAATTAATTTTATTGGGAGAATTAGACACAGATAGGGATAATTTTTTAAAAAGACTATTTTATGATTTATCTCCTGCTTATCGTCTGGAAATAAAAGAAAACCATCGCTTAACTATTGACTTAGCCAGAAAAATTTTTCCCTTGTTTTACAATGACTATCCTTATACCCCCGTTTCCCATTCATTAAACATTCCCAGAAAGACAGGCAATCTGCCAGTGTTAGTAGAAAAAAACTATTTAATCTGGCATGATATTGTCAATTTTCAACAAATGATTATCGTCTTAAAACAATATCTACTAGAAAATAAAGATTATCAAATACTAACCTTTTCGCAAAAAACATCTACTCTCATTCAACAACTATTAGACTCTAATTTAAATAATCAAATAATCAAATCTATCTCTAACTGGTATGGGGAGGAAACAGAAAATTTACTAATCGTCGTTGATAAAAATAACCAAGATAATCCTACCTTAACAGAATTAAAACTAGCCTTAACTAGGGCAAAATATTCCATCACTATTTTAGGAGATAAAACCTACTATGAAAATTCAAACTTAAACATCTTATTGCAAGATAATACCATAACTATTAAACGAGATCTAGCCTTAAAATCAGCAACTATTTAACTCATGATAATCTCTCTCTCCGTAAAACAGGCATCTTGCCTGTATCCTTGTTTAATTTTTCTTTCTTTCTGTTTGATTTTTAACACAATATTATATTAATTTTGAGGTGAAAATATGGAAATATATTGGCACATTAAAGGTAAATATCAGAAAATAGCAAAGGATGGAGAAACCAGAAAAGCAACTCCATTAAAAACTATCATTAATGATATTCAAGCCATCGCTACTCAACAAAAAATATCTAATGTATCGACTATTAATCAATCTTTTGGCTTAAATTTTCTTCCTCTTAATATAGTTAATAATTTATTAGAAAAAAATCTAAGTAAATCAGCAATCTTAATCAATCAGAAAATTAAACCGTCACTAGAATCAAGTCGTAATTTTCAACCTAAAGAATTTGACTATAAATTTATTCCTGAAGAATCAGAAGGAATTGATACCTTAATTTTGGCTTCAGATAATCAGCAAATTCCTGTCAACTTAATTGATGTATGTGAGGGAGTTTATCAACTTAAGTTATCAGAAAATCATAATAATCCAATTATCAAGCAAAAAACAGAAAATGCTTTTTATGAACTTAATCTTATCATCCAAGAGCAACCCCTAACAATTATTGATCAATTTCTCCAAAATCCTGATGCGGAAAATTGTGTTATTTCCCTCTATGATGACTGTATCGCATTATTAAAAATAGAAGATTTACCTATCAATTTACAGGAAGCTATTAAGATTCTCAAAAATGATTCTTCTTTGACTTCTGAGAATTTATTAGTAAAGGCTTATCGGCAACAATATTTAACTTTATCTCCTATTAATTTAATTTCGTCTTTGTCAGATAATGTGATGATGACTGGCGATAATCAGATAACAATAAATAGAGGAAAACATCGAGAATTGCTTTATGAGTTAATTGAAAAAGCCGAGAAATTTTTATTAATTAGTAGTTATCGTCTTGAAGATGAAGATATTATTAATTTGATTGTCAACAAAGCCTCTAGTTTACCTTTAGGAATTTGGATTTTAACGGATTTTAACGATGAAGTTATAAAAATAGTTGATGAAAATGTTGAAGATAAAGAGGATTATTTAGAATATGCCTCATCTAATTAAAAGAAAAAACAATGCTTACAATTATTAGCAGAAAAAGGAATAGGTTTTCATAGTGGTAATTTTCACCTTAAAACTTATATTAGCGAAAAATCTGCTTATTTAGGTTCATGTAATTTAACGGGAGGTAGTTTAAGCAGAAATATTGAGACAGGAATCTTGTTTTCTCATTCCCCTGAATATCAATGCTTAATTAATTATTTTAACTACCTTTGGGAAAATAAAAGTAAGGCACAATTTTTGCCTAAGATGGGAGAATTTCAAATACAAAACTTAACACCTAAAAATATTAGTATTGGTTTCGATAATTGTTTTCTTAACTCCTATCAATATGAAGAAGATTTAACTCTTAGTTTGCAACAATTTAAGCAAAATCCTCACGGTAAAATTATTATCTACACTCGCAATTTTCAACCCAATGGCATACAAGCTAATTTGTTAAACAGTCTATCTTGTGAAATTTATTATGGCAATTTTAATGCTAGTGATTTACCTGCGAAAAAACTTCCTTTTCTTCATGGTAAGGTTGTGATTATTGGCAATCAAGTTGCCTATATTAGTAGTCAAGATTTCGCTTTTACTCATTCTCATTATGGTTTTCATGATTTAACCTATAAAATTACTAATTTGAAACTAATAGAAACTATTAAACAACAATTACATCATTTATACTAATTTTCTATGATTTATAAAAATATTTATTCCCCTTCGCTTCTCTTTAATAAAGATAAAATACTCTCTAAACCACCTTAATAAAAATATGATATTTAAAAGCTGATGTAAAGTTAAAATGGCATTTTTTAGTTCAATTTATTGAACGTTATCTATTAGCTTTATCAATTTATTGCAAAGCGGTTTATAAGTTACAATTCTTATCTCGCAATGAAATTCATTTCATTGCTAATGGTAATCTTTAAATAAATTTAACTCAATTTTTCCGAAAAATATCACGGTTTTTGATAATCATGAATTGTCTTTTATTTATTAACTATTATTAAATTAACGGTAAAGATTATGAGCAGATTTTTTAACCTTGAATCCTATATCGAATATTGTCAGTATGCCCAGATTTTTACAGAAAAGATTAACCTTAATCAAAAAAATAAGCAAGATTTACTTTTAGAATATAAGCATTTTATCGATAGGAATAAAAAGGTTGAATTTTTAGAGTTTCCTTCTCTACCTTCTTTGTTGCCTTCACAATTAACACCTAGTCATCAATCAAGAATATCTAAGGAAAAGTTAGGCTTTTTTATTGAAGATAATCGGGAAGAAGAAATTTTTATTATTCCCCCTATTAATGCTTTTAGTTTAAGTTTATTAAGAGCATCTTATCTATTTTCACCCGTTTTTTACTATTGGAATTTTGTTGATGATATTATTAAATTTGATAATCTGGATAAGCCTTTAATTATTTATAGTTTTGATGATTTTACTCCTTCTCAAATAATTCCTTTAACTTTTGAATCTCACCCAAAAAGCAACTATCCTATTCCTATCATTGACACTCGTAATCTCGACAATTATCAATCTTTAAAATTGTCTTTTATGTATGAGGAAAGGTGCGATCGCATCTTATCTACCATAGCAGAAAATATCTTAGAAAAACTAAAATTAGATATAACCCTAAAAACAGACTTAGTTAAATATTTTCAGAAAATTAATATTTTTAAAATAATCAACTCTCAACAGGATAAGAATATCACATCTTTTCCTATCATAATATACTTAGGTGAAAAATTTTATCATTATCATCTTAACCGAGAAGAAATTAGGAAAATTATTAGTCAAGAATTGCCTTTACAAGAATTAAATAAGATTATCGAAGATAACCGAGATAAGTATAACTTTTTAGTGATAAGTAGCTATGATTTAATATTAGTTAATACTTCATTCTCAAGTAATGTAATAAGCGTTAAAACTGATGATTTTAGAAAATTTAAAGAGATTTGGTTAGAAGAAAGTAAAGAATTTCCTCTATATGGGCAACATTTAGACAAAATTAGCTTTTTTGTAGCAGGAAGAGAAAAAAATAAAGATAACGAAATTAGTTTACCAGAAAAAATTTGCTATCAAGGGCAAAAAGAAGAAAAAATTTATGGAGAATATAAAAATGATAATCTTGAATTAAAACAAGAATTTACCATGCCAGTTCCTTCAGTTTATTTACCTTTTACTATTAATGGAGGGTCTTTAATTGATGAAGAAACATCGAAAAAGAAAATGTATAAAATTGAAAATCAATATTACGATGAAAATGAAGATAATAATTTATTGATAAAAATATGTTTTATTCTTCAACCGGGTAAACCGCCAAAATTAGAAGTTATTGATCAATATAATCGAATTTTAAATTCTTCTTTAGAAAATGCACCAGAATTAAATAATTTAGGTTATATTCCTACTAAAAATATTAATGAATTTACTCGTAATAATTTATCTAATATAGGGCTAGATAAAATATCGGAAAACTATATAGATATTGAGCAAACATTATTAAATATAAAAGATAAACTAAGAAATATTAAATCAGCTAACTATAATAGTTATAATTTTGTTAGAAATGCGAAAGAAATTAGACGATTGAGATTAGAAGCAAACAACACTTTTACTCCTATTTTGAATTATATCCCAATAAACAGTGAAAAAAATATTAATCACATATTGAGTATTTATTTAGATTTAGAAAACCTAATTGATGAAAATTTAAGTAAATTAAGAAGAAAATATTATAGTATTAAGGGAGAAAATTCACTATCAATTAATAATATTTATATAGATATTTTATTATTTTTAGGAAAAAGTTATGGTCTGACTCAAAATATGTCTTTAAATTATCTTTTTGATTATGATAAACTAACTTCAAATAATGTTAAAAATTTTAAGGAACACTTGCAAAACATAGCCAGATTAGCTTGTATTTTATCAAGACAAAAACAGTATTTTAATCTATTTTCAACTTATTCTCAAAAAGAAGATAAAGAGTTTTACAAAATAGAAGCCTATTTATGGGGATATGCAAGAATTTTACTATGGTATCTTAATTTTGAAGAAGCAAGTACGTGGTTAAATTATCAACAACATTTTTCTGATATTATCAATCACTGTTTAACTCTAAATTACGAAGAAAACAAAAATAAAGGTTATTTCCAAAATACCTTACTTTGTCTAGTTTATCTCTTAACGTTTAGAGAAATTAATTCTGAATTTGTACTAGAAAATAGCCATAACTATCAATCAGCAAAACAACTGGTAAATAAACTAGAAAATTGTCAAATTAGATCTAATTTAGTTCAGATCAAAGATAATCTTAGTTTAAATGAATTATTCGCTCAATTATTAGATGGTAAGGCTAGTGGTGATTATATTCCTAAAATCGAAATAGTTGATTAACTTTGAAAGGGAAAGTTTAACATAGAGCGAATAAGAGTTTGATCGCATTTTTTTCAACTCTTAAAATATAAATTAAACTTTATCTATAGCATCTTTCTTATCAGTAAACTAAAAACCATGTTAGCCTAAGAATTAATTACTATTGACAGTTGACAATGGAGAGTTGAAAATTAAACATACAAACCATCAGAAAAATTTATTAAAGAGCAAATGAAAAATTTATTTCGTCCTCTCTTGTGTTTAATTTTAGTCTTTACAACAACATTATTAGTTAGCTGTGGTTCACCTACCAAAGCGAAAATACCCACCGTTTACACTCCAGAAAAAATCGCTCAATTAGAAGAATATCGCACTCCTATTGCCGAAGCAAGAGCGCAAATGTCCACTCTCCAAGAGCTAATTAACGCAGAAAACTGGGTTGATACCAGAACCTTTATCCATGGTCCTTTAGGAGAATTACGTCAAAACATGGCAATTGTAGCACGTAAATTGTTGCCTAAAGATCAAAAACCTGCCCAACAAATTGCCAGAGACTTATTCGGACATTTTGAAAGAATTGATGCGGCGGCTAAAGACAGAAATAGCGTTAGTGCTAAAAATGAGTTTTCAGAAGCCATCAAAGATTTTGACGCTTACTTAAACTTAGTTCCTAGCAACAGTTAAGCTGAGTTAGGTGTTAGTTAGGGGCGAATGGCCATTCGCCCGTACAGGAGTTAGGAGTTATAAGGTATTGGGGAAATAGGGTATTAGGGAATTGGGGAATTAGTAAAATAAATTGAGTAGGAAATGACAATGTTAGCAGTTGCAATCCTCGCCGCAGGAAAAGGAACGAGAATGAAGTCTCAACTTCCTAAAGTATTACATAAGTTGGGAAGCAAAAGTTTAGTAGAAAGGGCATTAAATAGTTGTGATTTAATCAAACCCGATCGCAGTTTAGTTATCATTGGTTATCAGGGAGAAAAAGTCAAATCTGCCCTTAATCACTTGTCTGGAGTCGAATTTGTAGAACAAACGGAGCAATTAGGCACAGGACACGCCATTCAGCAGTTAATGCCTCCTTTAGACGATTTTGAGGGAGATTTATTGGTTTTAAATGGAGATGTACCCCTATTGCGATCGCAAACTATCGAAGAATTAGTCAAAACTCATCAGGAAAACAAAAATGATGCCACTCTCCTAACGGCAAATATGCCCAATCCCAAAGGCTACGGAAGAGTATTTTGCGACAGTAATAATATTGTTACTCAAATCGTAGAAGATAGAGATTGTAATAGAGCCCAAAAACAAAATAATCGCATCAATGCCGGGGTTTACTGTTTCAATTGGCAAAAATTAAAAGCAGTTTTACCCAAATTAAGCACTAATAACGATCAAAAAGAATATTACCTCACAGAAGTATTTGACTATCTCCATCGAGTCATGGCTTTAGATGTAGATGATCATTTAGAAATAAGTGGCATTAATGATCGTTGTCAGTTAGCGGTTGCTTACGACATATTACAAGCCAGAATCAAAGAAGCATGGATGATGGCAGGAGTGACAATGATAGATCCCGATAGCATCACCATTGAAGAATCTGCCCAACTAGGCATAGACGTCATTATAGAGCCTCAGACTCATATTAGAGGAAATACAATTATCGGCAACGGTTGTCATATTGGTCCTGCCTGTCTCGTCGAAAATAGTCAACTAGGAAAAAACGTAAGAGCATTATACTCAGTCATCAGTGATTCTCAAGTAGCAAATGATACAAAAATAGGACCATTTGCCCACTTACGGGGAGGAGTTGTATTAGGTGAAAGTTGTCGAGTCGGTAATTTCGTAGAAATCAAAAAAAGTAATATTGGACATAAAACAAATATTGCTCATTTATCCTACATCGGAGATGCTACCCTCGGTAATCAAGTTAATATCGGTGCTGGTACAATTACCGCTAATTATGATGGAGTTAACAAACATCCTACTATTATCGGCGATCGCACCAAAACTGGTTCAAATAGTGTATTTGTCGCGCCTGTTAATATCGGCGAAGATGTAACCATTGCGGCAGGTTCAGTTATTACTCACGATGTACCCGATGACAGTCTCGCTATTGCCAGAGAAAAACAAAAAGTAATTAAGGGATGGCGGAAAAAGAATTAGATAAAGGGTAAACCCCCCTTTATCCCCCCTCTCTAGGGGGGAAGACAAAGGTGAATAGTTGATAATTAAGAATTAAAAACTCTGAACTCCGAACTAATTTCCCCATCATTTTCTCATCTCACTCCCCCCCCATTTTTTCAAAACTCAAAACTTGGCTTAATCTTCGGTTTTTCACTGACTAAGTCTTTACAATCATATAACCAGATAGTAGAATAGTCATATAATCAATATAGATGAGTCAAAATATTATGTTATTTCGTCAATTATTTGATCAGAGTACTTGGACTTATACTTATTTAATTGCTGATGAAGATAGCAAAGAAGCGGTTTTAGTTGATCCTGTGTTAGAACAAGTTGATCGTGATTTTCAGTTAATCAAAGAATTGGGGTTAAATTTAATTTTCTGCCTAGAAACCCATGTTCATGCGGATCATATTACGGGTACTGGTAAATTGAAAGAATTAGCTCATTGTATTGGCATCGTACCAGAAAAAGCGAATGTAAGTTGTGCGGATCGACACATTCTCGATGGAGAAGTCCTTAAGGTAGGCAAAATTGAAATAAAGGCGATCGCATCTCCCGGACATACAGACTGTCATTTTGCGTATTTAGTAAATGGAACTCATCTTTTAACAGGGGATGCTTTATTTATCAGAGGTTGTGGTAGAACCGATTTTCAGAGTGGAAATGCAGAAGATTTGTATGAGTCTATTACGGAAAAATTCTTTACTTTACCAGATAATACCTTCGTTTATCCCGGTCATGATTATCGGGGGCAAACAGTATCAACTATCAAAGAAGAAAAACAGTTTAATCCTCGGATTGCTCATAAAGATAAAGTAGAATTTGTCGAGATTATGAATAATCTAAATTTACCAAATCCGACTAAAATCATGGAAGCTATTCCCGCAAATCAACAATGTGGAAATATTCCTAGTTTAGTTTAAGTATTAAAAATAATAATTTCAAGTAGTAACAAAAAACTAATTTTTCTACTTATAAATCAGGAGGAAAAATGGTCTGTATTCCTGTGAAAAATGAAAAAATCATTTTGATTTCGCCTCTACAATTATACGCTAAGTTAAGTCAAGAGTCCGTTACTTTAGTTGATGTTCGGGAATTATCAGAATATAATCAGGGGCATATTACTGGAGCGGTACTCAAGCCTACTTCCTTATTAACTACCCAAGAGTTACATAATCTTGCTCAACAGGATAATTTAATCATTTATTGTCGTTCTGGAAAACGCTCTAGTGATGTGGCACAAAAACTAATTGCTATGGGGAAAAATTTCGTTTTTGATTTAGAAGGAGGTATTTTGGGGTGGCAATCTCATCATCTTCCCGTTGAGTTGTAACCTAAATTTTTTTTTGTAATATGCGTTATACAATCGCCTTATTTTTAGCAGTTTTAGTGGGTCTAAGTCTCGGTTTAATTGGTGGCGGTGGCTCAATTTTAGCTGTGCCTATTCTTAAATATGTAGTGGGTGTGACAGCCAAAGAAGCGATCGCCATGAGTCTATTTATAGTTGGAATAGTGAGCATAGTTGGTTTAATACCCCATTGGCAACAAAAAAATGTTAATTTACCCGTTGCACTTGGTTTTATTCCTCCTGCCATGATAGGGGCTTTTTTAGGATCAAAAATAACAACTTTATCGTTTATTACTGATACAATTCAACTGGTTAGCTTTGCAATAATTATGTTACTAGCCAGTATTTTAATGATTAAAAAAAGCAGTAAAAAAAACAAAGATAAGAAAGAAGAAAATTCAGAAAAAATTACTTCTAAAAATAAAATTTACCAAAAAATAATTCTCACAACTTTTCAAGGATTTGGCGTTGGTGTTTTAACAGGATTTGTTGGAGTAGGAGGAGGATTTTTAATCATTCCCTGTTTAGTATTAGTGGGAGGAATACCCATGAAAGAAGCAGTGGGAACTTCTCTCTTAATTATTGCTACTAATTCAGCCAGTGCTTTTTTAGGCTACTTAAATCAGGTAGAGTTAAACTGGTTTGTGATGATAACTTTTAGCTTATTTGCTAGTTTAGGTATTATTATCGGAGCAAAATTAAGTCAAACAATAGAGGCAAAATCTTTACAAAAAGCCTTCGGTTATTTTGTCTTAGTAGTTGCAGTTTTTATCTTAATTGTAAGATAAAATTAAAGTTCTTTCACAGTAGTTGTGGTAAACTATTTCTAAAAAAAGGTTTCAGATGACAGATAGCAGGTTTGACGGTTGCAGGTGGTAGGGGTTGGGGTATTAAGGAAGCGTGTTAATTAAACACTTTTGCTCTGCCCTGGAGAGGAGGGATAAAGGGCGGTTTATTTTAAGGAGAGACACAGAGGGGTTTGCCTTTTGCCTCTTGCCTTTTGCCTACCTCCGCCAAAATACTTTTTCATAAACTCCTAATTACTTAATTTTTTATTGCTTTGTTTCAAGCCACTCGTCGTCGTTTAGCTATTTGGTACACAACTATTACCGCAATCCTGTTAATTATTTTTGCCACAGGTATTTATGGATATGTTTATAAAACTTTGTTAGATCGTATTGATGATACATTAAAACACGTTATTGAAATAGTTGAACCATCTTTAGTAATAGAAGAAATAGCAGCTGCGGAGGGAAAGTATCGAGTTAATTTAGACAAAAGTTTTTATCAACATCCTCATGCTACGAATCAAGTAGAAGATGATCATATTGACTTAGAATGGTTTAGTCCCAATGGTGAGCTATTATGGGAAACTTTGGAAAAACCTTTGCCAATTCCTCTTTCTTTTCACTCTGGGGGAAAAACTATCCGCATTTCTGATGATTATTTACTGCGTCAAATTACGAAAAGGATTGAAAAAGGGCGTTATGTTTTAGGATATTTGCGAGTAAGTCACCCTTTATTTGATGTGGTTAAACCTATTCAACAATTAATAGTTGATTTAAGTTTGGGCATTATATTACTAATTATTAGTGTCGGTGCTATTGGTTGGTTTTTGTCAGGTATTGCGATTCAACCAGTCAAAGATTCTTATCAAAGTTTAAAACAATTTACGGCGGATGCTTCTCACGAATTGCGCAATCCTTTAGCGACTATTAAAACGAATATTCAAAGTTTATTATCCTATCCAGATATAGATATTAATACTCAACAAAAACAGTTAAAAATTTTAGATAGATTAACAGAAAGATTAAATAATTTAGTCAATGACTTATTATTTTTAGCTCGTAATGATAGTGGTATTGTTAATTATAATTTTGGGGAAATACCTTTAGATGGTTTATTATTAGAAGTAATTGAAGAACAGAAAATTATAGCCCATAATCAGAATATAGACTTACTTTTTGACATTTTAGATAGTGATATAAACTGGCAAGAATTAAATAATGAACCTTATACTATTATTGGTGATTGGACTCAATTAAATCGTTTATTTACTAACTTAATTAGTAACGGCATAATTCACGGTAAAGGAGATAAACATTTATCAGAAAAATTAGTTATTAAAGTACTATTAAGCAGTTATAAAAAACATCACAAAATTTATTATCAAGTAGAAGTGAAAGATAATGGTGTTGGCATAAAAGAATCTATGTTATCCCATTTATTTGAGCGATTTTATCGAGGAGATTCTGCCCGTAGCAATAATAGTTTTGGTAATTCTAGCACAGGATTAGGACTTGCGATCGCACTTGCTATTGTTGAAAATCATCAAGGCAAAATCAAGGTAGAAAGCAAAGAAAATGAAGGCTGTAATTTTATAGTAACTATTCCTTCTTTAATCAACTGAGTACAATAAAATTTTGGGGGATTGGCGAGAAAAGGATAGTTAGTGAATAGTTCAAGTGAGGGATAAAAGCCAATTTGCCATTGTTGCACGACGGGTATGTCTAGGGGTAAATTCGCCAATTTTATAACCTTTAAAACCTAATTTTTCTTTTAATAATTGCTTTTTTTCCTTTGGAATTGACCTAGTTAATTTAACATTGGGTGGGCGATTGGCAATAAAATCGGGGGGAATAGGATATTCTTTTTTCCAACTATCTTCTACTTTTGAATTATCCCATGTTTGCGATTCATGATTATAGCGATAACCAAGATGATACCACACTAATTTATTTACTGTTTCATCGTCTATTTTTTCTCCTAAAATATCCCAAATAGTCTCATTTGTTAAAGGTGGTAAATTCTCTAGCATGGCATTATTTATCAGTAATAAAAACTTTTATTTTTTCTTTAATTACTAATTACTAATTGTTCATTAATAATTGCTAAATCATCCGGGTGGCCATTGCATAGCGCGATCGCCTAAAATATGTAAATGTAAATGATCCACTGTTTGACCACCATCATTACCATTGTTAATTACTACTCGATAACCATTGCTTAAATTAGCTTCTGCGGCAACTTTTTTCACCGTTAATAATAAATGTCCTAATAAATTTTGATCCTCTGATTGAGCATCATCAATACAAACAATGGGTTTTTTCGGAATCACCAAAATATGAGTTGGTGCTTGAGGATTAATATCTTTAAAAGCTAGACATAAATCATCTTCATAAACTATATTTGCTGGTATTTCTTTCCGAATTATTTTACTAAAAATTGTCTCTGCCATAAATAAATTTATGTTAAGTAATTATTTTTTGTTCACACTACATTATACCATCAGATAACCTCTGTTAGACACTATAAAAAATAGTAATAATTGATGATTCATTAGTATAATAATTCCTAACTCTAATTTTATTCTTTAACCTCCAATATCATACGAGATGACGATAAATATTAATAGGTATTCCTGTACGTTTTTTTATATCTAATAAAGATTTATAAGCGCCTTTTTGGTTTCTTTCTGAAACTATTTTTTCCGCATTTACATCATCAATACCATGGGAAACCAATTCTTGAATAGAAAGACTATTTAAACGTCGCCAAGAAATATCAGTTTCTTTATTTATGTCGTAGGTGAAAATAATTAAAGGCTCAATTCTGCGTAAAATTTGCTCAGGAATACCGACTAAATCGACTAATTCTTCTAAATGGGTAAACATATACCCTTCTTCTTTTAAAAGTTGTAAATCATTCGCATAAACGATGGGTAAACCTAAACCATAAACTAAATCATCTTGAGAACAATTATTAATATCTATTTTACCTCGATATTTTGCGATAGATTCGGCTATTTCTAAGGATGAAATTAAAATATTTTTAGGGGCAGTTTTTACTAAAAATTCTTGCTTAAATTTAAAAGCTGTAGCCAGTTGAATTAAGGGCATAATTAAAATTAAAAAGTTAGAAAAACTACCTATAAAACCACCAGTAATTATTGAACCAAAAATGAAAACTATTCCCCATAAAACCCACCTATTATTTTTAATTTTCCAACCTGCATATATAAAAGAAAAACCACCAAAATATGGAGTTAATGACCACCAAACCCATGAAGGTATTTTTTCAAACCAATTACTATTAGACATTTATTTTCTTCCTCTCACAATTTTTAACTGATTAGGCTAAGACACATTTAATTTACTTTTTATTAGTTTTTTAAAATAATGTATAACCTTAACTTTTCTATTTATTCCTTTGCAAAAAGTCATTAGATAGAAACTAGACTATAATAAATCTAAAAATTTTCTTCTTTTTTCTTCGTATTCTTCTGCTGTTATAATGCCTTGATCATAAAGTTCTTTGATTTTTTTTAATTTGTCAATATTATCATTTTGGGATGATTGTAATAGATTAAGTTTATTTACTTCCTGTAAATTATATTTGGCATTAAATGCCTGTTCTGACATTAATAATAGTCCTAAAAAATCAAAAATTGCTAGAATAGAAGGGATAAAAGTCCAGAATAATAATAGATATAAAATCCCCGCAAAGTTGTTCCCTAAATAAAATTTATGAACCCCAAAACCTCCCACAAAAAATGCAAGTACAGCCGCTATAGATTTTTGTTTCATAGTTTCTAATTGTTGCTAAAAAAATCATCTATTACTTTACTTCAGTTTCTCATTTCCTCTTTTGGGAAGATAACCAGTAAAATAGTAACAAAACAGTTTTTATTTCTATAATTAATAGGTAGTTTCTGAGCAAATAATTAGTTTCAAGGGTAGAAGTCAGAGAAAATATTAATAACCCCAACAGAAGAAATATAATTTTATGCCATTGATTTCGCTCAAAAAACATTTTGTATTTCATTAATATTTAGAACAACTGGTTCTCTCCCTTTTATTTTAATCAAGTTTTTGTTTTTTTTAATGATAGTAATAGAATGAGATTGTTAAGATAGTTAAGAGATTCGATCGCACTTATTGTATTTTTAGTTAATGAGATCATGATAAATTCAATTATAATAACAAGTATAAACACTATTTATTAATAAGAAAAAAATAAAGTCTATGGCAAAAAACTACTTTATTCTTAATAGTAATCAAGATTTAGAAAAAGCATATCAAGCAATTATTCTCTGGTTTAAAGGTCAATTATATGAAGTAGAGGGTATTAAACAAGATACTTACTACTTAATTCAGGCTCGAAAAACTGGTACAATTAGAACGTTATTAGGCAGTAATTTGGCTTTTAAAATTAAAATCTACATATCTTCAGAAAGCCTCAACGGGAAAAAAGAGTTTGTAATAGAAACAGGTAGGGGAAAGTGGATTCAAAATATAGCAGGGGCTAGTTTTGCTAGTATTTTTACGGCGGGTTTAACTATTTGGACAGGAATAGCCATGGCTGGTTGGGGTTTATGGTTAGAAAATCAATTAATTAGTTATTTAGAAAAAGACGCTAATTTTGTCAGAGTAAAACCAAAGGAAGAAGGGACAATTAAAGAGTCTAATAACACCGATTATGTTTATGAAATAAATATAGAAAAAAATTCAGATCAACAGCAAATAATTAATGAGTTACAAACAGAAATTGATAAGTTAGAAATTGCTTTTACTGATGAGATTTTAACAGAAGAAGAGTTTGTGAGAAAAAAGGCTATTTTAGAAAAACAATTAGATGATTATGAGGTTAATTTACTCATTGAGGAAAAAGTAAAAAAATTACAAGATGCTTTTTCTCAAGGAATTTTAGACCAAATAGAATACGAAAAAAAAGTGCATGATTTAGAGGCAAATGTGAGGGAAAAGTTTTTAACTCAAAGAAAAGCAGAAAGAAATAAAACCAAAATTGTTAAGTTAAAAGAAGCTCTCAAAAATGGTATTATTACACAACAAGAGTTCGATCGCAAAATAGCTCAATTATCATAGCTCAGGTAAAGCCCAACACCTGACACCTTAACACAGGCGAAAATTTTATCTCGAACTTATAGTTATTTGACTATAGGAAAAGACTCTAATTCTTGATATACTTGTTTGAAAGTAGGATTCTTTCCTTTTTGAAACTTTAACACATACTGAAATTCAATAAACCAATCCATTGTCTGTTTTGAAACATAACCCTCATAAACAATCAATTCCCCCAGTCTGAGAGGGGAAGATGACTTAGCCTGTTTTTCCTTAATAAAATCTATTTGGGATGGACTAATTAAATGGGCTTTTTGTAGGTAGTCTCCAATACGCCACACTTGATTTGATTGGATAATTTCTGGTAATTCTTCCGCAAAAAATTCAATGGTTTCGGGGGAAAGTAAACCTGACTCTTTAATTATATCCCCCAGATAAACCCCGTATTTTTCTTCTTTCTGCTTTTCCAGAATTTGTTGCAACTCTTCAGCAGATAATAAACCGGCATGATATAAAACTTTACCTAAAGGTAGGGATTGTAATTCCAAAATAGGATTATGTTGATAGATATTGAAATGATGCTGAATTACATGAACAAAAAAAGGCACACTATCGACTAAATACCTTTTCCATAGTCTTTTTGGTTCGGATAATAGGCGATATAACCATTCTAAGCCCATATTACTCATCCATTGAGGTGATCTATCTTTGTAACCTGCTTCAAAATCTATGGTTGCTCCTACAGGAAAAAAAAGTTTAACATGGGGTAGCTGATTGCGATATTTAACAATCCATTTTTCTTGTTTTGGGGCACCAACTCCGACAAGTGAACTACCCAACACCGAATCGAAGATTACGGTGTGGGCTTCCTACCCAACAGATAGCGGTGTAGTGGATTTCTTACGTCCTCCTCTACCACGTCTTACATCTGGGCAATAGGCTTTATCCCCCGTTCCAGAGGTGAGGGGCTGTGTGCGGAATTTATTTCCGCTCCTTGTAAGCCCCGTCTTTAATATTCGTAGTCCTTCATCTCGGATGTTAATTGCCGCATTTATATCCCTGTCATGCTTTGTCTTACATTTTGGACATTCCCAATGTCTTATGTCCAAAGGCAAACTATCTACTCTCTTAAGGCATACATGACAAGTTTTAGAACTGGGGAAAAATCTATCTACTTCCATATATGTTTTTCCTTCTTGTTCCGCTTTATATTTAAGCATGGTACAAAATTGCCCCCAACCTACCTGTTGAATAGCTTTGGCTAGGCAATGATTTTTTATCATACCTTTAACATTGAGGTCTTCTAGCACTATAACTTGGTTTTCGTTTACTATCCTACGAGATAGTTTGTGTAGAAAATCCTCACGGCAATTAGTAATTTTTTTATGTACTTTAGCAACTTTTAATCTTGCTTTATTTCGATTATTTGACCCTTTTTGTTTACGGGATAATTGTTGCTGTTTTCTCTTTAAGTTAACTTCATGTTTTTTTAATATTTTTGGGTTATCAAACTTACTCCCATCACTGGTAATAGCAAAATGATTTAATCCCAAATCAATTCCTATAGCTTTACCTTCAGAGCTTACTTTTGGTTTATCTTTACCATCATCAACCAAGACAGAGGCATAATATTGATTACAACAATTCTTGGTAATAGTTACGGTTTTAATTTTTCCATCAATAGGACGGTGAATTTTTGCATAAACCAAACCAATTTTAGGAACATTAAAACAGTCGCCTTTAATACTGACATTACTAGGGTATTGTAAAGACTGCTTACCATGTTTGCTTTTAAAATTAGGATACTTTGCTCTTTTTTCAAAGAAATTATTAAAGGCTACTCCAAGATTTAAACAAACCTGTTGTAAGCACTGAGAGTAAGTTTCAGACAACCAAGAAGTTTCCTCCTGTTTTTTTAGCTCAGGGATTAACTTCTTAACATCGTAACCTGATAAACCTTTACCTGTCTGTTTATAAGTCTCATTCATTAAATTCAAAAAATGATTCCAAAGCCATCTACAACTACCAAAGGCTTTTGCCAGTGCTAGTTTTTGAGATGAATCTGGATAAATTCTGATTTTAATGACTTTTAACATTAAGTTAGAGCAAACGAGGTTTGATATAATTTATGTTAACACAAATTCGAGGAAATGTGGAATCCTTCGGATATTTTTTTTGTTGGGCGATTCATCCCACGCCTATTTGATGTATTTTTTTAGTCGAAAATTAGGCGTGAGGCTTCTCGCCAATTAAGCTAAAACATTTGCTTCTGATTCATTAATTTTTTTGATGATTTCTTGACATTCTGCCTCGTTATTTTCAAAGCCAAAACTAGGAGATAAAGCCTCAACAACCATTTCTCTGCCTACTTTTTGATTGATATTATTCTTTGCTTTCTCAGCTACTCCCTCCATACCTCCAAGGAGAAAAATTTTAATGTCTTTGTTATCTCGATTGTAATTATAAAAAGCAGGAAATAAATCTGAGCCTGATATTTTCTCTTTTATTGGTTTTCCTAACAGTTTCAACGCATATTGAAGGATTTTACTATCACATACTACATAGTCAGCAAGATGATAAGCCTTAAGAAAACTAGAATCTGTTTGTAGTTTAACAAGGTGATCCACATTTGGAGTTACAATTAACCCTCCTTTTGTACTTAATTCGGTTAGTAGTTCTGATAAAGATACATTATTGATGGTGATATTGAGAAAATTAATTTTTTCCATAAGGCTTAAAATAATTGCACGATTTTGTTTGAATATATGGATTAGATAGAAAAGCCTTGATTTAAAGATTTAAATGAGAATTAATAGTATCATATCCGTTTCAATAGCCTCATCAACAATATTACTGAGTTTACTGGGGCTATCTTCTGATAAGGTCAATGCTCTGACACTGGCTATTGCTAATACGACAATGTGTAGTTTGAGTGATTTGGATGTTTCAATTGCTTGTGAGGGTGCTTTTGCAGGAAATAACGAAAATCAAGATTTAAGCGGACTATTCAATGTTAGCAATTGGACTCAATATGCAAAAGTTGACGGAGATAGCGGAACAAGTAATGGATTAACAGTCAATGGAGGAGGCACTTCTAGCACTTGGAGTTTAACAGGTATAGATTTCAATTCGTTTGATATTATGGCCATTTTGAAAGGAGGTCCTACTTTTAGTGCTTATCTATTAGACAGTGCTGGTCTAAATTGGAATACAGATGGTATCTTGAAAGGTAATTACAAGCCAGGCCCTGGACTATCTCATTTCACCATATATACTTCTGCAAAAACTCCACAACCCGTACCTGAGCCTTTAACTATTTTGGGAACTGGATTAGCATTAGGATTAGGTGGTTTGTTTAAAAGTAAACAAAAACAAAAATTAGAGGGTTAAAGCATTATTTTTTAAATTTTTATACTTCGGTTATTGTTGATAGTTAATAAGTTTTTCTATAGATGATTTTACATCTGTTGGATAACAAAATCTAAAGTGAATATTATAAGTAATATAGCCCTTATTTAGTGAATAGTTGATAGTAAAAAACTTCTGACTCCTGATTTATACTTATTACCTCGCTAAACCTTAAAAACTGCTACTAACACCTCTGGTCAATAACTAATCTTGTTTATGAGTAACATCGGTTAGCAAAAACCAAAATGAACCACGAAGAATATTGTTATGGCTGTATCCTTCTCAACATCTACTATTGTCAATTATCAATTATTTGAGATAAACTGATAACGATTATTTATCTATCAGGCGAATTAGTATGTCTCATCCCCTGTATGTAGCCTTTATTTGGCATCAACATCAACCACTCTATAAGTCTCGTCTCTCTAATCATGATTTCGGTGGTCAATATCGTTTGCCGTGGGTAAGATTACATGGGACAAAAGACTATCTGGACTTGATGTTAATTCTTGAGAAATATCCAAAGTTACATCAAACGGTTAACCTAGTTCCTTCCTTAATGTTGCAGTTAGAGGATTACGCCAAGGGAGATGTTTTAGATCCCTATTTAGCTCTAAGTTTGACGGCGGTTTCCCAACTAACGATACAACAAAAAGAATTTATTATTAATCACTTTTTCGATGCTAATCATTACCATATGATTCGCCCTCATCGTCGCTATGATGAACTGTATCAAGAGCGTCATGATTTGGGGACAAAATGGTGTTTAAAAAATTGGCAGGATAATGATTATGCGGATGTTTTAGCGTGGCATAACTTAGCATGGATTGATCCTGTTTTTTGGGATGATCCAGAAATTGCAGGTTGGTTAAGAAAGGGTAAACGTTTTAATTTAGAAGATCGCAGAAATATTTGGAAAAAGCAAAGGGAAATAATTAGTCGCATCATACCTCAACATAAAAAGATGCAGGATGCAGGACAATTGGAAGTTACAACCACTCCTTATACTCATCCTATCTTACCTTTGTTAGCGGATACTAATGCTGGACAGGTGGCAGTACCAAAAATGCGTTTACCTTCTGTGCGTTTCCAGTGGGAGGAGGATATTCCTCGTCATTTGGATAAGGCTTTGGCTATGTATCAAGAACGTTTTGGGCGATCGCCTCGTGGTTTGTGGCCTAGTGAACAATCAGTAAGTCCGACTATTTTACCCCATGTGGCAAAAAGGGGATTTGACTGGTTATGTTCTGATGAGGGAGTGCTAGGAATATCCATTGAACATTACTTCTATCGGGATGAGACGGGCAATGTTTATGATCCTGATAGATTATATCGTCCTTATCGTTTAGAGACGGAGAACGGCGATTTAAGCATAGTATTTAGAGATCACCGTTTATCAGATTTGATAGGTTTTTCTTATGGTTCGATGACTGCGGATAATGCGGCAAAGGATTTAATCGGACATTTAGAAGCCATTTCCCGTCGTCTCAAAAGTAAGCAAGAAGAGGATCAAACCAGTTTAGAACAACCTTGGTTAGTTACCATTGCCCTAGACGGAGAAAACTGCTGGGAGTTTTACGAGCAGGATGGCAAAATTTTCTTAGAAACCCTCTATGAAAGACTATCTCGTCAAGAGGATATACAATTAGTCACTGTTTCTGAATTTATTGATAAATTCCCCCCCACCGAAGTAATTAAACGCGATCGCCTCCATACAGGTTCATGGATTGACGCAAACTTCACCACATGGATTGGAGATCCCGATAAAAATAAAGCATGGGAATACCTCCAAGCCGCCAGAGAAACCCTTGCCAAACATCCTGAAGCCACAGAAACAACTAACCCAGAAGCATGGGAAGCCCTCTACGCCGCCGAAGGCTCAGACTGGTTTTGGTGGTTTGGCGATCCCCATCACTCCAGCCATGATGATATGTTTGATCAACTTTTCAGGGAACATTTAATCGCCCTTTATCAAGCCTTAAAAGAGCCTGTACCCGAATATCTCTACAAACCAGTAGCAGAACCGAGAAAACAAGAAGAAGACTATATCCCCGGTAGCTTTATTCATCCCCCCATTGATGGACAAGGAGAAGATGAAGATTGGGAAAGAGCAGGTAAAATTATTATTGGCGGCTCAAGGGGTACTATGCACCGCAGTAGCGTTATTCCTCGTATTTTCTACGGTTGGAATCACCTCAGTTTCTATCTTCGTTTTGACTTAAAACAGGGCATAAACTCTGGCAAAGATTTACCCTCAGAACTTCATTTAGCTTGGTATTTTGCCGATGTGGTAGGTTCTAATAACGGTTTACCTTTAGCAGATGTACCAGATAAAGATCCTGTTAACCACTATTTCCGCTATCACTTGGGAATTCATATTCCCTCTCAAACCTGTTGGTTAGAGGAAGCTGGAGGGGATTTTAAATGGCATTCCCGTCATTGTGAAGTAAGAATAGCACTCGATCGCGCTTTAGAGATTGCTTTCCCTTGGAAAAATCTGCACGTTGACCCAGATCAAAAAATATATTTAGTCGCAGTCTTAGCAGATAATGGTAAATTTAAGGAAGCATTAACCCAAGAACATCCTATCTGTATTCAAGTACCATAGGAGTTTAGAGTTTGGGGGAGAGGGAGATGAGGTGATGGGGGGATGGGGAAATAAGTAATGATTAATGAGTGTTCAGATTTCTTAATTCTTAATTCTTAATTCTTAATTCTCAACTATTCACCTTTGCCCCTTGCCCTTTTAACTTTGCCCTTTCCTTAATTACTCATTATCTGTCATTCTCCAACATCTAATAGTTAACTCTTATGAATACCGCTAATTTACCAAATCAACCATCTTCGAGTACGGAAAAAGTAAAATTGCTAGTATTTTCTATTGGTAATCTTAATACTGCCTTACACATCGATGCAGTGGAAAAAGTGGTTAACTATAATCAAATATTTGGTAGTGGTTTAAATCATTTTGGTTTAGTCAATTTAGGCGATAAAGAAATTACCGTTGTTGATTTACATAAAAAGTTATTTAACTCTCCTCAAGCATTATCCACAGAAGGAAAAAAATATCTATTATTAGTGAAAAATAGCGGTGGTGAAACTTTTGGAATTGTTATTTCTCAAACTCCAGAATTATACGATGTTCCCTTAAATGTGATTAGAATTTTACCACCTTCTTATCGTCGAGCAGACACCCTTAAAATTGCCTCCCATGTAGCTGTTTTTAGGGAAAATGAAGAGGAAAAAACTATTTTCTTACTTGATCCAGATGAATTAATTAACCCTAACACCTAATTTAACTTCAGTTTAGTTTAAGAATATCAGATAAGGGTAGGTGTCAGGTTTCAGGTTGCAGGTGTCAGGATGTTTAGGGGATGAGGGGAGAGGGAGAAGTAGAGGGTTAGGGTATTAGGGGTAAAAGAGAGTTCGCTGTGCTTGTACATTCCTTTCAATCGTGAACGGAGTTTTTAATTATCAACTATTCACTATTCACTATTCACTATTCACTAATTGCCCTTTTCGCCATCACTCATAGATAAAAATTTATCCTGAACTCAGGTTAACGCCTAATATTTTCTTTCCTTTGGTTCAAACATATTAATTACAACGGGCATATAATCAATTTTTACTCCCCTCGAAGAATAGTAAGCAAGGGTATGTTGTAAGTATTGTTGATCATTTCTGCCGGGAAAATCCTCCCGTGAATGCGCCCCTCTGCTTTCTTGACGATGAAAGGCGGAAGTTAAAATTATTTCACCTACTATCATGATATTTTGTAATTCAAGGGCTTCGATTAATTCTTGATTCCAATAACGACTCTTATCATCAAGATATATTTGACTATATTTAGCCTTTAAGTTCTGAATACGACTTAATCCCTCTCCCATTACTTCTTCAGTGCGAAATACGCCACAATGCTCCGTCATGCAGTCTTGAAATTCCTGTCTCAAACTATTTATGCGAATATTACCTTTTTGGTTTAGTAAATCTTTAATGCGTTTTTCCGCTTTAGCTAAATATTTCTTTTCATCAATGTCAGGTAAATTACGATTGGAAACATAAGATGCGATCGCACGTCCTACTCTTCTACCATAAACCACACATTCAAGGAGAGAATTACTACCAAGACGATTCGCCCCATGCACTGATACACAGGCACATTCTCCTGCCGCAAAAAATCCCTCTGTCAATTCTTCTCCATTAAGTCTCACTCTACCATCGGTATTAACGGGAATCCCCCCCATACAATAATGAGCAGTTGGGCGCACAGGCATGGGTTGAGTTACCGCATCAACCCCCACTAAACGATGAGCTTCTTCCCAACAAAACGGTACACGACTCATTATCTTTTCTTTACCCATGTGGGTTAAGTCTAAATGAACATAAATACCGCCACTACTACCGTCAGGATTAATACCCCTTCCTGCTCGAATTTCCATCACTATCGCACGGGAGGTAATGTCACGGGGTGCTAATTCCATCTGATTGGGGGCGTAACGTGCCATAAATCTTTCCCCTTCGCTGTTGCGTAGATATGCCCCTTCTCCTCGCACTGCTTCAGAAATTAATACTCCCACAGGATACAATCCCGTTGGGTGAAACTGCACAAATTCCATATCTTCTAAGGGTAAAGATGCGTTCGGCGTAGCCGCACCTTTGGTGAGCGCACTCATGGCTAAACCATCTCCAGTAGAAGCATAATCATTAGAAGTGGTATTAAATACCCTACCATAGCCCCCCGTAGCAAACATTATCGCCTTTGCAGAAACTATCTCTAAACGCCCATCACCGATGTTAAACATCACTACCCCTTTGGCTTCTTTCCCCTCAAAAATTAATTCCATCACATACCATTCTTCGTAGATGGTGACACCAAAACGGCGTAAATTATTGACTAATTCATGGAGTATAGCATGACCTGTTTTATCGGCGGCGTAACAGGTGCGTTTATGAGAATGCCCTCCAAATGCTCTCTGGGCAATTCTACCATCTTCTAAACGGGAAAATAACACTCCTAAATGTTCTAACTCGATGATTACTTCTGGTGCTTCTTTGGTAAGATATTCCACTGCATCTTGATCAGCTAAATAGTCTGAACCTTTAACAGTGTCAAAGGCGTGGGCTTTCCATCCGTCATCGGGATCAACATTTTTTAAACTGGCGGCGATACCCCCTTGTGCGGCCACAGAATGCGATCGAATTGGGTGAGTTTTTGCCACTAAAGCAACATCTAAGGCTGGATTTTGTTTTTTGATTTCTAATGCCGCACGACATCCTGCTAAACCACCACCAACAATAAATACATCATGCTTGAACATTTTGGCTTTCCCTTTTTTTACTAGGTGCGATCGAGTTTTAACTTTTTCTATATTTTATTATTAACTGATGTTACGCAAAAAGATAATTAGTTGTTGTTTTGAGGTATCAGGTGTCAGGTTTAAAGTCAGAAAAATTCACCCTTTTTTATTTTGACTTAGTTTTTCGATTAAACTATGTAACATTCTGCCAATTTCCTCACATTTGTTTAAAGTAACTTTTAATTCTTGCTCTTTAAGATAACCTCAGTTCGGTTTAAGAATATTGGATAAGGGTAGGTGTCAGGTTTCAGGTTGCAGGTTGCAGGTGTTGAGAGAAAGTAATGAGTAACAAATAATGAGTGTTCGGGGTTTTTAATTCCTAATTCTTAATTTTTCCTTTGCCCTCCCCCCTCTTGAGGGGGGATAAAGGGGGGTTCGCCTCTTGCCTCTTGCCTTTTGCCTTTTTTTCTCCATCATTCATAGATGAAAATTTATCCCGAACTCAGGTTAAGATAGCCTAATCGTCCTATAATCATCAAATGAGTTTCTAATTCTTTGAGTGAGCCATTTGCCATAGAAAGATGACGAATATAATCACCCAAATGGTTTCTCCCTTTTCCTTCTGCGATGTTGGCAGGAATTGAAACTGCGGCTCTTTGTATTTGACTACTTAAACCATAAATTTCTGTTTTGGGAAATAGAGAAGTTAATTGATAACATATTACTACCAAATCCATTGATTTTTGTCAAACCGTTAAATCTCGATAACTTTTTAGTTCAATCATTTTTATTATTTCCCTTAAGGGGGGACAATAACTCTAAAAACCTTATAGGTAGCAGGTAGCAGGTGTTAGGTGTTAGGTTTTGTCTCCACTAATATTTATCATTATCTCTATTTACTCAATGGTTCAAATAATAGGCAAAACTATTGGATTATCAACATTTTGAGATAATATGTCGGGCTATTTATTTCGTAAAGACAAAATACTGTTCATGTATTTAAAACCTGCAACCTGAAACCTGAAACCTAAAACCTACCCTCACTGCAGTTTCATTGTCTCCCCGTCAGATTATTTCCTGAAACCTGAAACCTCCCTTAACTTAACACATCAATAAGTGCGTAACGTCAGTTATTAAAACCAATCATCATCATCATTCCAATCATTTTCATAGGGGATTTCTCTATCTTTACTTACACGATAGCCTCTTTCTGGGGGATAATCAGGAGAGCGACGGGAAGGAGTGCGGGGAGGGGGAGTGGGACGAGAAACACTGCTACCACTGTAAGGGGTATTACTCGCAGGAGGGGGAGAATAGGGATCTCGATAATCTCTACGGGAATCACGACTAGGGTTCACTTTACCACCATAAAGAGTTGTATCAGGGCTATTGCGGTAAACATTCCGACGATCGCGCGGATTATAGTCAAAATCGTCGTCATCATCACCGATAAAAGTTTTTTTGATGGACTCGAAAAAGCCTTCTTCCTCATCGTTATACTGCAAACGGACTTCTCGATTTAATTCATATAAAACATCTTCTAAATCCGCTTGAGAACGATCTAAACGGCGATCGTCATCTTGTTCTAAACTATCTAATATCTCCCGACAAAGATTATCTATATCTCGACGGTAAGGATTAGTGAATTGACTACCAAAGTCGAGGGTAACTTCCCTTAGTCTTCTTTGTGCTTGATCTGTCAAAGCCTTTGCCCGATTACGCTTTTCGACGCGATCGCGCCTTTCCCTATCTTCTCTAGCAAACTCATCAGCTTCTTGAATCATGCGATTAATTTCTGACTGAGAAAGAGTAGAAGCTCCTTGGACAATAATACTTTGTTCCCTACCAGTGGTTTTATCCCTCGCAATCACCTGCAAAATACCGTTCGCATCAATATCGAAAGATACTTGCACTTGAGGTACACCCCTAGGTGCAGGAGGAATACCTGTTAATTTAAAACGCCCCAAAGATTTGTTATCCGAAGCCATTTCCCTTTCACCCTGTACCACATGGATTTCCACCGAGGTTTGATTATTTTCTGAAGTGGAGAAAACATCTGATCTTCTTACAGGAATAGTTGTATTACGAGGTACAAGTTTTTTGGTTACTCCTCCAATGGTTTCCACACCAATAGATAGAGGGGTCACATCAAGGAGTAATATGTCTTTGACCTCTCCAGACAAAATTCCTGCTTGAACCGCCGCTCCCACCGCCACAACTTCATCAGGATTAACATTTTGATTAGGCTCGATGTCAATAAAACTCCGTACTAATTCCTGCACCATCGGGATACGGGTTGAACCACCTACTAATACCACCTCATCGATTTGCACAGGGGACAATCCTGCGTCTTTTAAAGCCCGAATAATAGGACGACGGAGACGGGATACCAAATCTCCGCATAATTCTTCAAATTTCGCCCTAGAAAGTGTGGTTTCTATATGTTTAGGTCCATCTTCGGTAGCCGTAATGAAGGGTAAATTAATCTCTGAGGTGCTGACCCCTGACAGTTCTATTTTTGCTTTTTCCGCCGCTTCTGTTAACCTTTGCAAGGCTTGGCGATCGCGCCTTAAGTCCACTCCCTCTGTTTCTAAAAATTGCTCCGCCAAGTAGTCAACAATTTTCTTATCAAAATCATTCCCCCCCAACTGAGTGTCACCACTGGTTGCCCTTACCTCTAAAACTCCGTCTCCCACCTCAAGGATAGAAACATCAAAAGTACCACCTCCCAAATCAAAAACCAAAATCTTCTCACTACTCTTTTTCTCCAAACCATAAGCTAAAGAAGCCGCCGTTGGTTCATTAACAATTCTTAATACTTCTAAACCAGCAATTTTACCGGCATCTTTTGTGGCTTGACGTTGGCTATCATTAAAATAAGCAGGTACAGTAATTACCGCCCCCGTTACTTCTTCTCCTAAATACCTTTCCGCCTCCTCTGCCAGTTTACGCAAAATCATCGCCGAGATTTCTTCGGGGGCAAACTCTTTTTTGAGACGAGGACAACGAATTTTAATATTATCCATCTCATCACGGCGGATAGTGTAAGGAACACGTTTACTAGCTTCACTCAATTCACCGTATCTTCTCCCCATGAAGCGCTTAATACCATAGTAAGTATTTTGAGGATTCAATACCCCTTGTCGTCTTGCCATTTGCCCAACCACTAACTCACCATCTTTGTTAAAACCTACCACAGAGGGAGTGGTGCGACTACCTTCGGCATTGGCAATTACCAGAGGCTTCCCTCCTTCCATAACAGCTACTACTGAGTTGGTTGTACCTAAGTCTATACCTACGACTCTTCCCATTGCTAGTTTTTTTCTCCAGTTTGTTGCACTACTGCGCCCCGTTGAGGCTTTTTTCTAATTTACTATGTAATCGTATCTATTTTACTTAGATCTTGCACTAACTTCAGAATACTGAAATCTTGTTCTTTAAGAAAAACATCTCAGTTTTTAGGTTTCAGGTTGCAGGTTGCAGGTTTTAGGTTAAGAAAAAATAATTAATTTTTAATTCCATCTCTCTTTCCCTTCATCTCCCCTCCTCTTCTTTCTCTCCAACACTGCGAACTAAGATAACCTCAGTTTGGTTTAAGAATACCCGATAAGGTTAGGTGTCAGGTTGCAGGTTGCAGGTTGCAGGTGGTAGGGGTTTTTAGCAAGGGGCTTAAGCCCCTTGTTTAAGTCAGTTTGCATTAAGGCAATTTTATCGTTATTTCTAAGAAGCTATAAGGTTTTCTGACTACGAGTTGGGATGCTTTCAGCTTATCCAAAACTCAGGTTAAGATAACATGATATTGAGTTATACTTTTTTTGTTGTTTTTTATAATTTCTGTGCCTCCCTCTGATTCTATGGATTTATTGACTATTGCGACTCAAGCTAAAACATCCGCTCACCATCTTGCCACTTTATCGGAATCTGCTCGGAATACTGCTTTAAATGCGATCGCATCTGCTTTGACTGAGCGGAAAGAAGAAATTGTGAAAGCAAATGAAAAAGACTGTAGTTTAGCTGAAAATAATATATCTTCTGCATTATATGCCCGTCTCAAGTTGGGAGAATCAAAATTACAAAGTGCGATCGCTGGTGTTAGAGATGTGGCAAAATTAAGAGATCCTTTAGGTAGTATTTCCCTGAAACGAGAATTAGATCAAAATTTGGTTTTAGAGCGGGTATCTTGTCCTCTCGGGGTCTTAGGAGTAATTTTTGAAGCCCGTCCAGAAGCCTTAATTCAAATTGCTAGTTTAGCGATTAAATCTGGCAACGGGGTTATTCTCAAAGGGGGAAAAGAAGCTCTGCACACCTGCACTGTGTTAACAGAAATTATCCAAAAAGCCTTACAAGAAACGGAAGTTAATCCTTATACAGTGCAACTTTTGACAACTAGAGAAGAAATAAAAGCCCTTTTAGATTTAGATGAATATGTAGATTTAATTATTCCTCGTGGTTCTAACGAATTTGTCCGCTACGTGCAGGAAAATACCAAAATTCCCGTTTTAGGTCATGCTGATGGAATTTGTCATCTATTTATCGATGAATTTGCTGATTTACAACCAGCCGTCAAAATTACTGTCGATGCAAAAACTCAATACCCTGCCGCTTGTAATGCTATCGAAACTCTACTAATCCATGAGAAAATCGCATCTCAATTTTTACCTGCCATTGCCCAAGCCTTAGAAGAAAAAGGAGTAAAACTGAAAGGAGATGAAGCCACCCGCAAAATTATTGACTGTGAAAAAGCAGTAGAAGATGATTGGCGGACTGAATATAGCGATTTAATTCTCGCACTTAAGATTGTAGATAGTATAGAAGATGCGATCGCACATATAAATAAATACGGTTCAAAACACACCGATGGTATTGTAACAACCAACTTAGATAATGCGGAGAAATTCTTAAATGAAGTGGATTCAGCAGGAGTGTATCATAACTGCTCAACGCGCTTTGCTGACGGTTTCCGCTATGGCTTTGGTGCAGAAGTAGGCATAAGTACTCAAAAAATGCCTCCTAGAGGTCCCGTGGGTTTAGAAGGCTTAGTCACATATAAATACAAATTAAGAGGACAAGGACAAATCGCCGCCGATTATAGTGGTATCAATGCTAAACCTTTCACTCATAAGGATTTAGATTTCAATTAGTCATTAAGATAAGGCAACAGGCAAAAGGCAAAAGGCAAAAGAGTTCAATTAACACGCTTCCCTAACACCTTAATCCCTAAACACCCCAAAATCCAAATACCTCAACCTCTCAACAACCTCACACCTGCAACCTGATACCTGATACCTCTTTCCTAAATCTTAACTCTCTAAACCTTTTTGTCAGAAAAACTTGATTTATGAGAGCGTATCTTGCATAGTGTAAAGAATTTAACCTAGAATTAATGTTAAATATGTAATCTATGAACAAAAATTAATCTTCTAATCTGTGGGTGACTCTAAAATGAAAGTATAGATACAGTCGCAGATTCGTTGAGAGAAATAAGATATATGGTAATTTCTAACACTACTTCCCCTGTCAATTTGTCGTCTTCTGATGTAGTCCCTATCAAGTGTACAGGGGCTTATGCTTTAATGGATAGTCTTTGCCGTCATGGGGTAAAGCATATTTTTGGTTATCCCGGAGGGGCTATTCTTCCTATTTATGATGAATTATACCGCTTTGAGGCTAAAGGCGAATTGCAACATATCCTTGTCAGACATGAACAAGGGGCGGCTCATGCGGCGGATGGTTATGCTCGTGCCACTGGTAAAGTTGGGGTTTGTTTTGGAACTTCTGGACCTGGAGCAACCAATTTAGTGACTGGTATCGCCACCGCACACATGGATTCTATTCCTATGGTTATTATTACAGGGCAGGTGACCAGAGCGGCTATTGGCTCTGACGCTTTTCAAGAAACTGATATTTATGGTATCACCTTACCTATTGTTAAACATTCCTATGTTGCTCGTAATGCCGCCGATATTCCTTGGATTATTGCCGAGGCTTTCCATATTGCTAGTACAGGCAGACCCGGTCCTGTGTTAGTGGATATTCCCAAAGATGTGGGTTTAGAGGAGTTTTACTATCAACCTCTTAACCCCGGAGAGGTAAAATTGCCGGGTTATCGTCCCACTGTCAAAGGAAATCCCCGCCAAATTAGTGCGGCTTTGGATTTGATTAGTGAAGCAAAACAACCGTTACTTTATGTTGGGGGCGGTGCTGTTTTATCTAATGCCCATGCTCAAATTAAGGAATTAGCTGAACTTTTCCAAATTCCTGTAACTACTACTCTAATGGGTTTAGGTGCATTTGATGAACACAGTTCTCTTTCTGTGGGGATGTTAGGAATGCACGGCACTGCCTACGCTAATTTTGCGGTAAGTGAGTGTGATTTACTAATTGCTGTTGGTGCGAGATTTGATGATCGAGTAACGGGTAAATTAGATGAATTTGCTTCCCGTGCTAAAGTTATTCATATTGATATTGATCCTGCGGAGGTGGGTAAAAATCGTCGTCCTGATGTGCCTATTGTGGGGGATGTGCGTCAAGTTTTAGAGCAAATGTTGCAACGGGCAAGAGAATTAGATTTACCCAACACAGATGGCTTAACTCAAGATTGGTTAAAACGCATTGATAAATGGAAAGAAGATTATCCTTTAGTTGTACCCCATCCGGAAGACGCTCTGTCTCCTCAAGAGGTTATTGTGGAAGTTGGTCGTCAAGCACCTCATGCTTACTATACAACTGATGTAGGACAACATCAAATGTGGTCAGCACAATTTTTGAAAACAGGTCCTCGCCGTTGGATTTCTAGTGCAGGTTTAGGCACTATGGGTTATGGTTTGCCTGCGGCTATGGGGGCTCAGGTTGCTTTAGCCGATGAAGATGTTATCTGTATTAGTGGCGATGCTAGTTTCCAAATGAATTTACAGGAGTTAGCTACTTTAGCTCAATACAACATCAAAGCCAAAACTGTTATTATCAACAATGGTTGGCAAGGTATGGTTCGTCAATGGCAGGAAACTTTTTATGGAGAACGTTATTCTGCTTCTAATATGGCCACAGGAATGCCTAATTTTGAACTCTTAGCTCAGGCTTTTGGGGTCAAAGGTATTACTGTTCGTAATCGTGATGAGTTAAAAGGTGCGATCGCATCTATGTTGGAACATGATGGTCCTGTGTTACTAGATGTTCATGTTAAGCGGGATGAAAATTGTTATCCAATGGTTGCTCCGGGTAAAAGTAATGCTCAAATGTTAGGTTTACCGAAAAAAGCACCAGAAAAACAACATTTAGAAGTACAAGTTTGTACTAATTGCGGTACTCGTAACTCTGGAGAAAGTAATTTTTGCTCTGAGTGCGGCACAAAGTTATAATTCAAAGTTCAGGGAATTGAGGAATAGTCGGAAATAAATAAGTAATAAGTAATAAGTAATAAGTAATAAGTAATAGGTGAGAAGAAATTTTAATTAACCTGAGTTTTGGATAAGCTGAAAGCATCCCAACTCGTAGTCGGAAAACCTTATAGCTTCTTAGAAATAACAATAAAATTGCCTTAACCAGAACTGACGTTAATTAACCTGAAACCTGAAACCTGAAACCTAACACCTCTTAAATTATTCATTGTTAATTCTTTATGTTATTTAATCAATCAAAATTGCTTCTTACTATTGGTTGTTTTGGCTTACTTTCAATGCAACCAGTTTTAGCACAAGAACAAATGTTAAAAACGATTACTGTTACAGGAGAGGGTATAGAAAGAATACCTACTACCATTGCTAATGTACAGTTAGGGGTTGAAATCCAAGGAGAAAATGCTTCTCAAGTTCAAGAGGAGGTAGCCCAAAAAAGTAACTCTTTAGTAAACTTGTTAAAATCTCGTTCTGTGCAAAGACTGCAAACTAGCGGTATTCAATTAAGTCCGAATTATAGTTATAACGATAATCAGAGAAAATTAATCGGTTATGTTGCCACTAATCTTGTTAGTTTTGAGTTACCCATCGACAAAGTTGGTGCTGTTTTAGATGAAAGTGTCAAAGTGGGTGCCACTCGTATTGATAATGTGACTCTCTCCGCCGAAGAAGATGCGATCGCATCTGCTCAAGAAAAAGCCTTAGTTAAAGCAACAGCATCGGCACAAAAACAGGCAAATGTTATTTTACAAACCCTTAACTTAACAGCTCAAGAGATTGTGACTATTAATGTTAATGGGGCAAATAGTCCTAATCCTGTAATGATGCCCAAAATGCGTAGTGCAATGGATGCCAGTGTCGCTAATACCCCTGTTGTTGGTGGCGAACAAACAGTCTCTGCTTCTGTAACTTTGCAAATTCGTTATTAGCAGTAACAAATTTTAATTAACCTGAGTTCGAGATAAAATTCCCTAGTTATGGTGAGGCAAGGGATAAAGATAATTAACAATTAGTAATTAGCAATAGACAAATTTCTGGAAGTGGAGCGATAATTGGGGTTTGCAGTTGGAAATCAAAATTCTTTTCAAACAAGGGTTTTAAATATAATGAAATCAGAAAAAAGTGTAGAAAAATAGTCTTTTGTCGCCAAAGAATCCATATTTTTAAGGCGAGTGAGCATCAATTATCACAAATGATTTAGGATTGCTATATAAGTTCTGATTTTATAACGTAGGTAGATGGCTTTTATATTAATAAAAGGAAGATTTCATGTAGTTGGTTATTCTCCAGATGGCGATTCCATTCGTTTTCAAGCATATAATTTAGAACATTGGTCAAAATTACAAGGTATCTCTCCTGAGTTGAATGAAGAAAATCATGCACAGATAAGACTAATAGGAATTGACAGTTTAGAAACTCATTTCCGTCAGTGTCAACAAAGCGTAAAATGGGCTTTGAACGCCGCACATTTTCTCCTAGAATCATTAGAAATAGACGAGGTTAAATGGAACGAAGAAAAAAATATAATAATCTCCGCTCAAGACAAAATAGAGGGTTTTATCCTAGTAAAAAAAACAGATCAACATGGTCGTCCTTTAGCATTTGTTTTCAAAGGTGAAATAGATCATCCTGATGGAGAAGAATTTTTTTTACCAATTAATTTATTTTTTGAATCAGTCAATTATCAAAGTCTTTTATCAGGGCAATCTTACCCCACTTATTACAGAGGAATTGCACCAACATTAAGAAAAAAAATGACTTGGGCAGTTAATCAAGCAAGAAAAAACAAAAAAGGTTTGTGGGAATTTGATCTAACTAATCATGGATTTAATGTTTGGGATCTTTTCGACGAAGAAAAAACAGTAATTATTCTCCCTAAGTTATTTCGACGTTTAGTTAGTTATTTAGAAACAAGTGATAATTTAGATTATTTTAAACATTCAGTAGTAAAATCAGAAAAAGTACTAATATTACCAAATAAAAGAAAGAAACTTTTTCGAGATATTATCATTCAGGATGAACATTTTTTTAAGTTATCAGAACTACCAGAAGATTTAGTTTATCTATAACCAAAATTTTATAATAATGTGACTTTTCTAAAGTGGTTATGATAAATTGGCAGAAAATAACTTCTATCATGTTTATAAATTTTTATGGTTCTTCTACAGTGGTTATGATAAATTAATAAAAAATAACTTCCATAACCTTTATTTAATAGTGTTTATAGTAAAAAAAACTAAAAGTTTATAAATTATTATTTAATAATCCCCTATTGCCTCTTGCCTCTTGCCTTTCAGCCTACCCTAACTAATAATTTACATACTCAAAGTGATAGAGCCATTATTATTTAATAATTGCCTGTTGCCTACCCTAACCCATAATTTACATACTCAAATTAACAGAGCCATATTCATTTAATATTCTTATGCCGAACTGAGGTAAAAAATAAAGGTTCTTTTACAGCACCTATGACAATAGAAAATAATTTATATAAATCATACTGTACAGAGATTATAGCAAAACAAAAATTAAAAGTTTATCAACTATTGTTAAATAATTCTCTTTTTCCCTTCTCCCCTTCAAAGGGAAAATACGGTGGTTTCCCTCTCCTCAAACAGGGTTTTTTCAAAGTCAGGGCAAAATTATCTTGCCCTCACTCCCAACCCCTCTCCCACAGTAGAGGGGAGCGTTTTTTCTTAATAATTGATTAATTAATACTTAAAAACTCCTGTATCTGTTACTATTTGTTAGTTTCAAAAATTGACATTTTTGAGAATGAAAAAACCCTGCTCCTCAAATCCGCTACCTAAACCAATAATTTACATACTCAAAGTAAGAGAAGCAAAATAAATTAGCAACGATAAATTGCATCTGATATGATCAAGGCTTAAACCTAACAAAAAATAGATAAAAATTATGAAAAAGACCAATATTAGATTATTTTTAAGTTTATTTATTAGTCTGAACTGGGTAACAGTTGGTTGCGGTTTACTAGGAACAAATACAGAAGATTCAGGGAATAACGCTAATACTACATCTGGTGCAGAATCCCTGAAAGTAGGAACATTATTACCCATTACGGGAGATTTATCTTCCATCGGTCAAAATATGCCCACTGCTGTGCAATTAGCTGTGGATACTATCAATGCTTGTGGTGGCGTGAATGGTCAACCTGTAACTTTGGTGAAAGAAGACAGTCAAACTGATCCAGTTGCGGGTAGTGCGGCAATGACAAAATTAACGGAAGTTGATAAGGTTGCAGGAGTTGTGGGCGCTTTTGCTAGTAGCGTTTCTACCGCCGCTTTAGATGTGGCAGTCAGAAATAATGTCATGATGATTTCTCCCGGTAGTACCAGTCCTATATTTACACAAAGAGCAAAAACAGGGGATTTTAACGGTTATTGGGCGAGAACTGCTCCCCCTGATACTTATCAAGCACAAGCCTTAGCGGCTTTAGCAAAAAAACAAGGGTTTCAAAATGTTTCTACTGTTGTTATTAATAATGACTATGGAGTAGCATTCGAGCAAGAATTTGTTAACTCTTTTCAAGATTTAGGAGGTACAGTACTAAATAGCAGTAATCCTGTACGATATGATCCCAAAGCTGTAACACTAGATAGTGAGGCAAGTGCAACTTTTGCCAATAATCCCCAAGCAGTGGCAGGTGTTTTATATGCAGAAACAGGTAGTTTGTTGTTACAAGCGGCTTTTAAACAAGGTTTAACTAACGGGGTAACTGTATTACTTACAGATGGGGTTTATTCAGAAGATTTTACAAAACAAGTAGGAAAAACAGCAGATGGTAATTCTATTATTGCAGGGGCATTAGGCACAGTACCGGGAGCAGATGGAAAGGCATTAGAAGACTTTAAGAATTTATGGGCAGAAAGAACAAATAATACACCAATCACCGCTTTTGTTCCTCATACTTGGGATGCAACTATATTGTTGATGTTGGCGGCACAGGCGGCGGGAGAAAACTCTGGTGAGGCAATTAAGGGTAAAATTCGAGAAGTGTCTGGCGGTGAGGGTACAGAAGTAACTGATCCTTGTCAGGCGATGGAGTTATTACGTAATGGGGAACAAATCAATTATCAAGGGGCTAGTGGAAATGTTGATATTGATGAGAATGGTGACGTTGTGGGTGTTTATGATGTTTGGCAAGTGCAACCTGATGGAAGTATAGAAATTATTGATAAGGTTTCTCCGATTGTTCAATAGACTCTTTGACTATAATCGACATTTTAAGGGCTAAAGCCCTTAAAACAAAACGTTGACTAACCTTATCTTATAGAAGTATAGGGATAAGGTTAATTAGTATGATGAATTATTTTTTTTTATCCATGACAGATAAGCGTAAATTAAATAATTTTTGTTCTATTTGAGGTGGCAAATAGGTAAAATAAATTTTGAAAGAACTATCTTCTCTATTGTTTATGACTACCTTTCCATAAAAATCATCTGGATAAGCCCAATTGGTGAAGTTTAGTTTTAAATTATCTAATGGATTAGGTAAAAATTTCTCTTTACAATTAGCCTGAACTATTGCCCCTATTTCAATATCTTTAATAATAATTTTGGCTATTTTTCCTTGATAAATATCTTCTGTAATGTCTTTGTCATTGAGAGGAGAGTATTTGATTTTTATTTCTTCATTAATGTCAATAATTTGTTCTTCTATTTCAGGTAAGAAAAGAGAGTATTTACCTTTGATACTGATAATTTTATAAATCGTTATCGGTTTTTTTACTCCTTTCGGGGATACTTCTCTCGTTTCTGCTATTTGTACCTCGTTTCTAAGACTGTGTAGGGTTTTTTCTGAAATTAAAATTTCTCTACCTTTGGTATAAGATTCGATGCGATAAGTTAAATTTACTTCACTGCCGACAATTCCATATTTAGTTCTTTTTTCTGAGCCAATATTACCGACAACCACTTCTCCTGTATTGATACCAATTCCCATTTTGAGAGGTGAATAACCCCATATTTCAATTTGTTGATTAATTTCTTTCATTGCTAATTGCATTGCGATCGCACAAGCTATAGCCCTGTCTGCATCATCATTTCGACTAATAGGAGCTCCAAATAAAACTAAAATACCATCCCCCATAAATTCATCAATTGTCCCCTGATACTCACTGATTATATTTGCCATGTAACCAAGATAGAAATTAAGAATTTTAACCACTTCTTCAGGGGGTAATTGTTCACTAACTGCCGTAAATCCTCTTAAATCAGAAGTAAGAATTGTTATAGTGCGTCTTTCTCCTCCTAACTTCACTCCTTGAGGACTTTCGAGTAATGTATTGACAATTTCAGTACTTAAATAGCGCCCAAAAGTAAAACGTATTTTAGAGGCATTTCTGGCGGTATAGATAGTTATTCCCCCTGCCACAGCAATTAATCCTGTTAGAGGAGGTAAAAGAGGTATCCACCAGTTAGCAAGAAAAGCAAAATAAACAATAGCGACTAAAATAAATTCTATACCAACAAAAATAACGATTCCTTGACGAAAATTACTAGATTTACGCAAATTCCATGTCACGATCGCACCTAGTAATGTCCAAAAAATAATCCATAAATTTTCTTTAGTTTCACTCCATGTCTTGATTAAAGTGCGACTATCTTGATTTCCCTTGGCACTGTCTATTATCTGGCTAATAATATGACCATGAATTTCTACTCCGGGCATTCTTTGATCTGGAGAGTTAGTATAAGGAGTTAAATGAACATCTTGAAAACTCTCTCCCACAAAACCGATCAGAATAATCTTGTTTTTACCCCAATCAGAAGGAATGCGATTTTCCAAAACATCAAGTAAACTAACGGTGTCAAAGTGATTCACATTATCTCGATAATTAAGTAAAATTTGATAACCGCCACTATCTGCTTGAGCGTAACTACCGTCATTTTTTTCCAAAGGAATAAATACCGTATTGCCTAATTGCCAGTAATTTTTTTCCCCCACAGTAGTCAAGTTAATATTTTCTTTCTGTAAAAAAAGTAAAGCTAAATACATGGAAAGACTGAAAGCCTGTTTGTCAGGTAAAGCTAATAACGCCCGTCTAATTTTGTTATCTGGATCTAAAATGACATCATTAAAACCAATCTGTTTTTTTTCCTTGAGAATCGGATTCGGCTTAACTCGATATTGACGTGTATCCCCCACCATTTTCTCAATACCGACAATATTTTGATTTTCCCGAAACAATTGACTCAGTTTATCTGTACCCGGAGGAATTGGAACATCCCGATAAATATCTAAACCAATGGCGATAGGTTGTTGTTTAAGCAGATTTTGGATTACATTAGCGTAAATTTCGTCGGATATTATCGCACTACCTATTTTTTCTACATCTTCCTCGCCAATCCCCACAATTACTATCCTGTCATCTTGAGGTAGTGAAGTACGCATTTTGATTAATAAATCATAAGCAAATAATTCTAAGGGTTGAAAAAAACCCAAGTAACGGGTGAGAATAATTGCAATACAGATAAGGGGAGTTGCAACCCAAACACCACGCCATTGCCAGAAAAAAGATTGCAACTGTTTTTGACTAATCACTGCTAATGGGGAATAAGTAAATTATTTTATATATTTAATTGTTCTTATTTTATCCTTTATGAAAGATGTTTCAGGGTGTTAGGGGGATAAGGTGTCAGGTTTGACGGTTTCAGGTTTTAGAAGAAAGTAATGAGTGTTCGGAGTTTTTAATTCTTAATTCTTAATTTTTCCGGTTCTTCAGAGTGTGGTTATGATGAATTAAGAGAAACAGGACTTCCATAACCTTTATTAAATAGTGTTTATAGTAAAATAAAAACTAATAGTTTATAAATTATTATTTAATAATCCCCTATTGCCTATTGCCTCTTGCCTTTCAGCCTACCTTAACTAATAATTTACATACTCAAACTGATAGAGCCATTTTTCCTTTGCCCTTTACTGTTTGCCAAATATGATTACTCGATGGGAAATTCCGCAGGATAAACTTTTAGGGTGATAAATTTCCCTTGACGATCGATTCTTATGGGTATTACTTCTCCTATGGTACTAATTTCTACTTGTTCTTGTACATCTTGTGCGGTCAAAACTTCTATATTATTAACATTATTGATTACATCCCCGGGGAGAAAACCCGCTTGAGAAGCAGGAGAATTTTCCATTACTTTGACGACTAATACCCCTTTTTCTGGTACATTTTCAAAGCCCAAATTTTGAGGAATATTGTCATTTTTGATAGTATCTTGGTTAAGAGTAATCATTTGAATGCCGATATAGGGATGAGATGCTTTTCCTGTGGTGTAGAGTTGTTCCGCAATGCGAGAAGCGGTTTCAATGGGAATAGCAAAGCCTAATCCTTGCGCATCTGCCCTGATTGCCGTGTTAATGCCAATTACTTCCCCTCTAGCGTTTAAAAGGGGTCCTCCTGAATTACCGGGGTTGATTGCGGCATCTGTTTGAATAAATTTAACTCTTTTGTCTGACACTCCTACTTCACTGCTAGATCTATCTTTAGCACTGATGATGCCCACTGTGACTGTATTATCTAAACCTAAAGGATTACCAATTGCGATCGCCCATTCCCCAATAATTAAATTTTTTGCTTTACCCAGTATCACTGTCGGCAAATTTTCGGCTGTTATTTTAACCACTGCAACATCAGTCATAGAATCAATTCCTAACACTCTCCCCTCATAGGTTTTGCCACTAGGTAACAATACAGAAACAAAAGAAGTTCCTTCCACCACGTGGGCATTAGTCATAATCAGACCATCATCACTGACGATGAAACCTGAACCTGTACCTCTTTCTGTACGTTCAAAAGGTATTTGCTCTGGGAAAAAATGTTTAAATAAAGGATGTTCAAAATTTTCGGAATTATTAAAAGAAACTTGACGAGTTGCCTCGATTCTGACCACCGCAGGACCAACTTTTTGAGCTACTTCTGAGATGAAATTAAAATTACCTTGTTTTTGAGGTGAAGATTGTTTAAAAGGAGGAAAAACAGAATTAGCAACGGGTTGAAGGGATGTTTCAGGGGGGATGGTATCAGATACAGAAGATTGATTTAAGGTTGCTAACTGACGACTACCCCAAACACCCAATGCTGTACCCATGATTAATAAGCTACTAGAAACGAAAATTTGGCTAATTAATTTATTCATCTAAATTAACTTTAATTAGGGTGTTTTTTAGTTCAAGGGCTTCTCCCAATTTAACATAACTTCAGTTCGGTTTAAGAATATCGGATAAGGTTAGGTGTCAGGTTTCAGGTTTCAGGTTTCAGGTTTTAGAAAAAAGTAATGAGTGTTTGGAGTTTTTAATTCTTAATTCTTAATTCTTCCTTTGCCCATTGCTTATTCCCCATTTCCGATCCAAACTAAAAATCATAGCTTAATTCAGCAACGCTGAAATATTTTCAATTTACTTGGCTAGTGACTTCTTGAAGACTAATAGGAGTTTTATCTCGTAAGTCTAAGATACGATTAGTAATGATGCGATCGCCCTGTTGAATTCCCGATGTAACCTGATAATCTTGCCCTTGAATACCTTGTACTTGAATTGGTACTTGGTGAGCCATCATCGTTGTTTTATCGTCATTAGACTTTCCCTCACGGGCAACAAAAACAAATTTCTGACCCCCTAAACTGGTGACAACATTAGTGGGAACTAAGATGCCAGGTTTTGTATCCCAAATTAAACGAGTTCTTACATATTGTTGATCTTTGAGAGTACCATCATTTTCAAAAGTAATTTTAATATTAATAGACTGATTATCCTGATTGACTAAAGGTGCAATGTAAGTTACTGCCCCTCTGACTCCTACACCACCATCAGTCTTAATAATTTCAACAGGAAGTCCTAAACGAAGATTATCGATATTCTCTGTGGGGATATTCAAATTAAGATGGAATCTTCTATTATTAGTAATCGTTGTTAGTGTTTGTCCTACATTTAGAAAATCTCCAAGTTTAAACTCCTGAAAATCTCCCACTCTACCGTCAATAGGAGCGATAAGTCTTGTAAAAGCAAGATTTTGTTCAATACTTCCCCTATTGCTTTGAGCTTCTTCAATATTTGCCTGAGAACGAGCAACATTAGCTTTTGCTGATTCAACTCTTTCTTGAGCCGCCGCGAAGTTACTTTGAGCCGATTTTAAGGCTTCTTGGGCTGATGCAACATTACTCCTAAAAGCATCAACAGTTTTTCTTTGGGCTTCTACGTTAGCTTTGCTACTATTTAAGTCTCTAGTTTTATCATCTAAATCTTGTTTCGGTAACACTCCTTGTTCAACCAAAAAAACAGACCTTTCATAATTAACTTGAGCTAAATCTAAATCTGCGATCGCACTTTCAAGATTTGCCTCCGCCGTTTTTAAATTAGCTTGGGCGCTACTAACAGAGGCTTTTAAACGAGCAACATCTGACGAACTACTATCTCTTTGAGCCTCAGTCTGTCTTAAATCCGCCAATGACTGGTTATAAGCGGCAACTTGAGCTTGAATATTAGCTGTTGCCGCATTTACATCTTCTTGTTGTTGTTCTGGCTCTAACTCAGCAATTAATTGTCCTCGATTAACTATTGCCCCTTCCTCCACAAAGATATTCATGATTCTACCGTTAATTTTAGGGGCTAAATTAACCCTTTCCACTGCCTCTAAAGAACCAACAAATTCCGTACTATCGATCAGAGTAGAAGAATTTAAAACCGTTGTGGAAACGGGTATTGCTTTCGGTTGAGGTGCAGAACTATTTTCACTGCCACATCCATAAGTTAAAAGTGTGATTAAAGAAATGGAAGTTAACATTTTGTGACGAAAAAAAGTCTTTTTATTCATAAAAATTCATATATATTTGTTGTTTTATAATTGCGTCTATTGTGATTTTAACGATAAATATCGGATTGAAAAAATAAATTCAACGATGCCTGATTTCGGGATAAATTTGCGTCTCTGAGTGATGGCGAAAAGGGCAATGGGCAAACCCCCCTTTCTCCCCCCTCGAGAGGGGGGAGGGCAAAGGTGAATAGTTAATAACTCCGAACTCATTTCTCCCTCATCCCCCCACACCCAAAACCTTGATACCTAACTAAATCAGATATTCTTAAGCCAAACTGATGTTAATTAAGATTACATTGCACCATTCTTTCTGCTAAAACCGAATAAGCTAGTCGCCCCCCCGTAACGGAATATTCAGAGCGAGGATTCGGTAAATGTCCAATGGGAGCGTTATCAGTAAAGTTCAAGTTTTCAATAAAAATAATCCAATCATTATCTTTTCTCCAACCAACACGATCCCCAAAACGATTATACGCATCGTCAGCAATTAATTTACCCGGTCGATTTCCTGTTTCTATATATATAGGTAACTGTACTCGAAAACCAAACCTACCATTAGAATTTGTGTACCATAAATCGTCAATTTTTTTTAAGTCCTCACAGGAAATTTTTTTTAAATCATTCTCTCTTACCCAACCAATATCCATTCTACCCGTTGCTGATAGAATGATATTTCTTGTTTCATTGTTGGCTTCACGCCATTCTTTATTTTTGAGATAATTTTCTAAGTTGCTGTAATCTATCTTAGTTTCAGGGGAAACCAGATTACTACTACTTTCAGACAAGTCGCTTTGAGCGAAGGAATTTTGATGAGGAAGAGAAACAAAAGAAAAAGAAATAATAGCTGAGAAAATCAGAGCTTTAATATTCATTTTGCCGATTAGTGATTTTTTGTGAATTATAAATGAATAGCCTGAAAAACCCTAGATTTTAATCAGGGGATGAAAGGCTTAAGGAGACTTGAGTCTCCCATTGTATCCTACTCTTTTTGTGGTAATATCTTAATACAAGTTCAATCAGCAATTAATGTAGTGCTATACAATGAAGAATTATGGATGTCAGCAAAATCTGATCAATCCGAACCCTGATTCACTAGCAATACTAGAGTTTTTATGCGAGGAGTCAAATAAGCTCCATAATTGCGGAGTATATCTAGGAAGGCAATTATGGTTTAAAGGGAGGCGATACCTGAAAAAATTTGATCTCAATAAACTACTGAAAAGCAACAATCACTATCGGATTCTTTACTCACAGGTTGCTCAACAATTGTTGTTATCGGTGACAGAATCCTTTAAATCTTACTATGAGTTGCAAAAACAATATCATAAAAAGACGATAACAGATAAACCCCGTCCTCCAAAGTATAGAAAGAAAGGTGGTTTTTGTGGTCTAACCTATCCGAAACAAGCCCTTAAACTACGGGGTAATCAGATTCGTTTGCCATTAGGGAAAACCGTTACTAGATGGTTTGGGCTGAGTGAGTTCTTTCTTCCTATGCCTACCAATTTATCTTTCTCTACCATCAAAGAACTTCGCATTGTCCCTCGTAATCGTGTTTTCTATGTAGAATATGTTTACGAAAAAGAAATAGTAATGCAAAAAAATGATCCTGAAAAGGTTTTGGCAATGGATCATGGTATAGGAAATGCCCTTAGTTGTGTTACTAATATAGGTAAATCATTCATCATTGATGGCAAAAAAGCAAAAAGCCTTAATCAGTGGTATAACAAGAAAGTTGCAAAACTAAAAGAAGGAAAGCCCCAAGGGTTTTGGTCAGATGATTTGGCTCGTACTACCGAAATACGCAATCGTCAAATGCGTGATTTCATTAATAAATCTGCTAGATATATTGTGAATTTTTGTCGTCATCATCGCATAGGTACAATTGTCTTTGGATGGAATCAGGGACAAAAGCAATCCGTAAATATCGGCAAGAAAAATAATCAATCTTTTGTGCAAATCCCAATGGCTAAAATAAAAGACCGCATCCATCAATTGTGTGATGAACACGGTCTTAAATTTGTCGAATTACCAGAGGCTTACACTTCTAAAGCTAGTTTCCTTGGTGCGACCTGAACTGGTCAACTGGTACGGGACACCGTGTCCTCTGGTGATTTCTACCACCAGCCCTCGTGTAAAACACTCATTAGAGTGCGGTCACAACCGAGTAGGTAACGAAACAGTTGGAATGCAGACCACAAATGTAGCCGTAACTGCTAGGGATTAAGCGGTGAGGAGCTAGAGGGAAGATGTAGAAGGATGAACACAGTCTAAGATGGTAATTAAACTGCGTTACCTAGCAATAAGCCAAATTATCCCTGACAGGCTTAGACCAAAATGGTAAGTGGGTAATTAATGTGTTCTAGGATCACATTGATGTAGAAATGCAATCCCCACCGCAGGATAGCCATCCATCCTAATTACATTGCCAAAACCAGTTGATACAACAGGGTAAACCCTACAGAGTGTGGTATAAGCCACTAGGTCTAAGGTAACAAGGACGGAATTCTCTGGAGGGTAGAAGATGAGAGAAAAAGCGAACGCCTAGCTGTAATGGTTAGGATAAGGGTTCAAAATTTGCCCCTGACCGAAAGGAATAGCAGACTTCTCTTGGGTCTTATACGGATAGAGACGAAAACAAAGATTCTAAACGGAGTGTTGAAAGTTAGATGTCAAATGCGATTTTGATAAATGGAGACAACGGACAACTAGAGGACTGGAGTCAGGTCAACTGGCGAAAAGCCTATAAAGTTGTTAAGAATTTGCGTTGCCGAATCTTCCGTGCCAGAAAACTTGGTCAATGGAAGCAGTTGAGAAGACTGCAGAAATTGATGATAAGAAGCCTATCAAACCTATTGTTGTGTGTCAGACAGATTACTCAAGTCAATGACGGAAAGCAAACAGCAGGGATAGATAAGGAGGTGATTAATACCCCTGCACAACGAGTAAAACTTGTCAATGAATGGAAAATGCCAAAAGCAGTTCCAACAAAACGGGTTTATATACCAAAACCTAATGGCAAGAAACGTCCTCTCGGCATCCCAACCGTGAGAGATAGAGTCGCACAAGCAATAGTTAAAAATTCACTAGAACCCGAATGGGAAGCTGCATTTGAACCGAATTCATATGGTTTTAGATGCGGAAGAAGTTGTCATGATGCAATCGGACAATGCTATCTCCGATTAAGAGGAGATTCAGAAAAAGGGGGTACTCATGACAAATGGGTTTTAGATGCTGATATTAAAGGCTTCTTTGATAACATTGCCCATGAATCTATCCTAAACATGATTGATAGTCACCCTAAAAAGGAACTTATCAAAGGATGGTTAAAAGCTGGATTTATCGATAGTGGTGTCCACAACCTTACCGAGACAGGCACTCCTCAAGGTGGTGTTATAAGTCCACTGTTAGCAAACATAGGACTGCACGGGTTAGAAAAACATATTAAACAATGTAACCCAAAGCTAGGCATCATACGATATGCAGACGATTTTGTCGTCACTGCTAAAGATAAAGAATCTTTGGAAGAAGTGCTTATCCAGATAAAGCAATGGCTATCAGAAAGAGGACTTGAAATCAGCGCTGAGAAGACACGGATAGTTCACATAGATAACGGATTCAACTTTTTAGGGTTTAACCTTCGCCAATACAAAGGCAAATTATTGACTAAACCCCAGAAAGAAAAAGTCCTTATTGGAAATGTCCTGTATGCGGTGAAAACTTATTCAATGGAGAGCAAATAGAAACCCATCATATAATACCTGTTAAGGATGGTGGTAAGGATACCACTGACAATCTTGTACATTTGCATAAGGCTTGTCATAAACAGGTACACTCAAAATCCAAGTTGAAGGCTTGAAGTAAGGCTTGAGCCGTGTGATTGGAAACAGTCATGCACGGTTCTTAGGGGAGGGGAGAGAGGTGACTCTCGAACTTTACCCGCTATAATGATTTGATACCTAATTTCGGTGAAAAACCCGAAGGGTATCAGTTTTCAGGAAAACGGATTAAACGTGGTCTTTACCGCTCTAAACAAGGTTTTTTTGTTAATGCCGATGTAATGGCAGCCGCTAATATTCTCCGAAAATATGTAAGCATACAGCCAGTGAATATCTCACTAGCCAAGGTGTCTAGGGCAGTTTTGACCCTGCCACAAAGGATAAATATTTTTAATCGTGGTTTTAACCCGATTCAATATTCCTTTTTTGAATCCCCGTTACTTTAGTACAGGGAGAGGTCAAATCTTGAACTTAACCCTCTGAGGATAATATACCTGAGTTCGGAGAGAACGCTCGATCGCTCATAAATGAACAGAGTTCGGAAAAAGGTTTCAGGTTTCAGGTGTTTTTTTATTCTTAATTATCAACTATAAACTATTCTCCTTTGCTCTCTATACTTTATAAGCTCCGTTGTTTGTTGCCCCTCAGCTTACTTTAACCAATAATTTACACGATAAGAAGTAAGTAATAGAGCCATAATTTTTCATAACTGGTAACAAAATACTCTCTAATTTTATGGGAAGTGTGCTAGAAGCTAAAGTAAGAAAATCTCAAGATAAAAAGAGTATTTTCATCTATATTACGAATTATTAAAAAAACATGAATTAATCTTTAAAATAGTTGTTTATTGAAAATAACTCCACTAGACTGAATTTAGAGATGTTATCTGAATCTATCAGGAAAAATTAAGTAGGTTAGATGTTGGCAAAATTTACATGAAAATAAAATCATTAATTCTTAATAATGTCAAGAAATACGTAACATTTTTTTAGCTAATTAAATTTATTCTCTTTTTCGTTATGTTATTTTAAGCCAACAAAATTAGTAAAAAAGCCATTATTTATTATTGATATTCCTGATTAAATATTTTCAGAAAAATAGATTAATTTTTTAGAGAACAATAGGTAAAATATGGGAAAAGCAACAGGATTTTTGGAATTTGCAAGGGAATTACCCGTTGATAAAGATCCCTTAGAAAGAATTAATAATTGGGATGAATTTCACCGACCTTTACCAGAGGAAAAACTCCGCAATCAAGGGGCCAGATGTATGGATTGTGGAACGCCTTTTTGTCATACAGGAGAACTGATTAATGGTATGGCAACGGGATGCCCCATCAATAATTTAATCCCCGAATGGAATGATTTGATTTATCGTGGATTATGGAAGGAAGCTCTCGATCGCCTCCATAAAACCAACAATTTTCCTGAATTTACTGGGAGAGTCTGTCCTGCCCCTTGTGAGGGTTCATGTGTGTTAGGAATAAATAATCCTCCTGTCACCATCAAAAATATTGAGTGTTCGATTATCGATCATGGTTGGGACATGGGTTGGGTTGTACCAGAACCCCCCAAAACTCGCACGGGCAAAAAAGTTGCCGTTATCGGTTCCGGTCCTGCAGGACTATCCGCCGCCGCTCAATTGAATAAGGCTGGTCATTCTGTTACTGTTTATGAAAGAGATGATCGCCCCGGTGGATTACTTATGTATGGTATTCCTAATATGAAGTTGGATAAAGAAAAGGTTGTTTTGCGTCGGATTAAAGTATTAGCGGCAGAAGGAATCAAGTTTGTTTGTAATACAGAGATTGGGAAAGACATATCTCCTGAGCAATTGCTAGAAGAAAATGACGCTTTAATTCTCTGCATCGGTGCTGGAAAACCCCGTGATTTGCCCATAGAAGGACGAGATTTAGGGGGAATTCACTTCGCAATGGAATTTTTGACCGCCAATACGAAAAGCGTGTTAAATAGCAATAAAGAAGAACTTATTTGCGCAAAAGGCAAAGATGTAGTAATCATTGGAGGAGGAGATACAGGCACAGATTGTGTGGGTACGTCAATTCGTCATGGTTGTAAGAGTGTTACTCAATTGGAAATTATGCCTAAACCTCCCGAAGTGAGAGCAAAAAATAATCCTTGGCCTGAATACCCTAAGATTTACCGTCTTGATTACGGACAGGAAGAAGCCGCCGCTAAATTTGGTCATGATCCCCGTGTATATACTACCACTGCCACGAAATTTGAAGCAGATGATCAAGGAAATGTTGCCGCAGTCCATACTGTTGAGGTGGAATGGCAAAGAAATGAGCAAGGGCGTTTTATTCCTCAACCCATCGAAGGGACTGAGAAAAGAATCCCCGCCCAACTGGTACTATTAGCCATGGGGTTTTTAGGACCTGAACAAATGCTGTTGGAAAAAATGGGTTTAGAGTCTGATGTTCGTAGTAATATTAAAGCTGATTATGGTCAATATGCCACTAATCTTCCTAAAGTTTTTGCCGCCGGGGATTGTCGTCGAGGTCAAAGTTTAGTAGTTTGGGCTTTTAATGAGGGTAGAGAAGTTGCTAGAGAGTGCGATCGCTTCTTGATGCAAAAAACGAATTTACCTTAATAAAAAAGGACAAAGGGCAAACCCCTCTTTATCCCCCCTCGAGAGGCAGGGCTGTTTCATTTTCGAGAAAGAAAAAAGAGCGGGAGATAGGAGGAGAGGGAGATGAGGGGATTTTTGTTCATAAAGTTTTAACTAATAGAAAAAATCCTTGTATCTCTTACTCTTACTTAATCTCAGTTAACCTAATTTTTTAGTTTGAAACAGCCCCGCCCTATTTAGGAGGGAGGGCAAAGATAAATAGTTGATAATTAATAACTTCTAACTCCTGTATGGGTGAATGGCCATTCGCCCCTAACTAACTCCGAACTCATTTCTCATATAAATTTAAACCATTAACAATGCAACAGCTAAGAAATAATCCAACCATTCGAGAATTGATTGAAAAAATGGAGGCAATGCCTAAACCTCCTACCGAAGAATCAATCCTTTTTCGTACATTGGTACAGATAATGGTAATAGTGGGCATCATTGCCACAGATGTTGCCGCTCAAAGTCTTTATCCGATGAGTATTTGGGCTATTCCTTTAAGCATTGTGGGAGCAATAGTTAGTTGGCGTCGTAGAAAAAAGAAAAATATTGCCCTAAAGATTGCCCTTGCGATGGGAATGATTATTACTTTAATGATTTTTTTAGGAAATTTAGTTCAAAGTCTTAATGACACCCGTTTAGTCTTAGCTGAATTTTTAGTGCAATTACAGGTTTTACACAGCTTTGATTTACCTCGTCGTAAAGATTTAGGTTACTCCATGATTATTGGTTTAATTTTAATTGGAGTATCTGCAACTTTATCTCAAACCTTAGCTTTTGCACCGTGGTTATTAGCTTTATTATTATTAGGTATTCCCACTCTTGTTTTAGATTATCGTTCACGCATGGGGTTAAATGTTTGGGAAGAGAATTTTAGACAACTCAAACAAGAAAAAAACTTATTTCGGCAAAAACAATTATGGCAAAGCTCGCCTTTATCCCCTAAAAAAATTCTTTCTCTTTCCCTCATCATTCTTTCTTTGGGCTTATTCATTTTTGCGATTATGCCCCGTTATCCTAGTTATCAAATTCAATCATTTCCTGTTAGCGCCCCAGAAGGTTTTGAAAATCGTGATTTTCAGGGAGGAGATAGAAGCATTGTTAACCCCGGTTATAATCCTGATGGTACTTTAAGGGGGGATATAATGGGTGATGGGCAGGGAGGCACTGGAGTTGATGATGGTGGTTATTATGGTTTTAACACGACCATTAATCAAAATACGAATAACCTTATCACCGAAAGAAAAATCCTCTTCAGAATTCGCTCTCAAGCCCCCGGTTTTTGGCGTGTACTATCTTTTGATCGCTATACAGGACAAGGTTGGGAAATATCTAGGGAAGATCAAACCATTGATGTTAAGCGTAATTTTTGGAATTATCAATTTAATATCTCTTTACCAGCTATCACCGCCGAAACAAAAAAAATAATTCAGACCTATACTGTTGTTAGGGATCTTCCTAATATTATTCCAGCTCTATCTTATCCTCAATATCTTTATTTTCCTTCTGCTGTAATCGCTCTTGATACAGAAGGGAGTATGCGATCGCCTGCTGGATTAATTGAAGGTTTAACTTATACGGTTATTTCCAGAGTACCCTATCGTAGTCAAACAGATTTACAATTAGCAGGGGATAATTATCCTGATACGATCGCAAAATATTACTTGGATATTCCTCCTTCTGCTAAAGAGAATTTAAGAGAAAAAGCAGAAGAGTTGATGGTAAAAGCAGGTAGAGAGTTACCTTCTAATTATGATAAAGCCTTATATCTTGCTCAAGCTCTCAAACAAAATTATCAAGTAAAAACAGATAATCCGTTACTAGAAGAAGGGGAAGATATTATTACCGCATTTTTAGCCAATGGGGGAGGATTTCCTGATCAATTTGCCACAGTTTACACCATGATGTTAAGGGCTTTAGATATTCCTGCCCGTTTTACCGTTGGTTTTGCTAGTGGGCAATTTAATCCTTTTACGGGCTACTATATTGTACATAACACCGATGCTCATGCTTTGACAGAAGTTTATTTTCCTAGCTATGGTTGGTTTTATTTTGATCCTTTACCCGGTCACGAAATCATACCACCTTCTTTTCAAGACGATAATCCTTTTGGTGTTTTAGGAATTTTTTGGAAATGGATTGCAGGTTGGTTACCTCCACCTATTACGGCATTTATTACCGCCTTATTTAGTACAATTACCGATTCTATTTTGAATATTTTTCGTGCCGGTTGGCTAGGAAAATTATGGCAGTTTTTAACGGGTAGTTTTTTGGGTATTTTGGTAGGGGTATTAGGGTTAATTATGTTTGCCTTTTTCGGTTGGTTGGGATTTTTGGCAGTGAGAAAATTTCTATATCGCAATTACTTATCTCGCCTTAATCCTACAGAAAAATTGTACCGAGAAATGTTAGATTTATTAAAAGAAAAGGGCTATCCGAAACTTCCTTCTCAAACTCCTAAAGAATATTGTGAAAGTTTACGAGATTTTTTAATATTAGAGCAATGGGAAATAGTATTTTTAATTAGTAATAATTACGTACAATGGCGTTATGGTGATATAACTCCAAATATGGATTATTTAACATCTCAATATCAACTTTTAAAGAAAAGTTTTGCTCAACTTTCCCTTCTTAAATAATTTAAGTAACCTCAGTTCGGTTTAAGAGTATCAGATAAGGGTTAAGGGTTCGGAGTTCGGAGGAGAGGGGGATGAGGTGATGAGGTGATGAGGAGAGAGGGGGAAGCAAGTAATGAGTTAAGAGTAATGAGTAATTATCAACTATTCACTATTCACTATTAACTATAAAATATAGTTTATAATTTCTTGAGCAACTCGATCGCACACAGAATCTTCTTGATTATCTAAGACTTTAATCATGGTTGCATAATCTTGGCTTAGTTGATGTTGGCGAGAGGAGTTAAACAGTAATTCCTCCGCAAGATGGGTAATATTTTCAACGGTGGCTTTTTCTTGTAATAATTCTGGCACAATTTCTGTCATAGAAACTAAATTCACAGGAGACATAAAGGGGATAGAAAAGTTAAGAATTTTTCGAGCAACCCACATGGTTAATTTATTAACTTTATAAATAACTATTTGCGGAATTTTTAATAAGCCTAATTCTAGGTTTACTGTTCCTGATTTTGTAATTGCTAAATCTGCTCCTGCTAAAATCTCTAGGGTTTCTCCTTCAAATAAGGTTATTTTTAATTGATTTTGATTAATAACTCTTTCTATTTCTTGTTTATATTTAGCCAAGGATATGGGTAAATAAAATTTAATTGTGGGAAATTTAGCTTGAATTTTTTTTGCAGATTCTACCATTACTGGCAATAAATATTTTAATTCTTGTTGTCGAGATGCAGGTAATAAAACAATCATTCTTTCTGTTTCTTGAATACCTAATTTTTTTCTGGCAGTTTCTCGACTGGGGGCTTTTTTGATTCTGTCAGTTAAAGGATGTCCTACATAAGTAACATTCATTCCTTTTTCTTGGTAAAATTTAGCTTCTTCGGGAAATATTGCTAATAATTTATCAGTAACTTTAACTAATTGCTCAACATCTTGCCCTAATGGTGTCCAAACCCAGAATTGTGGGCCAATATACCAGATTATAGGAGTATTTGGATATTTTTTCTTTAATGAAGATGCGATCGCAAGATTAGGCCCTACATAATCAATTAAAATAATTGCATCAGGAAGATGAGTTTGTAAATATTTCTTTGCCTTATTTTGTATTTGTAAAGTAGGAATGATGAAAGGCACTGATTCCCATAAACCCACTGAGCCTATAGCCGTAGTATCAGCGATAAGTTTTGCCCCCGCCTCTGCCATTTTTTTGCCTCCTAATCCTTCTATTTCCAGAGGGATATTGAGTTTTTCGGCTTGTTGAAAAAGGGCTTTGACTAATAAACCCCCCTGTAAATCTCCCGAAACTTCCCCTGTACTAATAAAAAGACGCATACTAACCCACCGTGAGCAAAACAAGACTGATTTTAACAAAATTTCGTCTCTTTTTAACGGCTCATTTTGATGGTGGCGTAAATTAGTAAAACAATACCAATGTTAATGCACACATCAGCCATATTAAACACGGGGAAATTAATCAAGCGAAAATCGAGAAAATCCACCACATAGCCAAATAAGAAGCGATCGACCCCATTACCTAAAGCACCTGCTAAAATGAAACCATAGGCAAATTGTTCAATTTTACTCAACTTTTCTTTCCAAGCAAATATCATTAAACCTAAACTAACAATTAAAGAAAGCCATTTTAGCCAACCAACTCCTCCTTGAAAAAAGCTAAAAGCCGCCCCCGTATTCTGCACGTAAGTAAAATGAAAAACTCCTTGCCATAGAGGCATTGTGTCACCAATTTCAGGAAAGGAAATAACAACTAAATATTTAGTAATTTGGTCAATAATTAAAGCTATAATTGCAACTATCCAAAAGATTGGATTTTTTTTCATGGTTAACTTTGATTAATTAATTTATTAAACTTTATATAGTGCTTTTTCAGCAATCCCCAATCAAGCGTAATATATATTAAGTTCGTAGTAATGGCTTTAGCCTTTATTCTCAGAACGATAGAAACCTTAAAGGGTTACTACAAACCTATTCTTGCTTAATTTGATATATTTAAGGGGCTTAAACCCCTTTTAATTTATTTAACTATCGCACCGAAATCAGCTAAAACACGGCTATAATTGCGTAATAAACCCAGTAAATTTAAGCGATTAGTTTTAATTTTTTCATCTTCTGCCATGACTAAAACGCTGTTTTCTCCATCAAAAAAGTTACTAATAATGGGGTTAATTTCTAATAAACCATCGATTAATAATTGATAGTTACTTTCTCTTTTTGCTTCTTGACTGATGGGAGCTAATTTTTGTAAGGCTTGGTATAAATCTTGTTCAGAATTAGATTCAAAATATTCAGGATTGATTACTTGATTTATTTCTAATTTGTCGGTTTTTAAACTTCCTTTAACTGCTAATTTTGTGGAACGATTTACAGTTTCATAAATTTGAGAGAGTAAACCATTGTTTCTAATTTCTTGGAGGAATAACGCCCTATTTCTGATGTCTAATAAGTTAGTCAATGCCCTTGTTATATATTCTGAATCATTATCCCCTAAAACTGCGTTTACTAGATCATAATCAATATTTAATTCGTCTTGTAAAAGGGTATGTATTCTCTGAGTAAAAAACTCTTGAATGGCATTTAAGGGAGATTTTTTGTCGGGATGAGAGGTAACAAAATCTTCACAGGCTTGGGTTAGCAATTCCTCTAAATTAATTTCAAGATTTCCGTGCCATGTAATGTTAATGATAGCATTAGCCGATCTTCTTAACGCAAAAGGATCACTTGAACCCGTTGGCATCATCCCCAATCCAATTATACCCACAATAGTATCGATGCGATCGCCTATTCCGACAATTTGACCATTAAGAGTTTCTGGCATTATATCTCCTGCGTTGCGAGGTAAATAGTGTTCAAAAATTCCCTTGGCAACAGTTGGGGATTCACCGCTTTTAAGGGCGTATTTTTCTCCCATAATTCCCTGTAACTCTGGAAATTCATACACCATTTGGGTAACTAAATCTGCTTTACATAATGATGCAGTGCTTTCTACTTCGGATTTTTGTAACTCATTTAACCCCAATTGCTCACTAATTTGTTGACAAATGCCAATAATACGGTTAACTTTATCGTGCATTGTGCCTAAGTCTTCTTGGAAGGTGACGTTTTCTAACTCTGGTAAATAGGTTTCTAAATGTTCATCACAATCTGCTTGGTAGAAAAATTGAGCGTCTGCTAATCTTGCTCTAATTACTTTAGCATTTCCCGTGGCGATAATGTCAGATTTTGTGGGATCTCCGTTGGAAATAGTGATAAAATAGGGCATTAATTCCCCTTTTTCGTCTTTTATGGGAAAATAACGCTGATGAGTAACCATTACAGTGGTAATTACTTCTGAAGGTAATTGTAAAAACTCGGCTTCAAATTTACCTAATACAGGGGTAGGATATTCTACTAAATTAGTAACTTCTGTGAGTAAATCAGGATAAATTTCAGCTTTACCTTTAACTAAGGTGGCTAAATGCTTAATTTCTTCTTCTATCTTCTTATATCTAGTTTTAACATCCACTAAAACCGAGGCTTTTTCTAAAGTAGCAACATAGTCTTGAGCGGAATTAATGACAACAGTTGCAGGATGTAATACACGATGACCAGTAGAGATGCGATCGCTTCTTAAAACATTAGTACCAAGATTTAATTCAAGGGGCAAAATCTCACTATCCCACAAAGCAACTAAATGACGAATAGGGCGAGGAAAACGCAATTCATCATCAGCCCACCGCATAAATCTTCTACCTTCTAAGCCTGTAATCCACTGAGGCACTAACCTTTGTAAAATATCTTTGGTTGCCTCTCCCATCATTTTCTTTTGAATAAAAATAAATTCTCCCTTCTCTGTTTCCCTAACCTGAAAATCCTCTAAAGAAACCCCTTGTTTACGGGCAAAACCTTCAGCCGCAGGAGTTGCTTTCCCATCCTTGAATGCCGCCGTTACAGGAGGCCCTTTTATTTCTTCCTCTCTATCTGGTTGTTTTTCTGCTAATCCTTCTATTAACACCGCTAAACGGCGAGGAGTGCCATAAATTTTTATCTCTGTAGGCTCTAAAAACTCACTTTTTAAATTATCTTTAATTTTACTATCCCATTGTGCGATCGCACTATCAACGAAGTCTGCGGGTAATTCTTCAGTCCCAATTTCTAAGAGGAAATTTGCCATATTCTCTGTTTAACAATAACTTTATTTATATCTTCATCTCATTATCGGTTATTGTCGATGGATAAATCAACGATTAAGAGAATCAAGCCTGAAGAAGTCTAAAAATAACCTCAGTTAGGTTTAAGAATATCGGATAAGATTAGGTGTCAAGTGTCAGGTGTCAGGTTTTAGGGTGTTTAAGGGATGGGGAGATGAGGGGAGAGGGAGACAAGGTATCAGGTATCAGGTTTCAGGTTTTAGAAAAAAGTAATGAGTAACGAGTAATTATCAACTATTCACTATTCACTATTTACCATTGCCCATTGCCTGTTGCCCTTCAGCCTACCAAACACCAATAATTTACATACTTTAAAGTAATAGAGCCAAATAAACTGTATCGAAAAATGAATATTGACTAGAATTTTATTATTTTAGAAACTATATATCGAAAACAAATTAATGAAATATTTTTTTTTGACTGCGGGATGGACTTATAATCGTATTTGGGAAAGAAGTGGGCTTTGGAATGAAATGGTTTGGCGACGACAACCCTATATAAAATCCCTGCCCATTGGTATCATTGAAAATGATCAAACTCTTTGGCTGTATGAGGTAGAAGATACTATTATAATGGTGGAAGTAAGTCCTTTGTCTGATAATGTCAAGTTCGATAAGAATATCGGTCAAGTAGTTTTAAAAAGATTAATCGATTCTGATCAAGTGCTTGATACTCTGATTAAAGCGCAAAAAGTAGTTAAGCCATTCTAAATATTCCTACAAGTTCTGATACAATTACTTTGTTAGACGAAAGTAACAGTATATTTTTAACACCTGCTTTGATGATACCAAAGGATTAACTAAGTTAAACAATGTCCATTAATGTTAATAATTTTTTCTTAAAAAAAATACTATTTAATCAATACTTAAAAGATAAAAGATTTTATTTTTTTTTATTAGGACTAACCGCTTCTATCGGAGATTTAGAACTGGTTATATCTACTGTAGCTTTTCTTTGTCTAATGGTTATTAGCTATCAGATAAAATCTCAGTATTGGTTAAATTATATTCACAAATTTACTAAGCACTTAACCCCAGAAAATAAAAAACTATTCTACTCCATTGCCATTGCTAGTTTTTTCTCTTTAAGTAGCTATTTTTCTTTGAATATATGGACAGAAATTGACAATAAATGGTTAGCATTTGGGATTATTATTCAAACCATATTTAGTGGTGCAGGGCTAATATTTTTAGCCAACATTCTGATTGAAAATAAGTCCCGAAATTTGAAGGCGAATAATTTATTTGAAAAAATAATCGAACAGTTAAATGATTCTTCTCCTTTAAAAAGATTATGGGCTGTTAATCAAGTTATTTTACAATGGCATCATCAAACATTTACCCAAGAAGAATATGAGCAAATAAGAGAATATTTAACTATACTAAAAGATTTAGAAACAGAACCGATTATTATTAGTAAAATTGACCATTGTTTAGAACTAATTACTCCTTTCTTCCCAAATAATCGCCAAAGAATACCGATTAATAATTTTCCTCTCTCAAGAAAAAAGAAATTATCATCAGTAAAAACCTTTAAAATCTTAAAAAGTTAAAAAAACTCAATTTGAAACATAATGAATACTTCCACCGCACAAACCAACTTAAACGAAAAAGGCACTGTCAACATTCGAGGGGTAAATCATTACTATGAGTGGATTCGCACCCCTTCTGAAAATAACTCTCCTAAACCTGTAATGGTATTTATTCATGGTTGGGGGGGGTCTTGTCGTTATTGGCGTACTACAGCAAATGCGATCGCATCTAACTATGACTGTTTACTTTATGATATGAGAGGCTTTGGACAATCAAAAGAAGAAAAAGGAGCAAAAATAGGTTACGAATTAGAAGATTATGCCCAAGATTTATTATTATTACTAGACAAATTTAATTTAGAAAAAGTATATTTAAACTCTCATTCTATGGGAGCATCAGTAGGGACAATATTCTTAAATTTAGCACCAGAAAGAATACATAAAGCAATTTTAACCTGTAATGGTATTTTCACTTATAATGCCCTTGCTTTTTCTGCTTTCCATAAAGTGGGAGGATATGTAGTTAAATTTCGTTATCATTGGTTTTTAAAAGTACCATTTGCAGAAAAACTTTTTATGGCAAGATTTCTTTATCAACCCATACCAAAGCAAATGGGCATCGATTTTTTAGAAGATTTTTTGTTAGCAGATTATGATGCCGCTTTAAACACAATTTATTCTTCTGTTAGTAAAAAAGCAGTGGAAATAATGCCCCAAGAATTTAGCAAAATTCAAGTACCAACGTTATTAGTTTCAGGAGAAAAAGACCAAATAATTCCTGCTTCTATGGGTAAAGCCGCCGTTGCTTTAAACCCAGAAAAAATATCTTATTTTGAAGTTCCCAAAACAGGACATTTTCCCATGTTAGAAGATTCTACAACTTATCTAAAAGCTATTAATAAATTTTTAAAGACAAGTTAATAATGGCTCTATCAATTCTCGTCGTGTAAATTATTCGTGTTTGGTAGGCAAGAGGCAAGAGGCAACAGGGGATTATTAAATAATAATTTATAAACTTTTAGTTTTTGTTTTACTATAAACACTATTCAATAAAGGTTATGGAAGTCCTGTTTCTCTTAATTTATCATAACCACACTCTGAAGAACCTTAATAATTTAATAAAAAATAAGTATTTTGGACTATTGCCTGTCAATTATTTCCTGTTGCTTACCTTTTTGATACCACTTTTTCATTCTTCCCTCAGTATCTTAACGTGAAGTACTCACATTCGCTTCGTTGAAATGTGAGCTTCTTCTCTCATCTGCTGATACTTCACTATACTCTGAGCCTAATCTAAGTATTTTAAATGGGTCTAAAAGAAATAATAATAATTAGTTACTGAGGAATACTTATTCATATTTATTAGCATTAACTATGACAACTTAAGTAGCATCACTGTTTAAACATTTTGATAAACTAAATACAAAAAATACGAAAATTATCTAAAAAAGACGTTAATGGGAAAAAAACTGGTTAATATTTATTACTTCCCTTATTTATCTTCCCATAAACTTTTCCCACTTATTGCAAATTTTTAGAAATAATGATATTCTAGTTGCGACAGTAAATACAACCCAGATAAGTATATTCAACTTGTTTTATCTGTTCTGTTTTCATTAAAACAATAGGCTTTAACTGTTTTAAACAAGAAAATTCGTATCGCAAAAATAACTATCATGAAAAAATCTAAGTCTCTCGAACTATTAATGGCAATAGGGTTAACTGCAACTTTAAGCTCTACTTCATCATTTGTTAATGCTCAAGAAAACTCTCATAACAATACAAATATCCCACCATTTTTACTGGCACAGGGTGGAGAAGGTGGCGAAGGTGGAGAAGGTGGCGAAGAATATAGCGAGGGAGAACAAGCCAATGCTGATTTTAAAGATAAAATGAATGGAAAACAATTACTTGATTCTTTGAAACAAGGTGGTTATGTTATTTACTTCCGTCATGCAGAAACAGAAAAAGATTATGCAGATCAAGTAACTGCTGTTATGGGTAATTGTTCAACTCAAAGAACCCTGAGTGAATACGGTTGGAATCAAGCTAAAATGATTGGGGAAGCCTTTAGAAAATACTCAATTCCCGTGGCTGATGTTATTGCAAGTCAATATTGTCGTGCTTGGCAAACCGCAGATTTAGCTTTTGGAAGACACGTGAAAAATGGTGACCTAAATTTTCCCAAAGCGGAAGATTATACAGATGAACAAGTAGCCGACATGAAAGCTAGATTGATTCCTATGCTGACAAAATTACCCCCTCAAGGAGAAAATACGGTTATTGTTGGTCACGATGATTTATTTGAAGCGGCTACGGGTATTTATCCTGCGCCTCAAGGTTTAGCTTATGTTGTAAAACCAGACGGCAACGGTGGATTTGAATTAATTGCAAATCTGCTACCAGAAGAATGGATGAAATTAGGACAATAATCTACTTTTCCCGACATCTACAAGAAATTTTTTGGTTTTTATTAAGGGCAGAAGCCCTTTTTTATATGATTTTGCAACTAGAGAACATTCTTACACCAGAAATCTTACAGACTATAAATCACCAGTTAGAAGAAGCTAAATTTATTGACGGCAAAAAAACCGCAGGTTGGCACGCTGTTAAGGTTAAAAATAATGAACAGCTATCGAATCAATTCTCTGAGATTCGTAATCTGGAAAAAATTATTTATCAGGCATTGAATGAAAATATAGTTTTTCAAATGGCAACGATACCCAAAAAAATTCACTCCCTCAGATTTAGCCGTTATAGTCAAGGCATGGGTTATGGTTCTCATGTTGATGATGCTCTTATGAAAGAAGGGCGCACAGATATTTCCTTTACTATTTTTTTGAACTCACCCCAAGAATACGAGGGGGGAGAGCTAATTTTGGAAGAAGTTAATGAGGAACGCTCTTTTAAATTGAGTACAGGTACGATTATTTTTTATCCTTCTTATTCTCTTCATCGTGTGGAAACCGTCACGAAAGGAGTTAGAAAAGTTGTCGTAGGCTGGATAGAAAGCTGGATTAGAGATGTTCAAAAAAGAGAGATTCTTTTTGATTTAGATACAGTACGTCGTTCTATTTTTCATAAACAAGGAAAAACTGCCGAATTTGATTTACTTTCTAAGTCTTATTCTAATTTACTAAGATTTTTTGCGGATAGCTAAATAACCTGAGTTCAGGATAAATTTTCATCTATGGGTGATGACGAAAAGGGCAATGGGTAAGAGGCAAAGATGAATATTGAATAGTTGATAATTAAGAATTAAGAATTAAAAATTAAAAACTCCGAACTGAGTTTAAATAATTGGCAGTTGATGAAAAAGTTGTGTTATTTGATTTTTTCCAAGATAGGTTTAACAGAAACAATATGTTTATTCATACCTAATTTATTGGGTTTTATACCTAACGCTAATCCAATTAATTCTGTTATATAAATAATAGGTAAATTATAGGTAACGTTAAATTTTTTCTCGATGTCAGCTTGACGTAACTCTAAATTTGTATCACATAAAGGACAGGCTAAAACTATACAATCAGCGTTGAGGGATTTGGCTTCATCAAGAATTTGTTTTGTAAGATGAAATGCTCTTTCTTCCTGAGAGACTAAAATAGGTCCTCCGCAACAACTGGTTTTACTTTGAAAATCCACCACTTCCGCACCACAAATACGGGATAATTTATCCATAGAGGTGGGAAAACGGGGGGAATCCCAACCTGTTATATCCCCAGGGCGAGTGAGTAAACATCCGTAATAACAAGCAACTTTTAAGCCTGTCAGGGGTTTGACGACACGGGAGGCGATGTCTATATCGTTAACTAATACATCCACTACATTCCGCACTTGGATATTATAGTCTTTAACGTCGATGCCCATTTCGGACATAATCGCCATGATTTTATCTTTTTCGTTATCGTCTTTCAAGACTTTCATGGCACGGGCGGATTTATTGTAACATCCTGAGCAGGAAGCCAAGAGATCAAGGTTTTGTTTTTGGGCTAAGGCGACATTTCTTCCCGCCATTGCCATGCCCATATCGTGGGATACACTAGCTGCGATCGAACCTCCGCAACAAGACCAATCTTGTAATTCTTGTAAGTCAATGCCTAATTCTTTCATAACCACTCTGGTGGAGATGTCAAATTCTCTGGCGGTGGTGTGTAAACTACAACCGGGATAGTAGGCGTATTGGGTGGTGGTGGGTTTAATCATTGTTTTCATGCTTTTTTCTCGCTTTGTCTAAGGCTTGGCTAAATTGTTGAGGATTTTTGATTTTTTCGGGGAAGGGTGACATTTTGCCCCGTAATACTAATTGAATACCGAGGGGGGCTTGATCGATCATTGCCTGTAAACCACCGAATCTCTGCATCAATTCGGGTTCAAAGAGAATGCCCCGTTTTTGCACTAAATCAACGAAAATTTGGTTAAATTTAGTGGAATCGTTCTTAATTCCTTCTTCTATGGCAATAGCTTTCACTGCTTCAATGACATCGGAAGGGCGTACACCACGAGGACAGCGAGAGGTACAAATATAACAAGAACTGCACATCCACAAAGTATTACTTTGCAGGACTTTTTCCCATTCCCCTCTCTGAATCATCAGAATTAAAGTGCGGGGTGACATATCCATCACATCGATATTTGTACAACCACCGCTACAAGTGCCACATTGCATACAAGCTGCGATCGCGCTTCCTTTTCCTCCTTCGGCTTCGACTCTTTTGGCAAAATCGAGATTCATTTTATCGCCATCTAATTGACGATCTTTTTTCATGCCGAAGACAAACTTTTTCTTTTTCGTAATCATTTTATCTTCTCCTTATACTAAACTAGGGATTTGATTATTACTTCAGTTCGATGCAGAAATATCTGGTTTAGGTAGGTTTCAGGTTTCAGGTGGCAGGTTTCAGGTAAAGATTTCTCTAACATTAATGAATTAATCAAAAAAATTGATAATAAAAAATCAATAAACATAAGTTTTTTGTAAATTCTTATAATTTTTCCCTCTTCCCTTTTCCCTATTCCCTACCATCACCAATAAACTTAAATGCAAACTAGCTTATTGAGAGAAATCCCCCGTTGTTGTAACAGAAAACCTGCTATTTCCGCCGCCGCTGATCGCCCGTCAGTAATAGATTCCATAATGGCTTTTGGACCTGTTGCCGCCCCCGCAAGGAAGATTCCGGGGCGTTGAGAATGGTTGTTAGAATACTGTTGATGGGCAGTGGCAAAGAAGCGATCGCACCCCAGTTGTAAACCTGCCACATCCAGTAAATCGGGATTACCTTCCATGCCCACCATTAACACCATCAAATCCACCGATAGACGCATGGGTTTAGCCGTCAAAGTATCTTCTAAACGTAATAAGAGACTGCGATCGGGCTTTTCACTAGCTTCCGAAAGTCGCCCCCGTAGAAACTGGATACCGTGAGACTCTTGAGAAGTACGATATAATTCTTCATAACCCCGTCCAAAAACCCGAATATCCATGTAGAGGCAATAGATTTGACAATCTGGATTTTGCTCCTTAACCTCGATCGCAACTTTGATGGCATTTGTACAACAAACCCGAGAACAATAATTATTATTAACCTTCTCATCCCTCGAACCCACACAGTGAATCATTGCCACCTTTTTCGGAACTTTACCTTGAGCGGTGGTAACTTTTCCTGCTTTTAACATCGCATCAAGTTCCACAGAAGTAATGGCATTATCATAAATATCGTAACCATACTCCTCTTTTAAACTAGCATCAAAATGCTTATAACCTGTAGAGACGAGGATTGCCTGAGCGTTAATTGTATCACCGTGGGAAGTAGTCACCCAAAAATCAGGAGCAGAACCCTTAATTTCCGTTACAGTGGTATCCGTTAAAATTTGAGTAGAACCCAAACCAGCCTTTAAATTAGCCGTAATTTCGGAAGCATCGGTAAAATCGGGGAAAACCTTAAACCACTTGTTTAAATGCCCACCAACTTGAGCCTGTTTTTCAATCAAAACCACATCAAAACCGAAACCTTGCAACTTACCTGCCGCCGCTAAACCTGCAGGACCTGCACCAATTACAATGACATTATTGTTACTCATAATTTTTTATTTTTTCTTTAACTGTATTAACTTCTTGTTTTAATTCCGAATTTGGTGGGGGTTAGGGGATCAAATCCAAACACTTTGAGATTCCTCGACAGACTCTTCGCTCCGCTCAGAGCTAAAGGCTCACCGGAATGACAGAATATCCTTATTGGTGTGTAACTTCAAAAAGTCTGAGATTCTGTGGAATAGGCATCTTGCCAGTATTCGCTCGTTATTAACTCCGAACAGCGAACCCCTAACCCCGAAACTTTTAAAAGGGTCGTCTGCGTTGCTCAAAGGTTTTAGACTTATCGTAGGGAATGCCAATTTTATCGAGTAAAGGCTCAACGGGTACAACTTTGGCATTCATGCCACAATCTTTGAAAGGATCATAACCTAACATTAATCCCGTCAATTGGGCATAATCGAGGATACTAACGTTAAATTCTTCCTCTAATACCTCCTTAATTGTGCCTTGTTCCGCATCCAAAAACACCGTACAACCGGGGCAATTAGTGAGAATTAAATTACAATCGGGATGAGCCTCTTTTAAACTAGCTAACTTTTTATAGGTGCTACTAGCGGTATAATCACGATTTTCAGGGAAAGCACATTGACGGAAACCCATACCGCAACAGTGACGGCGTTCAGGATAATCCACAATTTCCGCTCCAAATGCCTCTAGTAAACCCACTAATACTTGAGGAAACTCAACTCCTCCCATTGCTTCACCCGGGAAGATTTTACCGTAGTGACAACCGATGTGATCCACTGCTTTAATACCTTTGAGGCTATATTTAGCTTTTTCTGCTAACTTGTGACGATTTGCATAAAATACATCCGACGCATGAACTACAGAAGGTCTGCCACCGGATACATAGGGAATCCAAAACTCTCTGCCAGTGGTTTCTTTCAAGGTTTTAGCTGTATATTCTCGTAATTCTGGTTCTTCTTCCCAAAGATGGATCATTTCGGTATAGTTAGCAAAGGAAGTGACGCAGAAAGAAAAAAGGTTATCGACTCCTAACTCATCATGGGCAACGGCAAAATTACGCGCCGCAACCACCATCTGAGTTTCAATATTAGTCACATCCCCATGATAACCGATCGCACCGCAGGAAGTATGCCCCGCCGCTTCTCTTAAATCGATACCAAGGTCATTTTTGAGGATTTTGTAAGCGATACCCTCAGTATAGGGGGCGGCACTTTGTAAGAAACAACTACGGAAACATCCCCATAGTTTACCACCTTCTTCGTCAATAGTAGGAACGTGCTTTTGATGACTTTCCCAAATAATATTTTCTCTCGTTACTTTCATGTTTGTTTCTCCTTTTGATGTTATTTACTTTTAAAATTCCGTGCAACAAGCATCTTGCTTGTAACAATAGGGCTAAAGCCCTCACTACGAACCTTTCATCTCATAATTGCGACTATCGGCAGTTTCCACCCAGTTTTGCCAATATCTCTCAACTTCTTCCTTGCTACCGAGTTTTTTCTCCATGCCTTTCTCTACTGCCTCCATAAGCTCGATCGCACCTGTAGCCTTATAGATAGCCCGTAACTCATCCATATCTTTTTCAGGGATAATACGATGAGAACCTGCACTGTTTTCCTTATCCATCGGCACATCCCACCATTCCCGCATCTCCTTCATATGCTCAAAATAGTATTCCCAATTATCTCCCAACTCAGGAAAATGCTCAGGAGTAATATTTTCGGCAGTGAGAGTATAACCCCGTTTCAACATATTTTCACCGAATACCCGTTTTGCAAATAACTGTTGTCGCCCTTTTTCCGACTCCGCAAAATAACCGTGACGCACGGAAAGACGACGCAAAGCCAAAATCACATCGGCGGTACTATTACCTCTAGGACATCTTGGCTTACAAGAATAGCACTGTCCACAAAACCAAATTTTATCGGATTTGAGTAAATCAATCAGCCATTCCTCATCCTCAGTGTGACAAATATTCATCACCTCTCTAGGGGAATACTCATAAACCTCCGCCGCAGGACATACCGCAGTACAAATACCACAGTTTAAACAGGCATTCATACCATGTTGATATTGAATATCCCGTTTTAACTCATCAACTAGATTGCCCATAATGATAAAAATGATTGCAATAGAAGAAATATATAAATAATTGCAACTATCAAAAAAGATAGCTTCAGATAATGCCATTGACTAAAAAGAAATAAGAATGATCAAGGACAAAAACCATTAATTCTCAGCTAAAAAAAGACTAATTCTAAGAGATTCGGATGAAGTATAAATATTTATAAAAACTCTCTCAGTAAAAATTAGTAACTTTACTTAGAATATAAATTAATCATTACTTTCCTATATAACAATATAGTTATATAAAGTGTCAATGGTTATTTATACTTAACCTGAGTTTTGGATAAGCTGAAAGCATTATCTCGTGGTCAGAAAACCTTATATCTTCTTAGAAATAAGAATAAAATGGCCTTAACCCGAACTGACGTTACACCCCAAAACCCCAAGCCCCTACTTCCCCTCTCATCCTCTCATCACTTTAACACCTGCAACCTGAAACCTGACACCTGACACCTATCCTTTTCCGATATTCTTAAACCGAACTGAGGTTATACTTACTAATGCAAGATAAATCTCCCCAGAGTTAGATCTAAAATTGTCTGTTATTGGATGATGAATGGTAAAAACTTCTGGCTTCTGGCTTCTGGCTCTTGAATTTTGCTTGTTGCTTCAATAGACCTCTTGCAAGGTAGAAATTAAAATAAAATTTGGGCATTTTATCGGGAATTTTATCTCTGTTCCCTTTTCCCCGATTTCTGCAAAAAGTCTAATAAACCTGACACCTAATTTTTATGGCGAGATTGAGCAATGCGGTAACTGAGAGCAATAACGGGCAAAATACCCACTAAGATAATAGCTAAAGCAGGGGCGGAGGCTTCAATTAATCGCTCATCGGAAGCATATTGATAAACCCGAATGGCAAGGGTATCAAAGTTAAAAGGGCGCATTACAAGGGTTGCAGGTAATTCTTTCATTACATCGACAAACACCAACATTAATGCTGTTAAAATTCCCCCTCTAATTAATGGTAAATGCACTTTAATTAAAGTTGCGATCGCACCATAACCTAAACTACGGGAGGCATCATCTAAATTAGGTTTGATTTTGGTTAAACTAGATTCAATCGTATTAAAAGAAACGGCTAAAAAACGGACTAAATAAGCATAAATTAACCCTGTAATTGTACCACTCAATAATAAACCAGTAGAAATATTAAAATTACTATTCATCCAACCATCAACGGCATTATCAAATCTACCTAAAGGGATTAAAATACCCACGGCAATGACAGAACCCGGAATAGCATATCCTAAAGAGGCAATACTAACAGAGGTTTTTATAATTTTATGGGGAATAATTCTTTTTCCATAAGCCATAAATAGACCGACAATAATAGCGATAATTCCACTAATAATCGCCAAAATTAAACTATTTTTTGCCAATTCCCAAAAACTTTCATTTAAGGTTTCCTCACGATTACGAATAGTTAAATTAAGTAAATATATTAAGGGAATAAAAAAGCCTAAAATAACAGGAATTAAACAAGCAAAAAAAGCTAAAATACTACGCCATAAATTAAGATGAAAACGAGGTAATTTTTGTTGATTACTACTGGTTTGATAGTAACGAGCATGAGAGCGAGAAAGTTTTTCCATTGCTAACAAAATAACAATAAAACCCATTAAAAAAGAAGCTAATTGTGCGGCGGCAACTCTTTCTCCCATACCCAACCACGTGCGGTAAATACCTGTGGTAAAAGTGCTAACGCCAAAATATTGCACTGTGCCAAAATCATTTAAAGTTTCCATCAAAGCAAGGGCTAAACCTGCAATAATAGACGGACGAGCTAAAGGTAAAGCTACTTTTAAAAAACTTTTCCAGGGGTTGTATCCTAGAGAGCGACTGGCTTCTAATGTACATACTGATTGCTCTAAAAATGCTACTCTAGCTAATAAATAAACATAGGGATACAGAACTAATACTAACATTGCGATCGCACCCCAAATATTGCGAATGGACGGAAACCAATAGTCATCAATGGTTTCCCAGCCAAAAATATTTCGTAGCCAAATTTGCACTGGTCCGAAATACTCTAACATATTGGTATAACTATAAGCGAGAATATAAGCAGGAGCGGCAAGGGGCATCAATAATAACCATTCCCATAAACTTGCCCCCCAAAATTCGCACATAGTAACTAACCATGCACATCCCACACCAATAATCAAAACCCCCATTGCTACCCCTAGCATTAACACCAGAGAATTAACAATATAGTCTTTTAAGACAGTTTCTTGAAGATGTTGCCAAATTTCTTTATGATCTGCGAAAATACTGGTGACAACAGTTAATATTGGTACAGAAATCAAAAGTGCGATCGCACCAACAGAAACATACCAAAAATAGTTAGGTAATTGGGTAAGCCAGAGAGAAATATAGTTTTCAGAACTTTTTTGCATTTTATTATTAAGAGCAAAGTCAAATCAATATAAATATGTACTTTAATAAGAAAAAAATTATTACGCTAGGACGCATCTAAATCTTTAAGGGCATTAGGCAACAGGTAATTGTGTGACTCATAACAACGGTTTAATCCTTTACCTAATTAATAAAAATTAAAATTAATGGGTCTTAGCTTATTGAAAATAACTTAGGTAATCAAATAAAAATTCACCATGAAAATAAAAAATAAATATATCATTGTTATTTTACTACTAATCATCACGGCAACTATTATTCCTAATTATTGGCAGTTAGGTATGACTGGGATGGTGGGTTTCTTTTTAGCGTATTTGACCAAAGGAATTCGAGTCAAAAAACTTAGATAAAAGGAAGGGGCAAAGATGAATAGTGAATAGTGAATAGTAAATAGTTGATAATTAAGAATTAAGAATTAAAAATTAAAAATCCCGTTCACGACTCAAAGGAGTGTAAGAGCCAAAGGCGAACTCTCCTAACTCCTCCTAACTCATATCCCTATCCCCGAACTCTAGTTATCCAACACATTACCCCGAATATCGGTAACAACAATATCCCATTGTCCATTTCTGGCAATCTCAAAAGCAATTTTTTCTCCATTACTACTAATTGTTGGATTTCTTATCTCCTGTTTGGTTTGAGGGATTAACAACCTTTTTTGTTGAGTGGTGCGATCGTACAAATACAATCCAGACTTGCCCTCCGCTAGTATTGAAAATACAAGATAACGTCCGTCTTCAGAAATAGAAGGATTAGAAGCAACTTCATCAAAAGCATTTAAACCGGGTAAATCAACTAAACGACGATTTCTCGCATCGAATAAATATATGTCTTGAGAACCGTTACGATCAGAAACAAACGTAATGTATTCCCCTGAAATAGAAGGATTGAATTCGGCTGAACGAGTGTTAAAACTACGGTTATTATCGGAAAAAGGGAAGTTTAATAAGCGGGGATAATTACTGCAACTACTGAGACAAAAACTGCAAATAATTATTTTGAAAAAATGAACAAACTTCACAAATTTTTCATTACAAAATGTCAGTCTTCTATTGTACTCACATATCCTCAAAAAAATAAGTTAAAAAAGTATTAACTTTTACAATTCTTTACCTCCACTTAAACTAGCTAAGATATTCTTTGCTTGGAAATAGTTAATTTAAGTTAAATATATTGGAATTGTTATGGGAAAATTCAAGAGTTTAATACCTTCTGCTTTAGGGGGTTTATTATTTTTGTCTGCAGGGTTAACTGCTTGTGGTGATAAATCGACCTCATCCGTAAGCGCCCCTAGCGTTGATCCTAACCAAATTGTAATGTTAAAAGGATCTGGGGCTACTTTTCCAGCTCCCTTATATCAAAAATGGATTCAGGAATATAGTTCTACAGATGATAAAAAAAATATTAGAATCAGTTATGATTCTGTCGGTAGTGGTGCAGGAGTAAAAAACTTTCTAGCGGGAGAAGGTGATTTTGGCGCTACAGATGCACCTTTGAAAAATGAAGAAAGACAGAAGTTTCCTGAGAATAGAGGTAAACCCTTACAAATTCCCATGACTGGGGGGTTATTGGTATTTGCCTACAATCTTGCTAATTATGAAGGATTAGATAATATTCGTTTATCTCGTAATACCTATTGCGGTATTGTGACAGGTAAAATTACAAAATGGAATGATCCTGCCATCGTCGCCGATAATCCCGATGTAAGATTACCAGATATTCCTTTGCTGTTCGTACATCGTTCTGATGGTAGTGGTACAACTTTTATTTTTACTAGCCACATTGAGGCTGTATGTCCTGATTGGAAGGCGGGTTCAGGCAAAGAAGTTGAATGGCCTATCGGTATTCCTGCTCCCGGAAATGAAGGAGTTAGCACCCAGATTCAACAAACTGCAGGTGCGATCGGTTATATAGAATATTCTTACTCCAAAGACAAAAACTTACAAACAGCAGTCTTAGAAAACAAATCAGGTAACTTCATTAAACCCTCTCCAGAAAACGCTTCCAAAGCCTTTGTAGGACAAACTGTTCCTGATGATTTTGCTTTAGTTATTCCCGACACTGAATCACCTGATGCTTATCCCATCGTTGGTTTAACATGGTTACTCTTATATACTAATTATGATGATCCCAGTAAAGCGGAAGTAGTTAAAAACTTCGTACAGTGGAGTTTAGTCGAAGGTGATGAAAGCGCTTCAACTTTGGGTTATTTACCCATTCCTGATGATTTACAAGAGAAAGTAATTACTACTCTTAATCAAAGTCTATAGGCAAGTATATATTTAAAGAGAGAAGAGTAAGCAGGGCTGTTTCATTTTCGAGAAATAAAAAAGAGCGGGAGATAGGGGGATAGGGGATTTTTTTCATAACGTTTTAACTAATAGAAAAAATCCTTGTATATCTTAGTTTTACTTCATCTCAGTTAACGTAATTTTTTACTTTGAAACAGCCCGGGGGAAAGGTAAATAGTTGATAATTAATAACTTCTAACTCCTGTACGGGCGAATGGCCATTCGCCCCTAACTAACTCCGTACCGCTTTGCGGTACGAGCGTTCTCTCATTTCTCCCTAACATCTGCAACCTGACACCAAACCTTATTCGATATTCTTAAACTAAACTGAGCTTATTTTATGTTGAATTAAGTAGGGCTACTTAACACCGCTTTTTCATACTAAAGTCTGATGCCGTCAGTTTTATTAGCATAATTTTGACTTAACCAAGCAAAGGTTTTTTCCAAACCATCTTTCAATGAAGTATCGCAAGATAAATCAAAAGAATTAAGACGAGAAACATCAAAAATTTTGACCATTTGTCCATCAGGTTTTGTGGTATCCCAACTCAGTTTTCCTGCAAACCCTGTTACTTCTTTTATTGTTTCAGCTAATTCTTTAATGGGAGTTGTTGTACCAGAAGATATATTAACGGGTTCACTAGAATCATAATTTTCAATGAAATAAGGAATGACTTTTGCCACATCCTCTGCATAGACAAAATCTCGTTTAGGTGTGCCAGTTCCCCACATTGTCACTTCGTCTAAACCATTTAATTTAGCTTCATAAAAACGTCTTAATAATGCTGGTACAACATGAGATTCATTATTGCGAAAATTATCATATTCTCCATACAAATTTCCCGGAATCAATACTACAGAATTTAAACCATATTGGGTACGATAGGATTGAGAGGCAACAATACCCATTTTTTTTGCACTGGAATAACCCGCACTTTCTGGTTGAGGATAGCCTTCCCACATTTGAGATTCATCGATAGGAGATTTTGCAGTTGCAGGGTAGCTACATCCTCCCATGGTGTAAATCATTTTTTTGACGTTAAATCTAGCCGCCTGTTCAAATACTAAGGCAGTTAAGAGGGTATTGCGATAATAAAAATCCGCAGGGTAAGCACGATTTGCCCCAATTCCTCCAGAGTAAGCGGCAAGGTGTATCAAGATTTCTGGGTGTAAGTCTTCAAACATCTTTACCACCGCTACAGGATTCATTAAGTCATAGTCTTTTGAAGATAAACCAATAATTTTTGCATGGGGATATTTTTGCTTAAGTTGAGGCAATAGATGTCTGCCTAAAAAACCGCTCGCACCTGTAACGACTATTTTCATATTTATTTTGCTTTATTTTCCCTAGATTTGACTCTCAATGATCATATAACAAAACTAAAACTACACCATTTTTTTACTAAAAATTGCCACTAGAATCACAACTCCAAAGGCTAGACGATACCAAACGAAAACCCATGTATCTTGACGTTGTAAATAACGAATTAGCCAAGCTATGGCTAAATAAGAAAAAATCCCAGAAGAAATTAAGGCTACGATTAAAGAGACGATGGAAGTTGAATTATAACCCGCAGAAAAAACATCTTTGAATTCGACTAAACCAGCTAAAGTTATGGCGGGAATACCTAGTAAAAAGGAAAAACGAGCGGCGGTTGCCCTTTGCAGATTCATGAATAAACCTGCGGTTATGGTAGAACCTGAGCGAGATACTCCGGGGATTAAAGCTAATGATTGAGCAAATCCCATTAAAATGCCGTCTTTTGTCGATAAATGTTCAAAATCCCTTTGATGTTGACTGAATTTTTCACTTAATGCTAGTAGTATAGCCATTACAATAGATGCGATCGCAATTGTTGTCATACTACGGAAAGCAGAATTATCTAAATCTTTAACAAAAAGTTTGAGCATCAAACCAAAAATTACAATGGGAATAGTGCCAATAACAATACCTACACCTATTTTGAATTCCTGTGTCTGATAATTTTGATTACGAATTGCCTTAGTAATACCTACCCCTAAATCCATCAAATCTTGCCAAAAATACCATAAAACTGCCACGATACTACCTAACTGAATTATAGCAGTAAAAGTCACCCCCGGATCTCCCCACCCTAAAGCTACAGGAATCGCCTTTAAGTGGGCTGTACTACTAATGGGAATGAACTCTGTTAATCCCTGTACCATCCCTAAAATAAAAGCCTGAAAAACATTCATGGATGACACCGAGTTATTAGGAATATTCTCCACTGGTTGAGATAGAGTAACAGATTGAGAAAAAAGCACCAATAATATTCCCCCAGTGATACCAGAAGCAATGGTATAGAGATGAGATTGAGAAATGGATTTTGACATAAATGAGAAAATAAACAGCAGTGATTGTGTAAGGGGTTGTTGCCCCTTGTCAGCATACATTACAAAAAAACATGAACGTATATGCTTTAGTTCCGATAATTGAACCAGAGTGATTATAACTCTTTTTGCACCTGTGCCACTGCTTCGTTATTTCCTTGTTGTTGGTAAATAGTTAAGGCTCTACTCAACATCTCTTGGGCTTCTTGATTTCTACCTCTAGCTTTTAATAGCAAACCTAAACGATGGTAGCCATAGGGATTTTGAGGTGCTAACTCCAAGAAACGACGATAGGCAACAATTGCCCCAAATTGGTCTTCTTTTTGCTCTAAAATTCTCGCAATACCCCCATAGGCTTGAAGGAAGTTATTGTCTAAAGCTGAGGCTTTTTCGTAGGCTTGGAGGGCGTTTTCCCAGTCTTGGGTTTGTTCATATACCATGCCCATTTTGAAAATGATTTGGGGATTATTCGGTTGAGAATCTTCTAATATTTTTAATTCTTTTAATCCTGCATCAAAATCTTGCTCTTTGAAATATGCCGTAGCGAGTTTTAACCTTAAATCTTGATTGTAGGGAAATTTTTTTAAGGCAGTTTCCAGAAAAGCAATTGCTTCAGTATTTTTTTCCTGTTGATAGAGTGCGGTTGCCATCATATCATAGGCGGTTTCATTTTTAGGATCAAGGGCGATCGCCCTTTGAAAATAAGTTTCGACATTTTCATATTCTCTATTGCGCACCAACAAAACCCCTAAAGCAACAAAATTGTCAGCTTTTTGAGGTTGAACTACTGTTGCTTTCTCGTAGGCTGCGATCGCACCTTTATCATCTCCCAATTGTGCCAAAGAATAACCCAAGGCATAATAAAAATCACCATTATCAGGGGCAAGAGAAATGGCTTGTTGATAAGCCTCCACCGCCGATGAGAAATTCCCCGCAGAAGCATAAAGATAACCAATACTAGAAAAAATTTTCGGGTTACTTCTATCTAAACTTGCCGCCTGACGGTAAATAGATAAAGCATTATTAACATTTCCTGCTACTACATATTTTTCCCCTTGTTGTAGTAACTTGTATAGTTGCTGTCTTTGTTGTGAATTTAAAGACGCTTTAGCCTGTGCCTGTGCGGATAAATCCCCAGAAAATAAACCAATACCTCCTATAAGCAAAGAAATCATGATTTGAGGGATAATTGTCTTAAACACGACTTTTCCTACCTCCATTAAACTTAAAGAATCTTAATATTACCATGAAAAATTGCAATGACACCCTTGATTGATCTTTCTCTTAAGACAAGATAGCACAGGACTCTAATTCTAGGGCTATTTTTTCACTAATACCCTGAATCCAAGTCTCATCCTGCTTAGTATAACTGCGGGGAATATTTGTCGCTACCATTAAAACCCCATCCCGATTGAGAGGAAAACAAATTAAACCCTGAATATTACTTGGAAAATAGTCAAATTCAATTTTTCCCGGATAGTGTTTCAAATCGACTAAATATACAGGTTTTTGAGTTTCCATTACTCTTTTGACGATACTACCGACTTTAAATTCATCCATTTCCCCTAAAATTCCCCTCCGCAATAGAGTTTTTCCCTGATAATAAATAATTATCGATTTTGTGACGGTATTGGTAAGAATCAAATGACTAGCCCATGCTAATTCCGTTTTAATATTAGAAGACAAATCTTGTACCAAAAAAAACGCCTCTTTACCCTTTAAAGTTACACTTTCAGGAGGGTTAGGATTAATTTGACGCATTAAAACGCTAGTTAACAAAAGTGCCGCACAAAGTATTACCCCTAAAGCATCAGATCTTGCTTGTGAATCTAAAACAGTTACAGTTGTAAGACGATTGATCATCAATAAAAAACCTCCTATAACCCCAGCAATAAGAGGAAAATTTTTTAACCATTGATTTTCTTTTTTTTGTGACATCTTGATGCTTTTTTCCCTTGCAATGAATTTTTAATAACTTAAAGTATTGTCTTTTTCACGATGATTAACATTTTAACTAACCTGAGTTCGGGATAAATTTTCATCTATGAGTGACGGAGAAAAGGGCAAAAGGCAAAAGGCAAGAGGCAAAAGTGAATAGTGAATAAATTTCAGTTAAAAATTGAGAGTTAAGAGTTAATTTCCCCCTCTCACCCTCTCCCCTCATCCCCCTATCTCCCCAACACCTGTAACCTAACACCTACCCTTATCTGTAGGGAGTAAATATTAACTATAATTAGTTGAAAGTGAAAATTTATGATTAGTAAAATTAATTATGGCTTTATTATTTTGAGTATGTAAATTATTGGTGTAGATAGCGGATATTGAGAAGAGGGAAAAGGAAAAAGAGAATTATTAAATAGTAATTTATCAACTTTTAGTTTTTATTTTACTATAAACACTATTAAATAAATGTTATAAAAGTAATTTTCTATTAATTGATCATAACCACGATAGAAGAGCCTTAACTGTTTTTAAATTTTCTCATTATTCACTAATAAATGATAGATGAAGCCTCCTTAGTTTTGGTTAATATCAACAATAATATTGAGTTTTTATAGATATAAACCATTGGTTGCTGTTTGATAATTTTTAAACAATGATTTAATAATACTATTTTATATGTACGATAGGAGTTATTTTTATTCATGTGAAAATTTATTTTATGAACTTTTAAATCCTATCTTTATGTCAATTAGAGATAATATTTATGGATTATTTCAGGATAGAATTAGTGATTTAGATTCAGGAAATTTTGTGAATCGAGAAGAATATATATATCTATTAAGACAAACCATCAGAGAATATCAAGAAAGTCAGATCAAATTAAAATTAATAGAGATAGATGCACAATGGGATTTGCATCATTGGCAAGGTATTTTAAGCAGAAAAGAAACAGAGAATTTACTAGGAAAAAAAGATACATTATTGATTTTATTTTCTCCCCCAGAACTTAGTCCTGATGTTCCCCCTTCCATTCAAAATAATTTGCCTGTTGAATTCAAATCAATTAAAGATAAATTGAAACTATTTTACTCTGAAAAAGATTATAACTATGGAGTTAAGTTTTATACTGACATAACAGATTATAATTGTAGATTTAGTTTGGGTTTTTGGAATGATAAAAGTTATGAACCAACTATCATTTCAAGTCCTTTATGGAACTGGGAAAAAACATTTAATAAATTTTTTAAAATAGGATTAGATGAAAAGCAATCTTTTAGAGCTATCAGAGAATTAATAATTATTTATAATCAATTATTAGCTTCTTATTTCATTGATACTTTCTATGTGAGTATTGATCCTTATTATCCATTAAAATTTCCTATATTTACCACTCATTTAGCAAAGGAATTAATTAGAAATAAAGAATGTGTTGAGTGTTATTTTCTTCAACTAAAACAAATGCAGGAAGAAGAATTAATAATACTAGAAGAAATCGCACAAAAAAAAGAGCAAAATCTTAAAGGGAATGTTAATCAATGGAAAGTATTAAATACAATTAAGGTGAGGGGAGATTATCCTATTTATAGTATTGCCATTCATCCTAATGATGATATTATCGCTAGTGCTTGTGGTTATGATGGTATTCAAGAGTTTGACATATATTCTGGTGAATTGCTAAACATAACAATGAGTAATCATCACTCTGTTATTGCTGTAGCCTATGATTGTAGTGGGGAAAGTCTGATTTGTGGTGAATGATTCGCCTTTGGAATACAGAAACGGGGGAATTAATTAATACTTTGATGGGGCATTCTTTTTGGATTGAATCTCTTGCTTTTAATCCTCAAGGTATGATTTTAGTTAGTAGCAGTAATGACAAAACGATTAAATTTTGGAATTATATATCTGGAGAGTGCATCCGAACTATCACGCAAAAAGATAGTTGGATAAGTGCGATCCCAAAGGGATCTGCTTCGCAGCACGCATTTAATCGAGATGGCAGTCTTCTAGTTACAGGAAGCAATAATGGTATTATTAAAGTTTGGCAAAATCATTAATTCAGAGATTAACTAATCTTTTAATCCTATCAAACTTAGATCAACGTTTCCTGACAAATAAATGTTAGATACTACCGTCTTTGCAAAAATTAGTTGATCCCAAAATAAGTTTTAAAAATAAAATATATTCAGTAGGATTAAGATTATAAAGTAAATTATCGATATTAACATTTAATCCATAAGTAAATAAAAATAATATTATTTATAACTATAAATTATTAATAAAGAAAATAATCAAGATAAAAAATCATGACTGAACAAAAACAAACCCTAGAAGAAATGACTTTGAGGCAACTAAGAAAAATAGCTAGTATCCTCAATATTCCCCGATATAGTCGAATGCGCAAACAGCAACTATTAAACATTATTAAAACTAAAAAAAATGATATTTCCCCTGAAAACTCCAACCCATCTAACAATGTGGATAATCAGGCAAAAAAGTCGTTAAATAGGCTTTCTCCAGAAGGAAAGTCTTTTCTTAATAGGCGAACCCAAGAAAATAATCCCCCCGATTTAACTACTTCTAGTGATACTTTTCGTCAAAATGTCAGACTTTCGTCACTAAAAAATTTACCTGACAATTTTTTTTTCGGTATTGACGAGAATTTAGGGGATTTACCAGAAAGTTATGGAGAGGAGAAAGTTATGCTTCTTCCTCTTAGCCCCCAATGGGGTTATATTTACTGGGATATTTCCCCTCAAAAACAAAAAGAATTACGTAATCAAGGAGGTAAATTTTTAGCTCTACGCTTGTATGATGTGACTGACATAGACTATGATTCGGAAACTCCCCATAATGTGAAAGAATTTTTGTGCGGAGATGTCGCTAGGGCTTGGTATGTACCTATTCCTGTAAGCGATCGCATCTATGCTGTGGACATCGGTTATCGCTGTGAAGATGGACGTTGGTTAGCCATTGCCCGCTCCCCCCAAGTAAAAATACCTAGTGCTTATCCTAGTGAATGGGTAGAGGATGTATTTGTTACCATTCCTTGGGAAGAAGACTTAAAAGAAAGAAAACAATGGCAATTATCAACAACGGGTAAAAGTAATTTAGTTAAAGAGAAAAAAGACTTAATTCCCGTGAAAAATAGCTCTATCCCAGAAAATTTCAAAAATCACAGCTTTGGCTCATGGATGCTTCATCGGGGAGATTATTCCCCCAATATTTGGGCTTCAGGGATAGGTTTAATGTCTGGCTCTGGTGCTGGTTTTTCTGGTGATTTAGTTTGGAATCGGAAATTTTGGTTAATCGCCAACGCAGAATTAATTGTTTATGGTGCAACTGACCCTCGTGCTAAAGTAATAGTAGGAGACACGCCAATTAGCCTCAATCCTGATGGTACATTTCATTTTCACATCCCCTTTCCTGATGGTCAAATTGATTATCCCATAAAAGCGATCGCACCTGATGGAGAACAAACCCGCTCTATTCATCTTCGTTTTAACCGTGATACTATTTCGGAAAATACGAACAAAGAAGAAGAAGCAACCCTTGAATGGTTCACATCACCCCAAAATATTAATTGATAGTTTTTAACGGGCAATCACACAACGAATACCGTGTTTTTTTCCTTGATTATCTCCTCGATAGCGGGGGATTAAATGAATATGGGTATGTTTAACTTTTTGCCCTCCCGCTTGATTGACATTAAAACCAATATTAAACCCATCAGGTTGATATTTTGCCCCGATGATTTCTTGTACTCTATTCACCATTTGCCAACAATGGCTTTGCAAGGAAAAAGATAAATTAAAATAATTTTCTTCGTGATGTTTAGGAATAATTAAACTATGTCCTTTAGTTAAAGGATAACCATCTAAAATTGCATAAGCTAAAGTTGATTCTGTTAGTAAAATTAACTTAGGATAAGGTTTACAGAAAATACAAGGGGAAGATTGATGTTTAATTTGATTAAAATGTTGATACTCATAAATTTCGCAAGATTCATCAAGATATATAGATTTAAAAGGTAACTTAACTAATCTTTGATAAGTAGGTTTATCATGTATATAGTGCTTTCTAAATCCTTCTTTTTTTATATCCCTTCTCACTGCAAAATAAGCCTTTCCTTTCGGTTTTAAAAGTTGTGATATATTCATTATCACTTCTTCTTGATTTTCTAAAAATACAATATTTAAAACATAAAAACAGAGTATAGTATCAAACTTCCCTTGAGGATATTGAGGAAAATAATGAGGATCATAACCAGTAATTTTATAGCCTTTTTTTGAGAGTATTTCCACATCTTTCCCAAAACCACAACCAAAATCGAGAATATTACTTTTTAAAAGTTTTTTTCGATGTAAATATCTTGCAGGAAATGACAATTTTTCTCTTTCAATTGCTGTTAGATGACTATATTTATTCTCCATTGATTTAATATTAATAACAAATTTAGGTACGAGATTCACACCTTTTAAAACGAAGTATTAGAAAAAAAATATCTTAATTTATAATTATTTCTACTGACTACTATCTTCGTGATAATCTTATAAATCAAACGGGGGTGTTATATAATTATTTACGGCTAAATCTAAATACTTCTATGGATTGAGAAGTGAGAAATAAACCAAGAAAAATATAAGTTAAAAACACAATTAAATTACTACTATTAAAAATACCCATAACAAAATTTTCATAGTTTTTTAATAAAGAAAAATGTGCTAAAAATTCTCCTAATTGACCACCAATACTATTGGCTAAAGCGTCCAAAATAGAAAGGGTAATAACTAAAATAAAAGTGATAATTGCTGAAAAAATAGTGCTATCTGTCAAAGAAGAAATAAACATTCCTAATGATAAAATTGATGCGGCCATTAAGATTAAGCCTAAATGTGCTAATAATGGCACTTGAAGAGAAATTGGAGGGGTTGCTCCTTGAAATGCGATCGCTTCATAGAGTATTATTGGCATGATCATAGTGGTAAAAAAAATCAAAACTCCCATCAATTTACCCAATGCAACTACCCAATTAAAGAGCGGAGATGTAGCTAATAACTCAATCGTACCTCTTTTTCTTTCTTCAGCATATAAACCCATTGAGAGAATCGGTAATATAAACAAAGTCAAAGATGCGATCGCATTAAAGTAAATTTGCATAAACTCATACACCACATCCACAGGGGCGGTGTTTCCTAATTGCTCTTGAATTGCCACACTTTGAATGATACCCTGTTCACTCAAGAGAAGGAAAACAAAAAAGATACCCGAAATCAACCAAAAAACGGCAGCAACACTAAAGGCTAAAGGAGACACAAAATAGCCGTGTAACTCTTTTTGGATAATGGCAATGATATTCCAAAATACTTTCATCAATTAAAAATTATGAATTATAGGTAAGATTGCGATAGTCTTTTCTTTAAAAGTTTAACATAATAGAATTAAGACAAATATTTTAATTTATCTATTAGTTATGAATAAAGAAATTGAGAAAAGATTAAATTTAACTAAACAACAAATTAGAGATTTTTGTCAAGAGAATAATATTCAAGAATTGTCACTTTTTGGTTCAGTTTTAAGAGATGATTTTAATGACAATAGTGATTTAGATTTTTTAGTAGTTTTTAAACCAGAATTTCAGCTTAGTTTAATGGATTTAGTAGATATTCAATATCAACTTGAAAATTTAACTAGGCGTAAAGTTGATTTAATTGAAAAATCCTCTATTCTTGATAGTTATAATTGGTTACGCCGTCAACATATTTTAGATACAGCAAGGGTTATTTATGAATTACGATCTATCTTATCTGCTTGACATTGCACATCTTTGTCAAACTATTTTAAGGTTAACAAATAATATGACAAGGGAAGAATTTTTTAATGATGAAAGAACTTATCTTGCTGTATTATATGAAATAACCGTTATTGGTGAAGTTGTGAAAAGATTGTCACCCGGTTTTAGAGAAAATCATCCTCAAATTCAATGGAGACAAATTGCAGGAATGCGTGATCGTTTAGTACATGATTATGATGAGGTAAAATTAGATTTAGTTTGGCAAGTTGTGATTAATTATATTCCCGAACTTTTAACTTATATTACTCCCCTTTTACCCTCTCAATCTGATTAATTTTCTCTTATTTTATTACTGGAAATAACTTTTTTAACTAATTGAATAAAATTAGCCTATTCAAGATATTTTCTCCAACTTCGTATGACTGGGATTAATAATTTTTCTTCCCACCTCAAACTGCACAACTAAAGTATTTTTACTTCCCAATCCCAATAAATGAGTCACAACCCCATTACCGAAAGTAGGATGATACAGGCGATCGCCCTCCTGCCACGATTGAGAAGGAGATTTTTTCTTGGGAGTCTCTTCGATAATGTTATGACGGAAAGATTTACGAGGAGGGATATTGCTAGAAAGTAACTCAGGGGGCAACTCATCCAAAAACTGAGATGGTGTACAATAGTCCACATTACCCCAAGAATATCTTTCTCTGGCATGGGTAATAAACAGTTGCTCTTTTGCCCGAGTTATGCCAACATAACATAACCGTCTTTCTTCCTCTAATTCTAGTGGATCTCGTAAACTACGGTTATGGGGTAATAATCCCTGTTCAAATCCTACCAGAAAGACAATAGGAAATTCTAAACCCTTCGCAGAATGCAACGTCATCAAAGAAACCGCCTGATTATCCTCATTAAGATTATCCAAATCTGAAGCAAGAGACGCACTACTTAAAAAACCTTCCAAACTGCTATCCTCATTATCTTCCTGAAATTGTGACATAGCGTTTGCTAACTCGTTGAGGTTTTCCAGTCTATTTTCCGCCTCATCGGTGTTTTGTTGTTGCAAATCTTGACTATATCCTGATGCTAATAAGATATGATTCAATACTTCTACTGCCGAAGATTCTTTCATCATTTCCTGACAGTCGAGAATGAGTTGGGCAAATTCATTCACTCTTTTTGCGGCCCTTCCTGCTATAGTATTAACAGAGGTGCGATCGTTTAATATTTCCCATAATGGTACACCTAACTCTACAGAAGCAGTCAATAGATTATCAATTGTGGTTTTACCGATTCCTCTTCTCGGTGTGTTGATGATTCTGAGCAAACTAACGGTATCCGCAGGATTAACAATCAAACGCAAATAAGCTAAAGCATCTTTAACTTCCTTCCTTTCATAGAATTTTAAACCCCCCACAATATTGTAAGGAATATTCTTTTTAATTAACTCATCTTCAAAGGCTCGAGATTGAGAATTAATGCGGTACAAAATTGCAAAATCACCCCAGTTTAAATCAGCATTTTCTCTCACTAATTGGGCTATTTGCCGACAAACAAAAGTAGCTTCTTCTCTTTCATTATCTCCCCGATAAAGATAAATACTTTCTCCTTCTCCTCTGGTGGCTTTTAATACCTTGTCAATTCTTTGGGAGTTATGTTCAATTAAATAATTAGCCGCTTGTAAAATGTTTTCCCTTGAGCGATAATTTTCTTCTAATTTGATCATAGTTTGAGTTTCTTGATCTGGTAAATTATCCCCAAAATCTTCCTGAAAATTGAGTAAAATAGTAAAATCTGCCATACGGAAAGAATAGATTGACTGATCAGCATCTCCTACCACAAAAACTGATCTGTTATTCCAATTCCAGTATTTTTTATTAGTCTCATTATTCGTAGATAAAAGCCTAATTAAATTGTATTGAATCTGGTTAGTATCCTGATATTCGTCAACAAGAATATGATGAAATTGATTATGCCAATAACCTAAAATCGACTCATTTTCTTGAAAAATTCTAACAGGAATTAATAGCAAATCATCAAAATCAAGGGCATTATTTTTTGCCAATTCATTTTGATATTCCTCATAAATTTCCGCTATTACTCTGCCTCTATAATCAGGATTTTCTAAAGCATATTGCCTAGGAGTAAAACCTAAATTTTTAATATTACTAATAGTATAACGGATTTTCCTTGGCTCAAATTTTTTATCATCTAAATTAAGATTTTTAGTCACAATTTGCTTAAACAAACTCTGCACATCAGATTCATCTAAAATCGTGAAATTTTTTTGCCAAGTTCTTCCTTTTTCATCTTGATATTTATTTATATCATAACGTAAGATTTTAGCACATAAACTGTGAAAAGTACCAATCCAAAGATCTTTTATTGCCCTTCTATAAACCTTAGATTTAATCTGTTTTTGTTCTAATTCTCCTAATAGTTCTAATTTATTTCCATATTTTTCTTCCGCCATTTGTTGAGCAAAAATTAACTCAATTCTTTCTTTCATTTCCCGTGCGGCTTTATTCGTAAAAGTAACCGCTAAGATATTTTCTGGTGCTACTTTATGAGTTGAAATAAGGTTGGCAATACGATAGGTTAAAGCCCTTGTTTTTCCCGAACCAGCCCCCGCAACGACCAATAAAGGACCACAAAAATGTTCTACTGCCTGACGTTGAGATAAATTAAGGTGACTGAGAAAATCAATACGAGAATTCATGGGTAAAGGCTAAACTTAATGTATTTAATTCCTATATTGTACCATATTTTAGACTTTGTTCAAGATCTAATAATATGGATAAAAAAAGAAAGAAAATAGAAATTTATTAATTTATAATACTAAAGAGATAATCAATAAATTCAGAATTATTATTTATTAATTTAAAAACGAAAATATTTTATTTTTATAATTAATTAGTACCGATTTAATGTAGTTATTTTTAATAAACATCATTTAATAAATTAATGTTTAATCAACTCTTTTTTATAGACCTCTCGCAAAATAAAAATTAAGCTAAAATTAGCTCAGTTTAAAATCAATATTATCATTATCCCTCATTCCCTTATCTCATGACTTCTGCAAGAAGTCTAATATCCTAATACCCAATAAACTAAAAGTATGTGTTCAACTTAAGCTGAAAATTTATTGAATAAAAGATTTTACTAAATCGACATCCTCACAACTACCGAGTATCGCAGGGGTGCGTTGATGGATTTTTTGAGGTATCACATCTAAAATATCTTCTTTGCCTGTAGATGCTTTTCCCCCTGCTTGTTCAATAATGAATGCTAGAGGTGCAGTTTCGTATAGTAGTCTTAATTTCCCTTCTGGTTTATCCTTGGTTCCAGGATATAAAAATACTCCTCCTTGCATCAAAATACGGTGAATGTCACCCACTAATGCCCCACTATATCTTCCTGTATAACTGTCATGACGATGAACATAACGAACATAATCTCTTAAAGAATCATCCCATTTACAAAAATTACCTTCATTGACACTATATACGGAACCATGATTAGGAATTTTTATATTTTCTTCTGCTAATATAAATTCTCCCAAACTAGGGTCTAAAAAGAAGGAGTGTACACCTTTGCCAATGGTATAGACTAAAACCGTAGCTGGTCCATATAAAATATAACCGGCGGCAACTTGTTTATGACCATTTTGCAGTAAATCCCGTGCTTCTCCATCTAAATCATCCCCTTCTTGTTGTCTAATGGCAAAAATTGAGCCTACGTTTAAGTTTATATCTACATTAGAAGATCCATCGATGGGATCATAAAGTAAAGTATATCTACCAATGGGGCAGTTTTCAGGAATATAGTAAGGTTTTTCCATTTCTTCTGATGCCAAGCGACAGACTAAACCACTTTGTTTAAAAACAGAAATAAATACCTCATTAGCATAAACATCCATTTTTTTTACGGATTCTCCCTGAATATTATCCTCCCCTGTAAAACCAAGTACATTAGCCATTAAACCAGCACGACTGAGACGACGAGAAATTAATTTACCAGCTAGGGCAATTCTATTCATAATGGCACTCAAATCTTGTGCGTCGCCAGAAAAGTCATTTAATTGTTGTAGAATGTGGCGGGAAAGGGTTGTACAATCTCGATCTAAACTATGTTCAGGAATGCTTAACTGTGGCTTTTGAGTAATATTCATTTATTTTCCTCTTGATAGTTCTTTTAATTTTCATTGTACTCAGATCTCAATTTTACAATTCTCTAAAGTTTTACGATTCTCTAAAGTTAATAAAACAGATTGAGATAGTATAATATTAAGGAACAAAAACATAGAATATACGTCTTACTTTAAGCTCGGCAAGTCTTATGATGCTAGAATCGCAATCACCTCAATTCTCCATTGACAGTTATTTCCATTTTCAGATGACTTCTCAAAAAGAGGAGAAAATATACAATAGTGCGGTGCCGATGGTTGTCGAATCTTCCGGCATGGGAGAAAAAGTTTTCGATATTTATTCCCGATTGCTAAGAGAGAGAATCATTTTTTTGGGTACTGCTATTGATGATAAATTAGCTGATTCGATTGTAGCTCAACTTCTCTATTTGGAAGCAGATGATCCGGAAAAAGATATATATATATATATAAATTCTCCTGGCGGGTCAGTTTATGCAGGTATGGCTATTTATGATACCATGCAACAAATTAAACCAGATGTTTCTACTATTTGTTATGGTATCGCCGCTAGTATGGGGGCATTTTTGCTGTCTGGTGGTGCGAAAGGGAAACGTTTAGGATTACCTAATTCCCGTATTATGATCCATCAACCTTTAGGAGGGGCGCAAGGACAAGCTAGTGATATTGAAATTCAAGCAAAGGAAATTCTCTACATTAAAAATAAATTGAATCAACTATTAGCTGATCACACTGGTCAACCTTTAGAAAAGATTAGCCTTGATACGGAAAGGGATTTTTATATGTCCTCTACGGAAGCTCAAGAATATGGATTGATTGATGAGGTGATTATTCGTGAAGGCATTAGTCTTCCTCTCAGTCGTAGTTCCGTTGATTTGAGTGAGGCACTCTAGGGGTTCTAGTTTTGTTTTTTTATATACGTCTAATATTACTTTTAATTTTATGTCTAAATATGACTCTCATCTAAAATGCTCATTCTGCGGCAAATCTCAGGAACAGGTAAGAAAACTGATTGCTGGTCCAGGGGTTTATATTTGTGATGAGTGTGTAGAATTATGTAATGAAATTTTAGAAGAGGAATTGATGCCGAGTAATAGGAGTCAACCAAGTCACTCTGCGGTTAAATCAAATCCTCGCCCTTCTAAGAAAACAAGTTCTACTCGTAAGCCTCTTTCTTTAAGTAAATTACCTAAACCAAAGGAAATTAAGGAATTGTTGGATCAATATGTTATTGGTCAAGATGAGGCAAAAAAAGTTCTTTCTGTGGCGGTTTATAATCACTATAAGCGTTTAACGGTTGCGGAAAGTGAACAAAAAACAGGTAAGAGTAAAGAAGAAACCATCGAATTACAAAAGTCTAATATTCTTTTAATCGGTCCTACGGGTTCTGGTAAAACTCTCTTGGCTCAAACTTTGGCGAATATTCTTGATGTTCCTTTTGCGATCGCAGATGCCACAACTCTTACGGAGGCGGGTTATGTGGGAGAAGATGTGGAAAACATCCTCCTGCGTTTGTTACAAGTTTCTAATTTAGATTTAGATGAAGCACAACGGGGTATCATTTATATTGACGAAATTGATAAAATTGCCCGTAAAAGCGAAAATCCTTCTATTACAAGAGATGTTTCTGGAGAAGGGGTACAACAAGCACTTTTAAAAATGCTAGAAGGTACAGTGGCAAATGTTCCACCTCAAGGGGGAAGAAAACATCCTTACCAAGACTGTATCACCATTGATACTAGCAATATTTTGTTTATTTGTGGTGGTGCTTTTGTGGGACTAGATAAAATCGTGGAACAAGATCAAGAGAAAAAAATTCTTGGTTTTCAAATTCCTGCGGAGAATACCACTAAAGAAGAAAGAGTTTCTAAAGCGGCTCGCCAACTGCAACCAGATGATTTAGTGCGTTTTGGCTTAATTCCTGAGTTTGCTGGACGTTTGCCCGTAGTAGCAGTGCTAGATCCTTTAAATGAAGAAGCCTTAATGGAAATTCTTACTCGTCCTCGTAATGCCCTTGTTAAGCAATATCAGAAACTTGTGGGGATGGATAATGTTATTTTAGAGTTTGAACCTGAAGCTATAAGAGCGATCGCACAGGAGGCTTATCGCCGTAAAACTGGGGCTAGGGCTTTAAGGGGTATTGTGGAAGAAATTATGCTTGATGTAATGTATGAAATTCCTTCTCGTCAAGATGTTCAACATTGCGTGATTACCAAAGAAATGGTAGAAAAGCGTAGTACCGCAGAGTTAATTCTTCATCCTTCCTCTTTACCTGAACCAGAATCCGCTTAAGGGCAATTGGTAAATTAAATAAAAAACCCCCAAAAATAGGGGGTAATAAATTTTATTGTTGTGGGCTTATGTTTTTATAAGCCATTTTTTGTTTGCCAATGAATTTAAGCCATCGCCGCTAATTTAACATCATTGTTATTTAGCAACTCTTGCAATTCTTCTGAATCAACGGTTTCTTTTTCTACAAGCATTTGTGCTAATGTATCTAACACTTCACGATTGTTTTGTAAAACATCTTTTGCTCGTTGATAAGCCACATCGACTAATTTTTTCACTTCCTCATCAATCATGGCGGCAGTGGAGTCAGAGAAATCACGATCAGACGCAATATCACGACCTAAGAACACGTTACCATTTTGACGACCTAACGCCACAGGTCCTAAACGCTCACTCATACCGAAACGGGTAATCATTTGACGTGCTACTCTGGCTACTTGTTGTAAGTCGTTAGATGCCCCAGTGGTTACTTCTTCTTCACCGAAAACGATTTCTTCGGCAACACGTCCACCCAATGCTACCGCCATTTGATTTTGGAGGTAAGAACGGGAGTATAAACCAGATTCCATGCGATCTTCACTAGGAGTGAACCAGGTTAAACCGCCTGCACGACCACGAGGAATAATGCTAATTTTTTGAATAGGGTCATAGTCGGGCATTAATGCACCTACTAAAGCGTGTCCTGCCTCATGATAAGCTACTAACTCTTTACGTTTTTGACTCATCACACGATTTTTCTTCTCAGGACCTGCTAAAACACGGTCGATCGCATCGTTAACCTCATCCATAGAAATCTCAGTTAAGTTGCGTCTTGCCGCTAAAATAGCCGCTTCGTTGAGTAAGTTGGACAAATCTGCACCAGTGAATCCGGGGGTGCGACGAGCAATTTTTTCTAACTCCACATCTCCCGCAAGGGTTTTACCACGGGCATGAACATTAAGAATTTCACAACGTCCAGCATAATCAGGACGATCTACTACTACTTGGCGATCGAATCTTCCGGGACGTAATAAAGCCGCATCAAGAACGTCAGGGCGGTTAGTCGCTGCGATAATAATAATACCAGTGTTACCCTCAAAACCATCCATTTCGGTTAATAATTGGTTTAAGGTTTGTTCTCTTTCATCATTACCACCGCCTAAACCTGCACCTCTTTGACGACCCACTGCATCAATCTCATCAATAAAGACGATACAAGGGGCGTTTTGTTTAGCCTGTTCAAATAAATCACGAACACGGGATGCACCCACACCGACAAACATTTCCACGAATTCAGAACCAGAAATGCTGAAGAAAGGCACACCTGCCTCCCCTGCCACGGCTTTAGCTAAAAGGGTTTTACCAGTTCCGGGAGGTCCTACTAATAAGACACCTTTAGGAATTTTAGCTCCTATAGCTGTAAAACGTTCCCCATTTTTTAAGAAATCAACTACCTCAGTTAATTCTAGTTTTGCTTGTTCAATACCCGCTACATCACTAAAAGTAACCTGAGTTTGAGGCTCCATTTGTACTCTGGCTTTAGATTTACCGAAGTTCATTGCCTGAGAGCCGGGGCCACTAGATGCACGGCGGAGTAAGAAAAATAGACCTACTAAGAGCAGAACTGGGAAAAATAAACTACTTAAGGCTCTGAACCAGAAACTATCATCACTTTGGGGTAACACAGAAATATCCACCCCATTATTAGACAAAATATCGATTAATTCAGGGTCATTGGGTAAGTTCACTGTATAACGTTGTCCATCCCTTGCAGTTGCGATCGCAACGCTACGATCAGCACTCAAATTAACTCTTTCTACCTTGTCCCCTTGAACTTCATCAATAAATTGACTATATTTCCAACTTAACTGACTGTTTTGAGGACGATCTAAAAAAGCAGTGCCTAAAGCCACAACGACTACCGCTAAGATTGCGTATAGTCCGACATTACGCCATTTTTTATTATTTTTGCTCACGCTTTTTATAGCCTCCTGTTATATTTGTATTTATTTTATCAATAACTTTTGTAAATCTGAGTTTTGAGCTTTTTTCATGATTATTAATTCTATGTTAACTTATGTTAAGAATTTTTAGGTTTATTGATTACCTCACCTTAAAAAACTTCAGTTCGGTTTAAGAATATTGGATAAGACTAGGTGTCAGGCTTTTGGGGTATTGGGGTGTTAAGGAGAAACTAATTCTTAAAGTGCATCATCGTTATTAATTACTAATTGCTAACTACAATTTATAAATCTATTCCCTTCAAATGTTTTGCCACTGTTTGCACATCTTTATCTCCCCTGCCAGAACAGTTAATCACAATACGAGGACTTCCTGAAACTTGAGGGCAAAGAGTTTCTAAATAAGCAAAAGCATGGGCGGTTTCCAAAGCGGGAATAATACCTTCTAATTTGCACACCAATTGAAAAGCATCTAAGGCTTGAGCATCAGTGACGCTATAGTATTCAGCTCTACCCAAATCTTTTAAGTAACTATGTTCAGGTCCTACCCCCGGATAGTCTAAACCAGCACTAATGGAATGAGCTTCCACCACTTGCCCTTGATTATCTTGCAATAAATAGCTCATAGCTCCATGCAAAACCCCCGGTTTACCATGAGTTAAAGTAGCGGCGTGTTTTCCTGTATTAATACCGCTACCTTCGGCTTCGACTCCAATTAAACGTACGGAAGACTCATCAACAAATTCATAAAATAAACCCATTGCATTTGAACCACCTCCCACACAGGCAATTAAAATGTCTGGTAAACCGCCCCATTTTTCTAAACATTGTTTACGGGTTTCCTTACCAATAACCCCATGAAAATCTCTCACCATCATCGGATAGGGATGAGGTCCGGCCACTGAGCCTAAGATATAATGAGTATTTTCAACATTTGTGACCCAATCTCTAATAGCTTCGGATGTAGCATCTTTTAGTGTTCCTGTTCCAGCAGAAACGGGTTGTACAGTAGCTCCAAGAAGACGCATACGAAAAACATTCAATTTTTGTCTTTCCATGTCTTCTACACCCATATAAATGACGCATTGTAAACCAAAACGAGCACATACCGTTGCTGTTGCTACTCCATGTTGCCCCGCTCCTGTTTCAGCAATAATACGTTTTTTGCCCATACGTTTAGCCAATAAAACTTGCCCAAGGGCATTATTGATTTTATGAGCTCCTGTATGGTTTAAATCTTCCCTTTTGAGATAAATTTGTGCGCCTGTGCCGTCAGGTTTAGCATAATGTTGGGTTAGTCTTTCTGCGAAATAGAGGGGGTTTTCTCTTCCTACATAGTCTTTAAGAAGTTGATTTAATTCATTTTTAAAATCTGGATCTTCTTTATATTGATAGTAAGCTGTCTCCAATTCCGTTAATGCAGGCATCAGAGTTTCAGGTACATATTTTCCTCCGTATTGTCCAAAACGCCCTAAGTTATCTGGTACTTGAGTAAATTTATTATTTTTAATAGGTGTAACAGTCACAATTTCTACACAAATAAGTTTGATATTTTTCTTTTCTTATTTTACTCTCATGTTTGCTCTTTCATGGTGAATTTAGACACTTTCGTGATTAACGATAATTACCACAAGAGTTGCAGAAAAAGTGTTTAGGAGATGGATAAAGGGCAAGGGATAAGAGAGATAGTATCTTCGATGTTTTTTCTAATCATTGATTTTTTATAAATGATTTAGAAGTGCTGTGACTAATAATTTTATTTTTAATTGACGAAACCAAAGCCTCCCCCCCCGGGCGTTTTTATCACAAAAACATCATTTATATCGATATTAACAGAATCATTAGATAATAGTAATTGCTTTTCTTTATTATTTTTAATAATATAATTAACTCCTTTTTTTCCTTTTTCTCCTCCCTCTAAACCTTGAGAAAAAATAACCCTTCTACTAGACAAAATTCCTGCACTCATCGGCTGTAAAAAACGAATCGCCCGAATTACCCCATTACCCCCTCTATATTTTCCTTTCCCTCCACTATTTTCTCTAATCTTAAACTCCTCAACCCTCACTGGATAGCGAGTTTCTAACACTTCCACATCCGTTAAACGGGAATTGGTCATGTGAACCTGAATCGCATCTGTACCATTATGGTTATATCCCGCCCCTGAACCACCGCAAATGGTTTCGTAGTATTGATACTCCCTATTACCAAAAGTAAAATTGTTCATAGTACCCTGAGAATTTGCCATAATTCCTAATGCTCCATAAAGACAATCTGCAATATTTTGAGATGTTTCCACATTTCCAGCCACCACTGCACAAGGATACTTCGGATTCAACAGACAACCTTCAGGAATAATAATATTTAAAGGTTTCAGGCAACCAGCGTTAAGGGGTATATCATCATCAACTAAAGTGCGAAAAACGTATAAAACTACTGCTTTTGTAATGGACGCAGGGGCATTAAAATTATTATTTTGTTGAGCAGATGTGCCAGTAAAATCAATATCTGCCGTTAAGTTTTCCTGATTGATGGTTATTTTAGTTTTAATTTTAGCACCATTATCTAAATTAATAGTATAAGTACCATTACGCAGATTTTTAATAGCTTTTTTTACACATTTTTCTGCATTATCTTGGACAAACTGCATATAACTATTGACAGTTGTTAAGCTATACTTATTAACGAGATTGATTAATTCTTTGACTCCTTTTTCATTGGCGGCAATTTGTGCCTTTAAATCTGCTAAATTTTGCTGATAATATCTCACAGGATAAGCATGATTTGTTAATAAAATTTGTAATTCTTGCTCTTGTAATTGACTATTTTTAATTAAACAGAAATTATCGATTAAAATACCTTCTTCTTCAATATTGGTACTATTAGAAGGCATGGAAGCAGGAGTTATTCCCCCGATATCTGCATGATGTCCACGGGAAGCAACATAAAAATTAGGTTGTGAACTATCATTAATAAAAACTGGAGTAATGGCAGTTATATCTGGTAAATGAGTACCGCCATTATAGGGATTATTCGTTAAATAAACATCTCCTTTTTCTATAGTTATTTTTTCATCTTTAATTAGGGCTTTGATACTTTCACTCATTGAGCCTAAATGGACAGGAATATGAGGTGCATTTGCCACTAATTCCCCTTGAGAATCGAAAATTGCACAGGAAAAATCTAGTCTCTCTTTAATATTTACTGAATAGCTAGTATTTTGTAAAGTTATGCCCATTTCTTCGGCTATAAAACGAAATAGGTTATTAAAAATTTCTAGTAAAATAGGATCAGGTTTTGCTATGTCTTGATGATTAATATTTGAATCTGATGGACTTTCTAAATAAGTTAATATTAAATGCCCATTATGGTTAATTTCTCCTTGCCATCCTTTTTCAATGATATTTGTACCAGTGGATTCTATAATTAAGGCAGGACCAATAATTTTTTGATTGATAGATAAATTGTTTCTCTCATAAACTGGAGTGTCATGCCACTGATTTTTACTATACATTTTCACAGTGGTAATGGGTTGAGAATGAGAGTTAATCTTATGGTTTAAGAGTTGATGATTTTGCTGATAGGTAGGAGAGATTAATTCTAAGGAAATTTTTTCGATAGTTAACTGTTTTTCTGGGAGAATAAAGCCATATCTTTGCTTGTGAATTTGATTAAATTCTTCAGTTATTATTTGATAATTTTCGTTAAAGTTAATGGGTAAACTAAAGTCTGTACCTTGATATTTAAGATAAATTTTTGAGTTAATTTGATAACGGTTACTTTCTTCATTAATTTGCTTTTCTAAGTCTTTCTTAGCCTTGATTTCCAATAGCTGATATTCTTTTTTTATATCTTCAATGACATCAAGATTAAAATTAAGATTAAGGCTTTTTTCTTTGATAATGATGATTTCTGCTAAACCAATACCATAAGCAGATAAAACTCCAGCGAAGGGATGAATAATAATAGTTTTCATGCCTAAATTTTCAGCAATTAAACAGGCGTGTTGCCCTCCTGCACCTCCAAAACAACAAAGGGCATATTCACTGACATCATAACCTTTTTGTAGTGATATTTTTTTGATGGCATTTGCCATTATTTCGATGGCAATGGTTAAAAATCCCTGAGCTATTTCTTCTATTTTTCTCTCAGTTTTAATGGTAGCTTTTAACTGCTGAAATTGCTTTTCTACTAAACTTAAGTTTAAGGGTTGATTAGCATTTTTACCAAATACTTTAGGGAAAAAATTCCCTTGAATTTTGCCTAATAATAAATTACAGTCGGTAATGGTTAGTTTATCCCCCTTACCATAGCATACAGGACCGGGGTTCGCCCCTGCTGATTCTGGACCTACTCGGTATCTTTCACCGTCAAAATGGCAAATTGAGCCTCCTCCTGCGGCTACGGTGTGTATTGCCATCATGGGAGTGCAGATTCTTACCCCTGCTACTTCTGTCTCGAAATTTCTTTCATATTCTCCTGCATAGTGGGCAACATCGGTGGAAGTGCCTCCCATGTCAAAAGTAATGATTTTATTAAATCCTGCTTGTTGAGAAGTTTTGACGGCGCCGACAATTCCTCCCGCAGGTCCTGATAATATGCTATCCTTGCCTTGAAAGTATTTACTGTCAACCAATCCGCCGTTGGATTGCATAAACATCAGTTGGGGTAAAGATTGTTTTTCGTGGGCAAGATTATTTTTTACTTGTTGAATATATCGTTGTAAGACGGGGGAGAGGTAAGCATCCACTACCGTAGTATCTCCCCGACTCACTAGCTTCATTAAGTTGCTGGTTTGATGGGATAATGATATTTGTGTATATCCTATTTTAGATGCGATCGCACCTATTTGCAATTCATGATCTGGATAACGATAACTATGGAGTAAAACTATAGCGCAACTGCGAAAACCTTTATCATAAGCCTGTTGTAAATCCTTTTCTATTTGGGGTAAATTGAGGGGTTGTAATTCTTCTCCCGTAGCGGAAAAACGTCCTTGAACTTCGATCTCATCTTGGTACAACATTTCAGGTAAGATGATATGACGGGCAAAAATATCAGGACGATTTTGATAACCAATCCTCAACGCATCCTTAAAACCCTGATTAATAACTAAGATAACTGGTTCACCTTTTCTCTCCAGTAAAGCATTAGTTGCCACCGTTGTTCCCATTTTGATAACCTCAATTTCTTCAAGAGGTAAAGGTTGCCCTTGGGGAATATTGAGAATTTGTCTAATACCTTCAATGGGGGCAGATTGATAATGTTCAGGATTTTCCGACAAAAGTTTATGGGTAATAATATTTTTATCTGGGGTTAAAGCAACAATATCTGTAAAAGTTCCCCCCCTATCAATCCAAAATTGCCATTTTCTTTTTTTTAATCTGGGATTATTCATGATTTAACTTCTTTTATTTATTTAATTTTTCTTTATTTTTTAGAATTAATATTTAATAACTGACGTTACGCACTTATTGATGTGTTAAGTTAAGGGAGGTTTCAGGTTTCAGGTTTCAGGAAATAATAAAAATGATTGAACTAAAAAGTTATCGAGATTTAACGGTTTGGCAAAAATCAATGGATTTGGTAGTAATATGTTATCAATTAACTTCTCAATTTCCCAAAACAGAAATTGATGGTTTAAGTAGTCAAATACAAAGAGCCGCAGTTTCAATTCCTGCCAACATCGCAGAAGGAAAAGGGAGAAATCATTTGGGTGATTATATTCGTCATCTTTCTATGGCAAATGGCTCACTCAAAGAATTAGAAACTCATTTGATGATTGTAGGACGATTAGGCTATCTTAAAGAGCAAGAATTAAAAGTTACGGCTCTATCACTTTGAGTATGTAAATTATTAGTTAGGGTAGGCAAGAGGCAAGAGGCAATAGGCAATAGGGGATTATTAAATAATAATTTATAAACTTTTAGTTTTTGTTTTACTATAAACACTATTCAATAAAGGTTATGGAAGTTATTTTCTGTTAATTTATCATAACCACTGTAGAAGAACCAAAGTTACTTTAAACAAATGTGAGGAAATTGGCAGAATGTTACATAGTTTAACCTCAGTTCGGGATAAATTTTCATCTATGAATGATGGAGAAAAAGGCAAAGGGCAAGGAGAAAATTTAAAAGGACAATGGGCGAAGGTAAATAGTGTTGGGGTGTTGGGGCGAATAGTTGATAGTTGATAATTACTCGTTACTCATTACTCACTACTCCCCTAAACCTGACACCTGCAACCTGCAACCTGCAACCTGCAACCGTCAAACCTGACACCTGATACCTCAAAACAACAACTAATTATCTTTTTGCGTAACATCAGTTAATAATAAGAATGATAGTCGATGCCTAACAAAGATAAAATAGACAGAAGCAACAAAAATTGATGTTAACAGACATAGAAACCAATAAATAGAAATGGGTAACGAAAACATAGTTCTTTTATCTAGTCGAGAAATCGAAAAAATGCGTCAGGTGGGCAAACTAGCGGCACAATTATTAGACCATTTAGAAAAGATGGTAAAGCCCGGTATTAGTACTTACGAATTAAATGAAGAAGCCGAAAAATGGACAAAAGCTCATGGCGCAAAAAGTGCTCCCCTAGGCTATGGAAAGCCTCCTTTCCCTGCGTCTATTTGTACTAGCGTCAATGATGTCATTTGTCACGGTATTCCTGACAAAAAACAGATTTTAAAAGACGGCGATATTATCAACATCGATGTTACTCCCATTTTAGACGGTTATCACGGTGATACTTCTCGTACTTTTTTTGTTGGCACTCCATCTCCTATAGCCAAAAAATTAGTAGAAGTAACAGAAGAATGTATGTATCGGGGTATTAATGCTGTACGCCCGGGAGGAAAAATAGGAGATATAGGGGCGGCAATTCAGGAATATGCCGAAAGTCAGGGTTTTTCCGTGGTCAGAAATTTTGTAGGTCATGGAGTTGGTCGAGTATTTCATACTCCTCCTCAAATTCCTCACTACGGCAAAAAAGGCACAGGGAAAAAATTACGCCCCGGAATGGTGTTTACTATCGAACCAATGATTAATGAAGGCACATGGGAAGCGGAAATGGGGGATGATGGCTGGACAGCTTATACTAAAGATCGTAAATTATCGGCACAATTTGAGCATACTGTAGCCGTTACTAATGATGGTGTAGAAATTTTAACCCTCAATCGCTAAGTCAGTTTTACTGATTAGGGTAGGGGAAAAGGAAGAGGGAATAATGATAATATTGATTGAGCTAAAAATTTTTGAAAATTATCCTATTATATGAAGCCAATTATTATCAGTTTAAGTGTTGTTATTGTTTGTGGTTTATTTTTAATTGGTTCTTTTTTTCTTAATCAGGGAAAAACAAGAGCGATTGCTGAAGAAATGAGCCAAACTAATGCTACACTCACACAGGATGTATCAAAGATTGCATCCGCTAGTCAACTTCAATCAACAGGAAATATGGATATAGATTTATCAAAGGCAGAAACTACTTCTACGGGTTTAATGTATATTGAGCAAGAGGCAGGAAATGGTGAAACACCCACTAGAGGTAAAAAAGTAGTGGTTCATTATACGGGTTATCTAGCGGAAGAGGGATTTGCTAGAGGCAAAAAGTTTGATAGTTCCCGCGATCGCAATCAGCCTTTTTCCTTTACCATAGGAGTAGGGCAGGTAATCAAAGGTTGGGATGAGGGAGTAGCGAAAATGAGTGTTGGCACAAAAAGCACTTTAATTATTCCGCCTGATTTGGGCTATGGTGCAAGAGGTGCCGGTGGTGTTATTCCTCCTAATTCTACTCTTATTTTTGACGTAGAATTATTGGATATTAAGTAGTTAGTTCGGGGTTCGGAGTTGTTTAATTATTCATTGTTAATTGTACATTGTAAATTGTCCATTGAGTAAAAAACGAGAGCAAAAATGGGGTTGGTGGTTTTTACTACCCCTGTATCCTTATCAACAACGGGCAACTGTCAGACAAGAAGTTGTCGAGGATACCATTTGGACTTTTGAGCAACCTCACGGATTGCTTTATGCTGTTGTTCCGATTCGTATGACAGTAGTAAAATTAAAGCAGGGTGGTTTATTAGTCTATTGCCCGATCGCACCTACTCCAGAATGTGTTAAATTGATGAGGGAATTAGAAGCTCGTTATGGAGAAGTAAAATATATTATCCACTCTACCAGTTCAGGGTTAGAGCATAAAATTTTTGTTGCCCCTTTTGCCCGTCGTTTTCCTCAAGCTCAAATTTGGTGTGCTCCTAGTCAATGGAGTTTTCCTCTCAATTTGCCCTTATCATGGCTTGGTTTTCCCCCCCAACGCACCTATATACTACCTGAAGATTGGCGAGAAACTCCTTTTTCTGATGAGTTTAAATATGCAATGGTTAACATTGATTTAAGTAAAGGCTCATTTGCAGAGGTTGCCCTATTACATAAATCCACAGAGACTTTATTAGTAACCGATGCGGTTATCAAAATTCCTCCTTCTCCTCCGGCAATTCTTGAATTAAATCCTTTCCCTCTTCTTTTTCACGCTAGAGAAACCGCCTTAGATAAACTAGAAGATACCCCTGAAAATCGTCTTAAAGGATGGCAAAGAATTTGTCTATTTGCTCTCTATTTCCGTCCTAGTATGGTGGATACAGCCCCTCTCAAACAATTGCTAAAAGAGGCTTTTAACGCTCCTAATCGCTCTCGTGAGAACTATTTTGGCGCCTATCCCTTCCGTTGGCAATCAGGGTGGAAACAGTCCTTTGATGCGATCGCATCTTTAGAAAAACCCTTTGTCGCTCCCATATTAGAAACACTGATTTTACCCCAAAATCCCTCTGCGGCTATTAATTGGGCGAATAACATCGCCTCATGGCAATTTAAGCAAATTATTCCCGCTCATTTTTCCGCACCAATTCAGGCGACACCCCTTGAATTTCGTCAAGCCTTTTCCTTTTTAGACATAGAGTCAAACCGCCCAGAAAAGCTCTATCCTAGCGGTAATCAACAGATTTTTAGCCGAGACAGCACTTTTATTAAACAATTGGAAGCCACATTAATTAAACTTAATATAGCCAAGCCACCTAAATTAAAAAGAGTTCAGGGTGAAGACAATTCTTCGCTTTTTTCTTGACATTCTCCCGTCACCAAAACGATTTATTTTTGAGTTTATGGTGAGGGCCTTCTACTAACATTTTCGATAGAATCTATCTCAAAAACTATATTCTAATAACAAAGTATTAGTTTTACCCTCATGTAAAAAATCAATGGAGCGTTTATTTTCCTTTAAGCCTAAACGAATAAAATAATCTAAATCATTCTCAGATAAAGCCCAAGGAGGACCTGAAGGCGGTTTTTTTTCAGTATGATAATGAGTGAACATTAATAGTGTGCCTGTAACTTTAACTAGGGAGACAACAGCATTAATTGCATTTTCTCTCACCTCTAAGGGTAAGGCTTGGATAGTGCGACACTCCCAAACAAAATCAAACTGTTTTTCCCATATCCTCGGTAACTGAAAAATATCTTCACAAACATAATTAACTTTGGTGTTGGGAAAACGCTGACGACACCAATTAATTGCAGTAGGAGATACATCAAAAGCCGTTACCTGAAAACCAGTTTCTTGAAGTAATTCTGCATCATCCCCTAAACCGCAACCAATAACAACAGCCGTTAATTGTTCATTTTTCTTGATTCCCTGATGGTTTTTTAACCATTCTCGAAGATGAGAATTAGCCTCTAACTTTGCCCAAGGTATGTAAGAAGGATTACTTTTAGCAGAGGCATATAATTCTTCAAACCATGCCGATGGTTGATTATTACTTAAGTGTTTCTCAACTAAATCATTTATAGTTTGTTTTTTTGCTTCTGATGACACGGAAACTTAATTGTTTAGTTATATGGTTATTCAATTATAGCAAAGATGCTTAAGGGAAAAAAAAGAATTTTCTAATCTTCACTGATTTTCTATTGCATCAACATAGTTACAATAGGCATTTTGCAAAGTAAAAATAATTTCCGAAATTTAAAATTTTGTCTCTTCTACAGTGGTTACGACAAATTAATAGAAAATAAGGGCAACAAAGATTATTTTTCTCACAAAAGCAATAAATTAAAATTTTATCTTTTACTATTTTAAAAATTCTCTGTATGTCTAACTCAACCAATAACTTACATGACGAGAAGTAATAGAGTCTAAATTTTTGGTGAGTATAACAATTAGTTTGATTCAGGGGATTTTAAACGACTACTACTCCATCGCCCATGAATATTGACACTATAAGGAATTAAATATGTTAACATCCCTGAAATCCATCTTTGTTGCGTCATTTCCCCTTGAATTAAGGCACTTCCATGATTAATTGTAAATAACATCGTACCTACAAATAAAGCCACTTTTAATGCCGATTGACAATATTTAGGATTAAATAGACTCTGCAGGTAATCCATGACATTGTTATTCATGATTAAAAAGATGAATATTCTCGAAAAGTTTACAATTCTTATTGTTTTAATAATAGCCAATTTGACTGTTATTAGTTGTACAAGTCAGAAAACCTTAACTTGTCGGCAGATAAAAAATATAATAACTGACCTAAATAGTAAAATAGAACCTGCCTTAGCTAGTGATAATGTGTTGGAAATAAAGGCAATTGCCCAAGAGTTTGAGATGACGAGGGAAAAACTATTACAAGTTGAAATCAATGATAATTTTCTAAGTCAATCTACTAAAAATTTGGCTTCAACTTATCAGGAATATGGCGAGGTAACCTATGATTTTTTACAGGCATTTACTACTAAAAACACTGAAAATGCGATCGCATCTAAACAAGCTGTTAATCAATTATTTACAAAACAACAGCAATTAGTTCGTGAAATTAATGATTACTGTTATCCACCATAAATTATTTAGTGTTGGGGTATTGGGGTTGAATATATGCAACCCTTACGGAAAATTTCTTTTTTATCTTAACTCCTGTACGGGCGAATGGCTATTCGCCCCTAACTAACTCCTAACTCAAATTTTGCCCCTTGCCCTTTAAATAATTAACTCCTCGTTGAATTATCCCACTGGTTAGCGGCATCGTTAATGGCTTGTTCAACAGTTTTTTCTCCTAACATTGCCTGTTGAATATTATCATAAATAATTTTCTTCAATTGACCGATATTTTTCACTGGGGGAATTAATACCTCTGCTTCTTCTAATTGTTGAGCACTTATTTTTCTACCTTGTATAAGAATATCGTTACTATTCTCTTTTTCTAAACTACTAATGTAAGATGCGATCGCATCTTTATGGGAAGGTAAAACATTAGCCTGTTGAGTAAACTTTAGCTGATTCTCACCATTAGTGACAAACAAAGCATATTTTAAGGCTTCCTCAGATTTATCCGTATCCTTGGGAATTACTAAATTCATCACCGCCACATTTTTCTTTCCCGTATCTCCCGTAATCTGAGAAGTAACATTAGATTTTTCGTAGATAGTTGGCGCATTAGTAGCGATAGTTTTCAGAAATTCTGCCCCTGTGCCTAATAAAGCTAATTCCCCAGCTTGATAAAGTTCGATGGCATGACGATGTCCTTGAGTTAAAATTTCAGGAGGTAATAAATCTCTCTGATATAAATCTACCCAATACTGAAACACCTTTAAACCTTCGGGAGTGTTAAAAGTTGCTTTTCCGTTTTCATCCAACAAACTCACACCCATTTGCACAAAAGACTGTAAAACCTCGTTAGAATCATTGGCAACAAAAGGCACAAAGAAAGCATATTTTCCTGTTTTCTCCTTTACCTGTTGAGCAACAACTGCCAAATCTGCAAAAGTTTGAGGGGGTTGACTTACTCCTGCTTGATTTAACAAATCCTCATTATAAACCGTAATCGTGGTAGTTAAATACCAAGGAATGCCAAAAATTATTTTTTCGCACTGATTTTCTGCACTACATAAATTGATACTATTTCCATCCCAAATTTTCCCTAAGTATTTATCTTTCACTTCTGAAGGAATTTGCGTGTCTAAATTTAACCAAGCATTACGACTAGCTAACTGAGAAGCAAAATCAGGATTCAAATTAACTACATCTGGAGCGGTTTTTGCTGACACCGCCGTCAAAATCTTACTTTCCATAGCATTCCATGGTACATCTATCCACTCTACCTTACTAGGAGGATTCTCCTGCTCAAAACTACTATTTAATTCCTGAAAATAGCTAGTAAATTGAGGTTGTAATTGCATTGTCCAAAATTCAATACTTTCTGATGGATTGGACACCGAAGTAGTACAACTGACGAGAAAAGTTAACAATAATCCAGCAATAAACCAAGATAAATAAACAAAAAGAGATTGTAAACGAGAGCCAAATAAACTCAAAAACATACTTTTAAAAAAAATTAACAATCAATTAATAAAAACACAATGACTAAATATATATACCTTTACTCACAATATCACCATACAAACAGAGATTAAGAAAATCCCCATATTTACCGTTGGTATTTTGTTAATTAACTTTTAATATTGATCTTAGATAAATAATATTCGATTATACTTTGTTTGTTTATATCAAAACTTTTATTGTTATCCATCAAATTGGATAAGATAAGATTAACTTTATCAAACCTTTATATTTAATCCGTATAAATACGGAGGAAAAGGAGCTAAACAATGTTAAGTTTTTTAGACAACTTCATGGGGGGGAAAACCAACGGTGTCGGTATTGAAATCGGTCCCGATAAAGTCACCCTTGCTCAAATTAGTAAAAAAGGTCAACAATACAAATTACTCAAGTACTATTCTTTAGAAGTGCCAGAAGAAATATTTGAGGAAGGACAAATAGTTGATTCTCCGGCATTGGCTGAGTTGATTGACCAACTTTTAAAGGAGGCAAAGGTTAAACCAAAGCAAATTGCTACTGCCGTACCCATGAAAGATGCGGTTATGCGTATTATACCAATTCCTGCAGAATTAAATGATCAGGAATTAAGAGACATGGTGCTTAACCATGAAGCAGCCTTATATCTACCTTATCCTAGAGAAGAAGTGGATATAGACTATCAAAAATTAGGCTACTTTGTGGATGAGGATGGCATCGAAAAAGTACAAGTTTTGTTAGTTGCTACCAGAAGAGAAGTAACTGACTTATACCTAGAAACATTTCAACAGGCAGGATTGAAAGTAAGTGTTCTGGAAATCAATAGTTTTGCTTTAATTAGAACTATAAAAGAACAACTCAAACAATTTTCTTCTAGTGAGGCGGTGGTTTTAGTGGATATTGAGTTTGATACTACCGAAATTGCCATTATCTGTGAAGGTGTACCCCAATTTACCCGCACAATCCCCATTGGCACATATCAAATGCAAACAGCCTTGGCTCAAGCAATGAATTTGCCCACTTCCAAAAACACAGAACTATTGCAGGAAATCACTATTCCCAATAATCCAGAACAAACTACCAGCGCTAGTACCACTAGCAGTCAAACTTGGATAAACCCCGGCATGGATTCTTTATTAAGGGTTTTAGGTGAATTAGTGGATGAGTTGCGTCGTTCTATCAATTTCTATCTCAATCAGAGTGGAGATGTGGAAGTAGTGCAGATGCTTTTATCTGGTCCAGGGGCGGGTTTGGCGCAAATTGATGAGTTTTTTACCAAAAAATTAAGTTTACCAACGATGCAGGTTGACCCAATTTCAGCTTTATCTCTGAGTTTGAAAGAGGATTTATCCCCGATGCAAAGGGCTGGATTGGGAACTGTTCTTGGTTTAGGAATGAGGATGAGCTAGTTATGTACAACATTGATATTAATTTTTTAAAGGATAGAAAGCTAGATTCTACAGGAGGCACTACAGCCTTTCAAAAAAAACCCACGACTCCTTTAAGTGAGAGAGTTCCTATTTTCATTGGCACAGGGGTTGGAGTCGCTTTTATTGCGGCGGTGGGGGGTGCTTTAGTTCTTCTCAATGGACAGAAATCAAGTACAAATAAAACTATTGCGGAACTAGATGCAGAAATTCAACGGTTACAGGGTCAAAATCAACAAGTACAGCAAATTCAAACAGAAATTGACAATGTGAACCGAGAAACAGGTATCCTGGCTAGTGTTTTCAATAATATTAAGCCTTGGTCTGCGATGTTAGCAGAAATAGCTTATGTTACCCCTCCGAGTGTTCAGATTAATTCTATTACTCAAAATGATACAAAAACCTTAACCATCAATGGTTATGCTCAATCTTATGATGATGTTAATGATTTTCTATTAACTTTAAAAAATTCTCCTTTTCTCAATGGAGAAAATACCAGACTGACTACTAGCAGTTTGACTGATAATCCTAGCACAGTTATTTTCGATCGCGCTCAGTTAAATTCTCAAACACAAGGGGAAAATGGAGGGGCAGGAACAACTCCTACTCCGGGGGGAGCTAATACAGGGATTCAATTGGAGTTACCTCAAGTAATTCTTTATACTATCACCTCAGAAATTAGTGATTTATCCTCAGAACAACTATTAAATTTATTGAATAGACGAGGTGCGATCGGCTTAGTTTCAAGGCTCAGTAACTTACAAAGAAAGGGAGTGTTACAACTAGAAGCCATTGCAGAAGAAACCCAAGAACAATCAGAAGAACAAGAAGGAGAAGCTCAACAATGACAACATCTTTTACTACCTCTGACGAATTTGATCCCCAAGACGAGGGTTTTGGTGCGGAAGCCGACTATCCCAGTGCTTTTGGTATTACTTTTACCCCGAAAATTTCGGGTATAGCTATCGGCGTTGGAGGATTTTTGATTGCTGGTTATTTATTTTTTTCTCAAGTAATGCCAGTGTTGGGGGAATTGTCAGAATTAAATAAACAAAAGCAGGAAAAACAGGAACAATTAAACCAACTAAGTTCTAATGAACTAGAGCAAATTCTTGCCAGAAAACAAGGAGAATTGGAAGAAGCAAAAGATTTAAAAGGGGATGTATTGCAATTGTTTGCTCAAACTCAAAACTTAGAAACCCTACTGCTAGACGTTAATAATTTTGCCAACTTGAGCAATATCAAAATGAATAGCTATGTACCCACTGGAGATAAAGAAAAAGTAGCAGATGATTCTTTTGGCACTCTAGCGGCGAACAATTTACAGGTGCAAACCTATAATCTTGACATTGAGGGGGGCTTTTCTCAATTACAGTTCTTCTTGCAGGATTTAGAAAGATTACAACCTCTTTTAGTCGTGCAAAATTTGAATACAAGCATTTTAGAGCCGCCCATTTATCTACTGGAAAATAATAGCCTATCGGTTGTTCAAGAACCAACTCTGAAAACAACTCTTACTCTTAAAGCGGTTTTTCCTGACTTACAACCAGCCCCAGAAGCCCCAGCACCTGAAGGGGAACAACCAACAGAAGGTCAATAATTACCTTTGAAATGGTTAATTTTTCTTATCATTTTTTTTTTATCATTTTGTCTTCAATCCTTTAAAATTTATTTGTGTGTAGGAGCATAAACCGATGAATAAATTTCTTTTTAATCAAGTTAAAGTTGTCAGTGGCACAACCGCCTTTATTCTTCTTTGGCAGTCTTTTGCCATTGCGAATCCTCGTTTAAATAAAACCTTAAAAATAAAAAAATCCCCTGAATGGATTGCCCAATTGTCTACTCAAAATCAAGATGTATTAGTCCCAAATCCCATTGTAGAAATTGATGGAAAACCAGTGGACTCAACCCAACCAACGATTCCTGCACCTCAGTTTTTGCCCAGGGCAGTTGCTCCCCCAGTTGGGGATATGTCCGTTTCTAATGTACGCAATGCCATACCAACTGTTAACTTAGGTACATCGGCTTTAATTCCTCGCTTAGTGTTGCGAGATGCTCCCGCCACAGAAGTTTTGGCTCTATTAACTCGTGCTGCAGGACTAAATATTATCTTCACAGACCAAAGTGGTACAGAAGGAAGTGGGGCGACAGTATCCTTAGATTTAGAAAACGAACCGATACAAGATGTTTTTAATAGTGTTTTATTAATTTCTGGATTAAAAGCTAATCGTCAGGGTAACACCGTTTTTGTGGGCAATAAACTTCCCCCCACCGTTAAAAATACCATTACTCGTAGTATTCGGCTTAATCAGTATAGCGCGATCGGAGCGGCTAGTTTTTTGAATAGTCAGGGTGCGCAGGGAAATATTGTTGAGCTAAAGGAAGAAGAGCAAGATGGTCGAGTTACTCAAACTTTTGAAGTCAAGCCTTTAGAAAGTGAAGAAAAAGATAGTGAGTATCTAGTGCTAAAAGGTTTAACAGTTCATGCTGATCCCATTCACGATACAATTACCCTCGTCGGAGAACCCTATTTAGTACAAACGGCAACATCTTTTCTCACTCAATTAGATGTACGCCGACGCCAAGTAGCCGTCAATGTTAAAGTTGTTGATATACAATTAGACCAAGTTGATAGTTTCGGCTCTAGCTTCTCCTTTGGAATTGATAACACAGGTGTTGTTCAGGACGGTGGAGTTGGTGTAATTAATTTTGGTACAAATAATCAAAATGTTGACTCTGAAAGTTGGAGAACTAGCGGTCAAGGTCTAGGGATACCTGGTTATGCCGATAATGAACTTGTAGACCCATTTAATAACGAAATAGTTATTACAGAAGAGTTCTCCACTAATCTCTCTGATAGTTTACAAGACACTGTGGAACGTTCATTAGCAAATGTTTTGGATCAGGAGAGTGCTTCTAATTTAACAGATACTCTTTCTCGTAATTTTACGGATACTATTAATCGTAGCCTGAGTCAATTTGGTAACACCACTAATTTCACCAGAGACCAAGTAGAAACTTTAACAAGGAATCTTCAACAAGAATTAATTAATACAACTGGTAGAACTTTGAGTGAATCCCAATTAAGTGCATTAACTCAGGATGTTGTTAGAGATATAACTAATAATGTTGGTCGTACAGTAACGAGAACCTTACAAGGTATTCCTCTAGGTTCGCCAAACTCAGGTCAGATTTCTCCTTTTGGAGTCAATTATGATGCCACTCAACCCGGAAATCCTGCTACAGTACGCCCGGGCAGAAACTTTAATGTACCTCAAGCATTTTTGGCTCAAATTCGGGCGAATGTGACTTCGGGTAATGCTAAAATTCTTACAGATCCTACTTTGGTGGTACAAGAAGGGCAAGTTGGGGCTGTCAAATTAGTTGAAAACGTAGTTACCAGCGTCAATACTTCCATTGATCAGTTAAGTGGTGTGAGAACAACTACTCCTGTTATTGAACCTGCTGGGCTTACTTTATCAGTGGTAGTAGATAAAATCGATGATAATGGCTTTATTACGTTACAAGTTGAACCCAATATTAGTGCACCCGGAACTCCTCAAGTATTCAGAAGTGGAGTTGGTGCAGATAACGTGATTACTCCTTTAGTTGAAAGAACTGTATCTTCTGGTAAGATTCGTTTGCGAGACGGACAGACTTTAATTTTATCGGGGATTATTCAAGATGGCGAAAGAACCACTGTTTCCAAAGTTCCCATCTTAGGGGATTTACCAATTATAGGTAGTTTATTCCGTTCTACCGTTAAGGATAAAGCCCGTTCAGAAGTTGTGGTTATTTTAACTCCTCAAATTCTCGATGATTCTGAGGGTTATAGTGGTTTTGGTTATAATTACACTCCATCCCGTGAAACTGGTAAATACTTACGAGAAAGAGGGTTAAATATTCCTACAACTCCCTATTAATTTCAATTAGTAATTAGTAATTAGTAATTAGTAATTAACAATTGGCAATTCATTAAAGCCTAGAACCTGCAACCTGCAACCTGACACCTATCTCACTGTAGTTTAGACTAAGAAAAAATTGCAAGACAATCAATAAGCTAACAAAAATTAGCTTACGGAGAAAATAAATTGAGTTAACTATTCCTTCAAAGTTAGGTTTTTCGCCTTTTTTTACTTTTGGATTGCTGTTTTTTAATGGTGGGATAAACTTTAGCTTTGTTTCTTTTTCCCCCTTGAGGTTCCAGCCATGGGATTTTCCCCGACTTTTAGGAGAAAGGGTAGGACTTCCAATCTCTATCAATAATGAAGTCATAGATAGAGCAACCCTTCCAGGAGTTAAATTCTGTTGTGGTTTTTGCCACGGCAAATGGTGTTCTTGGACTAAATCCTTTGAGAGCCATAATTGCCAAGTGATATTGACGATTAAATTACTCCATCTTTGACACCTGTCAGGAGTGCGAAAATTTGGCAAAGTCCAATGCAACCTCTGCTTAGCAAAACGATACCAGTGTTCTAATCCAAACCTTCGCCTATATTGACTCCAAATATACTCCAAAGATAAAAATTCCTCTCCTACCCAGATTAACCAAAGTGGGCGATGTAAACTCCCTGTTTTTTTCTCCTTTAATCTTTCAATTTTGAATAAAGTTAATTGTTGTGTGGGGGCATTATAGAAATGAAGTTCCGTCCATTTACTGATGCGTATGAGTCCTAGGGATGAATCTTCCATTTCCAATACTTTATTACTCTGAGGAAAATCATCACATTGATTTAACTTCCACTTTGCTCCATGTTTTTTCGGTCTTCCTCTACCGCTATAAGGGTCTGGCTTGCTATAAAGACATAAATTAGAACGTACTCGAATCAACTTACTTATCTCAATGTCTGCCGTTTGTTGGATAAATTTGCCATTGCCATATTCACAATCTAAGACCACTAATTTCCGTCTATTTTCTGGCAATTCTCGACACACTTGTTTGAGTTGCCATCGGGCTTTACTTAAAGGAGTTTCAAAGGATGTTATTCTTTCATGTCTTAAAGGTAATGCCCAACTTCCTTTCTCTTTTAATGGTGGTAACCATGCTATGGTGCTATATCCTTGTCCTACTACTGATGAATTTAGGGATGAATGAGAATATTGATAACCTCTATCTTTCATCGTGGGACTATCTTTACATTCCCACTGGGTATGATCTATGCCTAATAACGTATATTCTAAAGTGTCTATTTCTTGAGTGTATCGTTTCATCAATTTTTTGCCATTGGGACGACTATCCTCTGCCGCTTCATAGGTGCTACACCATTGTCTCTGGAAAAAAGGCGATAAAGAAAATTGTGCCAAACTACGAGCATTTTCTCTGGTCATGATGCTGTCCATTAGCTCAAATGTGGCATCTTTACTTTTGACTAACATTTCATAGGTATCATGACGAAAATTTTTTAGTCTGTTATATTTGTTCATGTAGAGAGATTTTAATTTGTGATTATTTTATTTTCTCTCTATTTTTCTTTTTTGTCTTGTCCTTCCTCATTTTTCTCTACATTTAGTCTAAACTACGGTTATAACTGACTAATTAACCTGAGTTCGGGATAAATTTTTATCTATGAGTGATGGCGAAAAGGGCAAACCCCCCTTTATCCCCCCTCTCGAGGGGGGAGGGTAATGGGCAATGGTAATAAACAATTAGTAATTAGTAACTTCAGCACTTTAAGAATTAGTTTCTCTCTAACACCGTAAGGTTTGAATATATTCAACCCCTACCACCTGACACCTAACCTTCTCCGATATTCTTAAACCAAACTGAGGTTGATTAAATGTTAGAACAAGAAAATCATGAACCTATTACCTGAAATTTACTCTTATCCGAATAGCTTATTTCAAGAAATTTTTAAGTGTGAATATTGATTAGCTCACCGAATTTCATTAATAATAGGATAAAGCAGTATCTAAAAATGTGATTGAATAATGACTGAATCCGCTTCCACTAAAGCCACCAGAAACGCCCCCCACGAAGATTATCGCCCCATCAATCCCCAAGAATTAACTCCTATGTATCAGCATTATGTGGAGGTAAAAGAACAGTATCCTAATGCTTTATTATTGTACAGAGTCGGGGACTTTTTCGAGTGCTTTTTTCAGGATGCAGTCACCATCGCCCAAGAATTGGAATTAGTCATCACCAGTAAGGATGCAGGAAAAAATGTCGGTAGAATCGCTATGACTGGTGTACCTCATCATGCTTTAGATAGATACGCAAGACAATTGGTAGAAAAGGGTTATGCGGTGGTAATCTGTGATCAAGTGGAAGATGCGGCAACAGCAACGGCAGAGAAACGGTTAGTCAAACGTGCCATCACCAAGTTATTAACCCCCGGCACTATCACCGAAGATGAGATGTTACCCTCCAAGCAAAACAACTTCCTAGCGGCGGTTGTAGTCGCAAAAGAGCATTGGGGATTAGCCTATGCAGACATCTCTACAGGGGAATTTTTTACGACTCAAAATAAAGATTTAAGCTCTTTAGCCACTGAATTACTGCGTTTACAACCAGCAGAGATTCTTTTTCCCGTCAATGCTCCTGATATTAACAGTTTACTACGTCCGGGTCAAAAATCTGACTATCTTCCTAACTTTCTTCCTGATTGCTTTTGTTATTCATTGCGATCGCACAAAGCCTTTGATATTCACGAAGCCAAGCCCAGATTATTGATGGAATTTAACCTCAAATCCTTAGAGGGTGTAGGCTGTGAGCATTTACCTTTGGCTATTCGCGCCGCAGGGGGATTATTAGAATATGTGCAGGATACCCAAAAAGCTAATCAAGTACCATTACAACTGATTCGCAGTTATAATGTCAGCGATTATTTAGTCTTAGACAGCACCACCAGACGAAACCTCGAAATCACTAGCACAGTGCGAGATAACACCTTTCACGGCTCTCTCCTTTGGGCTTTAGACAGAACTTGTACGGCGATGGGGGGTAGAGCTTTGAGACGTTGGTTATTGCAACCCTTACTCAATAAAAGAGGGATTATTGCCAGACAAGATTCGATCGCAGAATTGATGGATAATTTACCTTTGAGGGAAGCTATTAGGGAAATTCTTAAGAGTATTTACGATTTAGAGAGGATAACGGGGCGAGTGAGTGCAGGTACGGCAAACCCGAAGGAATTACTTAATTTAGCGGATTCTTTGTTAAAATTGAGGGAATTAGGGGAGTTAGCGAAAGAAGGAAAATCTCCCTATTTTCAAGCGTTGCAAGATGTGCCGTCAGAATTGGAAGAATTGGGCAAAAAGGTAATTGATTCTATTGTCGAGTTTCCACCCCAACACGTTAAGGAAGGGGGAATTATTCGGGATGGGGTGAATCAGCAGTTAGACGAGATGCGCAAACTCATTGACGGAGATAAGGAGTGGTTAGCTAATCTGGAAGTGACAGAAAGGGAACGCACGGGCATTAGTAATTTAAAAGTAGGGTACAATAAAACCTTTGGTTACTATATCAGTATGCCTCGTTCCAAAGCTAATTTAGCCCCTGAAAATTATCAGCGAAAACAAACTTTATTAAATGAAGAAAGATACATTACTGCTGAGTTAAAAGAAAAGGAAAATCGTATTTTAAATGCTAAGGATGATTTAGCTAAATTTGAATATGAAATCTTTGTTAATTTACGCTCTTTAGTCGCAGAAAAAACTGAAGAAATCAGAAAAATTGCAAAAGCGATCGCAGCTATGGATGTTTTGAGCGGATTAGCTGAATTAGCTGTATATCAAGACTATAACCGTCCTGAAATTACCGAAGATAGAATTATTAAAATTAAAAATGGTCGTCATCCCGTAGTCGAGAAATTATTAGGCTTTGGGATGTTTGTGCCTAATTCCACTGTTTTAGGAACAGAAAAAGCACCAGATTTAATTATTTTAACTGGTCCAAATGCTAGTGGTAAAAGTTGTTATTTGCGTCAGGTAGGTTTAATTCAATTAATGGCTCAAATTGGTAGTTTTATCCCCGCAGAAAGTGCAAAATTATCGATCTGCGATCGCATCTTTACTCGTGTGGGTGCAGTGGACGACATAGCGACAGGGCAATCAACCTTTATGGTGGAGATGAATGAAACCGCAAATATTCTCAATCACGCTACAGAAAAATCCTTAGTTTTATTAGATGAAATTGGAAGAGGCACCGCAACATTTGATGGTTTGTCTATTGCGTGGGCAGTGGCGGAATATTTAGCAATTGAAATTCAGAGTCGTACGATTTTTGCCACTCACTACCATGAATTAAATGAATTAGCATCTATTTTGGAAAATGTAGCCAATTATCAAGTAACAGTAAAAGAGCTAGAAAATGAGATTATTTTTCTACACGAAGTCAAGGCAGGAGGGGCGGATAAATCCTATGGTATCGAGGCTGGAAGACTAGCAGGTTTACCCCCAGTCGTGATAAAAAGGGCAAAACAGGTAATGAGTCAAATTGAAAAACATAGTAAAATTGCGATCGGCTTAAGAAAAAATATCAAAAAATTAACCCCTTCTAAACAGGAAAATACAGAGGAAATAATGAATCAATTAGACATCTTTGAATAGTTTGTAGTTCGCCTTTTAGGGCATACATATTAAGGCTAAATCTTTGATGGGTTGAATAATTGAATGATTGAATAATTGAATAATATTTAACCTCTATAAACCTTGTTTAACAAAAATTATTAACATTTACTATGAAACATATAATTTGATCAGATTATATTAAATATAGAGCTAAATTAAGGGGATTTAATTTAGATAAAATAGAAGAAATTTTCAGATTTTCAACAGAAAGATACTATGAAATAGAAACAAATCGGTTAATTGTAGTAGGGAAACATGAACAAACTTTAGTCATAATTCCTTATGATGATTATAATAATATACAACCCATAACAATTCATGCAACCAGTCGTCAGCAAATTAAATTTCGTTTAAAAACGGGTAGATTTATTATCGAATAACTATGAATAAAACAAAAATGGTTTATTTTGAAAAAGAAGATATTTTACACTTAACTATATCGGAAGAAGATGAGTTTCAAAGTGTCGAAATTAGCCCTAATATCACATTAGAATTAAATCAAAATGGTGAAATTATTGGCTTGGAAATTATTAAAGCTAGTAATTTTATTCAGGATTCAATTTTAGATTCTTCTCAAGTTAAATTGATGCAAATATCTTAATTCTCAATTATGTAAATCAACATATTTGAAAAATAAAAAAATTAGGAGTTATAATAAAATGAATAATTTTACACAATCAATAATTATATTAAACCGTAGAAAAAAACAAGTATCGGAAGAATTAGAGGAAGCCAAATCTAAGCTATTGATGTGGTCAAAAAGAGTAAATTTATCACTAGAAAATAACCGATTTGATTTATTAAAAGAGGCTTCTTTACAAGAAAATTTATACATCGATAAAGTTAAAAGTTTGGAATCTCAACTTAGTCAACTTTCGACAGAAATTGATAAAACAGAACAAAAACAATCTCGTTCTATACTACCTAATTTTCAACCAACTTTACCATTATCTGACTTTGAAAAAATGGAAAGAGAAATTAATGATAATGATCATTTGTCCCAAAAAGAAGAATTAGATATTGAGGAAGAAATAAAATTAATAAAAAATTATTTAAAATATGCAACAAATGCTCTAGAAAAATTAGAGTCTAAGGTATTAAAGAATAACAAAAATCAAGACATTTTTGATATAGCTAATATTGATGACGAATTAGAAGAATTAAGAAAACAGCTAAGAGAATGATAAATATTGTCCCACTCTGAAAAGGCAAACAATTTTAGGTGCATAAAACTATGAATAACTTAGACTACGATAATCTTTCCATTGATGAATTGGCGATGGCTATAAATTTAGACAAAGAAGAAAGGGAATTATTAGACAGTATTGAAAATGATGAATGGGTTAGTATTTCTAATGAAAAAGAAGAAATAGGGGTGTTAAAATCTATGATAAACAAATTCACAAAATCAAACAAAAAAAAATAGAGTTAGAATCAGATATCATTCATCTTATTTAATTACCAAAAAGTTTAATAATCACTATCCGCAACACAAATCCCTTTACATTTAATCCCATTAGTTGCTGTACGTTTACAGTGAGGACACAAAATTTTTTCCTCTTGTTTTTGATCTTGATTTTGCGAACAATTATTTAAGTTGTCGTTTTCTCGATCGAGATCTTTCATTGTTAACTTTTGTTAAGTGGTCACTAATATCATTTTGCCACAAATCAACAGAACTTACATAAACTCGATGGAAAAATCTTTTATCTGATTAAATCAATTATCGTTTTTTTGTTAGTTTCCATAACTTATTATTAATAAAAAAATAGGGTTAAATGTATTTAGGCTCAACTTTGTTTTCTTTGGTCTAATTCTAAACGTATTTTAGCGTGATATTCTCTGGTAATAGGATAAAAATAAGCCAAGATAATACCCAAAAACAAAATTATGGCGGGTAAGGGGGCGACAACAAAGCGAATTGCCCATAAAGCACTTTCGGGTTGAATGGGAGGGGCTTCTCCTGCCACAGTTTTCACAAATCCCGATATGTCTAAAGCTATGCCCACTAAAAATAGTCCAAAAGCTAAACCAAATTTTTGTAACAATACCATAAAGCCATAAAAAATACCTTCTCTTCTTTCGCCCGTTTTTAGTTCATCTAAATCGATAACATCGGGTATCATTGACCAAGGTATTAAGTAAGCTACAGATACTCCAACCCCTGCTAATATTGCTAGGAAATAAAGTAAAAAAGTTTGTCCCGGTTGTACCATAAATAAGCCAATTTGAGCCATTATCCAAATAGTTGAACCGAGAAAATAAACAATTTTTTTATCTAACTTTTCACTAATTTTTTGCCAAATAAATAACATTATTAAAGCTGTTCCTTGAACTGCGATCGCAACTTTTGGAAAAGAAGCCTCTGAAAGCCCCATCCAATTTACAACAAAAAATAGGAGAATAGAAGCAGTTAATTGTACGGCTAACCATGAGCATAAATAGATACCAACAACAAATAAAAAAGCCTTATTTTGAAAAACTATTATTAGCTGTTGTTTGAATGTTAAATTATGATTTTCATTGCCGTCTTGAATTTGAGTAATAATTCTTGATTCCAAATGAGATTCTGTTTTAGCAGTAATTAAACTCCATGCTATCGTACCGAATAAAAGACTTAAAGCGAGAGCAATTAAGCCAAAAAAGGTTGCTTCGCTATTTTTTGCCAGAATATTTGAAATACCATAAATGACTAAAATTGTAGAAATAATTAAGAGCAAATAACCGCTAATTTTTTTCTGATTAGAATTTAATAAAGGTTGATAACCTCTCTCTCTAATAATTAAAGGACACCAGAATAAGGGAATAATCGCAAAAATGCTACAAATTAATCCTAAAATTATATATTTTTGTTGATCACTTCCCTGAAAAATTTGAAAAACAATTCCTGCTAAAATTAGGGAAAAAATACTTGCACCAATGGAAAAACTGAAACGAAAACTATTTAAACTTGTTCTTTCATTATAATCTTGAGTTAACTCTGGAGTGAGAGCTTGATAAGGTAAATTTACTGCCGTATAAAAAATATTAAAAACAATACCAATAATTAAATAATAAATAAATAAAAGGGTATTATTCAAACTAGAATTATCGCTAAAATGGGGTACTATCCACTGTAGAAAAAAAATTAAACCAAAGGGTATTGCTGAAAAAATAATCCATGGTATTCTTCTACCCCATTTTGTTGAAGTGCGATCGCTCATCATACCTATGATAGGATCATTTATAGCATCACTAACCTTTCCTACAAATAAAACACTACCTGCTAAAGTAGGATTCAACCCCGCAACATTGGTTAAAAAAGGAAGTAAAAAAAAGACCAAAATATTAGCAGTTAAAGCAGGCCCCATATCTCCTGCCCCAAAAGCTAATTTTGTCGTTAAATAAAGTTTTTCTGATAATTTTTGTTGAGATGTCATAAAACTGATTTTATACTAATATGAAATAGCTAGTTAGTTTAATTTAGGAATAATCATTTAGTTTAACTTTCAATAGTGAATTATTAACTATCAATTTTTGACTATTAATTATGGAAGCCTTTACTCGTAATGCCCCAGACTGGACAAAAACCGCCACTCATGCGTTTGATTTTTGTTGCCCCCGTTGTGAGGCTTCTTCAAGAGAGGCAAAAAAAGTATGGCTTAATCGATACGCTCCTGTTACTATGGAGAATTATCGACGGAAATGGCAAGAGTTTTATTTGTGTGAATGCGAACAAGTTTGGTGGGCGTGGAGTAACGAGCGCCCTTCGTTTGAAGATAATCATAATTAATTACGGTTCTTCAGAGTGTGGTTATGATAAATTAATAGAAAATTACTTCCATAACCTTTATTGAATCGTGTTTATAAGACTTGTCCAAAAAATATTTTTAATTGGCTCGTAGTAAGGGCTTCAGCCCTCGTTTTAGCAATTAATGGAGATGTCTATAGTAAAAAAACTAAGAATTTATAAATTATTATTTAATAATCCCCTATTGCCTCTTGCCTCTTGCCTGTTGCCTACCAAACACTAATAATTTACACGACGAGAAGTGATAGACCCTTAATTACTGTTAATTGTAAGTAAAATAAGAATCAAATATTAACTCAACAATATAATCTAAATTGATTGATGACTAATAATAAATCGAATCTTTTACAGAAAAAAATTATTGAATTAATTGACTCTTCAAACCAGAAAAAAATTACTTTTGCTGATTATATGAATTTGTGTTTATATGATTCTGAGTATGGTTATTATAATTCGGAAAATATCCTCATTGGTAAAAATGGCGATTTTTACACTTCTACTTCTTTATCCTCTGATTTTGGAGAATTATTAGCTATTCAGCTAGAAGAATTTTGGCGTGTTATGGATAAACCAACCCCTTTTCATTTAGTTGAAGTGGGAGCAGGAGAAGGAAATTTAACAATCAACATTTTAAACTATTTAAAAACCCATTATCCTGATTTTTTTCAAAGTATAGAATATATAATCATCGAAAAATCTGAAATATTAGCAGAAAAACAGAAGCAAATTATAAAAAAGAGCTTCAATAAATCTGTCATTAGTAAATGGTATAAATGGGAAGATATAGAAAACAATTCTTTACAAGGATGTATTTTTAGTAATGAATTAATTGATGCTTTTCCTGTGCATTTAGTAGAATTTAATCAAGGCATTTTACAAGAAGTGTATCTCACAAATAATGAAGGCAATTTAACAGAAGTTTTAGGAAATTTATCAACTATAGAAATAGAAGATTTTTTTAAAACATTAAACATTAATTTTAGTCAAGATATTTACCCAGAAAAATATAGAACAGAAGTTAATATCCAAGCCCTAAATTGGCTAAAAACCGTGACAAAAAAACTTAAAAAAGGTTATGTCTTAACTATCGACTATGGCTATCAAGGGGATAAATACTATCATCCTCAACGATTTCAGGGGACTTTAAAATGTTATTATCAACATCGTCATCATAACAATCCTTATGTAAATATTGGTTGTCAAGATATTACCAGTCACATCAATTTCACCGCCTTAGAAACTTACGGAGAAAGATACGGGTTATCCAATATTGCTTATACTCCTCAAGCATTATTTTTAATGAATTTAGGATTGGGCGATCGCATCTCTGAGCTATCTAGTGGTAAAATACCCATTGGAGAAATAATTGAGCGTAGAAATCAACTTCATAGCTTAATTAACCCAGAAGGATTAGGTAATTTTGGCATTTTACTTCAAGGGAAAAATTTAAATAAAGAACAAAAAAACTACTCTTTAAAAGGATTCAAATATTAGTTAACCTGAGTTCGGGATAAATTTTCATCTATGAATGATGGAGAAAAAAAGGCAAAAGGCAAGAGGCAAGAGGCAAACCCCCCTTTATCACCCCTCGAGAGGGGGGAGGGCAAAGGAAAAATTAAGAATTAGGAATTAAAAACCCCGAACACTCATTATTTGTTACTCATTACTTTCTCTCAACACCTGCAACCTGCAACCTGAAACCTGACACCTACCCTTATCCAATATTCTTAAACCGAACTGAGGTTAGTTAGTAGTTACCTTCTCCTAATACCCTAAACTCTCAATCCCCCATCACTCCCTTTACTAATTCATCATCGAACCAGCAATAGTATAACCGTCTCTGCCATTACGTTTAGTCTCGTATAACGCTTCATCAGCTTTTTTCAATAAACAATCTACACTATCTCCGTGTAAAGGATAAACAGCAACCCCAATACTAGTAGAAGCATTTATTGTTACTCCATCAAAAACAAAAGGACGACGAACAGATTGTAAAATTCTTTCAACGATGACAATTAAATCTTGAATCTCTTTAATATTACCAAATAGAGCAACAAATTCATCTCCTCCCCAACGGGCAAGACAATCTCTTTTTTTCAAACAATATTTAATTCTTTCTGTAAGGTTCTGTAACAGCATATCCCCCACATCATGGCCATAAGAATCATTAATTTCTTTAAAATAATCAATATCAAAAAAAGCCACCGCTAAATAATATTTTTTTCTGTGAAAAGTATTTATTTTTTTTGCCGCATACTCACGAAAATAATTTCTTTTATATAAACCTGTTAGACTATCATGATAAGCCTGAAATTTAAGTTGTTCCTCTAAAAGTTTTCTTTGACCAATATCTCTAAAAACAGAACAAAATACCAGTTGATTTTGATAATTAATAATACTAATACTTAATTCTACATATACTGATTCTCTATTTTTTGCCTTAAGTCTTAATTCCTCTCTAAAACTAGCCTTAGTTTGCTTTAATAATCTTAGTTTATGACAAAAATCAAAATTTTTATTATTTAAAAAAGTTTCTATATTTTCTCCTATTAACTCTTCTAAAGAAAAACCCAATATTCTAGTTACAGACTCATTAGCCTCAATTATTTTATTATTTTCTGCATTAAAAAGAAAAATTCCTTCGGAAATTTGTTCAACAACAGCTCGATATTTTGCTTCACTATCTTTAAGTTTTGCTTCTATTCTTTTTCTTTTAGTAAAATCAAAAATGTAAATTCTAATTACTTTTAATTCTGGTAAATAGTGAATATATTGTTCAAAAATTTTATCCTGATAAAAAACTTCTCTTACAAACAAATTACCATGAATTTTATGTTCAGCTTTTAATAGATTAATCAAAACAGGATGATTCATTTTTTCATCCTTTAAATCAGGAAATAATAATCCTGTAGCAGGATTATAATAAGTAATTTTTCCTTGTAAATTAATTTCAATAATTGGATAAGGACTTAACTCAGCAAAAGAACCTAGTTTTGCAATATAATCCCTTATATTTTCTGATTGAGAATCAATTTCTTTGACGATATAATTATTATTGTTCAATGTCTTTTTTGCATAACTATCTTCATCTAAAATATTAGTTTTTTCAAAATTGACTATGTTAAAAAAATCTTGATTTTGAGAATTTTTATCAATGACAAAAAATCTAGCTTTAGCATGATCTCCAAAAATAATTAAGTCACCATGTTCTAAATATTTACTACCAAATTTTTTGTTATTAATAACAAGACCATTTTTACTTTTATTTCCAGATAAACTGCCATCTATTATTTTGTAAAAAAATAAGTTTTCCTCTTGGTTATATTCTTTTACTATAGTCGCATGAGTCCGAGACACAGAAAGGTCTCGAAGTATTATATCTGCATCGTGCCTTCTACCGATTTCGTAAATAGAATTTTCTAAATAACAGAGATGATGTTCTTGACTATCTTCAACAATTAGTAAATATAAATATTGATTATGAGAAGAATCATCTAAATTGTTTATATAATTATTTATTTTTTGTTTAATTTCTTTTTTTAGTGTTTCTCTTTTTTGCCACTCCTCTGAATTTTGTGCAGATGAAGATGATATTTTTTCCATTTGAGCATTATTATAGATTTGCTGTGTTTTTTTTGCCTACTATTCTAATTATATATTTTGTTAATGACTGTCCAAAATTAGAAAAAGAACCGTAACGATTTGTTAATTAATGTTTAAAATATTAGTTAACCTGAATTCAAAATAAATTTTTTTGTTGTGGTAGCAGATTGGGCAAGAGTTTAGAGGGCAAAGAGCTAAGTTAAAAGAGCAAGAGGCAAGGGGCAAGGGAAAAATTAAGAATTAAGAATTAAGAATTAAAAACTCCGAACACCTGTACGGGCGAATAGCCATTCGCACCTACTTCCCCCTCTCCCCTCATCTCCTCATCATCGTAAGGGTTGAATATATTTAACCCCTACCACCTGCAACCTGAAACCAACTAAAAATAGAAATAGATATAAGAATTAGGGGATTATTTATGATTCAAGATAAATTAACCAGTTTAAAAAAGATTTTCCAAGAAATGGGACAAGCTTTAGTTGCCTATTCAGGAGGAATAGATAGTACATTAGTTGCAAAAATTGCTTATGATTGTCTGGGCGATCGCACCTTAGCAATTACAGCCGTATCACCATCATTATTACCAGAAGAATTAGACGAAGCCCAACAACAAGCAGAATTTATGGGGATTAACCATGAACTAATCGAAACCGAAGAGATGAACAACCCCAACTATACATCGAATCCCGTTAATCGTTGCTATTTCTGTAAAAGTGAACTGCACGACAAATTAAAACAAATCGCCCAAGAGCGGGGTTATCCTTACATTATTGATGGGGTAAATGCCGATGATTTACAAGACTATCGCCCCGGAATACAAGCCGCTAAAGAAAGGGGAGTGCGATCGCCTCTAGCAGAAGTTGGTATTACCAAAATGGAAGTAAGAGAAATAAGCAAACAACTTGGCTTACCTTGGTGGGAAAAACCCTCTCAACCCTGCCTCTCATCCCGTTTCCCCTACGGAGAAGAAATCACCTATGAAAAATTACATCGAGTGGGAAGAGCCGAAATTTATCTCCGCAAATTAGGTTATAGTAACCTCAGAGTTAGATCTGATGGAAACACCGCTAGAATTGAATTACTGCCCGAACAAATTAGCCATTTTGTCGTCAATGTCAACATTCCAGACCTAGTAAAAGATTTTCAAAATCTTGGCTTTACCTATGTCACCCTAGACTTAGAAGGCTATCGTAGTGGAAAATTAAATCAAATACTAGGAGTTCAGGGTTCGGAGTTAAAATAAACAGATATTGATGAAAAAAGTAAACAAATTGATTTTTTATTTTCAATTCTTTGATTAACTAACAAACCTTCAGAAAATCTTTACCGTCAAACTTATTTAAATCAGATATTCTTATATCGAACTGAGGTAATACTTGTCCATAATTGTAAGTATATTTCTATGTTAAAAAAATTCTATTCTTTAGCTCTATTGTCATTATCCTTAACCATGCCTTTGGTATTCAATACCCTCACAGAGGCAAAATTTGCTCAAGTAAAAGCCCAAAATGTAGCCCCCAGACAACCCTTAACAGTGCGATCAGATATTCAAGAAGCGAACTCAGAAACAGGAGTCGTAACCGCCAGAGGAAACGTTTATATTAACTATCCCGCCCGAAACATTCAGGCAACCTCTGCCCAAGCTCAATATTTTAGTAAAGAAAGACGATTAGTGTTAACAGGTAACGTTTATGTTTTACAAGATGGAAACACCATGAGAGCAGAAACCATGACCTATTTAATTGACGAAGGACGCTTTATCGCTACCCCGGAAACTCAACAACAAGTAGAATCTATCTATCTAGTAGATGAAGAAGAAAACAATTAACCATTCATAACCTATCATTCTTTATTCCTAATTGAAAATGGAGCTATTTTTACAAAACATTCATAAATATTACAATAAAAGATGTATTGTTAATCGAGTTAATCTTAAAGTTTCCCAAGGGGAAATTGTCGGGTTACTAGGGCCTAATGGTGCAGGAAAAACAACTACTTTTTATATCACAACAGGACTAATCAAACCTAACGAGGGTAATGTATACCTAGATCAAGAAGATATTACCAAATTGCAGTTAAATAAAAGAGCAAAACTAGGTATTGGTTACTTAACCCAACAAGCCAGTATTTTTCGTAATTTGACAGTCAAAGAGAATATTCAATTAGTCTTAGAACAAACCAATAATTCTCCCCGTTTTCAACAAATGCGTTTAGAACAATTGATCGCTGAATTTCGCTTAGAAAAAATTGTCAATACCAAAGGTTCTCAAGTTTCAGGGGGAGAAAGACGTAGAACCGAACTAGCAAGGGCTTTGGCAGTGGGTAAAGAAGGACCTAAATTCTTACTTCTTGATGAACCCTTTGCCGGGGTTGATCCCATTGCAGTATCAGAGATTCAAGAAATGATTGCTAAACTCAAAAATAACGGCATGGGTATCTTAATTACAGATCACAATGTTCGGGAAACTTTGGCAATTACGGGGCGATCGTATATCATGAGAGAGGGTCAAATTTTAGCCTCTGGTACAGGAGAAGAACTTTACAATAACCCCCTAGTTAGACAATATTATTTAGGAGATAATTTTCAGGCTTAAATCTAATGGACAAAGAACCCAAATTTTTCTTACCCTTACCAAAAATATCGGTGATGGATCGATATGTTACGGTTGAGCTATTATTACCTTTTTTATTCGGTATAGGTTTATTTACTTCTTTGGGTTTATCCATAGGCACATTATTTGAGTTAATTCGTAAAGTTACCGAATCAGGATTACTGTTGAGTGTTGCTTTCAAAATCCTTTTCCTCAGAATGCCGGGGTTTATCGCCCTTGCCTTCCCCATGTCTCTATTACTAGCCACTCTGATGGCTTATAGTCGTTTATCTAGTGATAGTGAGATTATCGCTTTACGCAGTGTCGGAGTTAATATCTATCGTTTGGTAATACCCGCAGTGATTCTGAGCTTATGTGTCACGGGAATGACTTTTTTTATTAACGATGTGGTGACACCCTCTGCTAATCGAGAAGCGACTTTAACTATGCAAAGAGCCTTAAACAGAGTCAGACCTACTTTTAAGGATAGAAATATTTTATATCCAGAATACAAAACAGTGCAGTATGACGATGGAAGCAGACACTCAGTTTTAGAAAGATTATTTTATGCCCAAGAATTCAACGGGGAAGAAATGAAAGATTTAACTATTTTGGATCTTTCTCGGGAGGGTTTGAACCAAATTTTAACGGCAAAAACCGCCACATGGAATATTGGTGACAATGTTTGGGATTTTTTTAATGGTACAATTTATCTTATCTCTCCAGATGGTGCTTATCGTAATATCGTTAGATTTGAACATCAACAACTAGCTTTATCACGAGCTCCTTTAGATTTAGCTCAACGCCCCCCCAATCCCGATGAAATGAGCATTAGTCAAGCAAGAGAATATCTTGAGGTGGTGAAATTACAAGCGGATGAAAAGGAAATTCGTAAAATGATGGTACGAATTCAGGGAAAAATCTCTCTACCGTTTGTGTGTGTAGTCTTTGGTTTAATTGGTTCAGCTTTGGGTTTACGTCCGCAAAATACTAACAAAGCAACCAGTTTTGGTATTTGTGTTGGTTTAATTTTTTCTTACTATCTGCTTTCTTTCGTGAGTGAGTCTATGGGGATTTGGGGAATTTTAACTCCTCTAATGGCGGCATGGTTGCCTAATTTGCTAGGTTTAGGGGTTGGCACATGGTTATTAGTTCAGTCGGCAAAATAAGTGAAGAGTTGTTAGGTTTTAGGTTTGACGGTTGCAGGTGATGAGGTGATGAGGGGGAAGTAGGGGCGAATGGCTATTCGCCTGTACAGGTGTTCGGAGTTTTTAATTCTTAATTCTGAATTTTTCCCTTGCCCTTTGCCCTTTCATCTTTGCCTTCAATTAAATAATTGACAATCAACAGAGAAAGATAGAGAATGAGATACGGGCAAGAAAATACACTAATTATTTAACTTTTCAAGATACATGGCAAGTCGTCAACAACCGAGAAGAACTGCGAGAGTTCTAGCTTTATTAAGTTTAAGTCAGATTAGGATAAAGTCAGATCAGCTAGAAGATTTAGAGATAAATGATCTTATTTTAGGGGCAATTCGTACTCTTACCATTGAGGTGGAAAACACTTTGGAAACGGCGGCGGATGAATTGAATCGCAGTAATGACAAGATTTTTAAAAGTGAAACTCGTACCAGCGATGTTTCTTCAGCTCGTATTATGCTTAAAGATGCGATCGCACTTACTCAGAAAGCAATTAATCGTGTGGGTACAATTGTTGAAATACCAGAATTTATACAAGTATCAAGGGAAACAGAGGTAAAACAATACGCTATTGATTTAATTAGTTGTATTCGCAATAACAAAGAGGAAATAGACTCGTTAATTGATGGTTTAATGACTGACTGGACAGTTAATCGTCTTACTCAAATTGACGCTAATATTCTACGTTTAGCGGTGGCGGAAATGAAATTCTTTCAACAAGATCATAAAATTGCTATTAATGAAGCCATTGAAATTGCTAAACAATATTCAGATGATGACGGTTATCGGTTTATTAACGGAGTTTTAAGAAAGGTTAGTAATAAGCTCTTAGAAAACTAAGAAAACCTCAGTTCGGTTTAAGAATATCAGATAAGGGTAAATGTCAGGTTTTAGGTTGCAAGTTGCAGGTGGTAGGGGTTAAATATATTCAACCCTTACGGTGATGAGGAGATGAGGGGAGAGGGGGAAGTAGGGGCGAATGGCTATTCGCCCGTACAGGTGTTCGGAGTTTTTAATTCTTAATTCTTAATTTTTCCCTTGCCCTTTTCACCATCACTTATGGACGACAATTTATCCCGAATTCAGGTTTCTTAATAAGGCTTAACGGTGGGATTAATTGTTAATGCTTTATTTCCAGCCGTTATCAGCTTGTGCTAAAACATAAGAAGCCACATTGTCAATGTCTTCATCAGTTAAACGACTTAAAAAGGAAGGCATCGCCGCCTTTCCATTCATGACTTGAGTTTTTATTTGCTCAATATCATACATTCCGTATTTTTCTAAGTCCTCTTTTTGTAGAGTTTTTGCAGGGTTAACTACGTTTTTACCCCCCATATGACAGGATGCACAATTAGCACTGAAAATAGCCGCCCCCTTAGTTACATCACCGGCTAAAGCGGGAGTTGCAAAGAAAAAGTTAACTGCTGTGATTAATAACAAAATTAAGCCTAAAAGTTTTTTCATCGTTACTGTAAGATTGAATTTTTTTCTATTGTTTTCATCTTCGAGAATTTGCTTTTTCCTGTCAAAAGACTACTTGTCAAAATTTGTTACTTTTCTTAATGATGTAAATAAATGAGTAACGAGTAGGGGCTTAGGGTTGGGGAGATGGGGGGATGAGGGGAAGTAGGGGCGAATGGCTATTCGCCCCTACAGGTGTTCGGAGTTTTTAATTCTTAATTTTTCCATTGCCCCTTGCCTTTTGCCCTCCCCCCTCTCGAGGGGAGATAAAGGGGGGTTTGCCCTTTTAAAATCTATTCACCCCAACACTAATTAAGGGACTTACCAATAGCAGTTAAAATAGGATAGATATAGTTTGACTTTATATTGATAATTTTATTCGAGTTTATATATAGATAATGGCAGAATCATATTTGTTAGAAAAATTAGCGTCAGTAGAGATGACTTTTAAGGAATTAACTAGACGCTTGGGAGATCCTGATATTGCAACGAATCCTGATGAATTACAGAAAGTAGCAAAAATGCGTTCTTCTTTGGAAGAAACGGTGATGACTTATCAAGAGTGGCAAAAAGCTCAAGAGGATTTAAAAGGGGCAAGGGAGATATTAAAGGAGTCTAAAAGCGATCCTGAAATGCAGGAAATGGCACAGTTAGAAATTGAAGAGTTAGAGAATAAATTAGAGGAATTAGAGCAAAAATTAAAGATTTTACTCCTCCCGAAAGATCCTAATGATGATAAAAATATCATGTTAGAAATTCGTGCTGGTACTGGAGGTGATGAAGCTAGTATTTGGGCTGGAGATTTAGTTCGTATGTATTCTCGTTATGCGGAGATGATGAATTGGAGTGTTAAGTTACTGAGTGAGTCTTTAGCGGAAATGGGGGGATTTAAGGAGGCAATTTTAGAAATTACAGGGGAAAGTGTTTATAGTAAGTTGAAATTTGAAGCAGGAGTGCATCGAGTGCAAAGAGTTCCTGTGACAGAGGCAGGAGGAAGAGTTCACACATCGACGGCTACGGTTGCCGTAATGCCTGAAGTAGATGAGGTTGAGGTACAGATTGACCCCAAAGATATTGAGATGACAACGGCTCGTTCTGGTGGTGCTGGAGGACAAAACGTTAACAAGGTGGAAACTGCGGTGGATTTATTCCACAAACCTACTGGGATTAGGATTTTCTGTACGGAGGAGCGATCGCAACTTAAAAACCGTGAACGGGCAATGCAGATTTTACGGGCTAAACTTTATGAAATCAAATTGAGTGAACAACAAGAGGCGGTTACATCCATGAGGCGATCGCAAGTAGGAACGGGGGCGCGATCGGAAAAAATCCGAACTTATAACTATAAAGATAACCGGGCAACCGATCATCGTTTGGGCAGAAACTTTGATTTATCCTCTGTTTTAGAAGGGAAAATAGATGATGTGATACAGGCTTGTATTGCACAGGATCAACAAGAAAGATTGGAAAAAATGGCAGCTTCACCCACTACTGCTGAAGCAATTTAACTTACAAACTGCGAGATATTATCTGAGTTCGGAGTTTTGAGGAGAAGGGTGAGAGGGGGAAATGAGTTCAGGGAGTTAGGGGTGAATGGCCATTCGCCCGTACGGGAGTTCGGAGTTTTTAATTATTCACTATTCACTACCTAAACTAATCACTTATATACTCAAAGCAATAGATTCATAATATAAAAGACCCTGTAACGCAACTTCTGTATTAGTTACCACTTTCAACGGCATTTTTTCCAATAAAGGTTTCATTCTGCCTTTGTGTAAAAAGGTGTTGACAAAATCACTATCTTGAACTAAAGGAAGAATTTTTGTGATAATTCCTCCTGCGATATAAATTCCACCATAGGGTAAAATTTTTAAGGCAAAATTGCCAATTTCTCCAGCATAAGCATCCAAAAACATTGTCATGGTTTGAGTTGTTAAAATATCGCTTTTTGTTAGGGCAGATTGTCCGATAATTTCTCCCGGATCTATGGTATTATCCCCTTGTTCCCATTGTTTGATTTGACTGCTTATTTCTTCAGATTCAGGGGCAAATTTTGTATCTCTTAAAAACTGATAAATAGCAACAATTCCTTGTCCAGAAATAACTCTTTCCGCTGAAATTCTTTCCCAACCAAACTTATTTTTAAGATATTTTAATAATTGCCATTCTAATTCATTTTTTGGTGAAAAATCGCTGTGGCCTCCTTCTGTGGCAAAAACACGATATTTATTTTTTTCTGGTATTAAAAAACTTTGTCCTAATCCAGTACCAGCACCAATCACAGCAATGGGAGAATTATTATTTTTTTCTCCTTCTTGTAAGGTAAATAATTCTGATTCTTTTAGATTTATAATCCCGTAACTCACCGCCGCAAAATCATTAAGCAAATAGGCTTCTTGACAGTGAAATTCTTGGGCTAATTCATCCCCTTTTATATGCCAATTTAAGTTAGTTAGTTTACAGCTATTATTATTAATTGGACCTGCGATCGCAATACATATTTTATCAATCGCAAAACCATCTAAAAATTTTTCTATCATATAAGAAAAAGTTTGATATTCTTGACTAGAATACTTAATTTGTTTAATGGTTTCATAATGATTATTTTTATTTATTTCAACCAATCTTAAGATAGTTTTAGTTCCACCAATATCACCGATTAAAACTTTCATATTATTATCTAATTATTGTTTTTATAAAGAGAGTGTTACCAGTAATTTAAGAAAGATTGACTATATTAAATAGCTCAAAATTTTGATAATATTGAAATTATATTTAATAACTATAAATCAGGAATAGTAAGACTATGAGAATAGTCGCTTATAGCTACATTGAGCCATTAATAGATTCTATACCAGATCCTCAAATCTGGGGATGGGAAATAGAAGAAATTTATCAAGACATAGATACAAGAGAAAAACTTAATCAATTATTCATTGATTCTCAAGATAATGCCCCTGATTATCTTTTAATTAATAGTCTTCACGAATTGGGTAATAGCCTAACAGAAGTGGAGAATAACATATTTAAATTAGAAAGTCTTAATATCGAAATAATCTCTTTACAACAGGATTATCACAGTAAAAATTTTCATAATGTAACAAGCATACAACAAAAAAAAGAATTATTAAAAATTTGGCAGGAAATAGAAAGTTTAATTAAACATAGAAAATTGAAAAAAGCCCATGCTAAAAATCGTTTAAATATCCTTCCTCCTCCCGGAAAACCACCTTATGGATACCTAAGAGGCAAAGATGGTTATATTGTTAACCGTGCCACTGCTCCCATTATTAGAGCTTTTTTTGATCGTTTTTTACTTTATGGTTCTCTTCAAGATGCGGTCAATTATTTAGCTGAAAAATATAATAAAAAAATATCAGTATCTACGGCAAAATATTGGTTAAATAATCCCATTTATCGAGGAGATTTAAACTATAAAAATAAACAAATTATTCCTGATACTCATACTGCGATTATTACTAGAGAAGAGTCTGCACAAATAGAAAGAATTTTTCAAAGCCATCGCCGAGTTAAATCGAAAAGTGCATCATCTCAGCACTGTTTAGCTGGTTTAATTCAATGTCAATGGTGTAAGTCAAATTTTCGAGTTAATACTGTCACAAAGCGAAATAAATCCGCCAATTATTTATATTTAACTCCTGTGGAATGCCAAAAAGAAATTCCTTGTAAATCCATTAATTATGATTTTGTTTTACAAAAGGTTATCGAGAATATTTGTAATAGTTTTAAGGAAATTAAAAATCAAGAACAAATGCCAAATATAGAACAAATTAAAAATTATTTATTGACAGAAATTAATCAAAAAAAAAGAGTAATTACACAAATAGAAAAACTACTAGAAGAAAAAATTTTAGATGAAGAAACTGCAAAAATAAGAACTTATAAAATAAAACAGGATATAGGAGTGCTGAAACAGCAAATAGCAAAACTTCCTCCCAATAGTTTAAATACTATTGCAAATACATTATCTTTACCACAATTTTGGTATGACTTATCTTCCTCTGAAAAAAGATTTTATCTAAGAGAATTTGTTAAGATAATTGAGATTATTCCTCAGAATAATTATCCACAAAAAAAAGATATTCAACTAAATTTTGTTTTCGCTAATGCACAATTAAACAATTCATGGCAAAATAGGGAAAAAGTATAGCTCTCAAAAATAAGTTAAATAAATCACAATGCGTATTTTACACACCATGTTAAGAGTAGGGAATTTAGAAAAATCCCTTGAATTTTATTGTCAAGTATTAGGCATGAAATTATTACGCCAAAAAGACTATCCAAATGGGAAATTTACTCTGGCTTTTGTTGGTTATGGTGATGAAAGTGATAACACTGTAATTGAGTTAACTCACAATTGGGATACTGATAGTTATGATATTGGCAATGGTTATGGGCATATTGCTTTAGGGGTTGACGATATTTATGGTACTTGTGAACAAATTAGGTCATTAGGTGGTAAAGTAACTAGAGAACCAGGTCCTATGAAACACGGCTCTACAGTAATTGCTTTTGTGGAAGATCCTGATGGATATAAGATAGAATTAATACAGTTAGGGACTCAAGGTAGTACTTCCTCATAGAAGTAAAAGTTATATTAGTAAGCAACAGGCAGAAGGTAAAAATTTGAATCATAACAAGAGGTTTAAGCCTCTTACTTTGTTAACAAGAAAAATTGAAGTTAGTGCTTTTTGGCTTACAGGCAATATTTTCTTTGGTTAGTGTTTAAACTTGTTCATAAATCTTAAATCAAGATAATTTTTGAAATACCATAATAGTGGCGATTCCCATCCTAAATAACTCCAACTAGCAACGGCACTTTCATTTCCTGTGCCAATAATGTTTAAATAATTACGGGGTGGGAAATATGGTTTTAATGGTTTATTTTCAATAAATCTAAATAAGTTTTTTAATAATGGTTTACCTTGTCTGACGGCAAAAACTCCCGCTTTAGGATGGGGATTTTCTCTTAATGTGGCAATGTCTCCTGATGCAAAAATATAATTATAGTTAGTGGTTTGTAGGGTATTTTTTATTAAGATAAAACCAGTTTTATCGGTGTTAATAGGATTATTTTTTAACCATAAAGGCGCACTTGCTTGGGTAACTAAAATATGATGATTTCCTGATATTTTTTTTCCTGTTTTGAGGATTATTTCTGTTTGATTAATTGCATTTACTTCTGAGTTGAGAAATAGGTTAATCTTTTTTGCCTGTAAAATATCTGTGAGTTTATAGCTTACCCATTGGTTATGATTTTCTAATATTTTTTCTCCTCGATGAATAAGATTGATATTAATATTATCCGAGGTCATAATTGATGTTAATTTTTTGTGTATATTGAGGGCTAATTCTACTCCTCCTGCACCACCTCCAATAATATTTAGAGTGAGGGATTGATTTTTACTGACTTGATAATAGTCAGTTATTTTTTTCCATTTATCTAAAAAAGATAATACGGGTTTTGCCGGAATACTATATAGATTTGCTCCTTTAATGGTGCTTTTATCAGGAGTGCTACCAATATCAATAGATAAAATATCAAAGGTAATTTTGTTTCCTGAATGGCAAATAACATATTTTTGCTCAGGATTTATGTCTATTACTTTATCTAAAATAAAATTAATTCCCTTGCTTTCTGCTATTTTTTTGATGGGGATAAATAAATCTTGGGGAGAATAATATCCTGCAACATAGGCGGGTAAAATACCTGAATAGGGACTGAGAGGAGTATCACTAATGATGGTAATATTAACCTTGTTTAAATAATTTTTTCTAATTAAAGAAAGTGCGATCGCATGACTATGACCTCCTCCTATTAAAAGTAATCTCATTATCATTTATTGTAGGAGTAAATCTGCACTTCCGGGTTTAGGTAATTGAAAAGAGGGAGATTGGGAAGAAGGGGTTTTTTGTTGATTTTGTGTAGATTCTTGATTGATTTCTTGATTTTCGGGATTATAAATATTTACCAAGACACTAACTAATTCATCTCTTTGTTGTCTTGTCAAACTCTTTATTACTTGTTTGTCTTTTTCAAGGGGATTTTCTGTTATTGTTGTACTGGGATAACGTTGCTCATCCATGATTTCATTTTTACCTAAATAATCTGCAAGAGTCAGTTTCCAATCAAGGCGATATACTGTTGGACGAGATTTGACATATTGATGATAACGAACTATTCTCGACACTAGGGTATTTTCTGAAACTACCTGATTTGTCTCTACACTCAAATAATTATTTTCTAAGGGAAAGTCTGGTATTTGTTGATAAACTTCTCTCGATACTACTTCAGGAGTCAAGGTTTGAGCCCAAACTCTAGTAAATGGTAACTCGTTTTGATTAACATTCACTGAACCATTATAATAATGAACTGAGAAATAATGGGTGAATAGATTAATGATTACAGAAAAGATAGTAACAATAACCCATTTATATTTTCTAAATTGCCGTTTCATCTTTCTATTCACTCACTATTAATCAATATAACAACTCTATTTTAGTTCACTAATAATCTCTGGTTGAGTTAACTCGTCAGACATTTCAATAATTGCCCTTAATACAGGTTTCATAACCTCTTCCACATTTTCCATATCTTGTTTTCTTCTTTCTTTTGCCCTTTTAGCAACGCCTACAGTAATTTTATAACGATTGGAAGCGGCCGCAAGTAAGGCATCGCTACGAAACATAATTTGACTAGAATCAAAGCTATTTTTTTTGAGCATTCTTGTTTTACAATTATGATATTAGTGGTGTCTTATTATATCAAAATCTTTCCCATTCTCCACAGTAAACCCTTGCCAACATAATGAGTGATACCAAGCTGACATTATATTTGTTTTTTTATCAGGGAAGAGGCAACCTCTTTATATTTCCTCTCAAACCTGTTGCCTACCCTAACTAATAATTTACACGACGAGAAGTGATAGAGCCAAAGTAATTGATATACTTCTTAGGTTAATTTGCTTGATTCCATATTTTTTCTATTTCGTTAATAACATTACTATCAGGGCTAGGTTTTATATTTGTATTTGGTTTGATTTCTACTCCTGAAATATTGTTACTCCAAGGTGTCTCTTTTAGGTTTGCTAAATTTAGATCAATTATGGGTCTAAAACCGTATTTTGCAAATATAATTTGTTGCTCTTTTTCTCTTAAGTAATTAATGAATTTTTTTGCTGATTTTGCTTCTTGATTATTTACATTTTGTTTTAATACTACCCCTGAAATTGTGGTTTCAATGGTAGGATTGGGATAATAAATTTGATAGCCTTGGTTTCTTCTTTCTTTTGCTTGTGACCAACGATAAAGGGCTATACTTTCGTAAACCGTAGCAACATCGGCATCATTTGCTCCTCTGGCGATAAATTCTTGTAATAAAATATCGGTGCTTCTCGGTGGTTGATAAACGGACTTTTTTATAAGGGTAAATAAGTCTATTATTTGATTATTATTAATGTCATTAACTGTTAAAATATTTTGATTTAAGTCATTTTTTGCCCATAAACTTAAGGTTAACTGCCCACTATTAGAGCGTGTTGGATCTGTTGTCACAAAATCAAAACTTCCCCAATTTTTATCTCCTCCTAATTGTTGCCAATTTCTTACTTTTAAGGCTTTTTCTAGTTGATTCCAACTAAATTTATTATTAGGAAATAACACTTTTCCTCTCTCTTCCCACGCGATCGCAACTAAAAGAGTACGGGTGATCACCTCTGGAGGATTATAAAAAATATTGGTTTCTCCTTGTGCTTTTAAGCGGTTTTCCAACTCAGTAATTAACTCACTATTAGCAGGAATCAAAATAGTAGGAATAAAGTCATTTTTTTTATCAATAACATTACTAATCATGTCTTGTGAGCCTTGAATTTCTATTTCTAAATCAATGTGAGGATTATCTTTTTCAAACTTATCACTAATTTCCTCTAAAACTTCTTTTAATTCTGAACCACTAACAATAGTAACGTTAGTTTTGATAGGAAAAATTGGTAAATAAGTTATGCCTAAACTAGCACAAATAATCAATAAAGAAATTACTTTGTTTATTGAAGAATCTTTTTTTTCAGAAGTAGTCATTATTTCTCCTGATGATGTTGTTATTTTCAAGACTGAGAAGAATTTTTCCGTTAATTTATTCATAATATTATGAGTAATAATTAGGGAGTAAAGAGTAATTATCTAACACCTGCAACCTGTAACCTGAAACCTATTCATTATTCATTGTTAAAAGACTGCTTAATTCTTGAGTTAAATCTTGTAAATCTTGCAAAGCCTGAGAATTAGTCAAGTCAGAAGTGCGCAATTTATTTTGTAATTGTTGTAAAACTCCCGCCGATTCAGTGAGAATATTTGTTAGGGCAAAAACTTGGGCTTCTCTTGCTGATTTACCCTGTTTTGCTAAATCAATATTACGTCTTAAATTACTTTCAATTTGTCTTAATTGTTTCAGAGCTAATCCATTAGCCGATTGTTGTTTTTTGAGATTAGTTTTTAATTTTTCCTCTAATTCTTCCTCTGATAATAAAGAATCACTTCCCGATAATTTCTTACTTAAATACTCGATTTTTTCTGGTAATTCAAAAGTGCGATCGCATCCATATTCAATGGCAGTTAATAAATCCATTTGGTGAGCATCATGAAGTAAATTTTTAGCTTCTAAACGTAAATTTTCAGCCTTTTTAATTAATAAGTTAGATTCTTGTTTTGCCAATTCTAACTCTTCTTCAAGGGCTCTGTTATCGAGATTAATTTTATTATCATTATTTAATGAATTATTGGCTAAAAAACCAGAACCAATTACACCAACTGAGATACTAATAGGCAACATCAAAAAACTGGAAACATTAGCAAATCTTACTCCAAAAAAGAGACAAACACCTGCAACAAAAACAGCAAGAGGATAATTAAGAGGATTAACAATTTTTGGTATCATAGATAAAAAATGAGTAAGGGGTAATAGGTAATGTAAGGATTGAATATATTCAACCCGCAGTGGCATGGGAGGCGTGGGGAGAAATTTTTATTAACCTGAAACCTAAAACCTTTTAATCATTAAAATTCTAGTTGTAAATTTTTCATAACTAGATCAATAGTATTAGGATCGCCCTTTCGATAATATCCGGCATTAATTTTGGCAATTTCTTCTAGGGCTTGGGCGTTAAACTCCCCATCATTACCATAACCAACGGTGAAAAAAGCAATCCTTTCATCACTATTAAAACCACTTTTTTGCAATTCCTGCTCCAATTGTTGTAGATTAATACCACTACCAGAATCCTCTCCGTCAGTCAGAATTAATACCGCATTAATGTAATTGGGTTTTAAATTTTGTCGTAACCAATCACGGGCATATAAAGCACTGTCATATAGTTTTGTACCTCCTCTTGCCTGTAAACTACTTATATACTGAATACCCTGATTTTTTCCTTCAGGAGTGCCTTTAATAATGACAGGAGGGTTAATTTGATCACTAAAAGTGATAATTGCAATTTCTTCTTTTGAACCTAAATTGTTAATATAATTTAACAACGTATTCTGCACTGCGGTTATTTTTTGCCCTCGCATCGAACCTGAAATATCTACAACTACAGCAACCTGAGAAGGTTTTTTTGAATAATCCTGCCAATTGGTTAACATTGCTTCTACTACTTCTGGGGCAGGAGGGCGATAGGATTCATAATTAGGATTAGGATTGACTCCGTATTGACTACTAAACTTGTTACCCAAAGAAATACTCGGAATACCGGGGCGTAATCCCAGACTCGCCGCTAATTGTTGAGATTCAGGAGTTAACATAAAATCCAAGACTTTTTGTGCGCCTTCTTTTTCTTCTGCCGACATCCAAGGGGCATTGGGTATTATTCCCCGAATATTAGAGCTAAATGTGGCTTTAGGATATACTGCTTGATATTGAGTTTGAGAAGCATTAGGCTGACTATTAGCTTGAATAACTAAAGATTCATACACAGAGCCTACAGAAGCCCAAAAAACACCATTTTCAACCATAGAATTGGCAAGGGATGCGGTAGAAGCCCCATAACGGGTAACTTTTTCTTGAATAGCCTTAACTTTATCCTGATATTTTGTAATATCGTTAATGGTTAAATCTTGGGGTTGTTTATTGCTAACAGAGGCAAATTGGGCAACTAGAGTTTGTAAACCTGAGTTTGAGCGAGTGGGGGCAGTTTGTACAAAGTATATCGGTAATGGTGGGGCTTGGGAATCTAATTGTTGATAATTGTCATATTGGGTTAAGGCTGTATAGATGTTGGGTAATTTTTCCAACACAGGTGCTAACTCTTTTGTCGTCATGAATACCATGGGGCTAAAAACGATTAAAGGAGTATCCGTAATGGGAGGAATTAAGTTTTCTCCGGGGAAAATTTTGTCAACTTGGTAAATTAACTGATTTTGATAGATTTCACCGTCAACGGAAATAATGGAGGGAAATTGGGCATCATCGGCAGAAATGGCATTGTTGGCTAATTGTTGAGTAAGGTTAACGACTTCGCCAATGACATCACCGCTACCTTTTGCATCACAGGTTAGATAAAACTGTTTTCCGTTATCTAATTTAGGGTTAGTTTCATTTAGTTTCTCTGCTATTTGGCGGCAAAATTCTCCTAAATCACTTCCTGCTAAAAATTTTATTTCTAGTTGCGATCGCCTCTGATTTGTGTTACCATCAACGGAACTATTATCGCTACATCCTGACAATAAAGAAAAAGATATGAATATAAAAGTCAGAATTAACCTAAATTTAGAAGCCATAAAAACACAACCTTAATTATTAGTATTCCCAATAACAATCATAACTAATAGGTCGTTATATCAATGTTAAATTCACTTTAAGAATCATTATCATGAAAAAAATCACAATTTAACTCTTAATTCTTAGCTTTTAACTCCAATATATTTTTCTAAAATCAATTTCAAATTATCCTGTTTTATTGGTTTACAAATATAGTCTTTCATCCCTACAGACTTACACACAGAAATAATATTTTCATCTTCATGGGCACTCATGGCAATAATAGGAGGTATTTGTCGATGAGAAAATTCTTGATAAATTATTTCAGTAGCTTTAATGCCATTAATTTTAGGCATTTCAATATCCATAAAAATTAAATCATAATCTTCTTTTTTTAATATCTCAATAACTTCTTCTCCATCCTTCGCAATTTTGACTGTATAGTTTAATTTATTGAGCAAATTGACAACTAATTTTTGATTGACTAAGTTATCTTCTGCCACTAATATTTTTCGCTTAATTTCAGATGTATCTGATTTATCTACATTTGTAACAGAGGGGGTAATGACAGAAGAAAAATTATATATATATTCCAGTTTAAGAAACTGCTGTAATTTTTCAAAAATAATTTCCTTAATAAAAGGTTTATTAACCACTTCCTCACAACCAACTGCCAATATTTCACCTTTTTCTTCCATAAAGGCATGGGCAGTTAAAGCAATAATAATAGTTTGATGAGAAGACTCAGTCATAGATTCTTTTTTCCTTATAGCACGAGTCGCTTGAAAACCATCCATTACAGGCATTCCTATATCCATCCAAATCAAATGGGGTTGCCAATCTTGCCAAATTTCCACTGCTTCTTTACCGTTAACCGCTTCTTTGAGAGAAAATCCCAAAGGTTGCAATAATTTAGTTAGAAGTAAACGATTATTATCTTCATCATCAACAATAAGGATACGATAGTTAGCAGTGTTTGCTTTAACACCGATAATTTTTCTTAAATTGAAAGCCTCTTTTTGATGAAATGGTAAGGAATCTGATTGAAAATTAATAGTAAACTCAAAAGTAGTACCTTGATTAAATTGACTTTTAACCTTTAACTCACCTCCCATCATCTTGACGAATTGCCGTGAAATAGTTAATCCTAATCCCGTGCCTTGTTTTGATTCTATCCCTGATTCAGTTTGAAAAAACGGGGTAAATAATTTCTCTAACTCTTCTGGCTTCATGCCTCTACCAGTATCAGTGATAGCAAAATAAATTTTGTTTTCTGTCTCCAAAACTGCCTTGACAGTGATACTACCTGCTTGCGTAAATTTGAGAGAATTACTAATTAAATTTAACAGTATTTGTTTTAATTTTCTTTCATCTGCATACATAAATTCAGGGATATTATTATCTATCTCTAATAATAGATTAATATTTTTCTCTGTCGCCTTAATTAATAACATTGATTTTAGAGATGAGGCTAATTCATAAAAATTAAAGGTACTATTATTTAAAACCATTTTTCCTGCCTCTATTTTTGATATTTCTAAAACTTCATTGATTAAAGACAGTAAATGTTCTCCACTATTAATAATAATTTGCAAATTTTCTTTTGTATCCTTCGTTATATTTTCTTCTTCTAAAATTAACTGAGAAAAGCCTAAAATCGCATTTAAAGGAGTTCTTAATTCATGACTCATACTTGATAAAAAAACACTTTTTGCCTGATTTGCTTTTTCTGCTATTTCTTTTGCTTTGCGTAAATCTTGGGTTCTGATTTTAACTTTTTCCTCTAATTGTTTATTAATATTTTTTAAATCTTTTTCTTTTTTAATTAAAGTGAATATCAATTCTTCAAAACTATTATAAAGCAATAATATTTCGTTTTGGATTTCAAAATAATTATTATAATATTTGTGTTTTTTAGTATTAGCAAATAAAGTGCGATCGCACTTTACTATTTCATAATCACCTCGTCTGATTTGGTCTGCATAATATGCTAAATTAAGAAGAGGTTGAGTAAGATAACTTGCAAAATACCAACCAATTAAAGAAAAAATAGTAGCTAATAATAAACCCCAAAATAATATTTTTTGTTGTAAAATTCCGATGGATTTAAAAGCCGTTATCTTTGGTTGTCTTACAACTATACGCCATCCCAAATTATTTACAAGAAAATTCCCCTTATCTGCTTGAGTGCTGATAATATAGTCATTATTATTAAAAAACTCAGTAGAAATAGCATCCTCTGGAGGAGAAGTAACGGTTTTTCCTCGCCAGCTATTTCCCGAGTCGAATAAAATTAAACCATCATTAGCTATGATTAAAATTTGTATTTGTTGGTCATTAGGTATATTTTCCACTAAAGAATCTTCAACATCTTCAATCCAATTCCAACTTAAATGAGCCCCTAAAACTCCAGTTAAACTACCCTGTTCACTGTAAACGGGAATTGACACATCCATAAATCTCAAAGGCTCACCACTAGGTAAAGGAGGTAATTTTCGAGCTAATAATTTTGCCTCATGCACATCACCAATAAAAATTGATTTTAACCCCTCAATAAACCACGGGCGCTCATTTACTTTTTCTCCTTCCAACAACTTTCCCGTTGCTACTTCCACAATTCCCTCTGTGTTAGCAAAACCAATCCAAGCATAGTATTCATAACTATTCTGCAATTTTTCTAAAAATAAGCGTCTATCTTCGTTGTTATTAGTTGGATTACGAAATTGAGGTAAAATTGCCATATTTTCGATGTCATGTTGACGCTCAAATAATCCACGATTAAAAGTATTTGTTAATTCATTAGATATTTGTTGAAGAAAGATAATTTTTTCCTTTTGGATATGACTTTTTAAAGATTGACTAACCACTAAACTAAAAATAATTGAAAGTAAAAATGTGGAAATGCCAAAAGAAAGAGCTAATTTTTTTCTCAAATTAGAATTATTCCAAAATTGAGTCAGAGAAAAGGGGAAATAAAGGGGAAAAGTCATAAAGCATATTTAGTTTGACTTATTTGTATCTATTAGAGTTGTTGCAAAATAACAAAAAAAACCTCTGAAAACTTTACTGAGTATAAGTTGTAGCCATTTGACGCTAGAAGTGTTTGTAAATCTTACATAGCAAGGATTTCGAGCATTTTAAGACATTATTTCACAACAAGTCTATTATAAAAGCAAAAAGAAACGACTCTCTTGTTTTGAATATGATAAATTATCCCCAAAAAAGGTGTAGGATGTCAGGTGCTAGGTTTTAGGTTGAATTAAAATTGTTAATTTATAATCAGTAGGTCAGGGTAAAAATATAATGTTATATTAAGAAAAGTAAAAGAGACTCTCAAGGAGAAATATAATGGGGGCAAGACTTCGAGTATTCCTCACTCCCACAGAGGAAATGACATTGAAACAAATGAGACAAGCAAATAATCTTTGCCATCGGGTCAGAGAAAGAGCTGAAGCCATTTGTTTAAGTCATCATGGTTGGTATGTCGAAAAAATTGCAGTTTATCTTCATTGGACTGTAGAAACCGTCAGAAAAACATTGAATAAATGGCAACAAGAAGGACTAGGAGCATTGTATGAAAAAGGAAACGAGGACGTAAAAAAACTTGGCAAGAGTCAGACTTACAATATTTAGAAGAAACCTTACGAGATAGAGAACGAACATATAATAGTCAACAATTAGTCGCCAAATTGAAACAAGATCGAGGAATAAAACTAAGTGCGGATCATTTACGTCAGCTACTAAAAAAAAGGGCATCATCTGGAAGCGAACACGAACCTCTCATCAAAAGAAACAAGATTTAAAGAGGGTGAAGCAAAAAAGAGCAGATTTAGAAATGTTAGAAATAGCAGCGGCTTTAGGGGAAATAGATCTACTTTATGGAGATGAATCAGGTTTTTGTTGTTGGAGTGAAGCCACTTATAGTTACTATTTTTGCGGAGAGCAAAAACGACAAGAACAAACAAAGAAAAGAGGAAAAAGATTGAGCATTATGGGAATTTGGCAACCATTGGCGGAATTCTTTTATGGTTTGGTGGTAGGAAGTCTCAAAAGCGAAGAGTTTATCGTCATGATGGATCAACAGGCAAAAATCGCCCAAGCTCAAAAGCGTATGAGAGTTGTAGTACTCGACAATGGTTCAATTCATGTAAGCAAGAAAGTGAAAGAAAAATATCAAGATTGGGAAGCTCAAGGGCTATATTTTTTCTTTTTGCCCGCTTACTGCTCACAAATGAATCCCATCGAGTTGGAATGGCAACATCTAAAAGAAGAAGAATTAGCTGGGCAAATGTTTGAGAGTGAAAAAGAATTAGCTTGTCACGTAATTTGGGGGTTGGAATCAAGGGGAGAGAAAAATAATCATAACCTAAAATTTATCAACCTAAAAACAGCTTAACTATTTGTTACATAACTATGTTTTATTCTCCTGACCTACTTCATTGCATTTTTGATTTTAGCAAAGCATTTTGTCAGTTAAATTTTTTACTGATTATTTTGGCTCTTTAGAGTGCGGTTATGATAAATTAATAGAAAATAAATTCTATAACTTTTATTAAATAGTGTTCATGGTAAAATAAAAACTAAAAGTTTATAAATTATCATTTAATAATTGTCTATTGCCTACCAAACACTAATAATTTACACAACGAGAAGTAATAGAGTCATTATTTTATACTATTGACAATATTAAACTCCAGAAATTTCTAAAAGTTTACTAATATTGGGTACATAATAATCAAGACCAAATGATTGAGGATTAACGTATTTATCATAGGTAAAATAACGATAGTTTAAACAAAAATAGTCCCACTTTGCCATTTGAATATTAAAAACCTTAATAAAGACATTTGCTAACCAAATAGGTAGAGGAATTTGTAAATAGACTTTTTTATTTAGATAATTACCAATTTCTTTAATAGCTTGATTAACCGTTAAAGGAGAATTGGCTAACACTAATTTACGCTCAAAACTAGGATCTAATTTATCTCCATTTTCCACCAAATAACCGATAATAGTAGCAATATCTTGACCATGAATAACATGAAAACCCCCATCAGCTTGAAACCAACGAATTAAGTTAAACCACTTCGGTAAATCTTTCAATCCAGCACTTAAATGGGAAGAGGGTTTCTTTTCATCTCCTCCAAAAACTAAAGTCGGATAAACAGTAATAATTTTTGGGTAAAGGGGATGTTTTTCTAATTGTGTAAAACACTGATATTTTGTTTTTATATAATCTGTTCCAATTTCTCCTGCTTGGGGTAATAATTGATTTTTTTGATCTAAAATACTAGCTGTTGAAAAGTAAATTATACGCTCACAATTTTTTTTATTTAAACAGTTAATTAAGTTAATATTTGCTTCTACATTTATTTGATAAGATTCTACTTCTCCTCCCCAACAAGTAGCTATTAGAATCGCAATATTAATAGTATTTAATATATCTTTATAAGCCAAAATATTTGTTAAATTATCTTCGATAATATTGATACCAGAACGATAATTATAATCAAATTTAACTTTACTAGGATTTCTCACTAAAAAAAATAATTCATGGTTTGTATTTTTGATTAATAAATCAGCTATATAATGTCCTATACAACCGCTTCCACCAGTGATAAAAATACGCATTTCTTTCAAATTATGGGAATAGATAGATAAAAAGTATAGCAATCCTCCCACTATTGTGTAAATTCTGTTGACCTTGCATTGAAAATGCTTGTAAATAAAATAATTAAGGACTGCGATGAATTACTGCTAAAATTAAACTAGAGTTATTGATTCATCAAGACATACTCAAGAATTAATATAAAAAGTATTTTATCTGTCACTGACTGACTAATTAGCTACCATGAATCGAAGTATTACTCAAACTGTATTGAGTTTAATTGCCGTCTTAACCTTAAATTTTCCTGCAATGGCGAAGGTGCAACCTTCTCCTATTAATCAAGATTCTTCTGTACCTTGGTCAAAAGTTACGGAAGATTCCTTTGAGGGTAAAATTGTTTATGATAAGGATTTTGGTGGGTTTGGGGAAAGCTATGCAATTGTAAGTAGTTGGTCAAAACAAGCTATCCGTCTAAGTTATTTTTGGCAGATAAAAGAGGTTGATTACTATAAGCAAGTAAAACGAACTCGTAGTGTTTGGCGTAATAATAAGTATGAAGAAGAAGTTTATTGGGATCGAGAACCTGTTTACAAATATTCTTGGAAAAGCAAAAATCCAGAATATATAATGTTTTCTATCAATGGTCAATTATATGAATATCAGGGGGGGAAAATCTCTGATGACTTAATGAGTGCTTTAGCCAATGCACCTTCTACTAATTTAAAAATTCGCTTGGTATGGAGTGATGGTAGCACCACAGATGCGACTATTGGCAGTGGTACAGTTAATGCTTGGAAAACTATTTATCAAATGGATAGTCAGGAATAAGGCAATTAGGGTAAGGCATAAATGGTAAAGGGCAAACCCCCCTTTATCCCCCCTCGAGAGGGGGGAGGGCAAAGGTCATTAATTAGTTTTTCCCCAACACTCCAAAACCTGAATATCTTATTTTTTATCTCTTGTTTAATCACATATTAAAAAACTATAAATCCATATTCTCATTCTTTAATTAAATCAATTTTTTTAATGTCGAATCATGTTTATCAAATTTTGTTGGTAGAAGATAATACTGATAATGCTCAACTAATAGAAAATCTTTTGTCTTCAGCTCATCACTCGCCCCTCGCAGAAGGGTCTAATTTTTGTTTGTGTTGTGTTCAAAATTTAGCAGGAGCTTTACAGGTAATTAAAGAAAAAGATTTTGAGGCGATTATCTTAGATTTAACTTTACCAGATGGCAAGGGTTTTGAGTCTTTATTAAAGTTAAAAGAAAATGCCCCCGATACCCCCATTATAATCCAAACGGATTCAACGGATGAAGCAGTAATTGTTCGGGCTTTTCAGATGGGAGCAAATGGGTATTTAAGAAAGATAGATTTAGACTGTAACTCTTTGGTTTATGCTATTCGTTTAGCGATCGAACGTCAACAGTATGTGGAAAGATTATCTGCTTTAAAGCAACAAAAACAACAACAAGAAGAATTCGCTGGTTTAGAAAATTTGGCTCAATCGATTCAACCGAGTATTACAGCGAGGATGTTTGCTTCTTCTGCGTTGAAAGATAGTATTCCTGATGTTTTCTCTCAGTTAACGGTTAAATATGGTCATTTATTGGATTTATCTTTGGAAGAGAGGGCCTTGAAAGTGGATTATAATATAGCGGAGCAGTTACGACAATTGGCGGCGAAATTGGGCTTTTTTAAGGCTAGTCCAAGAGATGTTGTGGACATTCATACTAAAGCCTTAAAGGAAAGATGTAAAAATGTTAATTTAGCTAAAGTTCAAGCCTATGTGGATGAAGGTAGATTAAGATTATTAGAATTAATGGGTTATTTAACTTCTTATTATCGTAAGTATTATATCGGTTTGAGTAATCTTACTATTCTATCTAGTTCCGATTCGGATGATATTTAATTCATGAGTAACTATTTATTAAGGCTGTATATCACTGGTAATTCTCTTAACTCACAAAGAGCGATCGCTAATTTGTTGAAATTGTGTCGAGAGGAATTAAACAATAAATATCAGGTGGAGATTATTGACGTTTTGGAAGAACCAGCAAGGGCGGAAAGAGAAAAAATCCTTGTGACACCAACTTTGATAAAACAACTTCCTCCACCATTACAGAGAATTATTGGCGATTTATCGAATCGAGAAAATGTTATTTGTGGTTTGGATTTAATTGATCAATAGTTTAGCTAACAAATTAACTCAAACTCTTAACGATTTTCTTTTTCTTACCCGAAGGTTTACATCTTGAATGCAAACTAACTTAACCTGAGTTCGGGATAAATTTTCATCTATGAATGATGGAGAAAAAAAGGCAAAAGGCAAGAGGCAAGAGGCAAACCCCCCTTATATCCCCCCTCGAGAGGGGGGAGGGCAAAGGAAAAATTAAGAATTAGGAATTAAAAACCCCGAACACTCATTATTTGTTACTCATTACTTTCTCTCAACACCTGCAACCTGCAACCTGAAACCTGACACCTACCCTTATCCAATATTCTTAAACCGAACTGAGGTTAACTTAGAAGATTGTTTAATGATCGCCGATCACTGATAATAAGGGGTGTAAATTAGTAAAAAAGGTAAATATGACTACAACAGATCCCGTTGTAATTATGAAGCAGGAAGTCGGTAAAGCCGCCGCCGATAGAGTTCAATCTAATTCCATTGTTGGTTTAGGTACAGGTTCTACTACTGCTTATGCTATTCAATATATTGGTGAGAGATTACAAAAAGGAGAATTAACTAATATTGTCGGTGTTCCTACTTCTTTTCAAGCTGAAGTATTAGCCAAAAAATATGGTATTCCTTTAACTACCCTAGATGCTGTTACACATATTGATGTTGCCATTGATGGTGCGGATGAAGTTGATCCCCATAAAAATCTTATTAAAGGGGGTGGTGCCGCTCATACCCGTGAAAAAGTGGTAGATAGTCTCGCTAATCAATTTATCGTTGTGGTAGATAGCGGTAAACTGGTCGATAAGCTAGGCTCAACTTTTTTGCTTCCTGTGGAGGTCATTCCCATGGCAGTAACTCCAGTCATGAATAAATTAGAACAATTGGGGGGCAAACCAGAATTAAGAATGGGTATAAAAAAAGCTGGTCCTGTAGTTACAGATCAGGGTAATTTAGTTATTGATGTTAAATTTGAATCTATTGATAATCCCGCAGAATTAGAAAAAACCATTAATAATATGCCCGGCGTTTTAGAGAATGGCTTATTTGTCGGCGTTGCCGATGTCATTTTGGTAGGAGAAATCATAGACGGTAAACCTTCCGTCAAAGAAATATAATTCTAGTTTGGAATAACTTAGGGTGGGCATTGCCCACCATTAAACTTTTTAATCAAGATAACCCATCAACAAAAGGGGATCATCAATATGATTAGAAGCCACAGGACGATTACCCATAATTTTAAACTCTTGACTGATTTGTAAGTGACTAGCTGCAATGGGACGATTGCCAGATAAAGTCATCATACTCTTAATATCCAAATTACTCTTAGTTACAGGGCGAATACTGCCTACAGAGGTATAAGTGTGAACTATTTGTAAATGATTGGCTTCAACAGGACGATTACCTGGTAACAATGCCGCAGATTTATCGGCTAATTTCAAAGCCGAACTTTCTTTCGTCGTGGTAGCAGTGGGAGTTGTCAGTTTATTGGCAGGTTGTTTGTCTTTATTTTCTAAAGTTTCACTCATGTTAACGCTCCAAAATAAAAGGTATTATTAACTTTTAGTCTATGTGTACTAGCTTGTGCCAAAATAAATTTAATTAGACTAATAATTGTGACTATTATACTGCCATTAGGAGCGTCCTTTTGATGTTCTCATGTCAGCTATAGTTATGGAATATATAAGTTACTCATTACGAAAGCTCATTGTTAATCATAGCGATACTTTATTTGCTTCATTCTGAGAAAGATCTTTTAAACTTAATTATCAATCCTTGAAAATATTGTGAGCAATAATGTTATTAAATAATCTGACGAAGAAATTTAAACATTGGCTACCTTTAGCAAAATCAAAAATAGAAAAGGGTGCTTCTCAACTGGAAAATTCCATTAATAATTATGATCCAAAAGAGATTATTCCCTCTAAGTTAATTGAGCGATTAAACACAAAATTAAATAGCTTACCTGTTTATGAATCTTACTATGACACATTAACTATTAATGTTCATGATTATATACATCAGTGGATTATTAATAAGGAGCAAAATCGCAAGAATTGTTTAGTTATAAAAGGTAATTGTGTTGATAATTTATACAATATTTTAACATCTATTTTTTCTGAAAAATCTAGCTTAAGTAAGGAAACAATAGAATTAGATTATCAAATTTTTTCTTTAGAAAATTTAAAGCAAAATCGAAGGGATAGATTAAATTATTTACAGGAAAAAATATTAGAAATTCAACAACAATCTGACAAAAAAATTATTCTTATTCCTGATTTAAGTTATTATTTTTCTCGCACCATAGAGGGTTTAGAGGTATTAGAAAAACTTTTAAAACTTCTCGATGAAGATGAAAATAAATTTTGGATTATAGGTTGTAATCATTGGTTATGGTTGTTTTTGGTGAAAATTTATCACTGGGATGCCTATATAGAAAATGCTCGGGATTTACCGTTATTATCTCAGGAAAATTTGCAGGATATTTTATTGCCTGTTTTAGATTTAGTTGAATTTGATTGGAATGATTTAAGACGATTTTTAGTGGAATTACCTAATCAAAATGAAGATGACCATAAGATTATTTCTCAATTACAAGCTAAGTATTTTGAAAATTTAGCCAATTTGTCTCAAGGATGTTTAGGTACTGCCAGTCAGTTATGCTTTTATTCTTTGAGATATGTAAAAAATGAAGAAACAGAATTATCTAATCTCAAAATTAATAATCCTCAACTCCCTGATTTTCCTAGTATTACTCAAAGCGATCGCTATTTATTATTTTGTATAGGATTACACGGTCATTTAAATAAATCAGATTTAGCTAATATTTTAGGAGATGATCAAATATATATAACTTCTCAAATAGAATGTTTAGTAAATCTTAATTTAATTCATTTTTTAGATCATCAAAATATAGCTATTAATCCTCTTTTTTATTCTAAGTTAACTAAAGATTTAAAAGATAATCACTTCTTGGTTGAATCGGATTAAAAAAAAATTAGGCATAAGAAAAAACAAAATTCAATTATTGATAATTTAACATTATTTTAGTGGTTTATAAGACAATGTTTGTTAGTGGTTATTTGTTACAGTTAGATGCGTCCAATTCTGAAAAAATATCCCGTTTAATAGATAATATTACTTTAGGCAAGGTTATACAAGGTGTCCTTTTAGTTGTTCTTGCTTATTGGGGACAAATTTTTGTTGCCAAAATTATTAATTGGTTGGCGGAAAAAGTTCCTTTAAAGTATCGTCTTAAGGTGAAGCAGTCCCTACCTTTTTGGAGAGCTTTTGTCTTAGGTATAGTGGGTGTTTCATTAATTAATTTATTTCTTAATCTGTCTGCTGATAATATTTTACCCCTCACAGGTACGATCGCAGTTGCTTTAGGTTTTGCCTTTAAAGACTATGCTAGTTCGGTTATTGCTGGTGTTTTAGCACTTTTTGAAAATCCTTATCAAGTAGGCGATCGCGTCAAAATAGGAGACGATTACGGAGAAGTTATTAGCTATGGATTAAGAGGAATTATGCTTCAAACCCCTGACGATAATATTGTCACTATTCCTCATAATAAACTATGGACTGAATCCATTAGTAATGCCAATAAAGGTAATTTAGAAGCCCAAACCGTTATCAGTTTTTACTTTAGCCATGATGTGGACATTGAAAATGTTTTTTACTTACTATATAGGGTGGCACAAACTAGTAAATATACCCAACTAAACTTACCCATTTTAGTGGTAATGGAAGAGAAACCTTGGGCAACTTATTTCAAACTAAAATGTTATCCCATCGATGCTAGAGATGAATTTATTTATCAAACAGACTTAGTTAGAAGGGCAAAAAGATATTTTCAGCGAGATAATTTACCTTATCCTATACTTCCCCCTCTTGATAATAATTAATCTCGGTTCTGCATAAGAATATTAGAGAAAAGCAAGTATCAAGTTTTAGGTTTAATTTTCCAAAAATCGATTATTCAATACTCATTACCTCTTACTTATTACCACCTGATACTCAATATAATCACATTACCTATTTTTCCCTAACTAATAAATCCCATAATTCGGGCAACTTCATTCAAATCAGCTTTAATGCCCCCTCTAATGCCGCTTTCACTTAATTTCATGGCACTATCAGGATCTTTTAATCCATTACCCGTTAAAACACAAACAACAGTACCATTATCAGGAATTTGCTCTTTCAGTTTTAAGACTCCAGCCACGGAAGCCGCACTAGCAGGTTCACAGAAAACCCCTTCTTCCCTGCCCAAAATACGATATGCCTCTAATATTTCCTCATCCGTGACCGCATTAAATTGTCCTTGAGAAGCCTCTCTAACAGATAAAGCCTTTTCCCAGTTGGCGGGATTGCCAATTCTAATGGCTGTTGCGATGGTTTCTGGTTTTAATACCTGATGCCCTTCCACAAAAGGAGCTGAACCTGCGGCTTGGAAACCCATCATTTTAGGTAATATGTCACACTTATTCTCACTGTGATATTGACAAAAACCCATCCAATAAGCAGTAATATTTCCTGCATTACCCACAGGAATAGCTAACCAGTCAGGAGCATAACCAAGGGTATCAACTACCTCAAAAGCGGCTGTTTTTTGACCTTCCAAACGGTAGGGATTGACGGAATTTACGAGGGTAACAGGATAACTTTCCGCCATTTCTCTGACGATTGTTAAAGCGTCATCAAAATTACCATCAATGGCTAATACTTCCGCTCCATAAATTAAAGCCTGTGCTAACTTACCAAGGGCAACATAACCGTCAGGAATAATAACAAATGCTTTCATTCCTGCTCTGGTGGCATAGGCGGCGGCGGCGGCAGATGTGTTGCCTGTACTGGCACAAATCACAGCTTGAGCCCCCGCTTCTTTGGCTTTGGAAATAGCCATTGTCATTCCTCTATCTTTGAATGAACCCGTGGGATTCAAGCCATCATATTTAACATAAACTTTGACATTTCTGCCAATCATTTTTGAGATGGATGACACAGGTATCAAGGGTGTATTTCCTTCTCTAAGAGTAATAATAGGAGTAGATTCTGTGACAGGCAAATAGTGCTTATATTCTTCTATTAAGCCTTTCCACCCTGCTTTAACATGATAAGTTGTTGATGGTTGATCTAGTTTCGTTGCTACCACGGGCATTAAATCTAAAATAGACGATTATTAATGATTATGACATAAAAAGGTGATCTACTTTACTTTTAGATGAATAAATTAGAAAATACTTTACCTAATGTCGAGGGAAATGAGTTCGGAGAAAACGCTCGATCGCTCGTACACCCCTTTCAGTCGTGAACGGAATTTTTAATTCTTAATTATCAACTATTCACCATTGCCTTCCCCCCTCGAGAGGGTGGATAAAGGGGGGTTTGCCCATTGCCCCTTTTCAAGGTAAAAAGGCGAGAGGATTACTTTTGTTTTCAGCAAATCCTAGTATGCCTTCATCTCGATGTTGATAAATAATTTTTCCCTGATTGTTAAATAAAAAAGTGCCTCCTCTTTGGGTTAAATAGTTATCGTTAGGCACATAGGTTCGCCAGTTAGTCAATACCTCAATCATATTTTTTAATCTAATGGTTGCTAACTCAAAAGGGCGCTGATAGTTTTTCCCTACTTTGTTAAATAGTGAGCCTTTAATGGGCGGTAAAAATTTTATGTTAACAATTTCATTTTCTTGTAATAGAGATGGTGCTTTTTTATCTCCAAAATAACCACGTAAAACTTCTTTTAATGTTCCTTTACTACCTATTCCTGCACACATTAAGATCAAGTTCAGCCATTGATTTTGACTACAATTAAAGGTAGGAAATTGCCAGTTTAAACCTTGATATAAATTTAATTGTTGATGAATTTCTGCTGTTTCGTCCAAAAATAAATTTTCTGGGTTAAATCCTGTATATTGACAATACTTTTCCCCTGATTTTAAGTTACCAATTGCGATCGCTCTTAGGGCAATTTTTTTTTCATGCAAAATATCTTGATATTTATTTAACCACCAAGCGTATTCAAGACTATCAAAATCTCCTAATTGGGGTAAGACAAGTAAGAGAATATAGTTAGCAGAAGAAGTACCATTAAATATAGAAATTTCTTTCCCGTCACTGACTCTGACTCTTTTAGTAGTTTTGAGAAATGAATAAATATTTGATTGTTCAACAGTATTTGTATTTAAATCATTCATACAAAGAAGAAAGATAGATAATAAGAAGACATTTCCAATTTCAATTAGAATAGAAAATTGGCTAAATTAAAGTATATAAATAGTTTTCCCTTTATATTATGCAATCTCCTTATCAACCTAGTGATATAGAATCAAAATGGCAACAACAATGGTCTGATTCTAACCTTTATTTAACAGAAGAAAATCGAGATAAACCTAAATTTTATGCCCTTTCTATGTTCCCTTACCCTTCAGGGAAATTACACATGGGTCATGTACGCAACTATGTTATTACCGATGTTATCGCCCGTTTCAAGCGAATGCAAGGACATCGAGTTTTACATCCTATGGGTTGGGATGCTTTCGGTTTACCGGCTGAAAATGCAGCAATTGATCGAGGTATTCCACCGGCTAAATGGACTTATGAAAATATTGCACAGATGCGATCGCAGCTTCAAGAGTTAGGACTATCCATTGATTGGAGTCGAGAAGTTGCTACCTGTTCCCCTGATTATTATAAATGGACACAGTGGTTATTTTTACAATTTTATGAGGCAGGACTAGCTTATCAAAAAGAAGCCGCCGTTAACTGGGATCCGATCGATCAAACGGTGTTAGCTAATGAGCAAGTTGACTCAGAAGGCTATTCATGGCGTAGTGGAGCAAAAGTCGAGCGTAAATTATTAAGACAGTGGTTTTTGAAAATTACCGATTATGCCGAACAGTTATTGAATGACTTACAACAGCTAGAAGGATGGCCCGATAGAGTCAAAACCATGCAGGAAAACTGGATTGGTAAATCTGTGGGGGCTTATTTAGAATTTCCCATTGTCGGTAGTGACGAAAAAATCCCTGTTTTTACTACCCGTCCTGATACAGTATATGGAGTGACTTATGTAGTTTTAGCTCCTGAGCATCCCCTCACCGAAAAAGTGACCACTCCTGAGAGGAAAGAAGCAGTATCCGCCTTTATCCAAGAGGTAAGCAGTGAAAGTGAAATCGATCGCACTGCCGACGATAAACCGAAAAAAGGCATATTGACAGGAGGTAAAGCCATCAATCCCTTCACAGGGGAAGAAATTCCTATTTTGATCGCCAATTATGTTTTATATGAATACGGCACAGGAGCAGTAATGGGAGTACCTGCCCACGATGTGCGAGACTTCAAATTTGCCAAAGAAAATAACCTCCCCATAAAAGTGGTTATCCTGCCTGAGAATGTGGAAGAAACTGATTTTTCTCTTGTGGAAGCCTATACCGAAACGGGTATTATGGTTAATTCAGGGGAATTTAACGGCATGGAATCCACCCAAGGCAAAGAAGCAGTTATTAAACTAGCGGAGAATAAAGGATTTGGTAAAAAACGCATCCAATATCGCCTTAGAGACTGGTTAATCTCCCGTCAACGTTACTGGGGTTGCCCTATTCCCGTCATTCATTGCCAAGATTGTGGCACAGTTCCTGTACCTACAGAACAATTACCAGTTGAATTACCTGAACAAGTAGAATTTTCTGGACGAGGACCCTCTCCCCTTGCCAAACTCGATGATTGGGTAAACGTGACTTGTCCGAAATGTGGTAAACCTGCGAAAAGGGAAACCGACACTATGGACACCTTTATTGACTCCTCATGGTATTTTTTACGTTATACCGACGCAACCAACCAAAATGAGCCTTTTAACCTCGATAGAGTGAATGATTGGATGGGGGTGGATCAGTATGTAGGTGGTATTGAACACGCAATATTGCACTTACTTTATTCTCGTTTCTTCACTAAAGTTGTCAGAGATAGGGGTTTAGTTTGTGTAGATGAACCTTTCAAACGCCTCTTAACTCAAGGAATGGTGCAGGGTTTAACCTATAAAACGAAGCAAACAGGAAAATATTTAACACCTGAACAAATTATCTATAAAAATGGGGAATGTCGAGACAAGGAAACTAACGAACCCGTTAATATTTTCTATGAAAAAATGTCAAAATCTAAGTATAATGGCGTTGATCCGAAATTAGTCTTAGAAAAATACGGTGCAGATACTGCTAGGATGTTTATTCTCTTTAAAGCACCTCCTGAGAAAGATTTAGAATGGGATGATGCAGACGTAGAAGGGCAGTATCGCTTCCTTAACCGAGTTTGGTTACTGGTGAATGAATTTATCGAAAATCCTGATTCTGCCGAGGATAAAACTATTAATAAAGCGAATTTGAGTAAAGAGGAAAAAGACTTAAGAAGGGCAATTCATACGGCAATTAAGGAGATTTCCGAAGACTTAAGCGGGGATTATCAATTTAACACGGCGGTTTCGGAGTTGATGAAGTTAAGCAACGCCTTAAGGGATGCCAAAATCAAAAATTCTCCTGTATATCGAGAAGGAGTTGAAACCCTCATCTTATTATTAGCACCTTTTGCCCCCCATATAAGTGAGGAATTGTGGCACAAACTCGGCAATAGCGAATCGGTGCATTTAGCTAACTGGCTAATTATCGATGAAGAAGCCTTAACGGTGGACGAAATCACCCTCGTTATTCAAATAAAAGGCAAAACCAGAGGTACAATTTCTGCTCCTGCTTCTGCTAGTAAAGACGAACTAGAGGCGATCGCCCGTGCTTCGGATATTGCTCAAAAATACATTGCTGACAAGGAGATTAAGAAGGTAATCGTTGTACCGAATAAATTAGTTAACTTTGTGGTTGTCTAACTCTTTCAATTCATTTCATTAGACTTCTTGCTCTCTCAGGCAACAGGCAACGGTAACAAAATCGACCCCAAACCCATATAAATTGATTTTAATTTTAATGTTAATTTTGCAAGAGGTCTATTATGAATAATGAATGAGCAAGGTTTGAGCTGATTGGGGGATTGAAAAGAAATCAGGAGTTAGAAATCAGAAGTTAGGGCTTAGGGTTTGTGTTAATTAAACTCTTTTGCCTGTTGCCTTCCCCCCTCTCGAGGGGGGAAAAAGGGGGGTTTACCCTTTCACCTTTTAACTTTGCCCTTTTTATTTTTCTAATTGCTAAATGACTAATTTAGAATTTATTATCCGTATCACCGTTGCTTTTACCCTAGGTGCATCCTTGGGGTTTGAGCGTCAGTGGCGACAAAGAATGGCAGGATTGTTAACGAATACTCTTGTCTCAGTGGGGGCTTGTTTATTTGTGATGTTATCGGTTTTAATTGAAGGGGATAGTAGCCCTTCAAGAATCTCTGCTCAGGTAGTTTCTGGTATTGGTTTTTTGGCAGGTGGAGTAATATTGAGTGAGGGACTAAATGTTAGAGGATTGAATACTGCGGCAACTCTATGGTGTGCGGCGGCTATTGGCTCTTTAACTGGTTCTGGTTTTATGTCTCAGGCTTTTTTAGGTGCGATCGCTGTTTTAGTGGCTCATCTTATCTTACCTCCCCTCGGAGAAATGATTAATCAACAACCCCTAGAAAATACAGAATTATATTTATGCTATCAGTGTAAAGTTATCTGTAATAGTAAACATGAAACTCAGATTAGGGCTTTGTTATTACAATCCTTAAGGGAAAATGGTACTTTTAAACTACGTTCTATGTATAGAGAATTCTTAGAGGATGAGACAAAAGGGAAAGTAAAAATAGAAGCAGAAATAGTTAGTAAATCTAATAATGATCAACTGATAGAACAAGTTATCAGCCGACTTAGTCTTGAACCTAAAGTAATCTCTGCATCATGGCGTTTAACGGAAAAAGAATTTGTTTGATAGTAAAGTAAAATCTCTTACAGATTTGTTGCTATAGTATCAAATGTAATTGGTATTTATTGTTGCTATGAAAACTCGTTCTACAACACCCAAAGTTATTCTTGCGATTATGGGTGTAATTTTGTTAGTATTTATCAGCTATTGTTTGATTGCCAGTAATTCCTCTTATTTGAAAACAGGAGGAGTGAAAAAAAATCCTGAAGGAGTGGTATTTATTCCCAAAAAATCCCCCTTAATGGTATCCCTACTAATTAATCCTGATAAATTAAGTAGTTTAGCTCAATTACTACCTAACAATGGTGAACAAAAACGAGTTGTCAGGGCAATGGAGCAATTACGTTCAAATTTACTAACCTCAGCGAGAGTGGATTCTCCGGAAGATATTAAATCTTGGTTAGGAGATGAAATTACTTTAGCCGTTACATCTCTCGATTATGATTACTCTCCAGAAAATGGTATCCAACCCGGATATTTATTAGCAGTAAAAAATAAGTCCCCTGAGCTGGCAAAAGAATTCTTACAAACTTACTATAGTCGTGAAATAGTTTCCAATGAAGTTGAATTAATCCTCGAAGACTATCAGGGAGTTAACATTGTTTATCAACATCCTCTGACAGATGATTCTCCTGTGAAACAAGTAGCCGCCGCCGTAGTTGCTGATTTTGTCTTATTTGCTAATGATTTACCTGTTTTAAAAGATGCCATTAATAATGCTCAAGCTGTAGATCTCAATTTAGCACATGATTTAGACTATCAAAGTGCGATCGCATCTTTACCCCAAAAAAAAGTTAGTATCGTTTATGGTAATTTACCTCTAACCTCCGCATGGATTACGAATCAAAGCACCATTGCAAACCCCGACATCTATCAAAGCCTAACCCTTTCCCTTGCTTTGAATCCTCAAGGATTAATTACTCATACAGCCTTATCGGGTGTAAATACAGAAAAAAATCAAGCACCTTCCCTAACCTCTCCCCCTCAAACTCTCAACTACATCCCTGAAGACAGTATTTTAACCATAGCTGGAATTAACCTAACCAAATTAGGAGAAAATATCAGTAATGGCATCACCAATCACAACCCCCTTGCAGAAATTATCTATCAGGGCATTCATCCCCTCGAATTAAAAACAGAATTAGATTTCAATGAAGAAATATTTTCTTCTGTTAGTGGAGAATACGCCTTATCCCTAAGCAAAAATACTATCAACAATTCATTAGAGTGGTTATTTATCAATCAAAAACAAGAAAACTCCCTCGCCAAAACCCTTGATAATATAGCTCAGAATAGAGGTTTAAGCGTAGGGCAACTACCCCTTGAGAATACTACTATGACGGCATGGACAAAATTAGTCACCACCTCAGAAAATAACTTCTCTCGCTTACAAGCAGAAGTCAAAGGGGTTCACTCAGAAACATCTAACGAAGAAATTATTACTAATTCTGTCAATCTTCTTAGCAAAGTTTTTTCCACCCCCTTCGAGAGTCTTTTACAATCTAGCGACTTTCAAGAAAGTATTAAAGCCTTACCCCAAGCAAACAACGGTTACTTATTCATTCGATGGCAAGATTTAGCCCCTTATTTACGTAATCGTTTCCCCATCATCAAAATAGCCGAATTAGCTTTTAAGCCTCTGTTTGACAATCTTGAATCTGTTACTATCACCACAGAAGGAACTCAAGACGGTATCAGTTATAGTACATCTTTCTTTCATTTAAAAGGTTAGTTTGGTTTTTCATTCTTGTCCATTTCTAACCATTAACTTAAGTTACATAACCTGAGTTCGGGATAAGCTGAAAGCATTATTTTCTCCTAGTCAGAAAACCTTATAGCTTCTTAGAAACAACGATAAAATTGCCTTAATCCGAACTGACTTAAACAAGGGGCTTAAGCCCCTTGCTAAAAACCCCTACCACCTGCAACCTGCAACCTGCAACCTGACACCTAACCTTGTTGGATATTCTTAAACCGAACTGAGGTTAAATTAGTGTCATGCTTTTTGATTAATCATTAGTCATTAATCGTACGACAAGTAACACACTGAGTTAAACGTTGACGCAAAGAAGCAAAAGGAATATTATCAATAATCTCCGCCGCAAAAGCATCAATCAACAAATGACGGGCATCATATTCATTTAAACCACGACTACGAAGATAAAAGATTTCATCCGCTTCTAATTGGCTAACCGTTGCCCCATGGGCGCACTTAACATTATCGGCGGTAATTTGTAACTCAGGTTTAGTATTGATTCTTGCTTTCGGGGAAAGAAGTAAATTACGGTTTAATTGTGCCGCATTAGTCAACTGGGCTAACTTTGGTACATAAACTCTACCATTAAAAACCCCATGCCCTGCATCATCAAGAATATATTTATGAAGTTGATTAACAGTGCCATAGGGATGATTTAAGTTAACCTCACTATGGGTATCTCCTAATTGCTTGCCTTGTAACATTGTTAGTCCATGCAAGTAAGTTTCTGTTTGCTCCCCTTCTTGATTAACTTGTAAATTATGACGATATAACTTACCCCCCAAGCTAATTTCATTGATGGTATAACGACTATTTTTTGCCTGATTTACCATAGTTTGAGCAATATGAAAACCATCTCCAGATTCTCTTTGAATACGATTATGATTAACTTGGGCATTATCTAGTAAATGAATTTCCGTAACGGCATTGGTAAAATAATATTGTTGTCTTGCCGAATCAGAGCAACCAAAAGAAGTTGCACCGTAATATTCAATAAATTCTAGGACTGAATTAGCCTCCGCTACCACTAAAATGCGAGGTTGATGCCAACTTCCTGTCTTTTCTTTAACGCTAAGATGTAGTAAATGAATAGGAGTTTTTATTTCTTGATTAGCTTTTACCCACACCACAAAAGCATCATTTAAACTGGTGGAATTTAAAGCGGTAAAAACTTCATTTTCAGGCTCATTTTTAGCTAAATATTGAGCTATTTTTTCTTGTTTATCATCATCTAAATTTGTTAGATTACCCACATAAATTTGCTCTGAATTTAAACCAGAAGTATCCGATAAATTAGCTTGATAATAACCATTAACGAATACTAAACGAGAATTAGATGCTTCTTTGAGGATAAATTCTTGTAAAGTTTGATTTTCTAAATCTTGAGGTTGTGCATACACTAAATCTTGTTTATATAATTCAGATAAATCGGTAAAACGCCATGATTCATCTTTAGTGGTGGGCAGATTTAATTTAACGACTTTATTCGCCGCTTTTCTTCTAATTTCTTGGACAATAGTTTGTAATTTTCCTTCCAGATGAAGGGGTTGATTTTCGGCAATTTGCAGTAAACAGCCTAAATATCCATCTTTGGTGTTTTTCAAATTTTCTTGTGTCAATATCATCATCTATTTTCAATTAGTAATTAGCAAAAATTGCGAGTTAAGAGTTAGTTTCCCTCTCTCCCCTCGTCACCCTCTCTCCCGAATTCCAAACTCATTTCTTCCCCTCCTTTCTCCCTAAACCCCGAATCTTCTAAAATTAAATTAAACGTTGGTTAACTGCTCTTTATCGAGGAAATCGTAACCTTTTGCTTCCAATTCAAGGGCTAGATTTTTGTCACCACTCATGACGATTTTTCCTTCATACATAACATGGACAAAATCAGGGGTTATATAGTCTAAAAGTCTTTGATAATGGGTAATTAAAAGAAAAGCATTATCGGGTTTACGTAATTGATTGACTCCTTCGGAAACGATGCGCAAAGCATCTATGTCTAATCCTGAATCGATTTCATCTAAAATGCCTAATGTTGGTTCAAGTAAAGCCATTTGTAGGATTTCGTTACGTTTTTTTTCTCCCCCGGAAAAGCCTTCATTTAAACTTCTTTGCAAGAAGCTGGGGTTCATTTTTACTACCTCTAATTTTTCTTCGACTAAGTCTTCAAAATCAAATGCGTCTAATTCTTCTAAGCCTAAATGTTTACGACGGGCATTATAAGCAACTCTGAGAAAGTCGAGGTTACTTACTCCGGGGATTTCTAAGGGGTATTGAAAGGCGAGGAAAATTCCTGCTAAGGCTCTTTCTTCTGGCTCTTTTTCTAGTAGGTTTTCTCCTTGATAGATGATTTCACCCCCTGTAACTTCATATTCAGGATGCCCTGTCAATACCTTGGAAAAGGTGCTTTTTCCTGAACCATTACGCCCCATGATGGCGTGAATTTCCCCTGCTTTAATTTCGAGGTTAACTCCTTTGAGAATGGGGGTGTCATCAACACTTGCAGTTAAGTTACGAACAGTTAATATAGGTTGATTCATAATCGGTCTTTTTTAGTTTATTACTTTTATTTAATATCTGGGTATCTATTTTAGGGTACTTTAGCAACAATTTTGTTGTTTAATTCATTTTTGATGATTATTTTTATTTTGGTGATGAAAATGGTTTATAGTTGTTCTAGTTTTTGTATATCTGGGATAAAACTGCGATCGAGTCTTCCATAGCTCCACAATTTTTGATAATAATTCAGACTAACTTGGTCTAAATCGTCCCTTAGTTGGTTAATGGCAATACCATCATTACCAATTTCTTTTCCTGAACTGTGAATATATTTGTTTTCTCCTAAATATAAAGCCACATGATTAACCCTTGCATCGCCAAAAAAAATTAAATCTCCTCTTTGTAACTCATCTCTTGATATTCTGGTAGTAAAATCTTCTTGTTGATAAGAGTCTCTAGGTAGCCATACTCCTACACTAGCAAAAGCACTTTGCATTAAACCAGAACAGTCATAATTAGGTGCAACGGTGCCACCCCATAGATAATAATTAGGGGTTTTCATGGCTTGGTAGGTAAATTCTATTACCTGAGAAATAAGGGTTTCTATTTTTTCCCTTGTCACTGAAACAGGTTGATATGGTTGAGATGCAATTTCTAGTTCCGTTAAATTAGTGATATGTAAATAGGCATAATATTGATCTTCTAAGGAGCAAACTTTTACAGTATTATCGATTATCTCAGAAGAAAGAACTTTTAAATATCTGCCTTTTCGTAGTTGGGTTGCTAATTCTTTACAGTCGGGTTGGGCGTATAAATTTAAGTTCGTTAAACAGACATATTCTCCCGTGGGAAATGGGGTTAATAAATCAGATAATTGGGAATTCATAAGATTTAGATAGGTTTCAGATTTAAGATTTCTTCTCAGTCCGACATAAAATTATCGGTGGAGGTAGTGAGCGGTAAATAGTACTTATAATTGATATAAAATAAATTTAAATTGATTTTAGTAGCAGGTTTTATTTTTGGTTCTTCAGAGTGTGGTTATGATAAATTAAAGCCAAGAGAAAAAGTTAAAAGGGCAATGGGCAAAGGTAAATAGTGTTGGGGTGAATAGTTGATAGTTGATAATTACTCGTTACTCATTACTCCCCTAAACCTGACACCTGCAACCTGCAACCTGACACCTACCCTAACTAATTATTTACACGACGAGAAGTGATAGAACCTTATTTTTTTTCCAACATTTAATCAGTCAGTGACAAGATTGAAAGGAAAAATATCAATAAACATGAGTTTTTTATGAATTCCTATGACTTTTCATTCTTGTTTTTCAATTCTAAATAATACTTTTCCATCAAGTCCGGGCGTTTCTTTTTTGTCACTTCTAACTGCTTTTCCTTGCGCCATTGGGCTATTTTTTTATGATTTCCTGAACGTAGTACTGGCGGAACTTCCCACCCCCTAAAAACTGCGGGACGAGTATAATGAGGGTAATCCAATAAACCATCCTCAAAACTATCTGCATAAAGAGACTCTACCTTGCCCACAGTACCCGGTAGTAGTCGAATAACCCCATTTATTAAGGCTAAAGCAGGTATTTCTCCACAGGTTAAGACAAAATCCCCTAAAGATACTTCTCTGGTAACAATATTTTGTACTCTCTCATCAATACCTTCGTAGTGTCCACAAATTAAGACTAACTGCTCGAAATTTGCTAATTCTCGTAAAAGAGGTTGATCCATTGTTTGCCCTTGAGGAGAAAGCAAAATCACCTCTCTTGATTCTAAAATAGGTAAAGATTCAACCGCCGCAAAAATAGGTTCTGGTTTTAATACCATACCAACACCCCCTCCATAAGGTTCGTCATCAACTTGATGGTGTTTATCGGTGGTGAAATCTCTAGGATTAACTAAATTTACGGAAGCAATACCTTTATTTAAAGCCTTACCCAATAAGCCACAACTCAAAGGAGAAGAAAAAAAGTCTGGAAATAAAGTAATAACGTCTATTTGCACAACTAAGAATTATATTTAAGGTAATTTAATCGAAGAAAAAAGAAAAAGTAATAATGGTCAAAAAAATGACAGTTTAGCCCAAATTTTCATGATTATATGGGATAGCCATTGAAAATTTATAATTTTTGTTTAAAGTTAAATTTAATTATTTTAAGGGCTTGTTATATCATTATTATTCATAATTGACTATTTATGAGCAATTGTTGACCTTGATCAATCTTCGATGGTAAAGATTATGATAATCTGATCATGGGAAATATTCGTCTTAGGTGAGTGAAAAAAATCTGAATCCGACAGATGTTTTACTCGCTTTTACTGTTAATGGTATAAAAATCTCTTAGAATTTAATTTTAGTCTAAGTAGGGAATCATCTTAAGTTAAGTTAGAAAATAACATGAAGCAATATCAAAGAAGCTCAATCCTAGTTATAGGAGGTGCAGAAGATAAGGTACACGGAAAAGAAATTTTACAGAGTTTTTGGCATTGTGCAGGGGGAACATCTGCTATCATCGGTATTATTCCTTCGGCTTCAAGAGAGCCTACTATCATCGGGGAGCGCTACTTTAATATTTTCCGGGATATGGGTGCTAAAGATATCAGAGTGCTTGATGTGCGCGATCGCATCCATGGAGAAGATAAGGGTTATCAAGAATATGTAGAAGAGTGTACAGGTATATTTATGACTGGGGGGGATCAACTGCGATTGTGTGGATTATTAGCAGATACCCCTTTAATGGAAAGAATCCGTCAAAGAGTAAAATTAGGAGAAGTCACCCTTGCAGGAACAAGCGCAGGAGCGGCAGTAATGGGTCATCATATGATAGCAGGGGGAAGTAGTGGAGAATCCCCAAATCGAGCGTTGGTAGATATGGCCATGGGATTGGGAATCATTCCCGAAGTAATTGTGGATCAACATTTCCACAACCGTAACCGTATGGCAAGATTATTGAGTGCTATTTCTAGTCATCCTGAAAGATTGGGTATCGGTATTGATGAAGACACTTGTGCTGTTTTCCATCACCATAATGAATTTATAGAAGTTTTGGGTAGAGGAACCGTTACAATTGTTGATGCCCAAGCCATGAGTTACACCAATCAGGGAGATGTTTCGGCAGAAGCCCCTTTAGCTCTTCATAATCTGAGATTACATATTTTGGGACATGGTGATCGATATAATATCAAGAATCATCAACCCATTGCCGCAGTTGTTGAATAATTATGGGTGTTGCTTAATTATGATATGAAATGTACTGGAATTATGCCAAAATTGACACATCAAAATATTATCACTATTTCCTATTCCCCACCTAAACGAGAGACTATGTCTAAAATCAGCAACGCCTAATTATGAATTAATATCCATGACCTTTAAAGCCGAGAAACTGTCGTCTGTTACTAGAGTTCTCAAAAAAATAAAGAAATGTTCAAGTTGAACAGTTAAAAAGAGCTTAAAAACGAGACACTTAAAATTGCGTCTAATATGATTGAACCGTTGGGAAACTTAATTAGAAATCATGAAAATCCTCAAAACACAAACATTACGTGGACCTAATTACTGGAGCATTAGAAGACAAAAACTAATTCAAATGCGTTTGGATTTGGAAGATGTGGCCGAAAAGCCATCTAATCTCATTCCGGGGTTTTATGAAGGCTTAGTGGAAATTTTGCCCAGTTTAATTGAGCATTATTGTTCAAGGGATCATCGGGGGGGGTTTTTAGAAAGAGTACAAGAGGGAACTTATATGGGGCATATTGTGGAACACGTTGCCCTAGAGTTACAAGAATTGGCAGGAATGCCCGTCGGTTTTGGACGCACCAGAGAAACTTCTACTGCTGGAGTTTATAATGTTGTTTTTGAGTATGTTTATGAGGAAGCCGGGAGATATGCAGGAAGAGCAGCAGTAAGGCTTTGTAATGCTATTATCAATCATGGTGTTTATCCTCCAGAAGAATTAGCACAGGATTTAGCGGATTTAAGGGATTTACGGGCAAATTCTGCTTTAGGTCCTTCCACGGAAACTATTATCAAAGAAGCCGAAGCAAGAGACATTCCATGGTGTTTATTAAGTGCAAGGGCAATGGTTCAGTTAGGTTACGGAGTTAATCAACAACGCATTCAAGCTACTTTAAGCACTCATTCGAGTATTTTAGGAGTAGAATTAGCCTGTGATAAGGAAGGTACGAAAACAACCCTCGCAGAAGCTGGTATCCCTGTTCCTAGAGGTACTGTAATTCACTATCTGGATGAATTAGAAGATGCGATCGCAGATGTGGGTGGTTATCCTGTGGTAATTAAACCCCTTGATGGTAATCATGGTCGGGGTATCACCATTGATGTAGAAACACCAAAAGAAGCAGAAGAAGCCTATGATGTAGCTAGTGCCGCTTCTAAAAGTAGATCTATTATTGTAGAGAAATATTATAAGGGTAATGACCATCGTATTTTAGTCATAAATGGCAAACTGGTAGCCGTTGCGGAAAGAATACCTGCTCATGTTGTGGGAGACGGTTATTCTACTATTGAGGAGTTAATTGAAAAAACAAATCAAGATCCTAATCGAGGAGATGGCCATGATAACGTTTTAACAAAAATAAGCGTCGATCGCACTTCCCTAGGAGTTTTGAGAAAACAAGGCTATGATATGGATACTCGCCTCAAAGAAGGAGAAATAGCCTATTTGAGAGCAACCGCCAACCTTAGTACCGGTGGTATTGCTATTGATCGCACTGATGATATACACCCAGAAAATATCTGGATAGCGGAAAGGGTTGCAAAAATAATCGGTTTAGACATTGCAGGGATTGACGTAGTTACCCCCGACATCACCAAACCTTTAAGGGAAGTTGACGGGGTGATTGTGGAAGTAAATGCCGCTCCCGGTTTCAGAATGCACGTAGCTCCTAGTGTGGGACTTCCTCGTAATGTGGCCGCTCCTGTATTAGATATGCTTTTCCCTGAAGATAAATCTAGTCGCATCCCCATCTTAGCTGTAACAGGCACAAATGGTAAAACCACAACCACAAGACTTTTAGCCCATATTTATCGTCAAACTGGCAAAGTGGTGGGTTATACTTCCACTGATGGTATTTACTTAGGAGAATATTTAGTTGAAAAAGGAGATAATACTGGACCGTTAAGTGCAGGGGTTATTTTGAAAGATCCTACGGTAGAAGTTGCGGTGTTAGAGTGTGCTAGAGGGGGTATTTTACGCTCAGGTTTAGCCTTTGATCGCTGTGATGTTGGCGTTGTACTTAATGTTGCGGCTGATCACTTAGGTTTAGGAGATATTGACACCATTGAGCAAATGGCAAGGGTTAAAGGGGTTATTGCAGAGGCAGTGAGTGCTGATGGTTATGCGGTTTTAAATGCAGATGATCCTTTGGTAGCGCAAATGGCTCAAAATGTCAAGGGGAAGGTGGCTTATTTTTCCATGAATCCTGATAACCCTATTATTACAGATCATCTAAGACGAGATGGCATGGCGGCAATATATGAAAATGGTTATGTCTCTATATATGAAGGAGAATGGACTCTCAGGGTAGAAAAAGCAGTTAATATGCCCGTCACCATGAAGGGAATGGCACCTTTTATGATTGCCAACGCTTTAGCCGCTTGTTTAGCCGCCTTCGTTAATGGGGTTGATATAGAGTTAATTCGTCAAGGAGTAAGAACTTTTAACCCGGGTGCAAACCAAACTCCCGGCAGAATGAATTTATTTGATCTGAGAGATTTTTCTGTTTTGATTGACTATGCCCACAATCCTGCTGGTTATGAGGCAGTGGGAGAATTTGTCAAAAATTGGCAGGGCGATCGCCTTGGTGTTATTGGTGGTCCTGGAGATAGACGAGATGAAGACTTAATGCTTTTAGGGCAAATAGCCGCTCGGATTTTTAACTATATCATTATTAAAGAAGACGATGATAGAAGGGGTCGAGAAAAGGGTGAAGTTGCCGATTTAATCCTTAAAGGTATGCTTTCAGAAAATCCCAATCAAGAACATATAGTCATTTTGGACGAAATTGAAGCCATAGAAACTGCTTTGAAAAAAGTAGATAAAGATGGTTTAGTGGTGATTTTCCCTGAAAGTGTGAGTCGTTCTATTGAGTTAGTGCAAAAGTATCAATAGGTTTCCATTAGGAATTGAGAAAGGGCAAAAGGCAAAGAAAAAAGGTCAAAGGGCAAGGGGCAAAGGGCAAAGGTAAATAACCTGAGTTCGGGATAAATTTTCATCTATGAATGATGAAGAAAAAAAGGCAAAAGGCAAGAGGCAAGAGGCGAACCCCCCTTTATCCCCCCTCAAGAGGGGGGAGGGCAAAGGAAAAATTAAGAATTAGGAATTAAAAACCCCGAACACTCATTATTTGTTACTCATTACTTTCTCTCAACACCTGCAACCTGCAACCTGAAACCTGACACCTACCCTTATCCAATACTCTTAAACCGAACTGAGGTTAAATAGTGTTGGGGTGAATAGTGAATAGTTGATAATTACTCATTACTTATTAGACTTATCCAAAAATTATGATTTTTGAACGGTATTTCGGGCATAAGACCCCGATTTATGGAGATGTCTGCCACTCCCCGAAACCTACGACCTGAAACCTGACACCTGAAACCTTTTTCCAAACTCCGAACTCTTAAAATTACTTGCTCCAGAGTCGAATCTCTAATCGGTTTTGCCGTTTTTGAATCATGCCTTGATAGTTGCTCAAATTGAATGAGCGTAAATCTGTTTCATTGTTCATTACTTGTGCGATCGCATCCTGTACTCCAGAGGTAATATTACCGTTGATAGCTTTATTGACAGTGGCAGTAATGGTTTCAAGATTACTTTGAGGGGAGATAATTAACTCTACTTGAATCACTCTGTCTGTTTGATTATCGATGATATAGCTAATTTCTTGGATTTGAGGAGAATTTCCATTGTAACTAACGACGGTATTGCCTGAATCGGTTAAGTTTTTATTTAAGGGTTGTCCCCATCTTTGATTCAATTCGCTGGCGGATGCCCCAATATTAGAAATTGCGAGAGGGGAAGCAGTTATTATGACGGGAGTTGAGTTAGGAGGCACTGTGTCAGGTTTTTTCTCGGTAATATTGCCTTGATTGCTTCCTATCTCAGTTTGATTTGTCTGAGGTTGCTCATTATCAATGGTTTTATCAGCAGGATTATTGTTATCAGTACTTTCTGGAATTTGGTTATCAGAGGTTTTGGGTTTATTAAAAGGGAAAGTTGAACGTTTATCTTGAGTTAAAGGATTATTTTCTTTTTGTTGTGGTAAATCTCCATCCACTGGATTTTCTAATTTGAGGTTATTAAAAGTAGTATCATTGTCGGTTGACCAGAAAAATTTATAACCAAAAAAGAAAGATGCGATCGCAACTAAAGACAGAAAAATTAAGGGTATAAAAGGATTAAGGCTAAAAGTTGATTCGGATTTAGATATAACTCTTTGGGTTGAGTTACGAGAAAGGTGAGATGAATTACGATTTTGAACAACTGCCTTAGTTTTTAAAGAAGTAGGAGTTGATGTATTAGAATATTGAGAAGAAGCTACAGAGTTAGTCGTTAATTTGCGACCAAAAGCAACGGTTTTCGCTTCCGATGGATAAACAGGCGGTTTTAAAGCAGACAACATTTCCTCTGCACTAGCAAATCTTTCCCTCGGATTAAAGCGAATGGCACGATCAATAACTCCAGCTAAATTAGTATGAAGAGAAGATATTTCCTGTCGCCAGAGAATTTCACCGCTACGGGAATCAGTTTGTAAATATTGAGGATTTTTCCCCGTCAATAAATAAATAGCCGTCAAACCTAAGCTATACAAATCACTGGAATAAATGGGGCGCCCTGCCGCTTGTTCTGAAGGCATATAACCCGGAGTACCAATTGCGATCGAGCTGGTATAATGACTTTTATCGTGGGCTAACTCCGTCATTGCCTCTTTAACCGCTCCAAAGTCAATTAAAACGGGTAATTGATCATCGTAACGGCAAATAATATTATCTGGCTTTAAATCTCGGTGGATAATGTTGCGTTCATGGATAAATTGCAAAACAGGCAAAATCTGAATTAAAATCTTTTCTACTGCTTGGGAAGATAAAACCCCTTTCTGCTCTATCATTTCTTTTAAAGTTAAGCCATCAATCCATTCTTGCACCAAGAAAAAATTATTGTTTTCTTGAAAATAAGCATACAGTTGGGGTATTTGAGGATGATTTTCCCCTAAAGACTCTAAAATTCGAGCTTCCTGTAAAAAGCGATCGCACATCCAAGAAGGTAAATTTGGTTCATGAATAATCGGCTTTAACTGCTTGATAACGCATTTTCTTGAGGAAGGTAAATGAGTATCCACCCCCAAGAATGTTTCTCCAAAGCCCCCTCTGCCAAGACTTCTGATAATTTGATAGCGATTGTTTAATAGAGTTTGACTATTCATGTCCCCTAGGACTCTTTACAAAATAGAACTTATCTATCATAACCTCAGTTCAATCTAAAATTATTTAATCGGATTGACTTAATCTAAAGACATCCCCTACTTTACTTAATTTTCAGTTACACTAAATAACCATAACCTAATCTTAGTTAAGAGATTATGACGCAAAACTTTTCAGAGCAAGAATCCCCAAATCAAATTAATTCTAAGCAAAATCAGGAAAATCCTTGGATAGAAATAGCTAAAACCTTTGCCATGGCGGCAGTATTATCTTTCGGAATTCGTACCTTTGTTGCTGAAGCTCGTTATATTCCATCTTCTTCTATGGAACCCACTCTACAAATAAATGACCGTCTAATCATCGAAAAAATGACCTATCGCTTCAGAAATCCAGAAAGAGGAGATGTCATAGTTTTTAACGCCACAGAAGCCCTACAAGCACAAAATTTTTATGACGCTTTCATTAAACGTATCATTGGTTTACCCGGAGATACCGTTATGGTGAGAAATGGAGAAGTTATAGTTAATGGCAAAGTTTTAAGGGAATTTTATATTAAGGAAGAACCAGAATACAATTATGGCCCCGTTACTGTTCCTGAAAACGAGTATTTAGTATTAGGAGACAACCGTAATAATAGCTATGATTCTCACTATTGGGGATTTGTGCCTGATGATAAAATTATTGGCAGAGCATTTGTTCGCTTTTGGCCTCCTCAAAGAGTGGGTACTATAGATGAACATCCTGTATTTGCTGAAACAACTAATTAATCTGAGTTCGATATAAAATTGTCGGTTAGGTTAGGCAAGAGGCAAGAGGCAAACCCCCCTTTATCCCCCCTCGAGAGGGGCAGGGCTGTTTCATTTTCGAGAAAAAAAAGAGCGGGAGATAAGGGGAGAGGGAGATGGGGGGATTTTTGACTTGCAGATTTTAAGTAAGAATAAAAAATCTTGAAACAATCAATTAATCATAATAAATTATCAAAACTCATTACTCATTACTCGTTACTTATTACTTTCTCCAACACCTGCAACCTGAAACCCGACACCTGACACCTACTCTTATCCGATATTCTTAAACCGAACTGAGGTTAATATTAGAAAACTATTACCGTGAAGATGGTCATAATTGAGATAAAATTTTAAGGGATAAAATACAATTTCCCATAATCATGATTAAATCATATCTACGTAAAATAATCTCTTTAGTTTTAATTGTTACTATTGCTTTATTTAGTTTTAGTCAAGGTGCGATCGCACTTACAGGTAAATATACTGATGATACTTTAACTGTTATTGAAGATTTAACCCAAGTTATTGAAACACCTGCAGACGCTTCTATTGAAGTAAAAAGAGAAAATCAAACCCTTGCCCGTAAACAGATTAATGATTACGTTTCTCGCTACCGTAAAAATAATAAATATAGCGGTTTAAAATCTTTTACCACTATGCAAACCGCCCTCAATTCCTTAGCGGGTTATTACACTTCTTATGGTAATCGCCCAATGCCTGAAAAGTTGAAAAAGCGTCTTTTACAAGAATTTAAACAAGTAGAATTTGCTATTAAAAAAGGTTATTAATTCAATTTGAAATTAAGAAAAGTTTAAGTTTAAAGAGTAGGGGGTAAAAGGCAAGAGGCAAACCCCTCTGTGTCTCCCCTTAAAAGAAACCTCCCTTGCCTTCTCGAGAGAGGAGGGCAAAAGTGTTTATTTAATTAACACGCTTCCCTGACACTTTATCTCCCTAATACCCCAATACCCTATCATCATAAAACAAAGATTCTTCTATAACTTATGAATGAAGATAATTTTTTTGATATTTATCACCATAGTTTAAATAAACATAAAGAGGAATTATGTGGGGATAAAGTCAAATTTACTAAAGGAGAATCTAAAAGTACTATTGTTCTTTCTGATGGTTTAGGAAGTGGTGTTAAAGCGAATATATTAGCAACTCTCACCACTGAGATGTTAATTACTATGCTTGATGCAGATTTGCCCTTAAAAGAAGTGATAGAAACCATTGCGGGGACTTTGCCACGATGTCAGATGCGAAATATTGCTTATGCCACTTTCACTATTATTACAATTAGTCATCATGACAATAAATTTGAGGTAATTAACTTTGATAATCCTCCTATTTTTCTTCTGAAAAAGGGCAGAATAGAAAAACTTATTCCAACAACGGAAGTGATTTTAGATAAAAAGATTAACTATTATCAAGGAGTATTAGAAAGAGGCGATTTTTTGGGAGCAATTAGCGATGGTATTTTGTATGCTGGCTTAGGTAATACTATGAATTTTGGTTGGGGATGGGATAATATTGCCAAGTTTTTAGAAACTGTTTTTCTGACAAAAGCTAGTAATTCTCGTAAAATTATTGAACAGGTGGTTCAAGAAACCAAAAAGCTCTACTGTAATCATATCGGTGATGATGCGACTTTTGTGGGTGTGTATGTGCGCAAACCTAAGCCTTTAATGATATTTACAGGGCCTCCTTTAGATCCTAGCAAAGATGAAGATTATGCAGAACAATTATTAAGTTTTGCTGGACGTAAAATTATTTGTGGTGGTACAACAGGTAATATTGTTGCTAATTATATGGCAGAAACTATTGATATAGATATTGCTACGATGACAAAAGAGCTACCTCCTATCGGTAAATTGAAAGAAATTGATTTAGTCACAGAGGGAATTTTAACTATTTCTAAAGCGAAAGAGTTGTTAAACTTTTGTCAATTTGATATTAGTAGATTACCAACGGTGCGTAATAGTGCGGTGTTATTAGCAAAGGAAATTTTAGAAGCTGATTCTATTTATTTTTTAGTGGGACAACAAATTAATGAGTTTTATCAAAATCCTCTTTTACCCAAAAATATTTCTATTCGCCGCAGTTTAATTGAGGAATTAGTGCAGTTATTAAGAGAAAATCAAAAAAAAGTTATTCTTGAATATTGTTAAGTTATGACATAAATTTTGGCTCTATCACTTCTCGTCGTGTAAATTATTAGTTAGGGTAGGTGTCAGGTTGCAGGTTGCAGGTGTCAGGTTTAGGGGAGTAATGAGTAATGAGTAACGAGTAATTATCAACTATTGACTATTGACTATTCACTGTTCACTATTTACCTTTGCCCATTGCCCTTTTAACTTTTTCTCTTGGCTTTAATTTATCATAACCACACTCTGAAGAACCTAAATTTTTTGCCCTAAATTAAGAATGATTGAAATCGAGAAAAAACCAACTTTAGTTATTGGTTATGGTAATTCCCTACGTAGTGATGATGGTATAGGACAAAAAATTGCGATCGCACTTTCTCAATTAAATTTAAAGAATCTAACCACTATTGCCACTCACCAATTGACACCAGAATTAGTAGAAAAAATTATTCAATTTGAACAAGTAATTTTTATTGACGCTCAGATAAATAGTGAAAAGATACAAATAACTAAAATAGATAATATAAACTCTTATCCTCAACAAAATTGGACTCATCATCTCAATCCTATTTCTTTAATTAATTTAACCAATAAGCTATATAATAAATTTCCTCAAGGGTGGTTAATTACTATTCCCATTAAAAACACTAATTTTGGCGAACAAATATCTCCAGAAGTACAAATAATGGCAGACAATATTATTAATAATCTAGGCAAAAATTTTCTTAATTAATTATCTTTGATTAGAGAATAACAAGAGTCTTTTAATAAGGGTAAAGTTTGCCCTGAAACAGAATATACTAGGGCTTCTCGATAGACTCTATTAGCAGGATGAGAATCTATATTAGCTGTTCCTTTTGATGTTATAATAGATGCGATCGCACTTTTGTGAGCTAAATTAATAGCTTCTACTCTCAACTTTAATTTTTCTGCAAAACTGACATTTTTATCAACCATAGCTGTTAACATTTTTTCTTGTAAATTTTCTACTTGATTTTTTAATTCAAAATAAGTTTCTTTGATTTCTTGATAATCTAATTTGACTAAATTTTCCTCTATAATTCTTAAACTGGCAAAAGTACAACCTAACGGAAAAAAACCATGATGTAAAATATTTTCTTGATCTTTCAGGTGAATATTATTCCTAGGCTTAATCGTAACAATATCCTCTTTTCTTAACAAATAATTATTCAACTTACCCGTCACAGTGTTAGTGCTTGTCATCGCACATAATTGTAAGGGTTGACTTAATTCTAAATATGAATTTTGATTCTGGAAAGGAATGATACCATAAAGCTCTTGACCATCTGGTAAAGTTGCACCGATAATAAAATGAGAGAATATATCATAACCAGTAATCCAAGGAATAAACCCATTTAACTCATATCCTTTTTCCCTAACAGTAGCACTTACTAAAGGCTTTTCTTTTCTTCTTAAATGAGAAAAACCCACTCCATAAAAATAATTTTCCTTTCCTATTTGAGTTAAATATTTTTCTTTCAAAATCTCATTATCACTACTGTTTAAAAATGCGATCGCACTTTGATGTTGCGTTTGTAAAAAAGCAAATGCCCCAGAATATTTTGCTATCATAATTTGCCATGAATAAAAACCTAAATTACTCATAGCTAAACCCTGCCATTTAGTATCTATTTTAAGCCTTAAAAAAGAAGAATCTATCCTATTGAAATCATAGAAATGAGTTTTTAATAATTGGCTATCCTTATCTAAAATATTAGCTTGAGGCAAAACTTTTTTTTGTAAAAAAACCTCTGCTTTATCAATAGTTTCTAATTCTTTTATAGACAAATTTAAGTCTTTTTTTTCTTCCGAATTTATCAAGTTCAGTAACTGTAATTTTTTGCGGAACTTTCCCTTAAGTTTTGCTTTTTTTTCTTTAACTAAATTAACGTAATCTGAAGTGATATTATTTGCTTCAAGAATAGCCTCTATAACTTCATAAACATCTGCTATTTCTTCTATTAAATCTTCTTTGTTATCCGTTGTAAAAACTTCCCCAGCTTCTTCTATCAATTTCCATTTTAATCCTTGTTTATATTGATCATGGTTTAATATTTTTACTTGATAGCTTAAATTATTTTTATCAAGCAAATCAGGTATATTATCTCTAATTAATTTAGAATATTTACTCATAATATTAGTATGGCTCTCTTACTTTGCATATAATAAATTATCCCGAAAAAAAGGTGTCAGGTTTCAGGTAGCGGATTTTAGGTTTCATTAAAATTGTTAATTTATAATTTTCTATCTGAGCAAAGCCTTATTGATTAAGGTTTGTACTAATTATTTTATAGTAACTGATAATTCCAAAAACCATTAAAAGCTATGCCATAGCTGAAACCCCTAGAAAATCGTGCTGAAAATGCTCTTTAATTACATCAGGTAGCTTAGTTGTTGATTCTATTTTTTTTATTATTTGCGTCAATGATAAACGACCTAAACTAGGCATAAACTGCATTGATAACAGTATTAAATACATTATTACTTTAATTAATAATCCTATATAAATTCCCTGTTTCCTTAATTTCATCTCCGCAATTTTTAGTACCGATTTTAACATTTTCCAAAACTGTTCAATAATATTGTGTGGAGACCATATCCGCCATATTTCTACTCCTCTCAACGATATACTACTTAAATCCATCAATAAATAACAACTACTATTGCTTTTTTGAAAAAATAACAAATTTGGCTCTATCACTTTGAGTATGTAAATTATTCGTTAGGGTAGGCAAGAGGCAAGAGGCAATAGGCAATAGGGGATTATTAAATAATAATTTATAAACTTTTAGTTTTTGTTTTACTATAAACACTATTCAATAAAGGTTATGGAAGTTATTTTCTGTTAATTTATCATAACCACTGTAGAAGAACCACAAATTTAACTCCCCAAAAGTCGGATTTGACAATTTTTTTCTCACACAAGGCACATCTATTCCCCATTGATTTTCTTGATAATCCACTCTTTTTTTCCATTCACCTCCTTTTCCTTTAAAATCTTCTTCTTCAAATACATAACTACTTTTCCCTGCCATAATAATTTTGGTGAATCCTAGTTCATCTAATTGTTCTTTTAATTGTTTTGATACATCCCAAGAATCGAGAGTAATAGGATATTTACTAATATTGATATTTTCTTTGAGACATTCTTCTTTAATTTCCTTTAACATCGCAATTAAAACACTTGGTTTATCCGTATTTTTTCTTCCCTGTTTGGAGCAATATTTTAATCCAATGGGTATTGCTTTTCCATTGATTGTTAATATGATTCCTAATATATTTTGTCCATTTACTACTTTTTTCTAACGTCCACTATACCAAGTAAATGTACGGCGTAACCTCTTTCCTACTCTGTCAATAACACTATCATCTACGGCAAGTGTTATCTTTGCCCTTGACTGTGTAGAATTACTCTTTTTTTCAATAATTTGTAACTGTTCTACTGCCACATTGACCATCAATAATTTTAAAACTTTTTGGAGCTTGTATAATGTCCATGAAGAAATTTCTGCATATATTTTTTGATGATTAACTCCTAAGAAATCTGCCAATTATTTAGGATTAAAACAGCCATAGGCATGACTGATTGCTAAAATCATAATAGCTTCAAATGCTTCAATTTTATGAGAGGGAAATAATCTATTAAATCTGACAAAGAAAATCTGAATTATGCTAGATAGATGAAATTTCATGATTTAGGAAAAATATTTTGGGCATTTTCATTTAAGCATATGGTTTGATTCTTAACACTTTCAGCTTTTCAGCCATTTTCAGAATTGTCAGATAGAGAGAGAATCAAATTTGTGGTTATTTTTATTTTCTCTCTATTTTCTTTGAAAGTCTCTTGTATCCTGATTTCCTTTTTATTTAGTCCAAAGTACAGTTTTAAATATTCCAACAGAAATAATTTGCTTAAGAGTAACAGAGATGATTATTTTACAAAGGAATATTGCAATACATCGTCAACCATTAGATTCTTTAGAACTACCTTTTCAGCATTTTTTATATCACTCTAATTATTTACATGGTTTAATTGTAAAAGAGGGTTTATGGCTAAAAAGTATTTCTGAACCCAGAAAATCAGGAGAGTTTGGGCATGACATGGAAATAAAGGCAATTTCTCCTATTAATAATGATGATCTTATTATTGGAATCGAAATTTTCATGAAATCGTGGGGGCTATCATACAAGTTCAATAGCTAGTTATATTGAAACTTTAAACTTAAATGGTTTAATTGTTATCTCTAAAGATATTTCTAAAAATGTATTAGAAAAACTGCAAAAAAAAGTAAAATCAAAGATTTCCGTAATTTCTAAAATTAGTGATTTTCAAAATAACAATTTAATTTTTCCTATTTATCATTTAGAATTAGGTAATTTAGTTAATGAATTTTTCAGCCTTGAAGATCAGTTAAAAAATATTTTGGATCAAAGTAGCACTAGCGATTTAGCTAATCGTTTAAAATAATAATCTATAATAACCTGAGTTCGGGATAAATTTTCATCTATGAATGATGGAGAAAAAAAGGCAAAAGGCAAGAGGCAAGAGGCGAACCCCCCTTTATCCCCCCTCGAGAGGGGGGAGGGCAAAGGAAAAATTAAGAATTAGGAATTAAAAACCCCGAACACTCATTATTTGTTACTCATTACTTTCTCTCAACACCTGCAACCTGCAACCTGAAACCTGACACCTACCCTTATCCAATATTCTTAAACCGAACTGAGGTTATAATATTTTATGATAAGAAGAATTAACCAATAATGAAGTGACTTTAACTAAACTTTATGAACAAATATCTGAAGATGATATTCTTTGGAAAAAATTAAGGTTTTGTATAGTAAAAGTTATTTAGAAATAAAATTAGCAAAAAGATGAGCATCGGTAATTTTTATTATAAATATTTGTCAATTCTTTTGTCTGGATCAGATTTTGTTTTATCTATATTGCCTTCTAAATTTGATTCTGCAATATGTTTTTTTCCATGACTATCAAAAACTTCTAGATGAGCGGCTTCTCCACAATGTAAATTATCTACATACCAATAATATCCTGTTTTTTTTTCTCGATAAATACTTCTACCATCATATTCACGTCCAATTTTCTCAAATCGACTAGAATTTCTTAATATTGTTTGATTATCAGTTGGTGGTGATGAAGAAGATTCATCATACTGAAATTGACTTAATTGACAATTTTTTTCTAGCCAATTCTCCAATCCAGTTTTACTTTCTGTACTATCCAAGTAAATTTTATTTTGTTCATCATTATTTTTGACAATTTGAATACAACAACTTAAAGAAATTTCATTTATAAATATTTCTATTTTTATCATCACTTTAAATTCCAAAAAGACGCTCAAAATCTTTATCCATTTGATCAAAAAATCCTTCAGGCCATTCTTCTATTTTTCCATCAGAATGTACAGGTATTTGCACAACTGATTCACCAATCTTTTGAGAAAAATATAAAATACTTAAATCTTCATGGCTTAAAATTTCATCAAGAACAGCAATTCGTAATCCGTTTAAAATATGATCGCTATGAGATTCTATCAATACTTGTACACCACAACTACTAACTTTAGCTAAGAATTTCGCTAATTCAGATTGTGCTTTAGGATGTAAATGTGCTTCAGGATTTTCTACTATTAAAATTTCACCCTCTTGAGCGATAAGTCCAGAAACAATAATAGGTAAAATACAATGATAGCCAAAACCTATATTAGCAGGACGAAAACGATCTTTTGATAAACTAGCATTAAACATTAGTTCTAATATATTGGTTTGTGTACCTGAAATTTCAACTTTTGCCCCATCAAAAATTTTATTGAGCCATTCTTGAGTTTGAATAATTAAAGTTTTTGCGTCTTCCCCTAAACATAATTTATCATTAACTAATTGATCTTTCTTTCTGTAAAGTAAATTACCAGTTAGTTCTCCTCTCAAACCAACATTAGGAAATTTAGGCAGAGTTGATTTAAAGTAAAAGTCTTGAGGACCTAATCTATCGGCTGATATATAATGAATTTTATTAAGATTAAATATGATTGTGCCATTAATTTGACATTCCCAATAATTTGTATTTTTAGAAGATGACTTAATTTTTCTGGCAATATTTTTCAATTGGTTAATAGGTATTTTAAAAGTTCTATTTGTTGCTGAATAAGGAAAAAAGTTAGATAATCGAGAAACTGAATCACCAGATTTTTCTTGGAAATCATAAGGTTCAAAAAGACAGTGTTCTACAGAGTTAGTTCTTGCTACAAAATTGTCTGCTTTAGTCGGTTTATATAATTCATCGATCTTAAATGTAAAATTTTGATTTTGAGTATCAAAAAAAGTCCAAATAACTTCTTCTTGAAGTTTAATGTGATTAAGTTGAGCAACCAGATCATCTACTGTATCTTCAATAAAAGAATAATCGACGATTCTATTAAACGTAGTTTCTGTATAATCATGAAATTGAAATTTATCAGTAAAGTAATATCTAAAAATAATAGGCTCTTGTCTTGAAATTCCAGTATTTCTAATTTCTTCAAATCTGCCTAAACTTAAACAATTTCCATTTAAAATTAATTGAGTTGTTTGATGATCATATTCGATCGATTGTCTCATTAAAAGTAAAGACTGAAGTAAAGTTGATTTTCCTCGTCCATTAATGCCTGTTAATAAAGTTAATTTTCCTAATGGAAAAACTGTATTTTCTTTAAAACATTTAAAGTTTTCTAATTCTATTTTAGTTAACATAATTTAAACTTTTCCCAAAATTTGCTGTGCTAAATCAAATCTTCTAATAACTATATTCTTATCATTTCTAACCCGTTTAATAAAGCCTACATATTCTTGATTTTGTCGTAACTTTAAAAAATTCTGTTTGATTATTTCTTTATGCTGTTGTAAAAATTGATCACTATGAGTTGAAAAAAAGTAGGAGATAGATTCAAACATTATCATGTTAACTTTTCCTCTACTTTTATCATTTGGTAAACGAAAATTTTCTTTGCCAAAGAAATCATAAGTTAGTTTCATTACTCGTTCAAAATCTTTTATCAATTCATCTATTTTATCATCTGACATTAAATTAATTTTTTTCATGGCTTCCTCAATAAAATCACTCATATCTCCTTGATAATCTTCATTATCATCGAATATTTTAAATGCTAAATAACGTAAAATAAGCTCTCTATCTTTCATTCTTTTAGGAGAAAATCCATAATCAATTGCTTGTTTAAAATACTCTTGTTCTGATAATTTTTTTAATAATTTTGTCGCTTTACCTGCAAAAATACAATTCCTAATTTCCTGACGATTGAGTTGAGTACCTCCCGTGTTTACTCGCTCAAAAATATCATAAACAACTTTTGAAGATGCAGAATATGGGATCACATATAAAGAAATTTTTTTATCTTCTATTCTTGTTTCATAATCTCCCTTTAATTGTTTTAAATTATCAAAATAATTATCGTTTAATACGGATAAAGTTTTTAATCCAGTTAGCTTAAAATTATTATCTATAAAGTCACGAATAGCTGAAGTTCTTTGTAGTCCATCTACAATAATATATTTTCCATCTTGAGTTTGTTTGACATACCAATAAGGTAAAGGAAAATTAAGAATAATTGATTCTATGAATTTACTTTTTTGTTCTTGAGTCCATATATTTGGATTTCTTTGAAATTCTGGATCGAGAATTATTTGCCCTTTATCACATCTTCTCTTTAACTCAAAGACAGTATAAGGATTTTCCCTAATATCAATATCTGTTTTTAAAGGATCGTAAGGATATAAACTACTATTATCGGCATCATATTCTTCAGGTGTATCTTCATCTGTTTCTATCACATAATTATCATAATTTGACTTTTTATCTTTCAAAGTTACATTCATAAGATTTATTTCTTAAGATTTGTTTTAAACATTTTCCACACAGAATTTCTTAAAATAAGATGGGGATTATCTACTATTATATTGTGTTTGAATAATTAGCTAAGAGCGATCGCCCTGTGCTATATCTTCAACACGATCGCCCAAAGTAACAGACTTTCTAAGAGATTTCTGACTCTAACCAACTCAGAACAACACGGATAACCAATATTCACTATAAAATAAAAATAATCAAAAAATTAAAGATTATAAAGTCATTATGAGTTACCAAAATATTATTACCATAGAATCGGGAAAGCGAAGTGGAAAACCTTGTATTCGAGGAATGCGTATAACTGTTTACGACATTTTGGAATATTTAGCAGGTGGAATGACAGAAGCAGAAATTCTTGAAGATTTTTCTGAATTAACCCCTGAAGATATTAAGGCTTGTTTGGCTTTTGCGGCGGATAGAGAGAAAAAATTATTTATGGCATCTGTATGAAATTGTTATTAGATGAAAATTTGTCAGATCGAATTATTCATAAAATCATTGATTTGTATCCTGATTCTCACCACGTCAAGACTTTATCTCTCCTCAATACTGATGATTCTCTTATCTGGGAATTTGCCAAATTTAATGATTTTGTGATTGTTTCTAAAGACTCTGATTTTCACCAACGTAGTTTATTATATGGTTATCCACCAAAGTTTATCTATCTTCGTATTGGCAATAACCCCACTTCAAAGATTGTAGAAATTCTAAGGGATAATTTTTCCATTATTAGAGAATTTTATAATAGTGAAACAGAAAGTATTTTGATATTAAGTTAATTGGGATCGTTTTTTGGAAGAGCGATCGCTTTTTGGTGAAATTGAGGGATGAAAACCTACAAAATTAACCATTATCTTCACAATTAATGAGTTATTGTATTATAGTTAAACAGTAATATTAGGACATTTTCTGTTCAACATATTTTTGCTTTTATCCCAAACTGAAGCTAAACATATTCGGCAGGTCTTCTTAACAGGATAAAAGGATTACCTGCTATGATATTATAGCCTGAATATTGACTAAGAGCGATCAAACTTGCATTAATCCACTCAGGATGATCATCAGTCCATAAAGGATGGCGTAAAATTAGAATTTGTTTGCGTTGATTTACAAAACCAATTAAAGAGCCAAATTGCAGGGGTGAATCATCATATTTTAATGCCTTAAGAGTGGCAGGAATTGGTGCGTTATGATCTTGTATCAAACGACTCCAAGGGTTAGGTTGATTACCCCAAGGTGTTTGTAAATCGGTAATAGCATTTGCATCACTCACCAATCGAGCCATATCTAAGGCTAACTTCCAATCTAAAACAGGATGGTAGGGTAAATTACGATAATCTTGCAAACAGAGATTACAGGAAGTGTCACATTCATTAGCGTGTCTGGACTCTAACCATTTATTAGCAAGACTATTAACAAGATTAACGTCAGCTTGAGCTAATAAACGTTGAAATTCTTGTGGTTGTGCCAGAAAACGACAATATCCTGCCCCATTTTCCAATTGATCTGATAAAAACCCTTGTCCGATGATATTTCCTGCCGAATCCTGAATAGTACGCATACCTGCTTGTAATTCTTGCGGATCAATATCTAATAATGCTGCCGCCCCTACTTGTAACCAAAAAGCAAAAGAATACCATGCCGCCCTTCCTTCGATAGTCGTAGGTGATGCAGATATACCCGTTTGCCATTGATTAATCGTCACTAACAAAACATCTGTTTTTCGTTTCGATAATAAAGCAATGCGATAACAGTTACCCGAAGCATTAACTGGACTATCATCATCAGTCAGAATAGAATAAACTCCTTGTCTTTGCTGTCCATAAATTCTTACTTGGGTATAAAAATCAAAACCACCTTGCCCACCATTATCATTAATAGAAAGAATTTGATCGTTAAAAGACAATACAGAAGCATTGGTGTTAGCTATTGCCGTACCGTTATTATTTCCCTGTACTTGATTAGGATTGACACTGAGAGAAGGACGAGTTGATCGAGGTGTCCACTCAAATTGTCCGTCATAATCTTGAGGATTGAGATCTGTTAGAAAGCCTTTCGGTTCTCTAGCATCAAGATAACGCATTTCATTTGCTCCACAAACAGGACATTGAGTTATAGGTGGTTCTAATCCTCCTTGAGGTGGTTGATTCAAGATATTTTGAGGGAAAACAACCGCCTGACAATTACGACATAAGCCGATGGATTCATTTCCTTGAGTTAAATCAGGATATAAACCTGCTTGAGTACCAACTTGATTACCTTGAGGAATAAACTGCACCACCCCACAGGCATTATGAACTTCTTTATCTTTTACTGTTTGGGAATTAGGGGCAAATTGACTTAAAGCAATGTCGAGATTGCGATCGACTGTTCCTGTGTCAGGAGGCCACTCATGTCCACTTGTGGGTAATTTAGTATATAGTAACCGCACCCTTGTGGGAAAACCAAACATCGGTAACAAACCTGCATTGGCTAATCTTTCACTAATTTGCTCTTGAGTATAAGATTGATCATTAACTACTTCATCAATTTCCGAAACTAAATTATGACGTAAATAATCTAATAGTTCTTTGTCACTAGCATTAGTTAAGTCAGTTTCTAATCTTAAAGCGTCAATAACTTCTAATATGGCTGATTCGTTATTAGTATCGTCTAGCCAATTTTGTATTTGTGAACTGTAATGCTCCCAATCTGTTACTTTACCAAATTCACCATGAACACTATCTGTACCACTATCAGTTAATCCTACCTGATTAGCCTGTAAACTTAGTCTCGCCCAAGGAAATGCTTGTCGTAAAACCTCTTTAATTAAGACTCTACGGAAAATTTCATAACTTCGCATATCGACATAGGGTGCAGGAGGTGGATCTCCTGTCATACTTTCAAGGCGTTGAAAATAAAAATCATCATGATTACGTCCTCGACAAAAAGTAACCGCTAAAGATACTCCAGCCGATCGCCTTCCTGCCCTTCCCACTCTTTGCTGATAATTAAAGCGACGAGGGGGCATATTTGCCATCATTACGGCTAACAAAGAACCAATATCAACCCCTGCTTCCATAGTATTAGTTACGCTCAATAAATCAATACCTTGTACACGGGCAATTTCATCATTAATGAATATATCTTGAAACCATCTTTGTCTTTTCAGGCGATCGCCCTTATCCGTTTGCCCTGTCAATTCGGCGGCATTCATACGAAAAGCTGTACCTGCATCCTCAGATAGATAATTGTAATAATCAAAATCGCTAGTAGTTTGACTAGGAGTTAATACTTGAATGGGAGCATTTTGACTTTGAGTGCTATTACAAACTGGACAAATTCCTGCGGCAGGGTGAAGATAAAAAGCATTACATTGATTGCATCTATATCCTTGACGCTGACCATTATTATTAACAGGTGGAGGAGGTACAAGATAAAGTTTTTCAGGATTAAGCACTATTCCATCTACACTAGGATAACTTACTTGAGATAACTGCAATTGTTCTTGTACATCTTGAATAGATAAATTGGCACATTCTATATAGCGTTTAGCGTATCCTCGTAAATTACTATCATTGCCGGAAATAAAACTACTGCTACTAAAATTGTGTTTTTTTCTAATACCCAATTCTCGAATCACAGCATCAACTGCTTGAATTAGTGTAGGGTTGGGATTACCTTGAGGTTGATAACTAACCCATCCTTGTCCTAAACTCTCAAAAGTTTTTGCAATATGGAGAAACAGTGCATACATTAATTCTTCCGTAAGTCTTGTTTCCATGTGTAGAATATGGCGATTTTGTTCTTCACTTACGGGATAAATGGGAATTACATTCTCTCCTGTCCAGTTATAACAGTTAAACCACAAATATTCTTCTCTACCTCTACCCTGTCCAACATAGTATTTCAAGACATCTCGATTAGAACCCCCCGGACAAATACCATACTTCAATAAATCATCTCTAACTTTTTTAACTAAATCCTGCAATGCTACTCTATTTGGATAACGTTGCAGTAAACCAATCCATTCTTGATGAGCTTGAGGATTAATGGGAGGTGAACCGATAACCCAAGATAATGCTTCGGTTGCTAAAGTAGAATTTACACTTGCAAATTGATTACGTCGGATCTGATCATCTGCTTGTGGATTTTGACTGACATCTGTATATAATTGAGGATTTAGACTTTGTAATATATTCAAACTGTTAGGATTAAAAGCACAAGTAACACGGAGAAAAGCCACTAAATCTTTCCAATAATCATTAAAAGATTGAATTAGAATAGATCGTGCCATGTCTCGATAGTGATCTCGCTCCATACCAGCCGATAACTTAGCGGCATCCTGACGACTATCAGAAAATATAACTAATTTACGAGACGATCGTTGATTTTGGGAAAGTTTATCTGGTACACCTTCTAAATCAGCTTGATCTGGTGTTAATATTTCCACATTCCTACGACCAATTTGACGAGTAGTTTTGTAACCGCCTAAAAATACTTCGCCACAAACTTCACAAATAATTAAATCTAAAACACGAGAACCACAGGAACAACTTAAACGGTGAGTAGAATGAATTGCACCAATAGAAGGGGGATTAGGATTATTTTGTCGAGCATTTACATCCACATTATGATCTGTACAATGAGGATTAGTACAAGCCCAAAGATTTTGTAAATTATGGAAGAACAAATGACCTCTAACGGGGAGGGGCGATCGCCCGTTGCTCAACTTGGACATGGATAATGCCAGTAGTAAACCCCTTAAAGCGTCAGAAACAAAACCATTTCGATTGGCATTAGGAAATAGCTGATGATCTAAATCCATTAAATGATGGTCATTATTTTTAACTTTTGCCGCTCTTACTGTGGGGGTTTTACTGAATTGTAATTGGCGATCAATTTCTACACAAGCATCCTTAACTGCATTAGGTACACCGATTTTATCCAAAGCCGAACCCAGAGTTTCTTTTACATCCAGTGTTGACGGTGGAAAGCCAAGACTGCTCGTTAAGGTAAGCATTGCCTGACGTATTTCTGAACCCTTTTGAGTGCCACTATCAGGATCATCAGGTTGTGTCATCGGTTTAAAAGGATCTGGTTGCACCGCTTGAGCAAAATTCGCAAAAGCATTAGCATAGGTTGATACAGACAATCTAGCACCTGTTTGGGGCATTTCCTGAGTACCCGTAATAAACTCAAAGTTATCCCTACCGAAAAACTCTCTTAAAAATTTTCTACCCTCATCAGAATCATCTAAACTCGCTGTAGTAGTTAAAATTCTTAACTGAGGAGAATCGGCAGTTAAACCTAAACGAGAATAAAGTAACCTTAAAATATAAGCAACTTCAGTACCGGTGTACCTCGATAAGCGTGTAATTCGTCAATTATTAAGAAAAATTGATTTTCACTATCACTTGCTAACCATTCACGAGTCTGATCAAAAATACTATTTTCAATTTCTCGCATCATCATAATATTGAGCATGGAATAGTTAGTAATGAGAATATCTGGAGGTGTATCCTGCATATCCCACCGTGACCACATTTCCCCACCATCTAGCCGAGGAAAATATTATAGTAAATCAGGGTCATTAATTTGTTGTATTTGTCTCCATTCTTCTTCTCTGTCTTGTAATTCTTTTCTCAATCTTCTTAAACTGTTGTCATTTTGAACTCCAGATACAGCCGTTTGCCCTGTATAACGTCCAAAAGTAACACGATTTTTACCTCTATTCGTATCTAACCAATTATGAATTTGAGGAGCTTCTATGGCTTGTCGTAAGCGTCTGAGTTGGTCTTCAACTAAAGCATTCAAAGGGTACAAAATTAAGGCTCTGAGAGCTTTTGGACGTGGTGTATGTCCCCGTTGTTACGACTATATCTTTATTTTGATTAATGACAGCATCTAAACTTTGCCATTGATGTTGATAAAGTTGGATATTACTATCAAAAATTGTTTGTCCTAAATGAGCTAAATCTTGATATTGTGAAAGTAATTGATTCGCCGCATCTTTTAAAGTTTTACCTGATGACGGATAAGTCGGTACAGGTTCAATTAACGGTGGTTGACTTAAGATACCGGGTTGTTGCAAGATGCGATCGCGCTCCCTTGCTAAACTTTGATACCTGAGAGGAAAAGCACTTTTAATATATAGCTGATAAATTTTTTCCAGTCTTTGATAAGCACCAATTACATCATACATTCTCTTTTTTCCTCCCAATTAAGATCAAGTTTATTTGCTAATGTTTGTAATAAATTTAGGCTAATATTTTCGTAAATTAACCAAATATTTTTATCTTCAGTTTTTTGATAACTAGGTAATATTCCACTTGCTAACACCAAACTTCGTTCGTATAATTGAGACAATCTTTGAGTATAAGGTATTGCTAATCGTTTACTTATTTCATCATATTTAATTACTATTTCTTGCTGGATTGCCTTCATTGCTAAAAATCTTAATCCACACCAATCCCCTTGTTTAAAACATTGAGTATCTGCATCATAAAAAACTGTACGAATGGGCTTTTGAGATGATAAATCAAGATTATCCCCAGAATTTTTTATTGTTCCTTGAAACATTTGATACATTCCTGTTTTTTGCGGAGTTAAACACTCTACAAAAATGTTACCATCAAATTGTCTCCACTTATACAAACTTGTTACAATACCTTGCAAAGAACTTAAATTTTCATACCATTCTTGCCAATGAGGTAAAGCATCAGCCAATTTTCGACTTACTAAATCTGCTTGATATATTTGCAAATAATAATTATTTTTGATTTGTTCAATAATTTCTTGTAGCTGAATATCATTATCAGGGATAAACTTAATACAACTAGGTGCATTTTTTTGTGGTTGTTCTATTATCTTAACTGTACCAAATTTTTCTAAATTATTAATTAACTTACCGTTTTGTTGTCCACATAAAATAAATTCTTTTTCTTCTGTATTTGATTCTATTTGAACTAAGGTAGGACTATTTACTACTATTTTCTGTCCATCCGCCGATGTCTCTAAATGTCCTAATAGTTTTAATTTTCGCAAATTTCTGGCAGGATTATCTAACTGTAATATTTGACAAGTTTTTCTAAATAATTGCCAACTACTACTTCCGACAACAGATAACCAATATAATAATTTTTGATAATTTTTACTATTATTATCAGTGGATAAATTATCACTAATATTATCAACTTCAAAAGGATTGTCATTGACTAAATTTTCTTTCGATTTAGTTTCATAGGGTATGGGATTTGTATAATCAAGAACATCATAAGTTTTTCCTGCTACCATATCTTTGATCTGTTCATGAGTAAAAATAGATAAACCTTTACTTTTAAAAGCATTACGCTTAAAGTATTTCAATACTAATAATTTTTCCTGAAATTCTTGATACATTCTTTCAGATTGCGTATCATTGCCTTTTTCAATTGCCACAAAAAAGTAAAACTCAGGTTTTTTTCGTTTACCTATTTTGGTTTTGTCCTTTTTTTCCACCCGTAACAGGGGGATTAATTTAGTTAAATCATATTCATTAACTTTTTGAGAAATAATCTCTATTACCTCTGAAGGTTTACTTTGATAACAAAACCCTAAATAAATCCTTTCCTTCTTGTTTTTACTGTTAAAAATTTGATTACTATTTTGCTTTCTATTTGCAATAATATTGTTCATATTTTTTTTATTTTACAATAATATAAATTATAAACTAATCAAGAATCATTGGTAAGACATTAAATGAATATAAAATAATATATTTATTATTAATAAACTAATCTGAAAAACCCTAAACTTATAGCTAATTATTAAATTAATAGTTGCTTGTATTAATATTTAGTAATCCTCCCATTTTCATCAGTAATAGGTAATAAATTTATCAAGAGAATAATCATTTCCTACCTGTTCAATTTGGGTATTATTTATTGTTGATACCTCTAATTCATCCCAATCCTTTAAAGACAAAAAAGTTTCTGCAAACTCTTCATGAGAACTAGCTTTAATTAGGTAATTACCAGATTTATTCAAGTTTAAAGAAAAAGTTTCATTAGTTGATTGACTTTCTATTTGCTTAATAGCTTTACCTTCTTGCAAATCAAAAACTTCAACATTTACTTTTGGATAAAAACCATAAACAATTACATTAGGTTCATAACCATTTAACCAACATTTTTGATGACGAATACACAGACCATTTTGTAAACTAATTGATAATTTAGTTCTAGGTTGTAAAGCGTTTTTAAGTTCTAAATTTTGTGAAAAAATCGCCTCCCATGCCTGAGATAAAATTTGACAACCAAAAATTTCAATCCAATTGTAATCTTCCCCAAAAGGATAAAATAAACCATCATCTTCCCATTTTAATAATTGTTCATTTTGAAGTAATTCTAAATCAGAAAGTAAATCTTTTTTACAAACAATAATAAATTGTTGTCCTAATTCTGGAGTTCCCCAACTTGCGTAAATACCCGATTCTGGTTCATCTGGATCTGGAACTAATATCCAAAAATCTCTAGCAGGAAAAATAAGTTTTTCTAACTCATATTCAGAAGTAATTGTTAATCTTAATCCATTATCTAAATGTTCATTATTTATTGGATTTCCAATAGGTAAAAACCAGCCCTGCCTATCTTTTCTAAGTTCTTGTTTGTTGTTTTGATAATTTATTTGTAAAAAATCTAATTCTCGTCCTCTTTGTTGCTTTAGATATAAATAGTATTTAACTTCACCTAAAAAAAGATCTTCAGTTCTATATATTCCTGCAAATAGATTCTTACACCAATTCCTATTAATAATTCTTTTTATTGTTTAGGATATTTTATAAATTTTTGTGGACCAGTTCCCTTGTATGCCGTCGGTTGAAATCCCTGTTTTAACAACCATCTATTCCATTCTAGCCATAATATTTCTTCCGACTGAGAACCAAACCTCATGCCATTTGGTCGCCCTTCTCCCGATAAACCTAGTAAACTTTTTAAACGAGTAAAATAGTCTTTTTCAGAAATTTCTTCTTGATCATCTTCTGACATTTGAAATGCGGCAAGAACAGATAAAGATAGAAAAGCGAGACATTTAGGTTTTCCTTGCGGATTCAATCCCTGTATATTCTTCAGATTAACTTTTTCGTCTTCAATAATAGTATCAATGACAGAACACCTAAAATGATCTAAAGTATTAATATCATGATCTAAATGAAGAAAGTTTTTTCCGATAAAGTCAATTAAATCTTCATCAATAGTTAGATAAATTGTACTACCTTGTGGAATTCCAGTGAGAAAATAAGAAATTAAACTTTCATTCCAAGAAAGATAATTATGAATGTTCACAGCAATTATGTATTATGATCACAATAACTACATTGTAGTTGAATAATTAAAAAAGCAGAGCTATTTTAAGAAAAGTAAACGGGAATCACGCATTTTTCAAAATTTTCATTTTCAGCCAACTTAAACTTTTTTGAGTGGGAACTTACAGTTGTGTCCTGAAAGTGGAACTAATGATTTTCTCTACTCTTTCCAAACAATTATTCCTCAATCCTGCTATTTGCATAATTTTCCATGCTTTTACTTCCTCTCCTCGTTGTTCTAAAACTGCGATCGCCCATCTTATTCTTCGATCCTGAAACATCTCCACTGACTCGACAGTTTGTTGTAGATAAGTTTTTGTTAGAGGTAATTTATCTAATGTATGCTCTAAAAGTGCTTTTAATACCGTCATAAAACCCACTTTTCTCAAGGTAACTCTTTCTGGTTTATCCTTTTGCAAAATTTCTTGAACTGCTTTTTCTACCTGCATTTTTACTTCCCGATCTCTATTTTTCCCAATCCACTCTTTTATTCACTGACACAGACGGTTTTTGTAAAGAGGGTGAATTGTTATTTAACCAGATGCGATCGCACCTATACAATCTAGCATATAAGGCAGGAGATAAATTTCTCAGTTCAGTCTTTGTTGCGTGAGGATACTGTTTTTGTAAGTTTAACCAGTCTTGTCTATTTTGCGCCTTATTATCAACCTCTTTAGCTTAATTGGCGAGAAGCCTCACGCCTAATTTTCGACTAAAAAAATACATCAAATAGGCGTGGGATGAATCGCCCAACAAAAAAAATATCCGAAGGATTCCACATTTCCTCGAATTTGTGTTAACATAAATTATATCAAACCTCGTTTGCTCTAACTTAATGTTAAAAGTCATTAAAATCAGAATTTATCCAGATTCATCTCAAAAACTAGCACTGGCAAAAGCCTTTGGTAGTTGTAGATGGCTTTGGAATCATTTTTTGAATTTAATGAATGAGACTTATAAACAGACAGGTAAAGGTTTATCAGGTTACGATGTTAAGAAGTTAATCCCTGAGCTAAAAAAACAGGAGGAAACTTCTTGGTTGTCTGAAACTTACTCTCAGTGCTTACAACAGGTTTGTTTAAATCTTGGAGTAGCCTTTAATAATTTCTTTGAAAAAAGAGCAAAGTATCCTAATTTTAAAAGCAAACATGGTAAGCAGTCTTTACAATACCCTAGTAATGTCAGTATTAAAGGCGACTGTCTTAATGTTCCTAAAATTGGTTTGGTTTATGCAAAAATTCACCGTCCTATTGATGGAAAAATTAAAACCGTAACTATTACCAAGAATTGTTGTAATCAATATTATGCCTCTGTCTTGGTTGATGATGGTAAAGATAAACCAAAAGTAAGCTCTGAAGGTAAAGCTATAGGAATTGATTTAGGATTAAATCATTTTGCTATTACCAGTGATGGGAGTAAGTTTGATAACCCAAAAATATTAAAAAAACATGAAGTTAACTTAAAGAGAAAACAGCAACAATTATCCCGTAAACAAAAAGGGTCAAATAATCGAAATAAAGCAAGATTAAAAGTTGCTAAAGTACATAAAAAAATTACTAATTGCCGTGAGGATTTTCTACACAAACTATCTCGTAGGATAGTAAACGAAAACCAAGTTATAGTGCTAGAAGACCTCAATGTTAAAGGTATGATAAAAAATCATTGCCTAGCCAAAGCTATTCAACAGGTAGGTTGGGGGCAATTTTGTACCATGCTTAAATATAAAGCGGAACAAGAAGGAAAAACATATATGGAAGTAGATAGATTTTTCCCCAGTTCTAAAACTTGTCATGTATGCCTTAAGAGAGTAGATAGTTTGCCTTTGGACATAAGACATTGGGAATGTCCAAAATGTAAGACAAAGCATGACAGGGATATAAATGCGGCAATTAACATCCGAGATGAAGGACTACGAATATTAAAGACGGGGCTTACAAGGAGCGGAAATAAATTCCGCACACAGCCCCTCACCTCTGGAACGGGGGATAAAGCCTATTGCCCAGATGTAAGACGTGGTAGAGGAGGACGTAAGAAATCCACTACACCGCTATCTGTTGGATAGGAAGCCCACACCGTAATCTTCGATTCGGTGTTGGGTAGTTCACTATCATTGACTAGGGCAAACTTAGTTGTTTCTGATTGCCATGAAGCATCTAATCCCAACTTATCCACATAGCGAGCGATTAATCGTTCTTGTATTTACCTTTAATTCTCTAGCAACCGCCCTTAATCCTAAATTTTTATTCTCTACTCAATCTTGTAATTTTTGATGCCACTTATCTCCATAGGTGATGATTCGATTCGGTTTATAACTATCCGATTGATCTGATTCCGATAGAGTTCTACTGTAAACCATTCCGCAACTGCAAGTAAATGTTCCTAAAGGTTTCTTATTTTCTAAGCAGTGACTTAACTCAACTGAACATCATGGGCTAAGTTGAATAGTATGTTCTGATTTTACCGAGAGTATGGTGCGATCGAACCTTCAGGAATACAGTTGTTACAATTCGCTACTTGATAATGATCTTGATTTAATTCTTGAAAAAGTAGGGTGCTATTTTGTAATGGGATATTATGGTTTGGACAAACTAACACACAAGATAGTTGATGAATGCGATGCTAATAAAATTCCCCGTATTTTTCTTCATCCTCCTGTAAACATTGACTACAAAAACGGAAATATTGAGGTTGGGAGATATTACTTGCAGAAAGTCCGATACGGGTATGGATATTTCCTCCATAATTGGATTTCATTGATTCCTTGATTTGTGTCGCCCTTTCAGGAGGAATAAAAGGAGCATAAAAGTTATAGAGAGTGTTGTTTGCAATTAAATCATCCAATTTTATTATCTGTGGGATTAGTAATTATTTTCCATGAATTTTTGTACTAACCAATGGAAAACTTGATCGCACTCTATTATCTCAAAACATTAAAGAAAGGGGAAAATAATCCCTGAAATCTACCTTGTTTTTTTATGACTAAGTTAACATCAATAAAGTTAATAATCTAGCTATAAATATTGATAAATTACCGCTTCTTTTCTCTTAGCAATACCGTTAATTATTATTTGAGCTTCTTTAATTTTTGCCTCACATTTTTCAATTTCAAAGATGATTTCTTGTTGTTTTTCTTTGGGGGGAATAATAACTAAAATATTTTTGATTATTTCTTGCGACAAATTTTCTCTAGCGATACCATGTCTTAATCCTAAAATATCCTCATACATAAAATCTAACTGATATTTTAAAAATTTAGAGATAAATTCATCATTAGGAAAAATTCCACATATAGCTTGATTAGTTGATGCTTTGATTTTTAATACTGCACATTTACCAGCAGTTGCCCCATACATTGCTAATAAAACTGTTTCTTCGGGAAAAATTTTAGCATTGGAATTTTGTAAACCTAAATCTGTGATAAATTTCTCAGCATAATATATTTCACCTTTTGCAACTTCTCCACTATTGATCCAAGGAATTTTACCACCTTGATAATATAATGAATTTGATGATTTTGGAGTGCCTCCTGATGATGTTTCCGTTAAGTTACCAATCGTTATTTGGTAATCTTTATTATTAAATGTGTCAAGAGTTTGTTTCATTAAATTTTCAATCTTTTCTTTTTCACTTTTAATAATAGTTTCTGCTTTCTCAAATTCTTCATCAATAACTTGACAGGCTTTAACTATTTCCTCTTGAATTTCGAGGGGAGGTAAAGGGATTTTTATTTGTCTCAAATCATCTGTTGAAATAGCCTCAAAAGTTGCTCCTTTATAACCTTCAAAAAGAAATTGATGACTAACCAAATATTCAAAAAGATACTTTTTCAGTAATAAACTTTCATGTTGAATTGCCGCCAAACCTCTACCAATACATATTTTATCAAAAGGATTAAAATTGACATCTCCTAAAGGTGCGCGTACACTAATAAGTAAATCATCTTTATTAGCTTCTTTTGTAACTTGAGTTGTCCATACTGTAGGTTCATTCAAATAATTCCTTGAATATCATTACTGTTAATAGTGGTTAAATCCGCTAAAGAATATTTAGTTTTACCGATTTCATAAGCAGGTATATCATCCTCAAAAATTCCCTTAGTAGCGAAATCTTGATTATAAGTTTCTTTCCATGCTTGATAAATATCTTCTTTATCTAAAAGTTTAGCTTTTTCATAAGATAATGGTTCTTTCTCAGCTATTTCTTCTAAGAGTTTTTCATTATCTTTAAGGGTAATTAAATAATAGTTAAAAGTAATCTTTTCATCTACCAAATCAGAGGTATAAAGGGCAATAAATTGAGTGCTTCCTGCTTGTTTAGCATAGGAAAAAATTTGTCTACCATTAATTAATGTTTTTTTCCATTCATTATCAAATTCATTTCCTGCGGTTTTACACTCAATAATTAACAAAGATTTACCCGAATTATCTTTAACCATAATATCCGCCCTTCCACTACAGGAAATTCTTTTTTTAAAATATTCTCTTTTTCACTGGCTATAAATCCAAGATTAATTAATACTTGTTTAAGGTTATCTTTATCAATCACAAATTTATTAACTTTGTTTTTTAATATACGACTTCATTTAAAATTATATAACTTTATTGCTCTGTCAGAATAAAAATTAATTCTTCTGGTTGTAAAATAGTGATATTATCTTTAGGAAAATCTTTGATATTACGAGTGACGATCACATTAAGATTATTAATAATTGCTGAATAATATTGAATATCATCCTCAAAATCTTTATAACTATTATTGATAGCCTTAATAATAACTTCTTCTGTAATAGGATTAATTTTACATAAAGCACTTAACCGTTGTAAAAATTCAAAAGTCCAATATTTTCCCTTTTGTTTTCGGAGAATATAATAAATATCAGTAAACGTAGTTGCACTAATAAAAGCAGTGATTTTACCTTGTTCAATGAAAGTAAAAATTTCATCTGCTTCTTGATAAAAAGGCTTTCTAATTAATGCCAAATCAAGAATAATGTTAGTATCAATTAAAACTTTCATAGGTTATGTTTTTCTTTTAAATAACTCCATTTTTGCTCATCAACATCATAATTTTCATCGGTGGGATTTTGATTTTCTAATAAATCTCTAAAAGTTTGGTTTTTAAATTTAATCTTTGATTCTTTTTTCTCGTTATCTTGGATATTTATATTTTCAGATTTTAAGATAACAATTTCTACTTTACCCGGACTTAAATTAATCTTTTCTTTAATAATTAATTGTCCTTGATTATCAATCATCCCAATAACTTTTGTTGCTTCCATGATCACTTAATTTAAAATTATACAACTTTATTCCCTTATCACAGGGGCGATCGCACCGCCCATAGGATTATTCTACTGTAACGGATTTCGCCAAATTACGAGGTTGATCCACGTCTAAACCGCGCATGGATGCAATATAATAAGATAACAATTGCAAGGGTATCACCGCCAAGATAGGAGATAAGATTTCATCCACTTCAGGCACAATTAAAGTATCTTGAAACATATCCTCATGATGGTTTTGAGGTAAAACACCGATTAAACGAGCATCCCTTGCCTTCGCTTCCTGAGCATTGGAAATCACCTTCTCATATACACTTCCCCCCATGGCGATCGCAACTACGGGTACATGAGCATCTAAAAGTGCGATCGGACCATGTTTCATTTCACCAGCAGGATAGCCTTCAGCGTGAATATAGCTAATTTCTTTGAGTTTTAACGCACCTTCTAAGGCAATGGGGAAATTGATACCTCTACCGAGGAAGATAAAATCTTTGGTATCAGGAAACTGATGGGCTAAATCTCTGATTTTTGGCTCTTCTGAGTGGATAATCTGCTCGATTTGAGTGGGTAATTGCAGTAATCCTTTTAATATCTCCTCCATGCGTGAAGGAGTAATGGTTTTTCTTCGCCCCGCTAAATCTAAAGCAAGGATATAAAAAGCAATCACTTGAGCCACAAAAGTTTTAGTTGCCGCTACTCCAATCTCGATACCTGCATAAGTGTTAATTACTTGATCTACCATGCCCCCTAACGTACTTTCAGGACGATTTGTAATACCTAAAATACGAGCTTGATAGGTGCGATCGCAACTAGAACGTCTTTGACGCTCCATCTCGAGAGCCGCAATGGTATCAGCCGTTTCTCCTGACTGGGTAACACCGATTGTAATTGTATTACGCATCATTGGGGAAGGGGCATAACGATATTCTGAAGCATATTGGACAAAAGTAGGAATTTGTGCTATTTGTTCTAATAAATATTTACCCACTAAACTTGCGTGCCAAGAAGTACCACAAGCTACAATCTGGATATGTTCTAAATCTTCATAAATTTCAGGCTTGAGATTGAGGGTAATGGGGTTTTCCTCGTCACTGTTTTGGGAATGCCAGTCGGGATTAATGTAGGCTTCTAAACAGGTACGTACTACTGAAGGTTGCTCATGAATTTCTTTGAGCATAAAGTGGCGATAACCTTGTTTTTCAACAGTTACAGGACTCCAATCGAGGGTACGAGGGTTTTTCCGTAAGCGTTTGCCTGTAAAGTCGTAAATTTCTACCCCTAACGGCGTTAAACGGGCAATTTCCCCATTATCTAAGGATAAAACCGTGTTGGTGTGATGCACAAGGGCTGTAACGTCGGAAGCACAGAAAAATTCTCCCTGCCCAAATCCAATGGTTAAAGGTGCGCTTTGACGAGCAACAATTAACTCATCGGGAAAATCTGCACATAACACCCCAATGGCAAAAGCTCCATCTAAACGGGTAACAGCTTTATTCACTGCATCCATAAAAGGATCATTACTTTCAGGGTTATAATATTCGGCAATAAGATGAGGGATAACTTCTGTATCGGTATCCGAAATAAACTCATGTCCTTTACTAATTAATTCCTGCTTCAATTCTTGATAGTTTTCGACAATGCCATTTTGCACCACTGCGAATCTACCTTTATTATCTCGGTGGGGATGGGCGTTATATTCCTCTGGTTTACCATGAGTTGCCCATCTTGTATGCCCGATACCAATTTGTGAGATATTGGTTTCTTTTTCTAGTTTTGTGCGGAGGTTATATAGTTTTCCTTTTGCCCTAACAGAATGAATTTCCCCCTCGACAATTGTTGCAACTCCCGCAGAATCATACCCTCTGTATTCTAGTTTTTCTAAACCGCTCACCAAAATTTCGATCGCGCCTTGTGTTCCTATATAACCAACAATTCCACACATAACTTTATCCCAATAATCTTAATTTTGATACATTATAAGCATAAAAAATTGACTATAACTCATTAATCCAAAACATTTTTGTTTAAAATTTAGTTCTTTTGCTTTCGGTTGCTCTCTTGGTAAAGTCATTAATTATTTTACTTAATTATTTAAATCAACTTTAATGGGACATTTAACAAAATGAAATATTAATTATACAAAACAGTGTATAATTTTTTATTATGACTCAATAATGCTCATGAATAAAAGTCAAAAAATCCAAGAAATAATCTCTCTGCGTCAACCTCTCGCTCAAAAATTGACAACAGTAGAAGAAAACCTGAATCACTTACAGATTACTTGGCATAAACTCGAAGATTATCGTAATCAGTTACAATTCAAAACCCAAGACGAAAAGGTATTGAGTAAATTACAAGAAATCAATTTCAGTGACTCCAAAACAAAAATACTGGAATTGTTAGAAAAACTCAGTAAACTATCTAGTCGTTTTCAAAGAGAAACTCTCAATATAGGGGTAGTAGGACGTGCTAGACAAGGTAAAAGTCGATTATTACAAAGTATCACGGGTTTAGTCTCAGGAGAAATACCCGATGGCGATCGCCAACATTGTACAGGTGTTCGTAGTACTATTCATCATAATCCCCATGTGGAAACCTACGGCGAAGTATGGTTTTATACAGAACGCAGTTTTCTTCACGAAATTATCTATCCTTACTATACAACCTTAGATTTAGGAAAAAGTCCCATTTCCATTCAAGATTTTGCCAATAATCCCTTACCGACACTGAGATTAGAAGGCTCTGAAAATCAAGCTAAATACGAACACTTAAAACGTTATCACATCCATTTTTCCGAGTATAGTCATCTCTTAAAATCCCCTTCTCCTCGCAATATCCGTCAAGAGGAAATTCGCCAATATGTAGCCCAAGATGACGAAAACGGAGAGCGTATTTATTTCAACTATTTAGCTGTTAAAGAAGTCAAAATAGTTTGTCAATTTCCTAACAAAGAAGTAGGGCAAATTGCCGTAGTGGATATGCCGGGGTTAGGAGATACTGGCATTGGTGATGAAACAAGAATGATTCAAACTTTAGCTGAAGACGTAGATTTTGTCTTGTTTGTGAAAATGCCTAAACCTTCGGGAGATTATTGGGCGGATGTGGATGTTAAACTTTACGATACTGTCAATGCTTCTTTAGTTGATTTGCCCGTAAAATTATGGTCATTTATGGTGTTAAATCAAACTAATAAGGATTCAAAGTATGGTGATAATTCCGCTAACTGCCAAGATTTAATTGAATCCATGACAGAAAAACACATTCACGTTAGTGATTATATCATTGCCAACTGTGCGAATCCTGAAGAAGTAAACGAGAAAATTTTAGAAAAAACTCTTGATTATTTAAGTAACAATATTAACCAGTTAGATCAAAAATACGTCACAGTTTTTTATGATCAACTAGCTGATTTACAGTTAACAATTAAAGGAGAATTACAGAAAGCAAAACAGACATTAAATAAAGTTGACAGTGTTGAATCTGAGTCAAAATTTGATGATCTTTTTTATGATTTTTGGGATAACATAACCAATGATTTAACTGATTTGTTAGAGGTTTTGAGAGAAAAAAGAAATGATCAAGATGATTATTTTAAAGAACAAGTAGAAGCTGTTTTTCAAGAGTGCCAAAAAGATCAAAGTATCTTTCCTAGTTTAGAAGAAATAAAACGGAGAAAAAATAAAGAAGGGGATTATGCCCGTGCCTATGGTTACTATATTGATGAGGTTAGAACTGGTTTGTCTCGTCGTTTTCTTAACTTAGATGATGGGTTAAAAAAATCCATTGAAGAATTAAAAATAGAAATAACAAATTTGTTAGCTGATAAATGTAATTTAAAGGGGTTAAGTTCTCATCGTGGTAGTAAATTTTTAGCAGATATTGCACATTTAATTCCTCAAGAATCTTCAACTTTACATGAAGGTTTTACTGTTCTGGCTAATTTTGAGTTATCTTATCGAGGTTTAATTCAATACCATATTCGAGGAAATTTGGATAATTTAAAACAGGATAATAGTCCTTTACCAAAAGGAGGAAAAGAGCAAGATGTTTTAGATAATCTGCAAGAACTATACAAAGAAACAGTTTATCAGTGTAAAAACGCTCTTGATAATAATTTTTTAAGAGTACCAAGTCAAGCGGCTTTTGCCATCGTGGAGGAATTTGTTGATTTAGTTTTGAGAAGTAAAGATGCTCAAAGACAATGGCGTAAGTTTTTATTGACTTACAGAGCGGATATTTGGACTGATACGTTTCAAATTTTGGGAGATAATACCCGTTTACGTCAACAGTGGATTCAATTAATAGAAGAAACAGAAAGTATCAATTCTTCTTTACTTCAATAACTCATGATTAATTAAGGAACAAAAATTATGCTTTCAAGAATATTGCAACCCCTAATCAAAAAACAGACTCTTAAAGTAACAATGCTAGGTCATGCGGGAGTGGGAAAAACAAGTCTTTTATGTGCCATGTATGATCAGTTTGACCAGATTATTGGGAAAACTAATTTACAATTAACTCCTGATGATGATACCAAAACTATTTTAGATCAACGTTTAAAGCAATTAAAAGAATCCGCCCAACAAAATAGCATTAAAATTAGAGGAGGATTAGAATCCACCACAACAGCAAGAACCTATAATTTCGATTTGGGAAAAACAGGAGTTACTCCTTCCATTGAGTTGCAATTTCAAGACTATCCTGGTGACTATTGTGTAAATGAAAATTTACAGGAAGTAGAAAAATTTATCAAGGAATCTGTAGCTATTATTATTGCCATCGATACTCCTGCTTTAATAGAAAATAATAGTCAATGGCATGAGGAATTAAATCAACCTCAAGTTATTTATGATTTATTTAAAAGTAGTTTTGCCGATCTTGATTCCCCTAAATTGGTAATTTTTGCTCCTGTTAAATGTGAAAAATATTTACGGGAAAGCACGGGAGAAAATCAATTAGTAACAACTATACAAGAAAAATATAGCAACTTGCTCAGTTTTTTCCGTAGTGATGCTCTCGTTCCTCATGTTGCAGTAGTGATGACTCCCGTAGAAACATTGGGTAGTGTTGATTTTTCTAGGGTAGAAGAAGATCAAAATCATCAACCCATTTTCTATTTTCGGAAGCCTAATCCCAACCTTTTTTATGAGCCAAAAAATAGTGATCAACCCCTTCGTTATTTACTCAGATTTTTATTAAAACTTCACCTACAAAAACGTAAAATGTCTTTTCTCGAATTAATTTTTATGATGCTCGATCGAGACAAAACTTTTCTCAATGCCATGAGTGAATTTTCTAACGGGTGTAGAAATAATGGAGCATTTACCATTTTTCAAGGAGCAAACTTATTAACCATTAATTAAATCATAAATTAAATATTATGAGCAAAATTTTTATTGAAACTCGTGGAACATCTGAAGTTTATAACTGGTTTGATGCTTTAGAAAGTAATAAAAAACAATTACCTCAACTGCCTGAATTAGTAAAAAAATTGGCAGACACTGAATTCGAATCTCTAGTTTTATATCGTGAATCAAGGCAATTAATTCTGGCAATAACTGCTTTAAAAAGCGGTAGAATTGATAACCGTACTCGTCCAATTCGTAATTCTTTAATTTGGATTGACGATAATGATGAAGAAGCTAAAATCAGGGCGATTATTTATGAATACTTAACAGCTAAAGATGGATTAGAAAAAGATATTGCTGACGCCATTACGGAGACACCAGAAATTAAAATTGATTACCAAAAAATTGAGAGTATTGGTAATAATAATCTTGAAAGTAATGCTTTAAATTCTGCAAGGTTGATTTATAAAATTGGTAATTTAGACAAATATAAACAAGAATTAATTGATGAGATAAAAAGCTGTAGCTTACCGAAGGAAAAGGGTTTATTAGTGTTTATTACTAACAGCAAATCACAAAAAACTTTTGAGGAAGCAAAGCCGTGGCGTGGATTATCTAATAATATTTCTAGTGAAGGATGGATTATTTTAGAAAATAAAAATAAAAAACCTGTAGTAAATGAAAAAAAGACGAAAAAACAGACTTCTCAAATATCAACAAAATCATTTACGGATTCGGAGAAATCATTGACGAAATCCAACAAAACGGAAAGAACACTATTAAATATATTCTCGATAATTTTGGTCCTCCTTCTAGTAAGTAATGCCTTTTTACTTTATAAAATTAATGAACTAGAAAAAAAAATCAATCAAATTGAAAATTTACAGTCAGTAATTGATAAATCCAAAACAGATGTGGAAAAACTAACAACCAATTTAGAAAATGATATTGTTACCGCAAAAGATAAATTTGAGAAGGCATTTATGGAAGCACAAAAACAATTTAATGACGATATTTTTAAAGCTACCTCTAAATACGAAACAGAGATGGCAAAAGTACAACAACGCTTGAGTGATAGTATTGAAAGAATTAATTAAACTGGCTGTTTGTACTATTATTCTGTGGGGCATTATTGAGATCGAGGATTTTTTTGACAATTTAAAAATCTTGAACTCCTTGAGGATTAACTGCCCCTTCTGGATTTAAAAATAGATTCCCGGCACTGTCATTCTGATAAATACAGTCGATTTTGGGAGAGCTTTCTAATGTACCAGTGAAACCAAAAGTATTCATTCTATTTTTACACTGTCTCACATCATTATCACTGACTAAGCGTCTTTGCTCTAAAATAGACCAGTTATTTCTTTTCAAAACACACCCCGGACGCATATTAGGTTGAGTTACATACACATTAAAGGGATTTAGAGTGACAAATACCCTTAAATCAGAAACAATGGCACTTGCTCCAAATTGTACACAAATTTCGGGATTCGGAGCGCTGCGATCGATCACCTCCCTTGATGCTACATTTTGAGTACTTATAGTTTGGCCAGAACTTAAGGCAATACCAACTCCTACCCCCAATATAAAGATACCTGCACAGATAGCGGCAAGAGTATAGTTAATATTTTCCAAAGGAGATGATTTTGTACTTTTACGGCTTGGGGGTTCAGAATAACGGGAATAGGAAGATTTTGGTCTGCGGTTCATACCTTGTATGTTAAAGTTTTATACTTCTAGTCATGATAACTTATTCCTTTTCCATTCTAAAACCATTACCAGTTATAAACTATTCACCATTAAGAGCTTGCTAAACAAATAAATATTAAAATCTAAAGTGATACAAATTTCAAAAGATGTATAAAATTAAGACTGTAAAAGTATTTTTTATTTATTATTAATTAGTTGTTGTCAAGAATTTAAGAGTAATGGAATGACCGCACAAGAACCACTAATAGAATTAAGAGGAGTTAGCAAGGCTTTCGGGAATAAAGTTATTCTCAAAGATGCCGATTTGAAAATTTACGAGGGAGATGCTTTAGTGGTAATTGGCCCTAGTGGCACGGGCAAGTCAACCATCTTAAGATTAATCGCAGGTTTTATGCAACCCGATGCGGGAGAGATTTATATTAAAGGGGAAAAGAGAGTCAGTTTAATTGATGATGGGGATTATCCTATTCATATAAGCATGGTTTTCCAACAAGCCGCCCTTTTTGATTCTTTGAGTGTAAGAGAAAATGTCGGTTTTTCCCTTTATCAACATTCTGACCTTGATTATGACTATATCAGTCAATTGGTCGATCGAGCTTTAGAAATGGTGGGTTTACCTCCTTCTACGGGGAATCTCTTTCCAGCAGAATTGTCGGGGGGAATGCGTAAAAGAGTTAGTTTTGCGAGGGCTGTTATTTACAATCCAGAAAAACCCTTTGAAAGACCTGACGTGATCTTGTATGATGAGCCTACTGCAGGATTAGATCCTATTGCTTCAACGGTGGTAGAAGATCTTGTGCGTACTCTTAAAAGTAGTGTTTGTGAATCTTGTGCTTATGTCATGGTTTCTCACCAAGAAAGTACGATTCGCAGAACAGGCGATCGCCTCGCTTTCCTATATGATGGTAAAATTCAATGGCAAGGTAATGTCAAAGACATTGATACTACCGAGAATCCTTTAGTACGTCAGTTTTTTAGTGCTAACACACAAGGACCGATTAAAGTTATTAGTCAATAAATTGGGGGTTATTAATGATTCGTTCAAGGTTAATGAGAGAAGGTTCTGTGGGCTTGTTTTTATTGCTCGGTTTACTGGTTTTTGGGGGTATAGTTTTTTTCTTGAAAAAAGATCAATTAAGGGGCAGTAATTATCAAATAAAATTGATGTTTGAAAATGCTGGAGGTTTAAGGGAAGGTGCAAGGGTCTTTTTTCGGGGAGTAGCAGTGGGGCGAGTGGCTTCGATTCAGCCCACAAGTAATGGGGTGGAAGTGTGGACGGAAATTAATAATAAATTACCCATCCCCAGAGATGTAATTGTTTCTACTACTCGCTCTGGTTTATTGGGAGAAGTGAGTGTTAATATTATTCCTCAAGGGGTTTTAAGCAACGTAGGAGAAGATATTAATCCTTTAGGAAAAGAATGTGAGCAAAAACAGTTGATATTGTGTAATAACGAGAAAATACCCGCTCAAGCTAGTCCTGATTTGATCGAAAGTTTAGCTCGATTGGCAGATAGTTTTGATGATGAAACTTTTTTTGAGAATCTGAATACTGCTGTTGATAATACCAACAAAGCTACAGAGCAGTTTATTGTTTTAACTCAAGAAGTTACAGGAGTTACTAACAGAGTTCAAAAAGAAATGGATACTATCTCGAATACTTTTACCAGTATTGGAAGGACTGCCGATAGCTTATCAAACACCGCCAATACTTTGTCAAATACCGCTAATACTGCTACCACTCAAATTGAGAAATTAGGGTCTGAATATACTAATACCGCTATTCAAATTAATCTTTTAGCCTCTAATCTTAATCAAATTATTGCTGATAATAAAACTGATTTTCAAAATGCGATCGCATCCTTGAGTCAAACAGCTACTGATATTAGTCAGGTTGCCCAAACAACTAATAACTTAGTGGCAAAAATAGATGAAAAAGATGTACAAAAAATTACTCAAAACCTAGGCACAACCAGTGAAAACCTTGCTCAAATTAGTAGTGATTTAAAAACCATTGCCGATGAATTAAATAACCCAACAAACCTCGCTACCCTACAACAAACCCTTGACTCTGCTAGAGTTACCTTTGCCAATACCGCTAAAATTACATCAGATATAGATCAATTTACAGGAGATCCCCAATTTAGACGCAATTTAAAGAATTTAGTAGATGGTTTAAGTAATTTGGTTTCTTATACAGATTTATTGGAAAAACAAGTAGAATTAGCCATTTTATTGGAAGAATTAGACAAAGAAACCGCCAAAAGCAGTAAAGATAAATGGGGCATTACTTCCCAGAAACTCCCAAATACCATAGAAACAATAACAAAATAAAAATTAAATTATCAACTAACTAAATTTATCGTGAAACGGGCTTCTAGCCTGTGTGAGTTTCCTGCCAAAAAAAAGGATATTCTTCTGGAGTCTTTGCCAAATTTGCTTTAACAGGATTTAGTTGAATATATTGCCAAGTATTCAAAAATTCCTTTTCATTTCTCATGATGCGATCGAACCTTTCATCTTGCCATACTATACCCTGATGATTCATCACTTTCGGAATTTGTTTGGAACTATAACTCTTAACGCTATGAAGAATACTACTAAGAGACCAATATTCGCCATTAGACTTAGGTAAAGGTTGCATTAACCAGTGAACATGATCTGGCATAATTACTATAGTAAAAGTATGGTATCTTTTATCATTTTGATGGCGACTTTCATCGAAAAATAAACAACAATTTAAAACAATTTCTCTAGCAGAAGGATTTAATTCTAAATGCTGATAAGTATTAAAAGTAATAAAATAAATTGAACCATCTAACTCCCAATGAGGCAAAAATCTTCTTTTAATTTTCAGAGAAGAATCACTCAAATCCATAGATTATCACAAACATTAATTTCCCAATTTTATAATATATAATCCAATTTGTGGAACAGCCTTCTAGGCTGTAACCAATAATAATTTAAGAGACAATTTGTGGAATAGCTTTTTAGGTTATAACCAACACAGGCAGGATATCTGTTTCACGGTTGCTACTACTATTGATTTGGTTTTTACAACAGACAGGATGCCTGTTTCACAATTAGTATTACGATGTTGTGATTGAGAGATGAGCCTAGTTCGCAATACAATAGCAGAATGTGAAAATATTATATTAACTCAAGGATGCGATCGTGACTGAACAGAAAAGCTATAAAGATACAGTAAATTTACCAAAAACAGGCTTTGACATGAGAGCCAATGCCGTTAAAAAAGAGCCAGAATTACAAGAATTTTGGGCAAAAGAGCAAGTTTATGAGAAATTAGCTCAAAATAACCCTAAAGACCTTTTTATCCTTCACGATGGACCTCCTTACGCTAATGGTAGCTTACACATGGGTCATGCCTTAAACAAAGTTCTCAAAGATATTATTAATAAATATAAATTATTACAAGGTCATAAAGTTCGCTATGTACCCGGTTGGGACTGTCATGGTTTGCCGATCGAACTTAAGGTATTACAAAGTTTAAAGCAGAAAGAAAGAGAAGCCTTAACCCCCATTACTCTCCGTCATAAAGCCCGTGATTTCGCCCTTAAAGCCCAACAAGAACAAGCGGAAGGTTTTAAACGCTATGGCGTTTGGGGTGATTGGGAAAACCCCTATTTAACCTTATTACCTGAATACGAAGCCGCCCAAATCGAAGTATTTGGCAAAATGGCATTAAATGGCTATATTTATAGAGGCTTAAAACCAGTTCATTGGAGTCCAAGTTCACAAACCGCCTTAGCAGAAGCGGAGTTAGAATATCCTGAAGGGCATACCTCTCGCAGTATCTACGCTAGTTTTACCTTAACTAAATTAGGGGAAAAGGCTCAATCTTTAGCAGAATTTATGCCTAATCTTGCTGTAGCTATCTGGACGACAACTCCTTGGACAATCCCCGGTAATCTCGCTGTTGCTGTCAATGGACATTTAGATTATGCAGTTGTAGAAATTTCTCCTCGCCTTGTAGGAGAGGGGTTAGGGGTGAGGTATCTCATCGTTGCCAAAGATTTAGTAGAAAGTTTAAGCAATACCCTTGATTGTGAACTAACCATCAAAACCGTTATCAAAGGGGAAGAGTTAGAATTATCCACCTATAAGCATCCCCTCTTTGACAGAGAAAGTCCAGTGGTTATCGGCGGTGATTATATTACCACAGAATCTGGTACAGGTTTAGTACATACTGCCCCCGGTCATGGTTTAGAAGACTATATGACAGGACAAAAATATCACTTACCTATTCTCTCACCAGTGGATGATAAGGGGAATTTTACGGAAGAAGCAGGAGAATTTCAAGGGTTAAATGTCTTAAAAGACGCAAATCAGGCAATTATTGACGCTTTAACCGCAAAAGGTAGCTTATTAAAAGAAGAAGCCTACGCCCATAAATATCCCTACGATTGGCGCACTAAAAAACCAACAATTTTCCGTGCTACAGAACAGTGGTTCGCCTCCGTTGATGGTTTCCGTGACTTGGCATTGAAGGCAATTAAAGAGGTTAAATGGATTCCCTCTCAAGGAGAAAACCGTATTACTCCGATGGTTGCAGATAGAAGCGACTGGTGTATCTCTCGTCAACGCAGTTGGGGCTTACCTATTCCTGTGTTTTACGATGAGGAGACAAATGAACCCTTATTGAATGAGGAGACGATTAACCACGTTAGAGATATTATCAGAGAAAAAGGCTCAGATGCTTGGTGGGAGTTATCTGTGGATGAATTATTACCTGAAAGTTATCGTAACAATGGCAAAACCTACCGTAAAGGTATGGATACTATGGATGTATGGTTCGATTCTGGTTCATCTTGGGCGGCGGTTGCCAATCAACGAGAGGAGTTAAAATACCCCGTGGATTTGTATTTAGAAGGTTCTGATCAACATCGGGGATGGTTTCAGTCGAGCTTATTAACCAGTGTAGCAGTTAACGGTATCGCCCCCTATAAAACCGTCTTAACTCATGGTTTCGTCTTAGATGAAAAGGGCATGAAGATGAGTAAATCATTGGGTAACGTTGTCGATCCCAATCTTATCATCAATGGTGGTAAAAATCAGAAACAACAACCGCCCTACGGTGCTGATGTACTGCGTTTATGGGTGTCTTCTACGGATTACTCTGGGGATGTGCGCATCGGTGATAATATCATCAAACAACTTGCAGATGTTTATCGTAAAATTCGTAATACTGCTCGTTTTTTAATTGGTAATTTACATGATTTTGACCCACAAAAAGATGCAGTTAGTTATGAAGATTTACCAGAATTAGATAAGTATATTCTCCATGAAACCTATTTAGTTTTTAGCGAAATTACGGAAGCCTTCGAGAGTTATCAATTTTTTAAATTCTTCCAGAAAGTACAAAATTTCTGTGTAGTTGATCTCTCTAATTTTTACCTTGATATTGCTAAGGATAGACTATATATTTCTGATCCAAATTCTCCCCGTCGTCGCAGTTGTCAAACTGTCATGGCAATCATTCTCGAAAATCTAGCAAGGGCGATCGCACCTGTTTTATGTCACATGGCAGAGGATATTTGGCAAAATCTCCCCTACGAGAAGCCCTTTAATTCAGTATTTGAAGGCGGTTGGGTCAAACTAGAGTCTAAGTGGGTACAAAGCCCCGAATTTGCTCAAAAATGGGCAGAATTACGCAAGATTCGCACGGGGGTAAACAAGGTTTTAGATACTGCTCGTAATCAAAAGGCGATCGGATCATCCTTAGAAGCTAAAGTGTTAATGTATGACACTACGGGTAAGTTAATGGAAACTTTAACAAGTCTCAATCCTAGTGAGGGTGTGAATGATGGTAACAGAGTTGATGAGTTGCGTTATCTTCTCCTTGTTTCACAGGTAGAATTAGTAACCGATGAATCCGCTTTAAGTGTCAGTCAATATCTTGGTGATATTCAGCTTGAGGAGACTACTTTAAAGGTTGCCGTTGTTAATGCTGATGGTCATAAGTGCGATCGATGCTGGAACTATTCTACTACAGTGGGTACTTTTAGCGATGAACCTTTGATCTGCGATCGATGTAAAGAAGCCTTAACGGGTAATTTCTAATTTATTAGTTAACATGGAGAAATAAACTAACTTAATATTTCTCCATTTATCATGACAAAAATAAGTAAATGTCAGAATATAAATTTACACAATACTTTGAAAATGATGTTTTATTAAAACGTCCTTATCTCAAAAAAGAATGGTGTATTCGTGTTATCCAAAATCCGTTAAAATGTGAACCCCAAGAGAATAATCGATTTCGTTTTTGGGGGATAATTCCAGAATTTGATAATAAAATTTTACGAGTAATAACTTTAGAAAATAAAACAACTATCCATAATGCTTTCCCCGATAGGAGATTTAAACTATGAAAATTAACTATTATTCTGATACCGATTCTTTATATATTCATTTATCAGATCAACCTAGTATTGACAGTCAGGAAATTTCGGAAGGAGTTGTACTTGACTATGATGAGAAGGGTAACTTAGTAGGTATTGACATTGATAATGCTAGTAAAAAAGTTCAATTGAATGAATTAATTTTGAATCAATTACCTTCTAATATTATGAAAGTTCCTGCTTAAATAAAAAATAGAATTTATGAAATCTGATTATATTTTTTTATTTATAATAAATAAGATAAAAAATAATTTTATAATTAGCCGATGAATAATTTATCTCTACCAGAAGTAACTGAAAATCTTGACCAATTAATTGATCAAATTACAGAAACTCATCAACCTGTAATTATCAAGGGAACGAAAAATGAAGTTATTATGATTTCTAGTGAAGATTGGTCTGCGATCGAAGAAACAATCTATCTGAATTCTATTTCAGGTTATGTAGATTCCATAAAAGAAGCAATAGAAAGTCCTAGAGAAGAATGGGTTAATGCTAAAGATTTAGGTTTATAAGAGTGTGGGAAGTAATATTAAGTAAAAAAGCACAAGAAGACTTAGAAAAACTAAAAAATATTGGTCTTTTTGAAAAAATTAAACAACTAATTGCTATTTTAAGAGAAAATCCTTTTCTTAATCCCCCTTCTTATGAAAAATTAGTAGGTAATTTGAAAGGTTGTTATTCTCGCAGAATTAATCTTAAACATAGATTAGTTTATCGTGTTATTAGAGAAACAAAAACAGTTGAAATTCTAAGAATGTGGTCACATTACGAATAAACCCATTGTTATTGTAAAAGATGGATTTCTTTTTATAACGAGTATCCAAATTAGATATTAAAACAAAATACATAATTAACTTATTTACTAATTCTCAACTCCTATGGTAGTCTAACAATAATTACCGTTGTATCCAATCTATTCGCGATCGCTTCTGGTATATTACCTTTATATGCTTGTTTTAAAAGACTATCTCGGGAAGCACCTAGAATTACCAGTTGAGAATTATGTACTTCTGCTACCTGAATGATAGCCGAAACAATCGATGTAGAAGCAAGGGGTAAAACATGAATTTCTGTATCAATAGATTTTTGTAACTGTCTAGCCGCACTTTGTAGGTAACGTAAATTGATATTAGTTTTTTCGGGAGAGTGAACTTTTGTTAACCAGACAGTAGGTAAAGTTTTTCTGTCATAAATATTCATTAATGCAGGGACTAATTTTAACCCCTCTTGCACATTAGGACCTCCCCCCATAGGTAAGACAAACCCCCCCGAATCAGGAGAAGCATAGGGATAATACTGTTGTTTTTTGCCCAATTTAACCAGAATTAACTCACATTCAGCTTTATTAATCAGGCTATCAATCATACGAGAGAAAATAAACTCCTGCCCATGATGATTTTGCTTCCATCCCATTAGCAAAATATTGATATGTTTATGTTTAATAATGTCTAATACTACTCCACTGCGATAATGAGCCACAACAATACGAGTATGGATAGGAATTTTCTTTTTTCGCCCCATTCTTTCGAGGGTGTGCATTAAATGACGAGAGCTTCTAGCATCCACTTTAATCGTACTAGGATCTTGATATTTTGGTACTTTGATCACCTGTACAAATTCTAACTCATAATGACGTTGAGATGCGATCGCACTAGCAATTTTAAATAAAGCCCGAAAATCATCATCGGGGGCGATAGGTACTAAAATACAACCCTTACCCACTGCAGGAGAAGAAGTTTGATAGATAGTATAAAATTTATTTTGTTTTCCCGTTACTTCAGGTTTTAACTCATTAACCTCCGCCCGAATAATATCCGTGCGAGTAATAATTCCCACCAAACGAGTATTTTCTAAAACAGGTAAACGAGATAATTGATAGCGATTGAGTAAATATAAAACATCCGTTAAACTCGCATCTGCATTAATTACCACAGGATTTTTAGTCATAATTTCACCGATGGAAATTTGATTTTTTCCTGCACTAATTTTCACCAAATCAGATTGAGTGACAATACCCACTAACTTACCATCTTGGACCACAGGAAAACCACGATGATGGGAAACACTCATTAACTCTAATAGTTGCGCTACCGTCAAATCAGGAGCAACCGTTTCCACCTGAGATTGCATCACATCCTCAGCAGTTAAATGAGCTAGAAAATTATTTTCTGAAGAATAATCATCTTCTGTTTCTTCCAATTCCATGCCCATATTGCGGAGTAAATAGCGATAAATAGAACCACTTTCAAGGGTTTCGGCACTAATATAAGCAACAGCACAACTAATCATTAAAGGCAATACTAAATTAAAATTAGCATTCAATTCAAACACAATAATAATCGCCGTTACTGGAACTCTTACAACCCCTGTAAATAATGCCCCCATTCCCACCAAAGAAAAAGTAGGAGTTGCCACCGTGCCTGAAATATAACCCTCAAAATCACCAATTAAATAGCCCAAAGCCGAACCCATGATTAACGCAGGGGCAAATAATCCCCCCGGTGCCCCACTACCTGCGGCGATAATGGTAAGAATATAATGGGAGACAAAAACTAAGGCAATCTGTGCCGTTGTCAATTCTCCTCGAATCAAAAACTCTCTAATTCCAGCATTATTCTGAAAAAAAGAGGGTAATAGTGCAATTATTACCCCTGAAATTAATCCTGCTAAACCGATTCTTAAAGCTAAGGGTATTTTTAATGTTTCATTCCAGCGTAAACTTAATAAGACACTGCGATTAAATAATGCCCCCAATATTCCTGCAACAATACCTAGTAATAGATAAAAAGGAATATCCATCGGTAAAAAAACCAAATTATCAATATCAATAATACGGTTTGGTAACTGTAAATTAGATGACTGTAAAATCAGAGAAACTACAGCCCCAGTAAAAGAAGCAACAATGGCCGTTTCAAGGGTTAAATTAGATATATCTCTCATTAACTCCTCTACTACAAACATGACACCAGCAATAGGAGTATTAAAACCTGCCGCTAAACCTGCCGCCGCCCCTGCCGCTATCATCTGACGGCGATGCTCAGGAGAAGTAGGCACATAACGAGTTAATTCCCCTGCTAATGCCGCACCAATATGCACTGTTGGGGCTCGTCTTCCGAGGGTTAATCCTGCTCCTAATACTAGAATTGTACCAACAATCTTGGCAAATGCTACTCGAAAAGACAATGGTACTTTCGCTCTAGCTAAAGCGGCTTTAATTTGTGGTATTCCTCCTCCTGCGGCACTGGGAGAAATCGATTCCACAAAAAAACCTGCCATCCCACCTAAAATTAAACCAAACAGAGGTAATACATAAATTGCTCCCCATTGGTTAACTAGATGTAAGCGATAAGAGCCTAAAAAATTAATGCCTTCTTTTAACAGCAAAGCGGCTAACGCAGAAAAAATACCGATTAAACAAGCCTCCGCTAGGGCATAGCGAGTGGAAATTGCGTTTCGGGCAAAATGTTGAGATTTGAACCAGTTTAGCCCTTGAACTACTGTTTTCAGAAATGGTAAGCTGTCCACGACGGAGATTTATTAATTAGCTATTAGTAATGTTAGGGTATTAGAGAATTGTGAATGATGAATTGTTGCCCAAAACCCAAAAGTTAAAATATATGGACAATATTGAGTTACAAAAAGCGATCGCTGAGTTTAATCAACAAAAATTTTATGATTGTCATGATACCCTAGAAGCGATCTGGATGGAATCGGTTGAACCCGATAAAACATTTTATCAAGGTATTTTACAAGTGGCAGTAGGTTGCTACCATTTAACTAATATTAATTGGAAAGGGGCTGTAATTTTGTTGGGGGAAGGTATCCGTAAATTAAGGGAATATGAGCCTGAATATTTAGATATTAATGTGGATAAATTGGTAGAGGAAAGTTATGATTTATTGTTAGCTTTACAGCAAATTGATCCCGATTCTGTCAGTATTTTTTGTCAAAAATTGCTCAGTCAAGAACTACAAAATAATCTCTCTTTTCCGATAATTAAGACAATTACTTATACTTGATGTGATAAAGCAAGAGGCAAACCCCCCTTTATCCCCTCTCAAGAGGAGGAGGGCAAAGGTGAATAGTTGATAATTAAGAATTTAAGGATTAAGAATTAAAAACCCCTAACACCTACACCTGTATGGGCGAATGGCCATTCGCCCCTACTTCCCTCTCATCACCTTATCCCTAAATATCCCAATACCCCAAACTCTGAACTCCGAACCCTTATCTGATATTCTTAAACCGAACTGAGGTTATTACAATAGAGGTTCTTTAACAAAGCGAATATATAGATGTTTAAAGGTAGATCTTAAAACCCTCGGTAAACCAAAATCAATAGGCATTAATGCGGAGGGTAATTTCCAATCGTTAATTGCCAACTCTTGCGGTTTGAGCAGGGGAAATTCAATGTTTTCTAATTCACTACATAGTCCTAGTCTTTTTTGTGCGTTTAAGGTTGGTACTAACTCTGGCTCGACATTGAGCAAAGATGCGATCGCAACATCTAGGGCAAAAACATCATCAGAAGCCCCTAAAACGCCTAATTCTCTGGGTTCACCAGCACTAGGACCATTTCCTTCATGGGCGCTAATACCATCAATAATCGTCAAATTAGGTTGAATTGCCTTGGCTGTTTCTACCAACATCTCTCCAAAACGGTTGACATCTTTTCCTGCTTCCATATGCCACCATGCTTTCATTTTACCCGGTACACAACCAAATAAATTTTTGACCCCCATAGTCATGGTTAACTGCATATGAGATTTAATTTTTGGTAAGTTGATAACTACATCGGCTTCCATTGCTTCTTTTGATAAGCGAAGATGATGAAAGTTCTCATTTTCTACAGGATATTTATGACTATTGAATTCGATAATTGGTAAATTTAACTCTTGACACAAATCTAAGTAACCATTGGCTTTTGCTACCCCTTCTGCACTGCCAAAAGCGGGGCTATCCCCTAAAAATGGTTTTCCTCCTGCCTCCATAACCATTTGAGCAACACAGTAAACAATTTCTTTTCTTGTAGTACATTCTTTAGTTGGACGAGAAGCAGTTAATAAATTGGGTTTAAGCAGGACGCGATCGCCTTTTTTAACGAAAGCTGACATACCACCAAAAGGAGCCAATAAAGATGCTAAAGAGTTACGTAACTCTTGTAATTCATAGGATTGAGCCTTGAGCAAAGAAACTTGAGTCATGATAATTATAATTATTGCAATGATTTTATTCTGAGTTTATGCTAGTCTTAAACCTCTTCTAATTGCCAATTGTCCAAAATATCTTTAAATAAAATTTCTTCCATCCACGTTTTTACCACCACAGTAAGAGGCAAAGCTAATAATAATCCTAATAAACCAAAAACCGTAGCAAAGAAGATTTGAGCAAAAAGAGTCACCGCCGGTAACAAAGAAACCTTATCCGCCATCACTTTTGGAGTTAACCAATAACTTTCAATATTTTGAATAATGAAATACCAAACAATAATTGGAATAATTTGCCAAGGAGAATCAACCACTGCAATGGTGATGGGAAAAACAACACTGAGAGTAGGTCCTATATTGGGGATAAAATTTAATAAACCGGCTAAAAGTGCATGAACTAAAACTAATTTTACCTGTAAAAAAAATAAACCAACCCCACTTAAAACCCCTATGAAGATACAATTAATCAGTATTCCCCCTAACCAATTTACGATCGCAATTTCTGTTTTATTTAAAATTTCATCAATACGATAACGATAAAAAGCAGGAAAAACTTTTAATAAATAACGACGATATTTAAGAGGATTAAGAAGAAAGACAACCGTTAAAACAAAAACAAATATTACCTGAAAAGTAACATTTAAAAAATTAGAAAATAAAGCAATAAAATTATTGATAACTTGGGCTGGTAATAAATTATTATCATTAATTATCTTATTAATATTATTTAAAAAAGTTTCAAAAATTTGATAATTATCTCCCGCCATATTTTCTATTAATTCATTAATCTTAATTGGGACTTTAGGTAAGGCATTAATTAATAACTGAAATTGATCAATAAAAGGAGGAAAAATTAGTAATACTAAAATAAAAATAATAGCAATAAGACTTAAAACAGTTAAATAAACAGATTGATAACGATTCCAACCGATATTTTCTAGCTTTTTTACTAAGCGGTTTAAAGCAACGGCAAAAATTATTGCCGAGAAAACGAGAAGAAGTAAATGGCGAATTTGCCAAAGAATATATAGGGAAATAAGGAAAGCTAAAAATCCCAAAGATTGACCAAAGTTCATATTAATAAGCTAACTATAAGTAGAAGTCACCGAGTTAGGAGTCAGAAGTTAGGGTGTTAGAGTGTAAGATTTCAGGTGTCAGGTTTGACGGTTTTAATTAATTACTAATTACTAATTTTTAATTGCCCTTTTCTTTTATATTTCCTCACCAAGTATATATCAGTTATCAAATGATTGAAACTCTAAATAAAACTTCAGGTTAAAATACTTTAGTATTGGACATACAAATAAAAGCATGAAAGTCGCAAATAATATTACTGAATTGATTGGACGCACTCCCCTAGTGAGGCTTAATCGTATTCCTCAAACAGAAGGTTGTGTGGGAGAAATATTAATAAAATTAGAAGGAATGAATCCCTCCGCCTCTGTTAAAGACAGAATTGGGGTAAATATGATTAATGAAGCCGAAAAACAAGGATTAATTCAACCTGGAAAAACTACTTTAGTTGAACCCACCTCAGGTAATACGGGTGTAGCTTTAGCGATGGCGGCGGCGGCAAAAGGATATAAGTTGATTTTAACGATGCCTGAAACCATGAGTGAGGAAAGACGGGCAATGTTAAGAGCTTATGGTGCAAAATTAGAGTTAACCCCCGGTGTGGAGGGTATGGCAGGTTGTATTGAAAGAGCCCAAGAAATAGCGGAAACTTTACCTAATGCGTATATGTTGCAACAATTTCAAAATCCTGCTAATCCAGCGATTCATCGTCAAACTACCGCCGAAGAAATTTGGGAAGATACAGACGGTAAAATTGATTTTCTTGTGGCTGGAGTAGGCACAGGAGGTACAATTACGGGGGTTAGTGAAGTTATTAAACAGAAAAAACCCGATTTCAAAACCATTGCCATTGAGCCTGTAAATAGCCCTGTATTATCGGGTGGAAAACCTGGACCTCATAAGATACAAGGTATTGGTGCGGGGTTTATTCCTGAAGTGTTAAAAGTTGATTTAATTGATGAAATAATTACAGTTAGTGACGAAGATGCGATCGCATTTGGGCAAAGACTAGCTAAAGAAGAGGGTATATTGTCAGGTATTTCTACAGGGGCGGCGTTAGCAGGGGCGATAAAATTAGCCCAAAGAAAAGAAAATGAGGGTAAATTGATAGTGATGATTCAACCTAGTTTTGGAGAGCGTTATTTAAGCACCCCATTATTCCAAAACCTACCTAATTAATTAATAGAAAGTCAAAAGGGTATTCGTTAAACGATGCACTGGGCAAAGGTGATTTTTCAACACCAACAATTACTCGTTATCCAAGACGGGTTTTTCAACTCATTGTTTTTTGACAAATTTGTTTATGAATTACTACGAAATTTTAGAAATAAAACATAATGCTTCTGCCCAGGAAATCAAACAAGCCTATCGCCGTTTAGCAAAAAAATTTCATCCTGACAGTCAAAATAATAATGCAGATCATGAAAAAATTGTCTCTTTAAATGCCGCTTATGAAATACTTAGTGATCCTGAAAATCGTCATATTTATGATCAAACATTAAAACAAAATCGTGCTGACTCTGTTCAATATCGTCATGGTAAAAGTAATAGTGCTAGTGAATTTTATCGCTATAATAGACAACAGCAAAAAGATACAGAATTTTCTCAATTTCAGTGGTTACAAGAGGTTTATTTCCCTGTAAAAAACTTAATTAATTCGATTGTTTCTCCCTTAGAAATGGAGATTGAAGAATTATCAGCAGATATTTTTGATGATGAGTTAATGTCTTTTTTTATGGAGTATTTAGAAAATTGTCAACAAGCCTGTAATCAAGCACAAAATATATTGACTTCTCAAAAAAATCCTAGTTTATATGCAGGAATAGCGGCAAATCTTTATTATGGCTTAAATCATCTTAATGACGGTTTGGAAGAGTTAAATAGATTTACTCAAACCTATGATGAATCTTATTTACATACAGGGAGAGAATTATTTTACTTAGCGGAGGAAATTAATCAAGTGGCTGAAGAAATGGCAGAAAAATTTATTTAGTCTTTATTTAGTATCAATTTAATAATAGCCAGTAAACTAATACATTTATTAATTAAAAATTTTAAGGAAAATTATAATTTATGGAAAAAAAATTGCCAATATTTAAAACAGGTGATAGAGTAAGAATTATCGCATTACCTCCTTACTTAAAAACAGCTGATCCTATGCCCATGTTACGTCCAAATAGTGCGATCGCACTTGGAGAAGAAGGGATTATCATAAAACAAAATTTTGGTGGTTATTATAGTATTCGTTTCACCCAAGGAGCTTATTTACTAGAATCAAAATATATTGCTTTAGCAGATAATTGAGAATGGAATTATGGATGTTTTTAGATAAATCAAATAATAAATAAGATATGATTTTTTTACTGTGGTTATCACCAATTAATGTAAAATAAATCCTGTCATTTTTTTGGCTCTTCAGAGTGTGTTTATGATAAATTAAGAGAAACAGGACTTCTATAACTTTTATGGAATAGTGTTTATAGTAAAATAAAAACTAAAAGTTTATAAATTATTATTTAATAATTTCCTCTTGCTTACTAAACACCAATAATTTACAGACTCAAATGAATAGAGCCTTTTTTTGTCAAATATAGTCAAATATAATAATCAAATATAACGGTAATTAGGATAAGATTGGTTCGGTTATAACACTTCAATTACGTTCATGAAAAAGTTATCATAAATTGCTGTAGAAGGAATTTTTCATAATAGAGGAATGATTATATCTGAATGTCTGTCTATCAAATTAGTTGATTTAATCCTCGAAGCAGAATGGAACTCTGACTTTGACGATTGCTCCCATAGTACCATTAAAGCACATCATGAATGGGAAGGTGCGATCGCATCCTTAGAAAAACTCCTATCTACAACTGTAAATACAGATAAACATTTTTCCTCAAAACAGGGAATAGTAATCTCATCCCCCACACCAGTTATTAATAACTTAAGTATAATTTCTCATTTAACAACCGTCGTTTTTTCCCCTTCACCTCACCAAAAAACCGCATTAATGCCCAGTGATAATCAACAAGTTTTCGACAACAATCAACTGTCTTTAATTAATATTAATTTAGACAATAATGATATTTTAAATCAAGAGCAATTTTGCCTTGTTTTCACTGAACAATTTTCCCTGTTAATGGTTAAGGAAATTAACTATGATAGACAAGACAGTTTTCATTTTTCTTTTGACCCAATAGTTACAGAAAAAGCATGGCTACTTCTATTAAATAGATTGACCAAATCATCCAGTTATGATAGCTTTAAATACCTAAAAGAATCAGTAAATTACCTATTAGGAACATCACCCAATTATAAAATTGTTGAAATCTTTAATAAAAACCTATTAAAACATATCAAAAAACAGGGTACTTCTGATATAAAATCTTCTGAAAGAGAAACTAATCATCAACGAAAACAAAGTATTTCTCTCAAGAAAACTCCTATTCCTCCTTACCCAGAATTAGAATTATTACAAGCGTTAACTCATGAAATAAGAACACCTCTTACCACCATTAAAACCATCACAAAATTGTTACAAAAAAAAGCTAAATTAAATCCTGATTTAGGTAAATATTTAGAAACCATTGAACAAGAATGCACAGAGCAAATTAATCGTATGGAGCTAATTTTTAAGGCGGTAGAATTAGAATCAAAATCTTCTGCTCTTAATGACTCCATTCACCTAGTGCCAACCTCATTAGAAAACATTTTAAATCAAACCATTCCCACTTGGCAGAAACAAGCCCAACGGAGAAATATAATTCTCGATGTGATTATACCAAAAAAACTACCTCAAATTATTAGTGATCCAGCAATTTTAAGCCAAATTTTGAGTGGATTAATGGAAAAATTTACCCGCAGTTTGCCTAGTGGTTGCCACTTTCAATTAGTTATTTTACCTGTAGGGAATCAGTTGAAACTACAATTCTTATCTGAATCCAGCTTTAATTATAGCCATAGTAAATGTTTGGGCAAACTCTTACTTTTCCAACCAGAAACTGGTAGCTTATCCCTTAGCAATGACGTAACCAGAAATATTTTTCATGCCCTAGGAGGAAAATTTACCATCAAACAAAAACCAAATAAAGGGGAAATATTGACCATATTTTTACCCCTTGGAAATTCAAAATCTTACGCTTACAAAGTTTCTACAACTCATCTGGAATAACCCACTTAGGTGGTTCAGTTAATTTTTTTAATCTAGCTATTTCCGCCATTTCTAGCATCTTATCTAAAGATGTATTTTCGATAAAATTGGCTGTTTCTTTAACATAAGTTTGATTGGGACATTCTTCCCCTAAGATACACCCATTGACGCACTCTATTTGACAGTTAACTTTTTTTGTTTCCATAATTACAAATTATTGATCAGCCAAAAGTTCTGGTTTATTTTACCACTGATTTTGGAAAATATTAGTAATTAGTAATCTAAGGGCAAACCCTCCTTTATCTCCCCTCTTGAGGGGGGAAAGCAAAGGTAAATAGTTGATAATTAAGAATTAAAAACTCCAAACCTTAAACCCTAACCCCCTATCTCATATGCTACCTATTCTTTATTTCTCTTTGCTCGATTCTAGTTGTTTAACATTAGAGAAAAGTAACGTTATTATAGAATCGAAACTCATTATTACGCAAAACATGGTTTTAAACGAAACAGAAGTCAGACAAAAACTAGCAAATTATCCTAATTGGGTTACTAGCGGACAGTCTATTAATACTACCTACAAGTTTAAAGACTTTATTCAAGCCGTTGAATTTGTCAATCGTCTGGTTGAACCAGCAGAAAGAGCAGGACATCATCCTGACATCGAAATATCTTATAATAAGGTAACAATCCATTTAACGACTCATGATGCTGGGGGAATTACTCAAAAGGATTTTGATCTAGCTGAGGAAATTCAAAGAATCATTAAGGGTTTTTAAGTTTACTATATTTTTTATTACTGACTAAGTGGTTTTTCAATATTCATTAATCGCATCTTGCACAAAAACTAGAGCGAGGGCGGGGGTTTTTTCTACTCCTCATGGGGAAGTTGAAACCCCCAGATTTATGCCCGTTGGTACTGTTGGTACGGTAAAAGGTATTACACCAGCTCAACTCCAGTCTGCCCATGCCCAAATGATTTTGGGTAATACTTATCATCTACACATTCAACCCGGAGAAGAAATCATCGAGAAAGCCGGGGGATTACATAACTTCATGGGATGGCAGCAACCTATTTTGACTGATTCTGGTGGATTTCAAGTTTTTAGCCTTGCCGATTTACGACAAATTACAGATGACGGAGTTAAGTTTCGTTCTCCTAAAGATGGTCGAATTATTAATATGACTCCAGAAAATTCTATCCGTATTCAAAATTCTTTAGGGGCAGATGTAATTATGGCATTTGATGAATGCCCCCCCGCTACAGCGACAAAAGAGGAGGTTGTTAAAGCGGTTAAACGCACAACGGCATGGTTAGAAAGATGTATTTCAGCCCATAAAAAACCAGAGCAACAGGCTTTATTTGGGATTGTGCAGGGAGGAATTTATCCTGAGTTGCGCACTCAATCGGCAAAAGAATTAATTGAGTTTAATTTGCCCGGTTATGCCATTGGAGGAGTAAGTGTGGGGGAAAAGCCTGAATTAATCCATCAAATAGTACAGTGGACTACTCCTTTACTTCCTAGTAACAAACCTCGTTATTTAATGGGGGTTGGTAGTTACAAGGAAATGGTAGTTGCGATCGCATCTGGAATAGATTTGTTTGATTGTGTGATACCAACGCGCTTAGGCAGACATGGGGCGGCTTTAGTTCAAGGAGAAAGGATAAATCTTAAAAATGCTCAATATAAAGAAGATTTTACCCCTCTTGATCCTGAGTGTGACTGCTATACTTGCAAAAACTTTACCCGTGCCTATCTCAATCATTTAATTAGAGCCAAAGAAATGCTGGGTTATATTTTATTATCTTTACATAACATTTATGAGTTAATTAACTTTACTCGTAAAATTCGACAAGCAATTATCAATGATTCCTTTGTTGAGGAGTTTGGTCACTATCTCAATTAATCTCAGTTCGGTTTAAGAATATCCGATAAGGTTAGGTGTCAGGTTGCAGGTTGCAGGTGGTAGGGGATGGGGGATGAGGTGATAACAGGTAAGTTAACATTTCACTCCCTAATCCCCAATCCCTCTTAATCCAAAACTCAGGTTATTAAGACTCTCAATGATTATGGTATAATAATTATTAGGGTGTTCTTATTTTCCAAGGTTTAAAGATGAGTTTTGCTTAATTCACAAACCGAAAAACCTTAATTTGACCCTCAACTATTTATCATCGGGAGTTAATAAAGTGATTTCGATTTCCCTACCTGTGAAATTTGGTAACTGGAAAACAGTCAGTTTTGCCTCTACATTATACCTTTCTCCCATCCTTGATTTACTGTTATGTAAAGTGCCTAAAAGGCTTCACCCCGAAATTCGGTTAGGACTACAAGAAGCCCTTGTAAATGCCGCTAAACATGGAAATAAACTCGATCCTAGTAAAAGAGTTGTAGTAAAATTTTGTTGTCGTCGAGGGAAATACTTTTGGGTTGTATGTGATCAAGGACAAGGTTTTATTCAAGAATGCAGTTGCCCTTTAGATGAACACAGTTTGCCCCCAGAGGAGGCAGAAAACGGTAGAGGCTTATGTATCTTACATCAAATTTTTGATCAAGTTCTCTGGGATAGTCAAGGCACTCAAGTAACCCTTTCTAAACAAGTCCCTCAATATTCTAAGGTTTCTTTACTCATGTTTCTATGAGTTTTTTTTATGTCCATGAGTGGGGCAAGGTAAAGGATTTACCGTGTGATTCAACCATCCTTGGGCTTGATTGATTCTGGCTAAGGCTTCTTCTGTTTCATCATTAAGTAAATAGACAAGACTTGCTGTTAACTGTTGGGCGGCTTGTGCTTTGCGATTATTTTTTAATTTGTGCCAATCATAGGAACTTATCATCATTCTTTGTGCTAAAACTTGAGCAATTTCCAAATTACTCATATCCTCAATGTTTGATTTGATTTCTAGAGACGAATTCATCAGTTATAATTTCCTTTAGTATTTTGTTTTTATTGTAGAATGTCTGACTCTGAAAAGACCCCTGAATCCGCCACTGAATTGAATATTGAAGAAGCAATTTTGCAATTGGAAGCACAGTTAGAAAAAGTAAAACAACGACATCAGCAGATAATTAACGATAAACAGCGAAAAGAAGAATTAATTAACAGAAAAGAGCAACTTAAAACCCTAAAAGCTGAAAATAATCCTCCTGACTCCCTGAAAAGTGAATTAAAATATATCGAAGAAGAATTAAACGAAATTGAAGTGCGTCTCGAAAGTGAGTTATTCAAATGGAGTAGTTTGAGCGAACCTTTTTGGCAGATAGTGAGATTTGGTGGCATTGGTATTATTATCGGTTGGATTTTAAAAACCATGACTATTAACTAATCTCGGTTCAATACAAGATTATTGGTTGCAGGTGGCGGGGGTTGAATATATTTAACCCTTACGGTATTGGGGAGAAACTAATTAATTACCTTTGCCCCTGACTCACAAATATTCCATGAGCAGACTTTAGACAATGATGAATATAATAGGGAGTGACAAATAAAGAAAAAATATTTATCGTTGTTGTAGCGTTGAAAAGATGGTGAAAATAGTTAAGAGGCGATCGCTCGGTGTTCAACCAGTGTACGATATAGGAGTGGAAAAAGACCATAACTTTATATTGGCAAACGGCTTAGTTGCCTCTAACTGTTTCAATAAATCTCACTCCACTGCTTATGCTTACGTTACTTATCAAACTGCTTATTTAAAAGCAAACTATCCTGTTGAATATATGTCTGCGTTGTTAACCGCAAGTAGCGATAATCAGGATAAGGTTGAAAAATATCGAGAAAATTGCCTCAAGATGGGAATTGATGTCAAACCGCCTGATATTAATTTATCTCAGAAAGAATTTACCCCCCAAGGAGACAATATTTTATTTGGTTTTTCCGCAGTGAAAAACTTGGGAGAATCTGCCATAGATAATATTTTAGAAGTCAGAGAAGAAGCGGGAGGAAAATTTGCTAACTTTGCTGATTTTATTAGTAGAGTAAATTTAAAAACCGTTAACAAAAGAGCATTAGAAACATTAATTTATGCTGGTGCATTTGATTGTATTCACTCTAATCGTCGGCAGTTACTAGAAGGTTTAGATTTGATGGTGAGTTGGGTTCAAAAACGCCTAAAAGAAAAAGAAACAGGGCAGTTAAATATTTTTGAGCAAATGATGGGTAATAGCACCAATACCGCTACAGAAACCACCACAGAAATTAGTTATGAAAGCGCCCCACGGTTACCCAGAGTTGAAGATTTTTCCCCCCAAGAAAAATTAAAATCAGAAAAAGAACATTTAGGATTTTATGTCTCAGAACATCCTTTAAAACCGTTAAAAAATAAAATTAGTATATTATCTCCCATTAATTTAAGTGAATTATCTAGTCAAAAATCAAGACACAAAATTTGTACATTAGCAATGTTAAATACTATCAAATCCCATGTTGATAAAAATGGAAATAATATGGCTTTTCTAACCTTAGAAGATATTTCGGGTCAAGCCGATGGGGTAATTTTTGCTAGTAGTTATGAACAAATAAAAGATAATTTAGTAGAAGATACCCCTTTAATTATTTGGGGTAGGGCAGATAACAAAAATGAAAAATCCCAAATTATTGTTAATTATATGAGTAAAATTGCGGAGACAAAATTAGTTTTTATTCGTCTTTCTCCTGAAAATGCTTCCAATCCTTCTATTCAGGGTAAAATTAAGGGCATTTTGCAGGAACAATCAGGGGACAAAAATCAAGCCGTAATTCCCACTTTTGTGGTGATAGAGGGGGCAAGGGAAAGAATTATCGTACGCTTAGGGGATGCTTATTGGGTTCAAGATGCTTATAACACTTTGGAGGCTTTAACTAATGCGAGTTTTGATGCTTATTTACAGGGTTTTGACACTGACTCATAATAAATAACCTCAGTTCGGTTTAAGAATATCGGGTAAGAGTTCGGAGTTATGAAAGAGGTTTCAGGTTTCAGGTTTTAGGTTTTAGAAGAAAGTAATGAGTGTTCAGAGTTTTTAATTCTTAATTCTTAATTCTTAATTCTTAATTCTTAATTTTTAATTATCAACTATTAACTATTCACTATTAACTATTCACTATTAACTATTAACTATTCACTATTCACTAATTGCCCTTTTCGCCATCACTCATAGATGAAAATTGATGAAAATTTATCCAGAACTCAGGTTCAATAATATTTGGAGTGTAGTGTTAGATATTTGAAGTAATTCAACCATATTTTGTGTCACAATTAAGCAACCCAGAAAATTTTACCTTAATGTTAGCAGAAAGCCCTCACCATAAACTCAAAAATAAATCGTTTTGGTGACAGGAGAATTTCAAATTGAGCTAAGGTAAAATGTGGTCGTGTTTAGTGGCTTTCATATTGTTTTAATTTCTAAATCCAAATGACAATTAATGTCTCATATTTATATAAGTTTATTAATACATCTCTACAAAATTCCGTCAATTTATCTCAAGAAAACTTTACAGGATTAGTTAGTGTTTTAATTTTTTTATTACTTGTTGCAACAGGAGTTGCCTTAATTACACGGTGGCTTCATATTCCTTATGTGATAGGTTTGGTTTTAGGGGGTTTAATCATTCCTCGAGAAATACTCCCTCAATCCATCGGCTTAAATCCAGATGTTATTCTAAATTTATTTTTACCCATACTTATTTTTCAGGCGGCAATTAACACCGATATTAGTCGTTTAAGAGGTACTATTAAGCCTATTTCCTTACTAGCAGGACCGGGGGTATTGGTATCAGCAATAATTACTGCCATGTTATTAAAATGGACATTAGGTTTAGTTTTTATTACTGCTTCGGCAGTGGCTGTTATTCTTACTATTACTGATACTGTTTCGGTGATTGCGGCTTTTCGTAGTATTTCCGTTCCTCGTCGCCTTGCAACAATTGTTGAGGGGGAAAGTTTATTCAACGATGCGATCGCTCTTGTATTATTAAATATAATTGCCCAAATTCATCTTCAGGGAAATTTTTCTCTGGCTGACGGCATAGAGCAATTTTTAATTGCTTTTGTGGGGGGAGGTATTCTAGGTTTAGGTTTGGGGTATCTTTGTGTAGGTTTATTTCGACAGTTAGATGATGCTTTAAGTAACAACCTACTTACCGTCGCCATTTCGCTAGGTACTTTTCAAATTGGTCAATTACTAGGAGTTTCAAGTGCGATCGCTGTTGTTATGGCTGGTTTAGTCATTGGAAATTTAGGTTTCCGAAAAACTTCAGCTTCGATCAAAGTAACCCTTCTCAATTTTTGGGAATATGCAGGATTTGGGGTAAACACCTTTATCTTTTTATTTGTGGGAATAGAAGTTAATCCAAGTGTTTTAGTCAAGACAATTCCTGTCGCCCTTTTAGTGGTTATAATTTATCAAATCGGGCGTGTTTTCTCTATCTATCCTTTTTCATATTTACTTCGATTTTTCGATCGCCCTCTACCGTTACAATGGCAACACGTTTTAATTTTTGGCAACGTTAAAGGGTCATTATCAATGGCACTAGCTTTAAGTTTACCATCTACCTTACCCAGACATGATGAAGTAGTAACCCTTGTTTTTAGCACGGTGTTTGTCTCTCTCATTGGGCAAGGATTAAGTTTATCATGGTTAGTGAAGCAATTGAAACTATCTAAACCTTCGCCCATTTTAAAGCAGATAGAATCATTACAACTAAATTTGATCGCCTCTAAAGCCGCCCAAGAAGAATTAAAAAATCTTCTTCAATCAGGTAGTTTACCAAAGTTTCTCTATGAAGAATTATTTGCCACCTATCAAGCTAGAATCGCAACCTCTGAACAGGAATTAAGGGAAATTTATAATCAGAGAATTGGTTATCAAGGGGGTAGCATCAAGGAAAAAGCGTATTTAGACAATCTCTATCGTCGTCTATTTTTAGCAGAAAAAGGAGCAATTAACGACGCAATCTTTAAAGGATTACTCCCTGACGATGTTGCATCTACATATTTGCAAAGACTAGATGAAAAACTATTATCAGTAAACGATGACACCTGATTTTTAATTAAAAAACCACTGAAAAATCAGGAGTTGATACTCATAAGCTAGTTTGCATTTAAGTTGTCTGGTTAAGATAGGGAAGAGCGAAACTCCCCTTTATCCCGCCTCTCGAGGGGGAGGGGAAAACGGAAAAGATAAGGGTTTGAGTTATTTTCAAAAACTAAGGGAAAATACAGGTTAAATGCGTCCTAGCTTAGTTTCCAAAATTGTCCCCGAAAAAAATCATGGCTCTATCACTTCTCGTCGTGTAAATTATTAGTGTTTGGTAGGCAAGAGGCAATAGGCAATAGGGGATTATTAAATAATAATTTATAAACTTTTAATTTTTATTTTACTATAAACACTATTCAATAAAGGTTATGGAAGTTATTTTTTATTAATTTATCATAACCACACTCTGAAGAACCAAAATCATTAAATTTAGGAAAAATTTATTCTAAGTCAATTTCAACTAATTTTATATCAATTAAAAGCATCGTTGCTCGTTACTTATTTCTTGTTGCTTACCTTCTTAACACAACTTTTTCATCAACTCCTAATTACGCAAACCCATAAAATTAATTAACTGTCGTACAAATTCGGGCTTTGTCACGGCTAGAATAGTTGAACCGCCCTCTAAAATAGTATTACCATTAGGGATACTTAAAGGTTCATGATGATTAACCTGATAACCAATAATTAGAGTCCCCATCGGAAATTTTTCATCTTGCGCTATTTCAGCAACTTTGCGTCCTACTACAGAACAATTTTCAGGAAGAGAAAGTTTTAAAACTTCTATTTGTCCTTGTTCAAAGTGCATCATTGCATCCACTTGGGGATATTCGATCGCATTTACTATACGATTAATTGCCAATTCTGTTGTGCTGATAATGTGGGTTGCTCCTGCTAATTTATAGGGTTGAGTAAAATCGCGATCGCTCATTCTGACTACAATTTGCGTAACCCCATAATACTTAGATAAAGTAACCATTGCCAAATTGAGAGCATCTTCTCCCAAAGTCGCAATAACAGCATCAGCTTTACGAATACCCGCTTCTAACAAAACTGTGGTATTTACCGCGCTCCCTTCAAAAGCCATAACCCCTATTTTTTCACGAGCATATTGACAAGCCGCAGTATCAGTATCAACTACTGCAACAGTATGCCCCATTTGTAACAAAGTTCTTGCTAAATCAGAACCCATCATTCCCACTCCACCAATGAGAATGTACATTGAACCTCCTTTTATGAATTGACAATATCTTAACTATAGCAACCTTAGTTCGGAATAAAATCTATAGAGAAAAAAGGTAGAGGCAATTAGCAATTAAGAAAAGGAAACAAAAAATAGGTAACAGGCAACAAAGTTTTATTTACTTCTCCTTAAAACCCTATTTATCCCGCTCTCTTTCTCTGTTATTCATTACTCTGCTAAACCTGACACTTTCAAATTAACAATTAATTCTATAATTTTTTTAACGCTAGTTGACAATTTTAACCTTTATGATTTTTAACCAAAAACTGAATCACTATCAAAAATTATTTTTACTAACTTTAACTAATATTTTGATGGTTAATTATTCTCTTAATGCCCAAGAAAAAGAAATATTTGTTAATCCAAATAACGGCAATAAATATTTTTTAACTTCCGAAATGTCTTGGCAAGATGGTCAAAATTTAGCAGAAAAAATGGGAGGAAATTTAGTTACTGTTAATGATGAAAAAGAAAATCAGTGGTTAATAGAAACTTTTATCACTTCTGAAACTAATTTTTTGTGGATTGGAATTAATGATCAAGCCGTGGAAGGGGAATTTATCTGGATTAGTGGGGAAATGTCAAACTACCTCAATTGGGCAGAAGGTGAACCAAATAATAATCCTCAACAAGGGGGAGAACATTTTGGGGTAATTAATGGCTTAAATAACCCTTTTAAGCGTCCTGTAGGCACTTGGAGTGATGCACCTGAACAGGCTAAATTAAAGGGCATTATTGAGCTAAAAAACAATCAAAATTAAGATGTCAAATTTTTCTTAACTTGGAAAAAAGATTATTTCTTCCTAAATTAAAGCATTTACTGAAATTTTATCGCAATTAATGGCAATTAGCTTTACTTATGTTCACATTTTTATGATTTGAAGATAATTCGTGGTCTATAATTATAGAAATAAATACTCGAATTGTAATATGCAAGGAAATCAAGAGGTAAAACAACAACTAAATAATGTTCTCAAGTTAAAGTTAACTGCTATTAACCAGTTTTTTCTTCATGCGAGAATGTGTAAAAGTTGGGGTTTAAATAAATTAAATGAATATGAGTATCGATACTCTATCAAATTAATGAAACAGGCAGATAAAATTATCGAGCGTGTTTTCTTTTTGGAAGGACTGCCAAATTTACAAAATCTAGGCAAATTGTTAATCGGAGAGTCTGTTCCTGAAATTTTAGCCAATGATCTAACTATTGCTACTGAAATAGCTGATTGTCTTCGTAGTGTTATTAATCTATGTGAGTCTTTACAAGATTATGTTAGTAGAGATTTACTGACAGAGTTGTTAGAAGAAACTGAGGAAGAAATTGATTGGTTGGAATCCCAACAGTGGTTGATAGCCAACTCAGGCTTGGAAAATTATTTACAGTCAATGATATAGTTGTATTTTTAGAGGAATATTATGAAAGGTAATAAGAAAGTTATCAAACAGTTACAAAAATTATTGCGTAGCGAATTAGCGGCTAGAGATCAATATTTTACTCATTCCCGAATGTATGATGATTGGGGACTAACTAAGTTATATGAACGCATTGACCATGAAATGCAAGATGAAACTCATCATGCGGATATGTTAATTAAGCGGATGTTGTTTTTAGAAACTACCCCTGATTTATCTGAACAAGAGGGATTAAAAATAGGGAAAGATGTCCCAGAAATGTTACGCAATGATCTCGAATTAGAGTATAAAGTTATTGGGGATCTCAAAGATGCGATCGCGATCTGTGAACAAGAACAAGATTACCAGACTAGAGAACTTTTGAGAGTTATGCTAGGAGATACAGAAGAAGATCATGCTTACTGGTTAGAAAAGCAATTAGGACTGATTGATAAAATCGGCTTACAAAATTATCTTCAATCTCAAATGTAACGGGTTAGGGGCGAATGGCCATTCGCCCGTACAGGAGTTAGGAGTTTTTAATTATCAACTATTCACTATTCACCTTTGCCCTCCCCCACCTGAGGCGGAATAAAGGGGGGTTTGCCCCTTGCCCTTTTTACTTTATTTCTAATTAACCTGAGTTTTGAATAAGCTGAAAGCATCCCAACTCGTACTCAGAAAACCTTATAGCTTCTTAGAAATAACGATAAAATTGCCTTAACCCGAACTGACTTAAACAAGGGGCTTAAGCCCCTTGCTAAAAACCCCTACTACCTGCAACCTGACACCCGACACCTGACACCTAACCTTATCGGATATTCTTAAACCGAACTGATGTTAATTAACTTCTAAGTCCCTCACATCGGCAACTTTACCATTAATGGCGGCGGCAACAACCATCGCAGGACTCATTAAGAGTGTACGCCCTTGAGCAGAACCCTGACGACCTTTAAAATTACGATTAGAAGACGAGGCACTTATTTGACTTCCTTGTAGCTTATCTGGATTCATAGCCAAACACATGGAGCAACCCGGTTCACGCCATTCAAAACCGGCATTAATAAAAATGTTGTGTAACCCTTCTGCTTCTGCCTGTTGTTTTACTCGTTCTGAACCCGGTACAATAAAGGCTTTAACGTTTTGGGCTACTTTATGCCCTTTAGCAAACTTTGCGGCTTCTCTTAAGTCACTAATCCTACCGTTGGTGCAACTACCCACAAAACAAACATCAATAGGAGTGCCTTTTAATGATTCACCCGGTTGTAACTGCATATATTCAAAGGCTTGTAAAGCAATTTCTCGATCGCTCTCTGAAAGTTCATCTAAGATGGGTAAAGATTCACTAATACCAATACCTTGTCCCGGAGTAATTCCCCATGTTACCGTAGGTTCAATGTCACTAGCGGAAAAAGTGACCACATCATCATATTCTGCGTCTTCATCGCTGCGAAGACTATTCCACCATTTAACCGCTTCTTCCCATTTTTCCCCTTTAGGGGCAAAGTCTTTATCTTTCAAATAATTATAGGTGACATCATCAGGATTAACATAACCGCAACGAGCCCCGCCCTCAATGGACATATTGCATACGGTCATCCTTTCTTCCATACTCATTTTTTCAAAGGTAGTACCGCTATATTCATAAGCGTAGCCCACACCACCTTTAACTCCTAGTTTTCGGATAATGTGAAGAATAACGTCTTTAGCGTAAACTCCGGGAGCTAAATCTCCATTTACCTCTATTTTTCTCACTTTTAATTTAGTTAAAGAAAGAGTTTGAGATGCTAATACATCCCTTACCTGAGAAGTTCCAATACCAAATGCGATCGCACCAAAAGCACCATGAGTAGAAGTGTGAGAGTCGCCGCAAGCAATAGTCATACCGGGTTGAGTCAAACCCTGTTCAGGAGCGATTACATGAACAATACCTTGATTTCCTGAATGAGTATTAAAAAACCTGATGTTATTTTCCTCTGTATTTTTTTCCAAGGCTTGGATCATTTCTTCTGCTAAACTATCAGCAAAAGGACGAGCTTGATTTTCCGTCGGTACAATATGATCTACTGTCGCAACAGTGCGTTCAGGATACAATACTTTTATTTTCCGTTCCCTTAACATTGCAAAGGCTTGAGGACTCGTTACTTCATGAATTAAATGTAAACCGATGAAAAGTTGAGTTTGTCCTGAAGGTAAAGTTCCCACAGTGTGTAAATCCCATACTTTATCGAATAATGTTCCTTTACTCATATAGTTTTAATATATTTTCACGCTCTCTTTTCCTTTATTATCTGTGAAATTACCCTTTTTAGGCAATACATAGAATTATAAATTAACTTAAAGATTCCTTATTTATTTATTTACAATTATTGCTTATTTATAAAATTTGATTTTATGATAAATATAGTCAACGCTAAAAAATGTCAGAATCAAGTTTTAAATTTAAGCTCTATTGTCATATTTGAATGTTGTTAAAAAATTAGTTTAGTTTTGATCTCAAAATTTAGGTTTCAATTAAAATAAAAAAGGGTTCTATTACTTTGAGTATGTAAATTATTGGTTAGGATAGGCAATAGGCAATAGGCAATAGGCAATGGGCAACGGGCAATAAGTAATTATTAAATAATAATTTATGAATTTTTAGCTTGTATTTTGCTATTAATAATATCCAGTAATTATTACAGAAACTCTTTTCTATTAATTTATTATAACCATTATATAAGCCCTAAAAAAGTAGAATAATCTATCATTATCAAAAACTCAAAATTTTTATTAATTATGAAAAAAAGAATAGTTATTTTAGATGATTTAGAAGACCAAAATCAGCTATTTTTAAGATTATTAAATAATGCTAATTATAAGGTAATTATTACTGAAACTGAAAGTCATTTACTAGACTTAATTAATAGCAAATATCCAGATTTAGTTCTCTTAAGTGCTTGTTTAAAAGATAAAGATGTCTATTTAATTTGTAAAAAAATTAAGTTGTTAGAAATAGGTGAAAGTATCCCGGTTATTTTTATTAATAGGGATCAAAAGTATTTTGATGCAGAAACTATGTTTAATGCGGGAGGTGCTGACTATATAAACTATCCTTTTAGTTCTGCTGAAATTTTAACCAAAATTGCCAGTCAAATTGAGTTGCAAACATTAAGACAGGAAATTAAAGAAAAAAATAATCAATTACAAAAATTAATTCCCCACTATCAAAAATTAAAATTAGCCTTAGAAAAAGCTAAACTTGAGTTAGCAAATATTAGTAATAAAAATGAATCAAGTATTCTGCCAGATCGAGATTATTTCTTACAAATTTTAGAAAAAGAATGGTTACGGGGCGCTCGTCAACGTTCTTCCTTCGGTGATGTATCTGAAACAAATATTTCTCTTGTTCTTGCAGAAATTACAGATTTTCAAGCCTATCAAAAAAATCATGAGCAGGAATTAGTTAAAAACTGCATTGATATAGTAAGTAAAACTCTTAATGCTACAGTTAAAAGGCCGGGGGATTTGGTGAGTCATTTTAATGAAGGGAAATTCGCCATACTATTGCCTAATACTGATCAAGAAGGGGCGAAAACAGTAGCCATCAAAATTAACCAAAATTTATCAGAATTACAAATACCTCATCATTACTCAGAAATTAGCGAGTATTTAAGTTTCTGTTTCGGCATCGCTACGGCAATTCCTTCTCAAGCCTTACCCGCTAGTGTGTTGATAGATGTGGGAGAGAATGCTTTATATACTGCTTTAGCTCAAAGAAAAGGGGATGCAATAATGCTTGACTATGTTTAATAGACTTCTCCAAGAAGTAAGCAACATCTATCACTTTTAACTCTGAACACCGAACACCGAACACCGAACTCAGCTACTTACTACTTATTACTTATTACCGATTCTGCTCTCAGAATTTATTTGCGATAAGGAACTTTATCTAAACTAATATTTTGCGCAGATACACGGGGAGTGGGAGAAGCCTGTGCATTAATACTGCGTGCCATATTGAGATAAAGAGAGGGGTCTCCTGCTTTTGCTTGTTTTTCTTGAGGAATGAAACGACGTACTTGATTTTGCCAAATAATTTGAGGGAAACCAAGAATACCACGATAGTAAGCATCGTAACGAGGAGATTTAATGTTAAAGGGCATTTCTCCTTGTTCACGGGAAGGTAAGTAACGACGACGTTGATAAGGTACGATGTCGTAGCCGAAGTTTTCGAGGTACTCATCAGAATCTAATAATTGATCAATAAATCCTCTTAAACCTTTAGTTGCTACAACGATAGACCAAGCGATTTTTTCTTTTTCGCTGTAAACGTCACGTCCTAAAACTTTTTGAACACAATGTTCTACAAAACGATAGTTACTATTTTTTTCGTAAAAACTATTTTTAAAGGTTTCTGATAATAATAAACCACGAATAAAATCACGCACGGTAATTTGTCTGTTGCGTAATTGGGATTCTAAGATGGTTTCACGATCAGATTTAAAAGCATGGAAGAAAATTTGACGATAGGCTGCCTCAATCAAATTGTCCATATCAGAGGGACTATAGAGATTTTCGGCATCGTAAATTTTAGGTTGTTCATCGCCACCTACTTCATAACCAGCTACACGGGTATTTTGAGAACTAGGTGCATATTTTAGAAGAGGAAGATTCAAGGTTTGACCTCCGTATTTGATTCTTTTGTTATAAACTTTTCTACTTTACATAAGCATAATCGACAACGGGATCTCACCTTAATAAACGTAAAGATTTGTTACAGTTGAATCTCTTTTTTATGCCGTCTCCGTCTTGAAGATCTATTAATAAGGTGATGAGGTGATGGGGGAAAGATTTATTTTTCTTAATTATTAATTATTAATTCTTTACGGTATTGCTATGAAAGTTTTTCAAGATGCACGAGATTATCAAATTTTATTCCTTTCTCTTTTTCTGAGTTTGGGGGTAGTTAATCGGGATTGGACTTTATCTCCTATCAGAGTTGTTCTGATTATTATTGCTTGTTTGTTAGTGCAATTTTTGTGTGAATCTTTAACACATTATCAGCAAAAAATCAATACTTTAATTAATAAAAATTATAACGAGAAAATATTAGAAAGCATTAGTTTTCAAGGATGGAAAAGTGCTTTGATTACTAGCTTGGGTTTATCTTTACTCTTAAGGGCAAATGATATTTCTACTTTAGTTATTGCTAGTGCGATCGCGATCGCATCTAAATTCATTTTTAAATATCATAATAAGCATTTTTTTAATCCTGCTAACTTTGGCATAATTGGGGTATTACTTTTAACTAATGATGGCTGGATTTCTCCGGGGCAATGGGGTAGTGATTGGCTTTATTTAGGTTTATTTTTGGCTACTGGGGCAATGGTACTTAAGAAAGTAGGAAGGTGGGAAACAACAGCAGTATTCCTATCTACTTATGGTATTTTAGAGGCTATTTATAACTACTATTTAGGTTGGAATTTTGAGGTTTTATTACATCAATTAATGACAGGAAGTTTATTAGTTTTTGCCTTTTTTATGTTAAGTGATCCTCGCTCTATTCCAGATGGCAAAAATGGTAGAATAATATGGGCGATCGTCATTGCTTTTTTAGGATTTATTTTAGGTAATTTATTTTTCATTAATAATGGTGTTTTTTGGTCATTATTTATCATTTCTCCCTTAACAATTTTATTTGATTTAATCTGGAAAGGTAATCGTTTTCGTTGGCGTTATTCCATTAACAGTTAGTGGGGAAACAAAAGGTTAAGCAAATTTTTTCTTAATCTCAAAAACTCTTTTTGGGAGATAAATTAGGTAAAGGAAAAGGTAAAAAATGGACTTATAGAAATAAACAAATATTCATTAAAATTAGTCTTAAAAAAATGAAAAAAATACTAACCTTAATTAGCTTATTGTTAATTATATTCCTCTGTTTTCCATCCTCAGTTTTAGCTTTTTGTGGTTTTTATGTGGCTAAAGCAGACAGTAAACTTTACAATCAAGCATCTCAAGTTATTATAGCCCGAAACGGCAATCCGCAAGGCGGCACCTTCGGTGAGCGCACCGTTTTAACAATGGCGAATGACTATCAAGGAAATGTGAAGGATTTTGCCTTAGTTGTACCAGTGCCAGTACCCATTAAAGAAGATCAAGTCAATGTTGGCAACCCCAAAATTATCGAGCGTTTAGACGCATTTAGCGCCCCCAGATTAGTTGAATATTTTGATAATGATCCTTGTCAGCCTGTGTATTTGATGGATAATATGCCCAGTGCCGCCGAAACTACTAGAGGCGGAAGAAACCAGATGCAGAAAAACGAGACTTTTGGAGTGACGGTAGAAAGCAAATTTACGGTAGGAGAATACGATATTGTTATTTTAAGTGCTAAAGAATCAGACGGACTAGAAAAATGGTTAATTAGCAACGGTTACAACATTCCTAAAGGTGCCAAGGAATTATTACAACCCTATATCCGTCAAAAGATGAAATTTTTTGTAGCAAAAGTAAACCTGACGGAATTATCTAAGTCTGATTATCAGTCTTTACGCCCTTTGATGATTGCTTATGAGTCTCCTAAATTCATGTTACCCATTCGCTTGGGGATGGTTAATAGCAAACAGGCACAGGATTTAATTGTTTATTTACTCTCAGGAGAAGGGCAAACCGAGTTAACTAATTATCGCACGGTGAAAATACCTTCTAATGTCGATATACCAGAATTTGTAGAAAAACAGTTTGCCGATTTCTATAAGTCTATGTTTACCCGTAGTTATGAAAAAGAAGGCAAAAAGGTGGCTTTTTTAGAGTATGCTTGGAATATGGGTAATTGTGACCCTTGTTCTGCTGAACCCCTTAACCCTGAAGAGTTAAAACAAGCAGGAGTGTTTTGGTATAATCCGAGAGGGTTTAATGATTTATTTATCACTAGACTACATATAAGATACGATCGCACCCATTTTCCCGAAGACTTAAAATTTCAAAACACATCTAATCAACAACTATTTCAAGGGCGTTATGTAATTCGTCATCCCTACCGAGAAAAAATCACCTGTGACGCGGGGCAGGAATATCATAAACAAACCAGAGAAAGACAGGAAAAAGAAGCCCAAACTCTTGCTAATCTCACAGGTTGGAATTTAGCTAAAATCAAACAACAAATAGACTTCATTAAACCAGAAAATGCCTCTTTACCTTGGTGGCGTAAACTTTGGGATAATTAGGAGAAATGAGTTCGGAGGAGAGGGGGATGAGGTGATGAGGGGAGAGGGGGAAGAAGGGGCGAATGTCCATTCGCCCGTACAGGAGTAATGAGTAATTATCAACTATTCACTATTCACTAATTGCCCTTTGCCTTATCTTAATTGCGAAATAAAATTTATCACCTTGGTTTTATATTTCCCCGTTAAAATCAGATTACGGGTAAAAGTAGGAGCTAAATAAAATGTTATACCCCCACCGTTTAATTTCTTTTGTTTGTTTAAGTATATTTTCCTCAACACCTTTAATTTTTAGTCCGAAAGTTGAGGCACAAAATGTCTCTGTTTCAGAGGATAATTCTGTGATGGAAATTGCCCAAGCAACTCAGGCGGATATGTTGTATAACCAAATGAATCAATATATGGGAGCGGCATTTCAGGGTATCCCTGTATTTGCTAATGGTTTAGGACAAATGCAGACGATGCAAAATGAACAACAACTATATACTTTATTGCAACAATTAATTCCTATTGCCACTAATGTTGCTGGTAATTTTAACCAAGCCTATCAAATTGGACAACAGTTAACCCCCATGATTCCTGCTAATTCTCCTTATGCAACCATTGTACAACAATGGACTTTGTTAAATGGACAAGGGGCAAATACCTTCGCTAGTTGGATTGATACTTTAATGCCCATGCAACAGGCTTTACAAACTCAAAATGTATCTCAAATGGAAAGTGCGATCGCACAAATGCAAAATGCTGTTAATCAAACTATTACCCTTGCTAATGGATTACAAGCAGTAACTCAACAAACCAATAATATTCTTGCTAGTTATCAAAATGCCCAAGCCACAGCAAACTCAGTAAATTACGGTAATGATATGACGATGGCAGAGTATGAAATGATGTCAAGAATGTCTAATATGATGCACGAAACCAATATGAGCATTATTAATAATATGGGGTCTGATGGAGAATGGCGTTACAATTATTCTACGGGAGAAGATGAATATATTTACTATTAATTTTGGCTCTATCACTTTGAGTATGTAAATTATTCGTGTTTGGTAGGCAAGAGGCAAGAGTCAATAGGCAATAGGGGATTATTAAATAATAATTTATAAACTTTTAGTTTTTATTTTACTATAAACACTATTCAATAAAGGTTATGGAAGTCCTGTTTCTCTTAATTTATAATAACCACACTCTGAAGAAGCTTAATTTTCTTCATTCCCACCTAACTTCTCAGAGAAACCTATTGATTGATAATCTTGAACAGTATTACAATTGAACAAAACTTGTTGATTTTCAACTTGAATAGGTCTAACTTTTTCTTCATTTAACCATCTTTGAAAAGAACGATTATTTGTCTGTAAATAATTATTCAGTGATGAATAACAGCTACTACGATAAAAACCACATAGACAATCCCATCCTTTTTCATTTTGAGGAAGAAAAGCCATAACCTCTGAGGGAATTTGAGATAGTTGACTCACCCATAATTTTACTTCTTTTAAGGTTAAGCAGGGTAAATCACAAGCAAGAAGAAAAACCCATTCCGAATTAACATATTTTAGCCCTTGAGCAAAAGCCATTAAAGCCCCTTGAAAAGGTTGAGAATCAGAAATAAAAACAACATCAGAAGGTAATATTTTTTTATATTTTTCTACGTTATAAGTAATGAGAGAAACTCGATTTGAGATTTCTTTTGCTATAGAATAAATATTCAATAAAAGGGGTTTATTATTAATTTTTAAAAGAGCTTTATCTTGACCCATTCTGGAGCTTTTACCTCCAGCTAAGATTAAAGTTTCAATATTCATATATACAAAGTTAATAAATTTTGATAAAAATAATTAATCAATTGATTTTCTCGTTTTTAATATGCTATTTTCTCAGTTCTTGAAAATAACTCAAACGCTTACCTATTTATTACCCATTGCCCGTTGCGCATTCCCTATGTCCTGATACTAATAAAAACCTCAGTTTAGTTTAAAAATATCTGGATAAGGTTAGGTGTCAGGTTGCAGGTTGCAGGTGTTAGGGTGATGAGGAGATGAGGGGAGAGGGTGAGAGGGAGAAGTAGTAGGGGCTTAGGGTTTTGGGGTGGTAGGGGTTTTTAGCAAGGGGCTTAAGCCCCTTGTTTAAGTCAGTTCGGGTTAAGGCAATTTTATCGTTATTTCTAAGAAGAAGCTATAAGGTTTTCTGACTACGAGTTGGGATGCTTTCAGCTTATCCAAAACTCAGGTTAATAAATTTTGTACTTCACCAAAACGAAAATTGCGATATAAAACTTAGTTTTAATCAAATAAACATTTTTAACAATTTATAAAGGTTGATTATGGAAGTGTAATTTAAAGGTTAAAATTATCATAGACAGAAAAAGGGAAGGTGAAAATCTATGACTACTTTAACTTTGAAAGAAAAGGATTTTGCTCAGATAACTCCAGAACAAGTTGCCGAAATTGCGGCAAGATTAGAAGAAGATGAGTATAATACTCCTTTTGAAGGGTTACAAGATTGGCATTTGTTGAGAGCGATCGCATTTCATCGTCAAGATTTGGTTGAACCCTATCTCTATCTATTGGATATTGAGGCTTATGACGAATCGTGATGGTAGCAAATCTAGTTTACATAAAATTCATGTTTTGGTGGCAATTGGGGGAGGAATAGCGGCTTATAAAGTTTGTGAATTAATCTCCCAGTTGTTTAAAAAGGAAGCCAAAGTTAAAGTAATTTTGACCGAATCTGCCCAAAAATTTATTACTCCCCTTACGGTTTCCACTTTATCCCGTCATCAAGCCTATACGGATGAAGACTTCTGGCAACCTACTCATTCTCGCCCTCTACACATTGCCTTGGGAGAATGGGCTGATTTGATGATTATTGCCCCCCTGACGGCTAATACTCTAGCTAAATTAGTTTACGGCTTAGGAGATAATCTTCTTACCAATACGGTTTTAGCCTCCACCTGTCCGATTATCGTTGCCCCTGCCATGAATACAGAAATGTGGCTACAAAAATCAGTACAAAACAACTGGCAAAAGTTGGGAGAAGATAAACGTTATTTTTCTTTACATACTAATACTGGTTTACTAGCGTGCGATCGCTATGGTCAAGGTAGAATGGCTGAAGCAACAGAAATAATAACCGCTATTGAATCGGTTATTATTACCAATGGTAAAAGGGATTTAGTGGGGAAAAATGTCCTAATTAGTGCGGGAAATACAAGGGAATATCTTGATTATGTGCGTTTTATTGGTAATCCTGCCACAGGAAAAATGGGCATTGCCTTAGCCTGTGCCTGTTATTATCGTGGAGCGAATGTAACCTTGGTTGCCGGAAATATTAGTAATGAGTTATTACAATATACTCCCCCTATTCAAATTATTTCTGTGGTTACGGCACAACAAATGGAAAAAGCAATGTTAAGTAATTTTGTCCAAGCGGATATTATTCTGATGGCGGCGGCAGTGGCAGATGTCAAACCAAAACATTATTTTCCTGATAAATTGGGGAAAAAATCGCTCCCTCAAAGTATTGAGTTAGAATACGTTACTGATATTGTTGCTCAGTTGGGAGAAAAGAAAAAACCTTCTCAAAAGCTGATTGGTTTTGCCGCCCAAACGAAGGATATTGTAACTCCTGCCATGTCCAAATTGATACGTAAAAAGTTAGATGCGATCGTCACTAACCCTATTGATAAGGATAATGCAGGATTCGGAAGTGATACCAATGAAGCTATTTTCATCAGCAAAGATGGCACACAAACGGTTATACCCTCCACATCTAAACTTCTTTTAGCCCACAGGATACTCGATTTAGCACTCAAGAATTAAGAGTTAGTTTTCTTTTCTTCTTTCCTCTTTTACTAAAAATTAGAGTGAAACTAACCTGAGTTTGAGATAAATTTTCATGGCTCTATTACTTCTCGTCGTGATAAATTGTTAGTTGACAAAGGGAAAAGAGAAACCCCTCTGTATCTCCCCTTAAAATACGATTTATTATTAATTTTTCATAACTACTGTAGAAGCAGGGTTTTTTCATTCTCAAAAATGTCAATTTTTGAAACTAACAAATAACCTCAGTTCGGTTTAAGAATATCTGATAAGGTTAGGTGTCAGGTGTCAGGTTGCAGGTTGCAGGTGGTAGGGGTTTTTAGCAAGGGGCTTAAGCCCCTTGTTTAAGTCAGTTCGGATTAAGGCAATTTTATCGTTATTTCTAAGAAACCATAAGGTTTTCTGACTGCGAGTTGGGATGCTTTCAGCTTATCCAAAACTCAGGTTAACAAATAGTAACAGATACCTTAAGGGGGGACAATAACTCTAAAAACCTTATAGGTAGCAGGTAGCAGGTGTTAGGTGTTAGGTTTTGTCTCCACTAATATTTATCATTATCTCTATTTACTCAATGGTTCAAATAATAGGCAAAACTATTGGATTATCAACATTTTGAGATAATATGTCTGGCTATTTATTTCGTAAATACAAAATACTGTTCATGTATTTAAAACCTGCAACCTGAAACCTGAAACCTAAAACCTACCCTCACTGCAGTTTCATTGTCTCCCCGTCAGAACAAATACAGGAGTTTTTAAGTATTAATTAATCAATTATTAAGAAAAAACGCTCCCCTCTACTGTGGAAAAGGGGTTGGGGGTGAGGGCAAGATAATTTTGCCCTGACTTTGAAAAAACCCTGCTGTAGAAGAGCCATTTTTATTTATGAGTGATGATATGAGTGATGGCGAAAAAGGCAAAGGGAAACCCCCTCTAAATCATACTTTTGTCTTCTTCAATATAAATCACCGCTTTCTTGTAAAGAATGTAATCTTTGATAAATACCCTGTTGAGCTAATAATTGTTCATGATTACCCAATTCAGCTATTTTACCTTGATCTAAGACCACTATTTTATCTGCCTCTCGAACGGTACTGAGACGATGGGCGATAATAATGGTTGTGCGAGTACCAAAAATTGATCGCATCGCTAGTTGAATTTCCCTTTCTGACTCATAATCAAGACTAGATGTTGCTTCATCGAAGATTAAAACATCAGGATTCATAATTAATGCCCTTGCGATGCCGAGTCTTTGTTTTTGCCCTCCTGATAGTCTGACTCCCCTTTCTCCTACTACGGTATAATATCCATCTGGTAATTCTCTAATAAACTCATCCACACGTGCGATCGCACAAGCTCTTTTTACTTCCTCAACGCTAACATAAGGATTACCATAAATTAGATTATCAAAAATTGTACCGTTGAACATATCCACATCTTGATGAACAATAGCTAAACGCTTTCTATAGTTTGTAATATCAAGATCATAAATATTTTTTCCATCTATGAAAATTTGTCCTTTTATGGGTTCAAAATAACGATATAACAACTTAACTAAAGTTGATTTTCCTGAACCAGATTTACCCACTAAAGCCACAGTTTCATACGGATTAATTAATAAGTTAATATCTTCTAAAACCAACCGATTTTGATGATAACCAAAAGCAATATTTTTTAATTCTATTTTTCCAGTAAATTGATAAGAATTTTGACCAGAAAAAGAAGGAGATAAGCTAGAAGCATCCTCCCCAACGGGCAAATTCATAAATTCATGAAAACGAATCATCGAAGCATAACGACGAGCAAAAACTTCAGCTAAATTACTAATGGGTTCAATTTCACTGTAAGCCATACTAGCAATGGTATAAATTGTGATGAAGTGTCCTAAAGAAATTTGTTGTTTAACAGTAGGAATAAGAATAGAAATAAATACTAAAAATAAGGATAATTGAACCACGGCTCTCGACCATGTAGCTAATTTTACATAGCCCAAATGAATACGATTAATAACTACTTGATATTCACGATTAAGACGTTTTTTTTGCCTATGTAATTCCTGTGATTCTGTGGCAAAAGCCTTAACTGTTTTTATGTTGGTAATAATTTCTGATGTACGACTTTCGGTATTTTCTTGATGTTTATCTAATAATTGTTCCTCTCTAATTAATTTTTGTAGATGAATTAAAGTAAAAATTAAAATTAATAAGAAAGAGATAATAAAACCAATAGCAATCCATTTTTCTAATAAAAGAATAACAAGAAAAATTCCGAAAACTCTGATCAACTTAGGAATTAATTGACCTGCAATTTCAGGATAAGTCCATGTATGGTTTGCAATGCCTCTAGCAACCCTTCCTGCTATTCTTCCCGGATTATTTTCATCATAAAAACTTAAAGGTAAGGAAAGTATTTTCTCTATTACTTTTTCTGAATAATCTTTACGAGATTTTAAGGCAACTTCCCAATGAAACCAAGAAGCTATCCAAGGTTGAATAGGTGCTCTAACAACAGTAATTATAAAAATGAACATTACCAAAATTGTCAGAGATAAAGTTGTATAATCTTGCAAATAAGGAAATAAAAATCCTGTTTTATCAATTAAATTATTAGTAAAATTATCTACTTTCTGGTCAGAAATAATATCAAGGATTTGTCCGATTAAATAAGGTACTGTTAAATCAATTATTTCAAATAAACCAGCAATTCCAATACTAAAAATAACCGTTATTTTATAATCTTCATAATATTTAATTAAGTCTCGAAATGAAGCCATATAATTTATTTTTTTTAATTTTAATTTTCCTCTTGGTAAAATATTCTAAACACTTTAGAAACAGAAATATTATACTAACTTAAATAAACTGAGTTCGGGATAAATTTTCTTTTATGGTTGATGGCAAAAAGGGCAATCATTTGAGTTAGGAGTTCGTTAGGGGCGAACGGCCATTCGCCTGTACAGAAGTTCGGAACAAAAATAAAAAAGAAATTTCCCGTAAGGGTTGAATATATTCAACCCCTACCACCCTAAGCCCCTACTTCTCCTTCTCCCTCTCCCCTTATCCCCTCATCCCTGACACCTGCAACCTGAAACCTGACACCTCTGTTCTAATAATTACTTATTGTGAAACGAAGGTTTAATATTTTTATTGAATGGTTTTTTTCCTTTAAAATTGTTGGTTTTTGGTACGGGTTTGATTCTTGGACAAGCATAGGGTATCACTTTTTTTATTTCTAACACATCTCCTTTTCTTTTGCATAAAACCTTATAAACGTATCCTGCCCACAATTTTTTATTTTTTACCCAATCAAAAGAATTAATAAAGGTATATTTAAACTTTTTGATAAATCCTGTTTCTTTGGCGATTTTTCGCACATCTTCTAACATCATAGAGCGCTGGACAGTAATATTTTTCTGTAGTGTCCAAACCCCTGTAAACTCCCAAGATTCTTCGCCTTTAGGATTGGTGGGCATTGTACCGTCCCAAGCTATAATTTGTAAGCTGACTAATTTATTATCTTTCATTTTAGGATAACCTCTAAACCAGTGATCTCCCAATAATTCTGGTTTATTGTGGGCTAACCAAAGAATACGACTGTTTTTAAATGTAGCTTCTAATTGTGTTCCATCGGGAAGAATTAAGTGGAAAGATTTTTCTCCTTCCCCAGGGGGTATTAACATACCACGAACTTCTGAGATCGCCTGATGACAACCATTTCCCGCTAATATTTTATAACGTTTTTTTTCTACTGGGGGCTTATCTTTTTGATTTTTTTCCGATGAGAAATTAGTTTTATTTTTCTTTTCTTTAGTTTGTTTTTCTTTATTATTTACTGGTTGGTTTTCCTCTTTATTTTTGGTTAATTTATCTTTAGCCTTATCTTTTGTTTTATCTTGAGAGGATTCGGAGAATGTTTCTGATGTTTCTTGATTTTTATCAGAGGAAACTTTCGTTGTGAGCCTCTCTTCGGTGGATTTATATTGAGAATCTGATTTTACTTGAAGTTTAACGATTTCTTCTTCCGAGGGACAACAAAGACGACAAAGTTGATATTCTTGTTCTAATGCAGTTTGTAGAGAATCGATGGTTTTCCATCCGTCTTTATCTGGTTGACAATAGCGACAGGTTTGGGCGTGAACTTTTCCTGTGGGTGAAACATAATATATAGGGGTGGGTGAGGAATCATTTTTATTTGTCATAATCGGTGAGTAATAAAACAACTAATAATATTTTTTTGAGATCAACTTAAGTGATATTAAATTACAACTCGTGTCTCATTTTAATTTTTTTTTGCTTATTTTTCTCTAATTCCTCCAGAAAAGTTATATTCTTTTCTTACATTGTGGTTTGATTAACTTACAGTTTGGATTACTCAATTATCATAAAGAGAATGAAACAAAAGAAGATCAATTTTTTAGAATCTAGTTTAAATTATTCTTTGTTAAAGTCTGATTCTGATTCTTTAATTGTGGGAGTTGATGAAGTGGGGAGGGGGTGTTTATTTGGGGGAGTAGTAGCGGCGGCGGTGGCAATGCCTTTGAAGAAAATACATTTATTGAGGGATATTGGGGTAAATGATAGCAAAAAGTTAACACCTAGAAAGAGAGAGAGTTTGATAAATCCGATAAAGGCGGTGGTTGACTGTTACTCTATTGTGGAAGTAGATAATATTACTATTGATCAAATTAACATTTTTCAGGCTTCTCTATTGGCTATGACGAGAGCTATTCTTAATTTGTCTATTTCTCCTTATCTTTGTTTAGTTGATGGTAAGTTTACTTTACCTAATTTATCTTTTCCTCAAATATCTTTGATTAAGGGAGATATGCGATCGCCTCTTATTGCTTCTGCTAGTATTTTAGCGAAGGTATGGCGAGATGAAAAGATGCTCGAATATGATCAACGATACACCAACTATGACTTAAAAAATAATAAAGGTTATGGTACAAAAAAACATCTAGATGCGATCGCACTTTATGGTTTAACTCCTTTACATCGGAAATCTTTTAATTGTGGTCAGTGAGCGAATCAAAGATAAAAAACTGTGAGACAATTAATTATACTGATTAAACGACACAAAATTAAGTAAATAAAGAGACAAAAATGACTTCTACTCTACTCTTAACTATACTGTTGATGATAGGTTTATTCTTTTTCATTAGAGGCAGTATCAAAGACCGTACAGAAATTGTAACCTTAGCTTGTCAAGACAACGAGGATAATATTCTTAGTTATTTACGCAATTATTTTCTGCAAAGATCTTATCAGGTAAAAGCCATTGATCCAGATAAAAATAAAGTAACCCTAGAAGGTTTTGTTTCTCCTAGTATCTTTCTAGCTAGTTTTCTTAGCTTTTTAGCTGGTTGTGGCTTATTCTGTTTTGCCTTAGTATTATCAATGTTATTTAAGACAGAATACATCTACTTCGTCGGTTTAGTAATTTTTGCACCCCTTGCCGGTTGGTTTTATTGGCGTGGTGCTAGTCGAGTAGAAGAAGTAGCTTTTCGTTTGGATGCCAAACCAGAAAATTCCAAGGATACAATCATCACCATTCAGGCTCACCGAGATGAATTAATTGAGTTACAAAGCTCTTTCCCTTTTTCCTATACTGTGCAGGATGATTAATCAATGATGAAAACAATCTTAAAACAATTATCACTTAAACAATTTGCCCTAGGTATGTTGACGAAGTGGCACTGCGCGATCCCGAAGGGAACTACTACGCAGTATGCACTAATTACTGTGTTACAGATCACCTCATTTCTTTTACAAACTCCCATAGCAAAAGCAGATAGCCCTTTAACCTCAACGGATTTAGCCAGTGCCTATCAAGATTTAATGGTAATTGACACTATTCAAGAGAAACAACCCTTACAAGGAGAAGCCCTCAGATTCCTACTCAGCAACGCCCCCTTAGATGAAAAAGCCGCCGTTATCAATAAACTAGGGTGGAATATTGACGGACAAAATAATGGTTATATTTTTCTTCAAGCCCTAGCCAAAAAGAAAGGAGTAGCTGTTAATAATCTCGTTTTAACTGACTTAACACCGAAAGATAAATTCGTTTTAGGCTACTTATTAGCTATGGATGACTATTTTAATCTTTCCCCCCTAGATACCAACAGTAACAATAATCTTTTTTCGGCAACTCCCCTTGATTTACTGTCTCAAGCTGCTTTTGCTATGCCTGAAGACTTTACCGTGCATTTCATTAAATCTTTAGTAGAAGCACAACTTTACTTTGACGTGTCATGGTGTGCCATTTATCTTACCCCCCAATCTGTATTAAGAATTTTTCCCACAGAAACAAGAAATTTACGTCCTTCTGCTGTATCTAAAACTATGGAATATATTAATCTTTATCAGGATAATTGTTACTAATTGACGCTACTTTAGGGCAGGTGTGTTGATAACTAAGACAAGGCAATAGGCAATAGGCAATAGTGAATAGTGAATAGTGAATAGTTGATAATTACTCATTACTCCCCTAAATTTGTCACCTGTAACCTGCAACCTGCAACCTGAGACCTTTTTCCGAACTCCCAACCTCTTATCCGATATTCTTAAACTGAACTGAAGTTAATTTAGATTACACAGGCAGTATATCATGAAATTTTGCATCGTCAATGTAGCGGTTTCCGTCAGGAGTAATTCTGACAACATCAACAAAATGATGATCCCAAATAATATCTTGATTAAAATAAATATGACGACCATGAATTGTTTGAGATAATGTACCATCAAATCCCATTAAAGTAATAAAAATTTGATAATCCTCTCGCAAAAATTCCTCTTGATTAATAGAAAAAAGAGGACTATTAGAATTGATTGGGTGCATAATCATCCACGTCAATGCCAAAAAGGGAGTTTGCGATCGCACTAAAGATAAATCAACTAAGTGTCGCATGGTGTAACCTTCTGTTGTTGTAGTGTCCGGCATTAATAAACTTACTCTCACTTGTGCTTCAACAATCCAATTGTTTCTTAAATTCGCTACTCGAAACATTAATGTAGGAACACCATTGTAAGGACATATTACCGCAACTTTACTGAATAAAACTCTTGCGGTAGGGCGAGAAAAACGCACAAACATTAAACTGGTAATCATTGCTAATCCCAGTAAACCAATAAAAACCTCGATCGCAACTAGAGTGTGCGCAGGTAAACTCTCTGGATACATCGCACCATAGCCAATGGTTGCCATAGTTTGCACACTAAAAGAAAAAGCATCAAGAAAAGAATTAGGACGAACATTATTAATACCCTCACTAACACTCATGTAGGCTATGGCAAAAATGCCATTTAAGATTAGATATGCAAAGATGATTAATGAAAAAAAACTAGCCCAACTGATAGTTAATAAAAAATGATAAATATCTCCCCAATCAAACCAAGCCTTTCCTAATTCAATAAAGTTATTTCCCTTCTTTTTTACCACCGATAAAGATTTTTTTCTTTTTCCCATTTTTTTACTGTTGCCAGATGCAAAGTTGCCTGTTGTCTGACTTCTCCAAGAAGTCTAATCAATAACCGCACTACCAGTTCCTTGAAACATTAACCATGACAGAATAAAATTAGTAATAAAAATCGTGATTAAAGAAATTACTACCGCCGCAGTAGTTGACTGTCCAACGCCTTTTGCCCCTCCAGTGGTAGTCAATCCCCAATTACAGCCGATAACTGCAATAATAATGCCAAAAACTAAGGATTTAAGCATGGAAGCGATTAAGTCCCAGGGTTTTAAAAAATTACGTATGGAGTCCAAAAAAACTGTGTTGGAAATATCATAAAGAGAATCAGCTATGACTAAGCCCCCCATCATACCCATAAATAGAGAGACAATGGTTAAAATCGGCAACATTAAGCAACAAGCCATTACCCTTGGCGTTACCAAGTAATCAACAGGATCGGTTTTAAGGATTTGCAGAGCGTCTATTTGTTCTGTTACTTTCATCGTGCCAATTTCTGCGGCAAAAGCACTTCCTACTCTCCCCGCCAAAACAACGGCAGTCAAAACAGGGGCTAATTCTCTTGTAAGTGCGATCGCAAGAACCCCCCCAACGGCGCTAGTTGCTCCAAAATAAATAAACTCCCTTGCCACTTGAATAGTAAAAACCATACCCACAAAGACCGCCGTAATTAAAGCAATACTCAAAGAGGCAGGACCTACAAATGCCATTTGTTCCATCGTATTGTTACGGTAAATTTTTCCCTGCAAAATATGGACAATAATTTGCCCCATCAAAAATAAACCCGATAACAAACGGTCTAATAGTTTATTCATATATAAAGTACACTAATGATAAAACAAGAAGTCAGAAATCTCTTGACCATTGAAATAATTATTTTTTTCAACTTTACCCCACTTTTTCCTTTACCTCCAGATCATCTCTAATCATCAACCCTAAAACGTTCCACAGAGGAAATTAAATCTTTGGCAATGCCCACCAAATTTTGCAAAGAACCAGCTACTCTCTGAGATTCTTGAGAAGTTGCCTGAGCTGTCAATTCAACCGCCTGCATTACTTTTGCTACTCCTCGGGAATTTTCTCTCTGCTCATCAGTATCTGCTGTAATCGATCGCACCAAGGCATCAATACGATTGGACACTTGAATAATATCTTCCAATGCCCGTTTTGCCTGTTCAGACCTCTCGGTTACATCTCTTACCTGTTGAATACCCTCTTCCATCGCCGTCATAACTGAACCAGTTTCTGTTTGAATTTGTAATACAATTTGTTCAATTTCCTGCAAGGATTTTGCTGATCTATCTGCTAACTGTCGTACCTCATCAGCAACGATCGCAAATCCTCTCCCCGCCTCTCCTGCCCTTGCGGCCTGAATAGAAGCATTTAAAGCTAATAGGTTGGTACGAGAAGAAATCTGAGAAATAACAGCCACAATCGTTGAAATTTGTTGGGATGCCTCTGCCAATCTTTTTACCTTACGGGTTGTTTCTGATACTGTTTCCCTAATCTGCAAAATACCAGCAACAGTTCTTTCTACCGCATCACCACCCTTTAAAGCCGTAACACTAGAGGAACGGGCCACCTCTTCCGCTTCTCTGGCGTTTTCTGCCACCCTCTGAATTGAATCTGTCATCATCTGAACAGAATTTAACGTAACGGCCAATTCTTCCGCCATCCGCAACGCATCACTCGATTGATTACGAGCAAACACCTCACTATCAGTACTTGCTTTGTTAACCTGTACCGCCGCCTGTTGTACCTGTTTAACGATTTTCCGCAAGTTAGTAATAGTCACGTTGAAAGCATCCGCTACCGCCCCTAATACGTCTGCTGTTACCTCAGCTTGTACCGTTAAATCACCCCTAGAAGCTCCTTCCACATCATCAAGAAGACGAATAACCTGTCTTTGTAAATCCTCCCTTGCTCTCTCCGTCTCTTCAGCCCTCTTTCTCGCCTCTGTGGTAGTGGTATAAATCATTTTTGTCATCTGATTAAAACCAGCAGCTAAAGTACCAAATTCATCTTGAGAATAAACCGTTGCTTTTATCTCATAATCACCCTGATAAATGGATTCAAAGTGATTTTGCAAGTCATTGGTATAGCGTTTAATGTGATTAGTCATCAAATAACCCATTGCAATGGTAGAAGCTCCACCACTAATACCAGCGATTAAACTTAACAACAATGTCCGAGAAAAAGGCAATGGTATTTCTTGAGTTTCCCTTGTTTCTTGAGTTTGTTCGGTCGTTTCTGCTCCAGATTCAGTAGTCGTCACACTTGTATTTTCTATATTCTTAACTCCCCCTTGAAACAAACTTACCATTAACACAATCACAAAAGTAACAACTCCTGTAACACCACCATGTACTAATTGTTTAGTGAATAGGGAAAAATTATAATATTTGGCAAGTTTTCCTTGGGGAACTTCTACTTCTGGATTAATAGCAATAGACGAGGATATGCCAGAAATATCTCCTAAAGAAGAAGAAACACTTATATCTTCTTCCAAATCTAAATTAATTTTGTCTGTATCAAAGGAAAAACTACCTGTAATTTCATTATCAAAATCGCTATCAAAAACATTCTCATCTGTTTCTATAACATTGGGAAATATCTGCTCTGGTTTATTATCCTTTGTAAAAATGCTCGAAACTGGCAACTCATCAGCATCAATGTCGGGAATATCATCTAACTCATCGGGGGCAAAAAATAAATCTTCTTCTCCTTCGGGTACGAGAGGCATATTATCATCCTCTAAATTTAATCCCGTATTAGTTGAAGTTTTACCAGCAGTTAAAGGTTCTAACTGAGAACTGTAATCTCCCAAGTCATCATCTAAATCATTAAGGAAACCAGTCTCCCCCGTCAACATTTGTTCTAAATCGCTCAATTCAGGTTCATCTTCACTAGACACAACAAAAGTGGGAGCTCCTGTATCTTGCATTTCATCTTGATTTAGATCTTCATCATTAGAATCACTTTCAAACTGTTCATAATCTATATCAGCATTATCAAAATCAAAGCTCAACAAATCATTAGATGCACTATCTAAATTTATATCATCGTCAAAATTGTTTTCGTCCAAAGAGGGGTCAATAAAATTGGCGGCAGTGTCATCTTCATCCTGTTCATCATCATCCCCTGATTTTTTTTGCTCTGTGCGTTTTTCACTTTTACTCAATGTGGGGGGAGGATTATTGGAATTTTTAGAGAAACTTTGATCAAAGGGAGAATTTTGCTGTAGGGTGGGATCTTCTATTTCTTCTTCTTCTAAATCATCTATATCCCAATCAATACTGTCAAATTGGATACTGCTTGTCCAATTATCATCATCATCGTCACCGATTTCTTCCACTTCATCGTCAAAATCTGGCTCTTCTACCTCTGGAGGATACAGAGATTGATCTTCGCTATCTTCTTCTATTTCTGCCAGTCCTTGTTTAGCCAATGTCACTAAATCTTGATGATCTGTTAAATCCAAGACTTTTTGATAATTAACTTGAGCTAAATCATATTCTTGTTGTCGTAGATGAATATGACCTTTTAGTAAGAATGCACTAGGATCATCTGGATAGTCATCCATAATACCATCAGTAATGAAGGACGCTTCTGCTAAATCTCCTTCTAAATAAGCGGTACGAGCTTGTTTAAATCTTTCTTGATAATCGGTTTCTGATACCATTTTGCCCTCTTTTTCTTCTGCTATTTCCTTGATTTGATGTTAAATGTTAAATCGATTATTCATTTTCATGCTACCCAACGGGCGGAACGTAAAATAGCAATTTGATCAAGTAACCTGATTCGTTTATTCTTATCATCAATCCATTCCCCTTGTATGTAGGGAGCAATATGATCTGGTAAATTTTGTGGTAGTTGCAACGTATCTACATCAATCCATTCCATTGCCCCCAATTTATCAACAGCTAATCCCAAAATAGTTTCTTGTTCTTCTACTGCAATTACAGGAATTTCTGCTCTGTCAGTATTCAAGATATTAGGATACCCCAAAAATTGACCTAAATCTGCAACCCAAATTATTTCACCTCGAAGATTAATTGTTCCTAGGAGTAAAGGAGAAGCATTAGGCACAGAGGTGATACGTTCTGATTCTTGTTGCATTACTTCCCTAATTCCTACGGCGGAAAGGGCAAATTCGTCTCCAGAGGGCAGTACAAAGCGAAGATGTAGTTCACCCTCTGGGGCTTCTACCTGTTCCACTGTTTGTTCCGCCCCCAGAGGAACATTGTTATTCACTACTTCTGGATAGTATTGATTCTCTGCCATTTTTTTTGATGCTACTTTTGATTTTTAATAATCCCATTATCATCAAATAATAGAATATGAGCATTAGTTTTACGATAGTCATTATATAACTATTAAAACTAAGAAAATTTTTAGAAAAACAAACAATTATTAATTCTTATTTTTGGGCAAATATCAACGCTAAATTTTTTTTGAATTAGGCTGTAATTTTGCTTGTGAGTAAAGAGAGCAATTGATTATACCTCGTCTTATAATCCCCATTCTAACTTTATCTTTTTAAAAATTGTTTAATAGTAGCAATTAATTCTTTTTCTCTGAAAGGTTTGGCTATGTAGGCATCCGCCCCTTGTTTGATACCCCAATAGCGATCGAAGTCTTCTCCTTTTGATGAACAAATTATGACAGGTAAATCTTTGGTTTGGGGATCAGATTTTATTTTACGACATACTTCGTAACCATTCATTTTAGGCATGATAATATCCAATATAACCAAATCAGGGCGAAGATTAGGTAATACTTCTAAGGCTTGAATTCCATCAGTAGCTACCTCTACGTTAAAACCTTGTTTGGTTAATAGTTCAGAAATCATTTTTCTTGTCGGAATACTATCTTCGACAAGTAACACTGTACTCATAAGAATAAAAAATCTATTTAGTAAAAGGGTACTCGTTCAAAGGGCAAGGGGCAAGGGGCAAGGGGTAAGGGGCAAGGGGCAAGGGGCAAGGGGCAAGGGGTAAACTCCCCTTTATCCCCCCTCTTGAGGGGGGAGGGCGAAAGTGTTTAATTAACTTCTCCCATCCTCTTTTACTTTTATTAATTACTTGTTTCTTCCCAATCCCCTAAACCCCTAATCCCTCAGAATTAATTTATCTAAATAGACTGGTAATTGCCCTACCAGTGTTTTCCATATTGAGAGCATCCATAGCGGCGGTAGGTTCATAGCCGCAGTGTACCATACAATCAGCACATTTAGGATTACCACTTTTATGTCCGTAATTTTCCCAGTTAGTGTTATCTAATAATTCTTGGAAGGTTTGATAGTAGCCTTCATTCATTAAATAACATGGTTTTTGCCAACCTAACACGCTATAACTAGGACTTCCCCAAGGAGTACAATCATAGTCTTTTTCTCCCATTAGAAAATCGAGAAAGAGGGGGTTATGGTTGAAGTTCCAACGTTTTTTCCCGTTTTTCCAAGGACTGAGAATTTGTCTAAATAGAGCTTTAGTTTGTTCTCTTTTTAAAAAGTGTTCTTGATCTGGAGCCCATTCATAACTGTAACCAGGAGAAATCATCAAGCCATCGGTGTTAAGACTTTCGAGAAAATCGAAAAACTCCTGCATTTGTTGGGGATCAGTACCTTCAAACACGGTTGTATTAGTTGAAACTCTAAAACCTTGAGCTTTGGCTGTCTTAATGGCTTTGACTGCGGTGTCAAAAACTCCTTCTCTATTAACACATTTATCATGGGTCTCTTTTAAGCCGTCAAGATGGACGCTAAAAGTTAAGTAGGGAGAGGGTTCAAATAAAGAAAGTTTTTCCTCTAGTAAAATACCATTAGTACAAAGATAAACAAACTTACGACGTTCAACTAAACCTTGGACAATTTCGGCTATTTGGGGATGTAATAGAGGTTCTCCTCCCGGAATGGAGACAATGGGGGCGCCACATTCTTCGACTGCTCGAAAACAATCTTCTGGGTTTAAGTATTGCTTTAATATTTCTAGGGGGTGTTGAATTTTTCCACAACCGGGACAGGCTAAATTACACCTAAATAAGGGTTCTAACATTAAGACAAGAGGAAAGCGTTTTTTCCCCTGTAGTTTTTGTCTCAGTATATATGTTCCGACGGCGATCGCCTGTTGTAATTGTACTGCCATATTTTATCCTCACACAATATAAAAGTTATTATTCAGAGAGTTCGGGGAGGGGATTGGGTAACAGATGATTTAATTGATCATCATTAACGGGTATAGGAGATTCTGCGAATAGAAGCACCCAAGTTTTGGAATTTCTGCTCTAAATTCTCATAGCCTCGATCGAGGTGTTGTAAGCCTTGGACGATGGTTTTACCATCGGCGGCTAAACCTGCTAAGACAAGGGCGGCGGACGCTCTGAGGTCTGTTGCCATTACCGGCGCACCTGAAAGACGAGACACTCCACTAACTAGAGCCGAATTACCTTTTACTTTTATATTAGCCCCCATTCTCTGTAATTCTGCAACATGACGAAGACGATTTTCAAAAACTGTTTCTGTTACAAGACTATTACCTTCACTAATGGTGAGTAATGCCATAAATTGTGCCTGCATATCCGTAGGGAATCCGGGATGAGGTAAGGTTTCAATATCACTGGCTTTTAACTCCCCGGGAATGGTGCGTAAAACCGTTGCACTTTCTTGTTTAATCTGACAGCCAATTTCTTCTAATTTGGAAATGACAGGGATCAAATGTTCAGGATTAACGGAAGTTACTAGGATTTCAGAATGGGTGATTGCTCCTGCTACCAAGAATGTTCCTGCTTCGATGCGATCGGGTATGATATGATAGTCGGTTGTGTGAAGGCGATCGACCCCTTCAATGACGATAGAATCTGTCCCCGCTCCTCTAATTTTTGCCCCCATACTATTACAGAAATTAGCTAAATCAACTATTTCTGGTTCTTTCGCCGCATTTTCAATAATCGTTTCACCTTCGGCTAAGGTTGCCGCCATAATGATGGTTTCAGTCGCTCCAACGCTGGGATAGTCGAGGAAAATCTTTGTCCCTTTTAAGCGTCCTCCTTTAACAGAGGCATTAACAACTCCATGTTCGATAGTGACATGAGCTCCCATAGCTTGTAAACCCCTCACATGAAGATCTACAGGACGAGAACCAATGGCACAACCACCGGGTAAGGGTACTTGAGCAACCCCTAAGCGAGTTAAAATAGGTCCGATTACGAAAAAACTAGCCCTCAGTTGGGAGACTAAATCATAAGGTGCTTTTACCGCCTTTATATCACGACAGTCGAAATCCCATGTTGTACCTTTTTTTTCTATTTTGACTCCTAAAGATGACAATACTTGACCCATTGTATTAACATCTACTAGACAGGGCATATTGTTTAAGCGACACTCATCCTCACAAAGTAATGTTCCAGCCATAATGGCAAGGGCGGAATTTTTTGCACCGCTAATTTTGACTTCTCCTTGCAAAGATTTTCTGCCAGTTATTTCTAAGGCTATTTGGTCTGTTGTCTTGAGGGATTCATTGGTTAAACTAGAAATGGAAGTATTTATGGCTTTGTCCTCCTTAAAACTAAAGTTTTCTGTAAAAATATGTTTTTTACTATTTGAGATCTGACATTTTTTAGCTCAGAATTAAGTATATAAATTTACTTAAAAAAGTTTTAACAACCACTTAAATATCGTGGGTGTCTCTTCTTTTCTATGTTTTTGTTAATACTGTTATCTAAAACAATTTGGAGTCAGATGATCTAAAATTTAAAGATAAAAATTAAGTAATTAGGCAAAAAAGATTGTTGATTTTAAAATTAATAAAAATTTTCTCCATTCCCCATTGCCTATTGCCCATTCCCTTTCACAACCTAAACATAAAATTAATTTCACTCATCTACTGAGTATCAAGTCGAGGAGTTTTACAAGGTAAGACTGCAAAGTTAGTTAAAACACCACAGATAAAACATCCATCTAAGAGGTATAACATAAAATTTCCTGTCGATGGCACTTAACTTGCTAAAACCTAACTTACTTTCATTAATTCTGTAAGTAATTAGATAAGCCTTACATTTATGTTTTGGTTGTTTGATTAGTATATTTTAAATTGGTATTCAAGATCGAAAGTGTTATATTTTGGTTTTGATTCTAACTTATCAATAATCATTTGTTCAATTTTTTTTCGATTTATTTTCTGTAATTTTGTGGATTTTTAAGAAAATTTAGTAAAAATACGGTAAAGTTTAAGCATAATCAATTTAATTACTTTGAGATCTCCGTATATCTAACCATTGTTGAAGAATAATCGCCGCCGCACGCTTATCAATTAAACCTTTTTGACGAGAAGAATATTTTTTACTACTTTTTAGTTGCTCCTCTGCTTCTAGGGAAGTCAGTCTTTCATCTACAAATTCTAATGGTAACTCAAGGGCGTTACTCAATCTTTTAGCATATTTAATTACTTGCTTTGCCTGAAACCCAATTTCTCCTTTCATGGTATAGGGAATACCGGCTACCAATAAATTGGCTTCTCTTTCTTCAATAATTCTCCGAAACGCTTCTACATCTTCTTTAAAACTACGACGATTAACAGTAGTTAATTCTGTGGCTATTAATCCTAAACCATCACAACCTGCCACTCCCACTCTTCTTAAGCCTATATCTAATCCTATAACAGCAACTCTTTCCATTAATTTCTTTACAAGATAAATTACAACATCAAAACTCTTGTTTACTCTTTGATTTTCCCCAAACTAAAAGAAGGAAATCCCAAATAAATACTACCTGAAATAACTGTTAAAACTAAGGCTATCCAAAACAAGATTAAACCTATATTGGTTAATTGAGGAACAGGAATAATTAAGAGTGCGATCGCACCTATTTGAGTTACAGTTTTCAGTTTACCCCAAATATTTGCCCCTGAAATATCATTATCAGAACTAAGTTGAGGATTAACTCTCCATCCTGCAATAACAATTTCTCTAATGATAATAATAAAAACAGCCCATGCCCTTAATTGCTGACGCTCAATTAAAATCAATAAGGGAGCAATAATTAAAATTTTATCCGTAAGAGGGTCTAAAAATTTTCCCAAGGCAGTAATTTGATTTAATTTTCGAGCTAAATAACCATCTAACCAATCCGTTAAAGCCGCCACGAGAAAAATAAAAAAAGCCAACCACTGAAAACTTGTAGATGGTTGATATAAAAAATAAATGAGGGGAAGCACCAAAACAATACGTATGGCAGTAATGGTATTGGGTATATTCACGGGGTTATTTTTCTTGAGAGTTATAAGTGAGTCCGGATTTTAGTTTACTCGGGAGGGTAGGCAAAAAGCAATTAGTAATTTAAGAGTAAATTTTCTTCTCTAGCCCTCTTCCCTCATCCCCCCTTCTCCCCAATCTCGTAACACTCTAACCCTTAATCCTTAAATCTGAAGCTGAATTCAAGTTAGTTATATTTACCAAAATAATGGGTCAAAAGCCTCGCCCTTTTAGGGCGACTTTAACCAATAAAAGGCGATGAGCCTACTCCTTTAATCTTATCCTCCTGATAAAATCTCTCACTACCTCTGTTTGATTCCTCCCTGTTTGCTCACAATATAACTTGAGCTTTTTTTTCTTCTATTGTTATCGAAATCGTTAGATGAACTTTTTTATTTTGTGGGTTCATTTCTCTTTTTTTTCGCTATCATACCAATATATACGGTGTTAGTCTAACATGAAACAACGATATAACTATAGAATTTATCCTACGTCACAGCAAGAACAGTTGTTAGCTCAACTGTTTGGTTGTTGTCGTGTGGTTTATAATGATGGGGTAGCGTTGTGTCAGCAAATCTATAAAGAAGGAGGTAAAAAACCAAGTAATAGTGAACTTCAAAAACTGTTAATCACCCAAGCCAAGAAAACTGAAAAAAGAGAATGGTTGTCAAAAGTTAGTGCAATCCCTTTGCAACAATCACTAAATGATTTTAACATCGCCTATCAGAACTTTTTTAATTCCTGTCAGGGAAAAAGAAAGGGAAAAAAAGTAAAACCGCCTAAGTTTAAGTCGAGAAAATCAAATCAATCAGCACGGTTCACTCGTGGTGGTTTTAAAGTTGGGCAACATAAAATTAAGTTGGCAAAAATAGGTAAAGTAAAAATTATCTGGTCAAGAAAATTGCCTAACCCACCATCATCGGCAACAGTGATCAAAGATTCTGCCAGTCGGTATTTTATTTCTTTTGTGGTGGAGACAATCCCTGAAAAATTGCCTGACAATGGTCAAAGTGTGGGGATTGATTTAGGAATTGAAACTTTTGCAACTCTAAGCAATGGGCAAAAGATAAAATCTTCTAAACCATTAAAGAAATATCAAAGGAAACTGAGACGTTGCCAGAGAAATTTAAGTAGAAAGAAAAAAGGGAGTAAAAGAGATGAAAAGGCAAGAAAAAGAGTAGCTAAAGTTCACAGAAAAATAAAAGACACTCGCACTGATTTTCTACATAAATTGTCAACGGATATTATTCGTGAAAACCAAACGATAGTATTAGAAGATTTGAACGTTAGTGCCATGGTAAAAAACCGTAAATTAAGTAAAGCAATTAGCGATCTGGGATGGGGTACATTTAGGACTCTGCTAGAAGCAAAATCTGTAATGTATGGTAGAGAGTTTATTGTGATTGATCGGTGGATACCAACATCTCAAGTATGTTCTAATTGTGGATTTAATGGCGGTAAAAAAGAATTAAATATAAGAGAATGGACTTGCATTAATTGCGGTGTAGTGCATGATCGTGATATTAATGCAAGTAAAAATATCTTAGTCGCTGGAGGGCATTCAGAGACTTTAAACGGACGTGGAGCAGGACGTAAGACTAGCATAAAGTTAGCAGTAGGCGATGAAGCGTCAACCCACCGAGAGATTAGATTTAAGCACTTAAGTCTATTCTAGTAGGAATCCCGTCGCCTTCAGGCACGGGAGGATGTCAAAATTATTATATTGGTCAAATTTCGGATAAATTATCTTTCGATGAATAACTATCAACAATGGCAATGGCAGGGATTTAATATTGCTTATCAACAGTGTGGAGAAAAAGGGGCTTCTGTAGTTTTTATTCATGGCTTTGGAGCAAATAGTGGTCATTGGCGCCATAATCTCAAAGTTATAGGAGAAAATTATTGTTGTTATGCCATTGATTTGCTAGGTTTTGGAGCTTCTGATAAACCCTTACCCAATCAACCCTTATCTTATACTTTTGAAACGTGGGCAAAACAAGTGGGGGATTTTTGTCGGGAGGTAGTCAAAACTCCTGTTATATTAGTGGGTAACTCCATTGGTTGTGTTGTCACTATGCAAACTGCGGTTGATTATCCTGATTTAGTGACAAAAATAGCGGCTTTTAATTGTTCTCTCCGATTGTTAAATGAACGTAAACGATTAACTCTTCCTTGGTATCGTAATTTAGGGGCAACGGTAATGCAAAAAGTTTTAACCAATAGAGCGATCGCATCTTACTTTTATAATCAAATAGCAAAACCGCAAGTAATCAGAAAAATTCTCACCCAAGCCTATAAAAAACAAGAAGCTATCACCGATGAATTGATTGAAATCATCTACAAACCCTCTCAAGATAAAGGGGCAGTGGATGTATTTGTTGCATTTACAGGCTATTCATCAGGACCAATTCCAGAAGATTTATTGCCTATCTTACCATGTCCTATCACTTTTTTTTGGGGAGCGGAAGACCCTTGGGAGTCTATTGAATTAGGCAGAGAATTAGCAAATTATCCTTGTGTAGAAGATTTTATCGAATTAGAAGGTTTAGGACATTGTCCCCAAGATGAAGCCCCAGAAATCGTTAATCCTCTCCTATTAAATTGGTTAGAAACATCATCACCTAAGTTAAATGAAAAAAGTATTGAAAAATAAGAAGTTGAGACTCATTAATCGACTAATTATTAACTACTAATTATTCATTACTCACTTGAGTCAAGGAGAAACAGTAGAAATTCTGACATCAAAAGCATAATTTCCCATGGGTAACATTTCTCCGCCACCGTTAGTAATAGACATATTAACGATCAAATTACTACATTTACTCACTTGTTCTGGAGTCCAACCAAAATCACCACTATTAGCAACACTTTTGTATCCTGAAGCTGAATTTCCAGCAAAAACAGGGCTTCCCATCCCTTGCTGGGTTCTACAGCCATTAATGACCAAGTTAGAAATGGAAATAGGATTATTCAAATCTTGTTCAGAAGATAGTATGGGCTCGGAAATTTCTATTTGAGTGGGGGCATTACATCTTAAAGTTGCTTTCATGCTTTCTCCATTGGGTAATTCGCTAGCGAGTTTTGTGCGACTATCATTTTCCCCCAACCTGCCATTACTATCAACAGTTATATAACATTGTTTAGTTACTGTTCCAGTGAATCTAATATTCACAGATTCGGCTAAGACATTCTGAGTTCCTGAAATTAAGGAAAAGGAAGTAGCTACTATTAAAAAGTATTTTCCTGCAATTTTAGATAAGCATAGCATTTCCCCCACAGGATTTTTTAAGTCCCGCCTCCTATCGTGTATTTTTAACCTTTTTCTATTAAGAAATATTGCAAATAAGTATCTTTTTGTATCTTTTTTCTCTATAGAATCAAGGTTTTCTTCTCTTATATCTCTAATTTATCCTATAAAATGTGTAATTGAAATTGGGAAAAATACAGATTTTTTTAGTTTAAGCACAAGTAAAAATATCTACGTGTATTGCCAACTGTTTTAACTCTTAATTCTTAATTTCTCATTTAGGTGGGGTTCGGAGGAATGGGAGATGAGGATTATCCTTAATTCAAAAATTCAAACAACCATTGTGATCTACTTTCATGACAAAATAGAGAGTATGATTCAATTTGAAAACGAAATGAGCGAGAATTTAAAAAGTAAAGCAATTACTCAAGGAGTACAAAGAACCCCTAACCGTGCCATGTTAAGAGCGGTGGGTTTTGGAGATGATGATTTTAATAAGCCTATTGTCGGTATTGCCAATGGATTTAGTACCATCACCCCCTGTAATATGGGTTTAAATGACTTGGCATTGAAGGCAGAATTTAGTTTACGTCAAGCAGGGGCAATGCCTCAAATGTTCGGTACTATTACCATTAGTGATGGTATCTCTATGGGAACAGAGGGAATGAAATATTCTTTAGTGTCTAGGGATGTTATTGCTGATTCTATTGAAACCGCTTGTACTGGTGAAAGTATGGATGCGGTGATTGCCATTGGTGGTTGTGATAAAAATATGCCCGGAGCGATGATTGCGATCGCACGGATGAATATTCCTGCTATTTTCGTTTACGGTGGTACGATTAAACCGGGGCATCATAACGGTAAAGATTTAACGGTAGTAAGTGCTTTTGAAGCCGTTGGAGAATATAGTGCAGGAAAAATTGACGAAGAAGAATTACTCGCCATTGAGAAAAAGGCTTGTCCGGGAGCAGGTTCTTGTGGGGGAATGTTTACAGCAAATACAATGTCTTCTGCTTTTGAAGCCATGGGTATTAGTTTACCCTATTCTTCTACTATGGCCGCCGAAGACCAAGAGAAAGCAGATAGTACGGCTAAATCCGCAGAAGTTTTAGTAGAGGCAATCCGCAAACAAATTTTACCCAGTGATATTCTCACCCGTAAAGCCTTTGAAAATGCGATCGCAGTTATCATGGCAGTAGGTGGCTCTACCAACTCAGTTTTACACTTGTTAGCTATTGCCAATACTATTGGTGTGCCTTTAACCTTAGATGACTTTGAAGCTATCCGTAAAAAAGTACCTGTTATCTGTGACTTAAAACCATCAGGACGTTATGTTACTGTTGACTTACACAAAGCCGGTGGTATTCCTCAAGTGATGAAAATGTTATTAGTCAATGGCTTAATTCACGGAGACGCATTAACTATTTCAGGACAAACCATCGCTGAAGTATTAGCCGATATTCCCGAAAATCCCCCCGAAAATCAAGATGTAATTCGTCAATGGGGCAATCCTTTATATCAAGAAGGGCATTTAGCCATCTTAAAAGGTAACTTAGCCACAGAAGGAGCAGTCGCTAAAATTAGTGGTGTTAAAAATCCTGTTATCACTGGACCGGCAAGAGTATTTGAATCTGAAGAAGAATGCTTAGACGCAATTTTGGCAGGAAAAATTCAAGCAGGAGATGTGGTTATTGTTCGCTATGAAGGGCCTGTGGGCGGACCTGGTATGAGAGAAATGTTAGCACCAACCTCGGCAATCATTGGAGCTGGATTGGGAGATAAAGTCGGTTTAATTACAGACGGACGCTTTTCAGGTGGGACTTATGGTATGGTAGTGGGACACGTTGCCCCAGAAGCGGCAGTGGGCGGTAACATTGCCCTAGTGGAAGAAGGAGATAGCATTACTATTGATGCTCATAATAAGCTGTTGCAAATCAATATTTCTGAGGAAGAATTGAATAAACGCCGTCAAAACTGGACTCCTCGTCAACCTAACTATACGAGAGGAGTATTAGGTAAGTACGCTAAGTTAGTGTCTTCTAGTAGTCTCGGTGCGGTGACAGACTTAAATCTCTTTTAGGGAAGAATTGGGAATTGGGAATTAGGAATTAAGACAAGGCAATTAGTGAATAGTGAATAGTCAATAGTTGATAATTACTCGTTACTCATTACTTTCTTCTAAAACCTGAAACCTGAAACCCTGTACGGGCGAATGGCCATTCGCCCCTACTTCTCCCTCTCCCCTCATCACCTCATCCCCTAAACACCCTAACACCTGCAACCTGAAACCCGACACCTCTTTCCGAACTCCGATTGATTGAAATGAAAAAGAATTTAGGGTACAATATATAATTTGGTCTGTATAATCTTCATTCTCAAACTCATGCTACCCATCGTTGCTATAATTGGACGACCCAATGTCGGTAAATCTGCCCTAGTAAATCGTTTATGCGGTGAACAGGATGCCATCGTTTTTGATCAACCCGGTGTAACCCGCGATCGCACCTACCGTCGAGCATTCTGGCAGGATCGAGAATTTCAGGTAGTGGACACCGGGGGATTAGTCTTTGATGATGAGACAGAATTTTTGCCTTTGATTAGGGAACAAGCAGAAGCGGCTTTAAGTGAATCCGTGGTAGCTATATTTGTGGTGGATGGAAAATTGGGATTGACCGCAGGAGATGAAGAAATTGCCTCTTGGTTACGCTCTCAACCTGTACCCGTTGTGTTGGCAGTTAATAAATGTGAGTCGGAAACTCAAGGGTTAACTCTGGCGGCAGAATTTTGGAATTTGGGCTTGGGTGAACCTTTCCCGATTTCAGCAATTCATGGTAATGGCACAGGAGATTTATTAGAAAAGGTAACAGAATACGTGCCTTCGATGGATGAGTGGGAGGAGGTAGAAGAAACAAAAGTTGCCATTGTTGGTCGTCCTAATGTCGGCAAATCAAGTCTTTTAAATGCCTTGACAGGAGAAAAAAGAGCGATCGTTAGTCCTATTTCTGGTACTACCAGAGATGCCATTGATATGGTGGTAGAACGAGATGGAAAAACCTATCGTTTAATTGATACTGCGGGTATCAGAAGGAAAAAAAATGTTGATTATGGTACGGAATTTTTTAGTATTAATCGGGCATTTAAAGCCATCAAAAGGGCTGATGTGGTCTTATTTGTAATCGATGTTTTAGATGGTGTTACTGAACAGGATTTGAAGTTAGCAGGAAGAATTATTGATGAGGGTAAGGCCGCCGTAATTGTTGTTAATAAATGGGATGCGGTGGAAAAAGATACCCATACTATTTATGAATATCAGAAAATTATAGGCGATCGCCTCTACTTTATGGAATGGGCAGATCGAGTTTTTACTTCAGCGATGACAGGCAAAAGAGTTGACAAAATTTTGGACTTAATTGACACCGCCGCCGAAGGACATCAAAAACGAGTCAGTACCTCTGTAATTAATGAAGTAATTGAAGATGCTGTGCGTTGGCACTCACCTCCCACCAGTCGTCAAGGAAAACAAGGTAAGATTTATTATGGTACTCAAGTTACATCTAAACCTCCAACCATTGCTTTATTTGTGAACGATCCAAAACGCTTTAACGATAGCTATCGTCGTTATATGGAAAAACAGTTTAGACAACAATTAGGCTTTCATGGTACACCCTTAAAATTGCTCTGGCGTGGTAAGAGTTTAAGGGAAGGAGAAAAAATGGGCAGTAGCAATCGAGCAACAAAAGTTTAACGTAAATGGCAAAAGAAGTCCCTAATCTCAGCATAGCGGATTAGCGGATGAATTGTGCCTCGATAAAAAAATATCCGTAGGATTCGACACAAAACCAAAATCATTAGTTATAATAAATTTACTGGCAACCTAAGTTAGCAATAAACCTCAATGCACAGAGCGATAAAAGTCAGAATCTATCCCAACAAAACCCAAGCCAAGAAATTATCTCAGGTTATGGGTTGTTGTCGCTGGTGGTACAATTATGCTCTAAACTTGTGCATTGACACTTATAAAGCTACAGGTAAGGCATTAAAGCAAGTAGCCCTTAATAAGTATCTCCCTAAGTTAAAAAAAGAGGAAGATACGGCTTGGTTAGGGGATTGTTACTCACAATGTCTGCAATCAACGACTCTTAATCTGACTAAGGCTTTCAAAAACTTCTTTGAAGGTAGAGCCAAATACCCCAGATACAAGTCATATCAAGGAAGACAGTCTTGCCAATATCCCCAAAATGTCTCGATAGTTGATGGATGTCTCAAAATTCCCCAACTGGGCTTAGTAAAAGCAGTTATTCATCGGATATTTGAAGGTGAGATTAAGACTGTAACAGTAAGCAAAACTCCTACTGGTAAATACTATGCAAGTATATTATTTGATACCAAACAAACATTTCCTGAAGTAACAATTACGGGAAAAGTCTGTGGTATTGACTTAGGAATCAAAGATTTTGCTATTGTTCATGATGGCAGGAAAACCAGTAAGTACGCTAACCCTAGACACATCAAAAAACATGAAAAAAACTTAGCTCGGAAACAACAAAAATTAGCCCGTAAGAAAAAAGGCTCTAAGAATAGAGAAAAAGCTCGTAAGCTAGTTGCTAAAGTTCACGAACGCATAAGCAATGCCCGTCAAGACTTCCTACACAAACTCTCAAGAAAGATTGTGAATAACAATCAAGTGGTAGTCATTGAGCAGTTGAATATCAAGGGTATGGTTCGGAATCACAACTTAGCGAAAGCAATATCTGATGTCGGTTGGGGAACATTGATCAATTTCCTAGACTATAAACTCAAGCAAAAAGGTGGGTTATTAGTAGAGATAGACAGATGGTTTCCTAGCTCTAAAACTTGCTCTCATTGTCATTATCAAATGTCTGAAATGCCATTAGAGATAAGAGAATGGACTTGTCCAAGTTGTGGTAGTCATCATGATAGAGATGAGAACGCAAGTAAAAATATTAGAGCAGAAGGCATCAGAAAAATACAGACGGATGGAACAGCCGTCTCTGCATCTGGAGGATCGGTAAGACCAAAAGGCGGACGTAAATCCGTTTTGAGGCACGAACCTGTGAAAGATGAAGCTCCCGACTCAGCCATAGCGGTCGGGTAGTAGTTCACTCTGATTTAGTTTCCTTAACACCAAAGACAATGATTAACCAATCTGGTTCAAAAGTTGACCTTGCGATTACTATGGGTGATCCTGCTAGTATCGGAGGAGAAATAATTTTAAAAGCCCTTAGCAGACCCTCTATACATGATCGTGCTAATATTACGATCATTGGATCTCGATCGCATCTTGAAAAGACCTATCATCATTTACAGCCCTTTACATCCCAAGAATTAATACATCCAGATAGTTTAAATATTATTGAAGTGGACACCCCAGAAAATATTATTTGGGGCAAGGGAAATCAAGAGACGGGTAAAGCTAGTTTTTTATATTTAGAAAATGCGATCGCACTTACTTTAAACGGTCAGTTTGAAGGCATTGTCACTGCCCCCATTGCAAAATCTCTTTGGCAAAGTGCAGGGTATGACTACCCGGGACAAACAGAGGTTTTAGCCCAAAAAAGCGGACGAGAAAAATTTGCCATGATGTTTCTTGGGTTATCTCCTTATACTAATTGGGTCTTACGTACTATTTTGGCTACTACCCATATCCCCTTAAAAACTGTTTCAGATAATCTTAATTCGTCCATATTAGACTCTAAACTAGAATTGTTGATTGAAAACTTAAAACAAGACTTTAACCTTGAAAAAAGCACCATAGCAGTGGCAGGACTAAATCCCCATAGTGGTGAGGATGGAAAATTGGGTATAGAGGAGAAAGAATGGTTACAAGATTGGTTAATCAATGCTCAGAAAAAATATCCTCAAGTTAAATTAATTGGTTTGATTCCACCCGATATTATGTGGATTAAGCCAACTCAAGCATGGTTTAGAGATGGTAATATAGATACCCCTGATGCGTTTCTTGCACTATATCATGATCAAGGTTTGATTCCCGTAAAAGCTATGGCATTTGATCAAGCGGTTAATACTACCGTAGGCTTACCTTTTGTTAGAACTTCCCCCGATCATGGTACTGCTTTTGATATTGCTGGTCAAGGGGTCGCTAACCCTTCAAGTATGCTTTCTGCCATTGAATGGGCGATCGCATTGTGCTATAATCGAAAACAAACTTAGTTCAGGTTTTGAGGTTTGGAAAAAGGTGTCAGGTTTCAGGTTTATTATCAACTATTCACCCCAACACCCCAACACTATTCGCCATTGCCTATTGCCCTTCTCCCCTTTTAAGGGGAGACACAGAGGGGTTTACCCATTGCCTTGTCTTACATTACTAATTATGAATTTCTAATTACGAATTCCTATATATAATGATTTAAAGAAATTATCTGTCAACTAAAAATCAGAGGATGAAAGCAGAAATCAGACCCAGAAAATTTAATTCTAGCCATATTCAACAGGCTTCTGCTGTAAATTTAGCTGATCATTTTCATAATCGTTTATCTGTATTTGGTATAACGATAGATGATTCAAGTACCGTTGACCGAGATGATGGTATCTGGTTGATAGAATTAAGTAACGGTAATTTCGAGCTTCAAGTGAGTATTACTGATGTTTCTACCGTAATCCCTAAACATTCCCCCATTGATAAAGAAGCAGAGGAAAGAGTAATAACTCTTTATCATACCAATCCTTCAACCCCCATGTTACCTAATCATCTTAGTACTAATTTAGGTTCATTGGAAGAAGAGCAAAGACGGTTAGCTTTAACTATTTTTTTTCAAATTGATAGTAGTGGAAACGTTAATAATTTTACTATTAAAGAGACTATTTTTACTAATAAAAAAGCCTTTAGTTATGAAGAAGTAGAAAAAATTTTAGCAAATCCTCAAGATATTCCTGAACATAAATTATTATTAAAAATGCAACAATTAGCTCATTTATTTGCTCAAAAAAGAGTGGGTAAATCGGGAATATTAACAACGGAAGGTTATGTTGATGAAGACGGCAATTTAATTAAAGAAAATGTTAATACCCATCAATTAATTGCTGAGTTTATGATTCTAACTAATGCAACAGTTGGTAATTTTTTGGCAGAGAATAATCTACCAGCAATTTATCGTACTCAGGATGTTGGTACAACGGATTTTGATTTTGTGATTAAAACGATGGGGCATTGTTTAGTTCCTGCTGTTTATGAGTCTTGGGCAAAACCCCATGTTGGCTTAGGTTTGATGGCTTACGCTCATTTTACCAGTCCTTTAAGAAGATTTGTTGATTTAGTTAATCATCGCATTGTTAAAAATTTTCTTCAGCAAAAATCTCATCCTTATTCTATTCAAGAATTAAATACAATTTGTGATCATGTTAATGAGTTTACCGAAAAATTTAAGTGCGATCGAGCTAATTATTTAAAGCAAAAAAGAAAAGATGAATTAGAAGAAAAATATAGTCATTTAGAGCAAGTTAATATTGATAAATTATCTTCAGAAGAATTATCAGAATTAATTCAATATACTGCGAAAAATAATCGTTTAAAAGACATAATTTTATCTCTGGAAAAACGAAAACAAGATTTACAACCAAAAGATTTTTATCATATTTGGTTTGTCGGCAAAATTCAACATTTTTTAGAAGACGAAGAAATAGACACTATTTCCGTTTTAAGAATTAAATGCCAACTAGACAACTCTATGGTAGATTATAAGTCTCACTACTGCCCCATAAGACAAAAAAACTTTGCCTTCTGTTATCTTGATGGTAAAACAACCCTCAATCCAGAAGAAGATAGCAAAAAAAATAAAGCTCGACAGAAAGCGGCGTTGGCAACAATTAAATCATATTTAAAAGGAGAATTAACATCACAACCGAATAATTTTCCCTCTGCTACTTTTGAAGATTTTATCAAAGAACAATCATTGCAAAAACTAGAAAATGATATTGATTTAACTAACTTAGATGACAAGCTGTTTAGCCAACTCATAGACTATTGTCTCAAAAATCAGTTTGAAGAAAAAATTATCGAAGAAATAGAAAACAGAATTAATCGTCTGAGTGTTAAAGATTTATATAAAATTTGGTTTGAAGGAAAAATAAATAAATTTTTCAACTTTAGCAACCTAGACTTTACCTCAGTAGTTTTAATTTATTGTCAAATAAATAATTACTCCATTAAATATAGAATAGAATATAATCCTTCTGAAGAAGTTTATTCTGCCCTTTGTTGTATCAATAATTTAATTTCCCCAGAAATTTCAGTGGATGCAAAAAAAAGTAGGGCAAAACAAAAAGCATCTATGGCGTATATTCAGGCTTACGTTAACAATACTTTAATTACCGCTCCTGATATTTTTGCAGATGAAAATGAAGATAATTATCCTGAGAAAAATGCTGATCAAGATGATGATATTAACCCTAAAAAAGATATTGTTAATAGTATCGATAATAACGAGGAAAAACCAACAAAATTAAATGTTGATTGGGTATCTAAACTTCATTATCTTTGTCAGGCAAATCATTGGAAATCCCCAGAATATATATTTGATAATTTTGGTACTTTTTTTTCTTGTATAGTCGTTTTGTCTGTGGAAAACAAAGTCTTAAAATCTAAAGGTTATGGTAAAAGCAAAAAGGATGCAAAACAATCAGCTTCTCAGGTGTTTATGATTCAACATCAATTAGAAACTTAGGTGTTGGTGATTTGAGCTATGATTTAAGGTAAATAGTTGATAATTAATACCTTCTAACTCTCAACTCCGAACTAATTTCCCCCTCTCCCCTCATCACCTAAACATCCTAAAACCTGCAACCTGACACCTAACCTTATCCGATATTCTTAAACCGAACAGAGTTTATTTTTTCTCTAGTTTTTTGCCAGAGGTAGCAAAAGATGACTCGTTCCCTGACATGATATTATAATGAGACTGCGTCAAAGGAGAGATAAATAAATGTTAGCAAAGAGAATATTACCCTGTTTAGATGTTAATGCTGGTAGAGTTGTTAAAGGTGTAAATTTTACTAATTTGAAAGATGCAGGTGATCCCGTTGAATTAGCAAAGCTATATAATGATGCAGGGGCAGATGAATTGGTTTTTCTTGATATTACCGCTACCCATGAAGCGAGAGACACGATTATTGATGTGGTTTATCGTACTGCCGAACAAGTTTTTATTCCTCTTACTGTTGGGGGGGGGATTAAAACCTTAGAAAATGTTAAGGATTTGTTAAGAGCAGGGGCAGATAAAATAAGTGTAAACTCAACGGCAGTAAGGAATCCAGATTTTATTAATAAAGCTAGTGAGCGTTTTGGCAGTCAATGTATTGTTGTTGCTATTGATGCAAGAAGAAGAGAAGATGCAAATAATCCGGGGTGGGATGTATATGTGAGAGGGGGAAGGGAAAACACTGGAATTGATGCGGTGGCATGGGCAAAAGAGGTGACGGAAAGAGGTGCCGGAGAATTACTAATTACCAGTATGGATGCGGATGGAACTCAAGCAGGATATGACTTAAAATTAACTAAAACCATTGCGGAAATGGTGGAAATACCTGTTATTGCCTCTGGAGGTGCTGGTAATTGTCATCATATTTATCAAGCCTTAACGGAAGGAAAAGCGGAAGCGGCTTTGTTAGCTTCTTTGTTACATTATGGACAATTGACGGTAGAGGAGATAAAAAAATACTTAAGTAGTCATCAAGTGCCAGTAAAAAATTAATTTTTTCCTTAACGAAAGTTAATATTTCTAAGAAAGATGTATTAAAATAGACTAAAACTTACATTCTTAAGAAATGTTAATTCCGATTCTCATTTTAGATATAGCTTTAGTAGCTTGGTCGTTGCATTTAATGCAACAGGCTTTTGATAGCCGAGAATTCTCTTTGATGTTAGCTGGCACATTAGTCGCCCTTGCGGCGGCAGCGATGATGGTGGTTTATTTTTTGGTACACAATTGTTTAGCATACTTTGCTCACATTCCTAGTTGATTATTGATATTTTTTATATATTTATTTAGATAACTAAATAAGAAAATTTAAAGAAAGTTTTTTGATATTAGAATTTTAAAAAATTAGATATTGAATATAATCTATATTATTGATTGCTTTTGTTGTTTTGTTGATAATCCTCAAGATTCAAGGGATTTTAGGTGAAATAGTGTTTTTTCCGCCTCTAAAGAATTAAAATATTTCTTGCTGTTTCCTGTAATTTCTTGAACATATTTCAAGGCTGATTTTGCTTTTAATTGTTTCCATGAATAACAAAGACTTTGGAGAATTTCTGGGGTGTTTTTACTTGAGGGAATATTTTCGTAAAAATTATTTAAAATTGCGATTACAAGGTGGCGTAGCGCGATCGCATCTTGTGTTATTTTGGAATTAGTAACTCTACCTAAAACTTTAATTATTTCCAATGTGAGGAGATGATCAGCTAAGATTAGATAGTTTCCTAAAGATTGGATACTTTTTTCTGTTTCTATCCATGCCAGTGACTTAATGATAGTTATTTTTAATGGTATGGGAGTATAAGGAGAGATTAAAGATTTTTCCAGAAAATTAACTGCTAGGGGATGACTACATTTACTTAATGTAATTGCCGCTTGTTGGGCAACTCCAAGATTAAGGTCATTAAGTAAGGGTGCAATTATTGATATAAGGGGAATTTCTTGGGTTTTTTTCAACCTTAAACCAATTCCGATTAGAGCTTCTTTACGAACACTAGAGCTATTATCCTCCAATGCTTCTATCATAACCTTAAGTATCGAGGCGCGATCGAAGTTTTTTAAAGCAGTGATAGAGTAAAGTCTAACCTCACTATTTTCATCCTTAGTAACAGATAGTAATGGTGCAATAATAGAAGTGTGAGGAATTTGTGCTAAGGCTTTGGTGGCAAAAATACGATATTCTTCTTGATTTAGTAGATTAGATAAAAAGTCAACACATTCTTTACCCTGAGAAGCTAAAGTTTCAATAGCTAGAGCCATTAATTCTTCTGACTGAGTAAGAGAAAATAGCTCACTAATAACGAATATTACTTGAGGACTTTTAATTTGTTGAACTATTCTCAACGCACTACAACGCAACTCTACATCCGCACTTTCATCGAGAATAATTTCTTTCAATAAGGGTATAACCTTTTCTCCATATCTAACCAAAACTTTAGAAACAACCCATTTCGCTTCAAAATTGCCCCTTGCTAAAATTTCTATAGCAGTCTCTAAAGAAATTGAATCATTACTACCTAAAATATAGGAGATGTCATAATGATTAATCTTCCCTGTTTCTGTTTCTAAAGTAAGGCTTTCTAAAGTTTGAGACATACCAGTAAGTTAATAAAAATTCGATGGGAGATAGTGCAGGTTAGCTTTATTTTCCATAACACCAAGAGGCAAGTAATTAACTAAGTTTGAAATATAATTATTCAATCCTCTTGAAATAATCTAATTGCCTTTTTGTCAACATTTGGTAACGATAATCACATTCTTTTGCGATTGATACCTTTTAAGCATAACATTAATGCAAAAAATACAAATTGACTAATACGTTAACTTCAGTTCGGCATTATTATATCACTTGGGTTCGATATAAAGTGGTCTGGCGGTGTTGAGGAACAGGGAAAACCCTTTATATCTTCCTTTTTAAGAGGAAAAAGTAATAATAATTAACAAAAAAACTATTAAAATTGATTTTAAGGCATTTCTTAATCATGGTATGAAATGTGCTGAAACTATGTCAAAAATTGAGACATCTAAATATTGTCATCATTACCCATTGCCGAGAAACTGTGTTTGCAAGGGGCAACCTGGTAGAATTTCCTATTGCCTACTTAGATAACTAACGAAAATAGTGCCTATTCTTATTCATTAAACGATCTTAACGCTCTGGTTTCGTCTAGTAAAGCCTCTATATCTTGATCTGAAAGGTTTTGAATATAATTAACTTTTATTTCTTCTAACAAGGCAACTAATAACTGTTCAATTTTATTAATATCATATTTAGCATTAGGTCGATCAGTTAAAGTATTTCCAAATTTAGCAATTATTTTTTCTAAATATTGATCGAAAATGGGATCTTCCTTGATGAAATTATTAATAGTTTCTAAGAAAACTTGATAAATTCTATTGGCTAAACGTTGACTAAGATTTTGAGATACCTTGTTAAAATTGGGCAAACTTTTTATATTTGGATAAATAGGAGAATCAATGATTGTTTTTTCTATGGTATAGGCTAATAAAATTTCTACTTCACTTCTGATTTCAGGTAATAATTCTTTAACAACTAAATCAATAACCAATTTAGTAATTTCGGCAATCTCATTAATATCATTCAAATCCACATATTCCCTAACTTTTCCTTTGGGAATTAACATTTTTTCTATTTGTCCCTTTTTTATATCACTCTGTATTTGATTAACAATTCTCAAAATTACAACTTCTGTTATATCTCCTGCAATTCCAGCCACAAAACCTTGACTAGCTTGTTTTTTAATCCTTTTAGAATCGAGTAATTTTGCTTCATCTAAACGAATGGTAACAGGAATAATTCTTAACCATCTATACTTTGGTAAAAAGAAAATTAGGTCATACCAACGCCAAAAAATAGCATCTTTGAAATTCACTCCATGATAGCGAATACTAATCCCTAAGCAACGGATAATAAAATCAGCAAAAAGGATCGCAATAAATGGAAAATCAATTAAACCGAAGTAGTCAACAAAGTCCCCATTTTCCCCTATAGGACGATAATAATTAGTTTTAATTAATGGTTTTATTTGTTCATTGAAAAAATTTAATTCTTTGGGAAATTGTTTCTGCAAATGTTGAGTATTCCAGAAGGAATCAAAAGCAAGTTTTGCAGAGTCTTCAGGATTATCAATATATTTATTCATATGATCTCGCATCCGATTTTTTATTACTTCTAAAGTCCCACTTTTACTAGCGACAGCAAAAGGGTTTTGCTCAATCATATCCTCACTATATTCTCTTAATTTTGTCAAAATTTCTTCTGTTTCTGGACTATTTAAACCATATTGATTAATACTATCTTCTAATAAACTAACTTCCTTTAAATATGTTTGAGTATCTCTATTAGGTTCAATGCCTTTTATTACATCATATTGAGTAATTTTTTGACTCCATTTCTGAGGTAAAACAGTTAAAGGTAAACCTTCATATTCATACGGACCTATTTTAAATTTTCCTAGGGTAATTTTGCCATTTAACCATATATCTCTTAGAGGAATATAAGTTATATCAAAAGCAACAACTAACAAATTTAATGCAGAAATAATTGCCATTATTCGACTAATAAAGATACGATCTAAGTACCATTCACAGAACCATGACAGTATTACTGGTTTTTTATAAGGCTTATCTACTTTTTTATTGTTCATAGAAATTAATTGATATTGATTTATGGATTTAATTTATAATCTTTTATGTTTTTATAAAACTTAACATAATCTTGGTCAGAATGTAAAATATTTTGCTTCTTAGTGGTTGTATTAAAAGATATTTTAGATTAAAATAAAAATTAAGAGATAATATGAAATTGCTTTGAAAAAATAGAATTAAGCATTAATAAAAGAAGTGATTTTTTCTATATATTTTTTTGTTGTCTCAATTAATTTAGTAAGAAATAAACACTATTATGACCTCTGATTTATTAATCAAACAAGCAGAAATAGTTTTACCTGAAGGGGAACTTCTTTTAGGAGATGTTTTAGTTCAACAAGGGAAAATCGCAGAAATTGGTACTGCTCTACATAGTGAATCTGCAAGAATTATTGATGGAAAAGGATTAACGTTATTACCGGGGGTAATCGATCCTCAAGTCCATTTCCGTGAACCCGGTTTAGAGCATAAAGAAGACCTATTTACGGCTAGTTGTGCTTGTGCTAAGGGGGGGGTAACTTCATTTCTGGAAATGCCCAATACAAAGCCTTTAACCACAACTCAAGCGGCTTTAGATGATAAACTCAATCGTGCCAAAGAGAAGTGTTTAGTTAATTATGGTTTTTTCATGGGGGCAACGGCGGACAATTTAGATGATTTACGGGAAGCGAGTCCTGCTTGTGGTATAAAAATATTTATGGGGTCACAACATGGTGCGTTGTTAGTAAGTACAGAGGAAGAAATTGAACCTATTTTTGCAAAAGGCGATCGCATCATTGCTGTTCATGCGGAAGATCAAGCCCGTATAATGGAGAGAAGAAAAGAATTTGCGGGTATTAGCGATCCTGCGATTCATTCTCAGATACAAGACGAAGAAGCGGCTTTAAATGCTACAAAATTGGCAGTAAAACTGGCTAATAAATATCAAAGAAGATTACACATTCTTCATTTAAGCACAGGCATTGAAGCAGAATATTTACGCACCCATAAAACTCCTTGGATTAGTACCGAAGTTACCCCCCAACATCTATTACTAAATACCGAAGCCTATGAAAAAATAGGGACTTTAGCACAAATGAACCCCCCACTGCGATCGCCCCAAAACAATGAAATATTATGGAAAGCATTATTAGATGGTGTAATTGATTGTATCGCAACAGATCACGCCCCCCATACCTTAGAAGAAAAAGCGAAACCTTACCCCCATAGCCCATCAGGAATGCCCGGAGTAGAAACTTCTTTAGTCTTAATGTTAACAGAAGCAAAAAAAGGGAGATGTAGTGTTGAGCAAGTGGTGAAGTGGATGTGTACTAACCCCGCAAAATTATACAAAATTCCCAATAAAGGAGAAATAAAAATTGGCTATGATGCAGATTTAATCTTAGTTGACTTAAATAATTATCGCCCTGTTTTAAAAGAAAATTTATCAACTAAATGTGGTTGGAGTCCATTTGAAGGATGGGAATTGACAGGATGGCCTGTTTACACCATTGTTAATGGTAATATTGCCCTTGATAATGGTCAATTATGTACCGATGTCAGAGGCAAAGCTCTTACCTTTGAATCTTAAATAATCTCAGTTTAATGACTCAAATATTTAGTTGAGTGGGGTTTCCGGTTTCAGGTATTGGGATGTTGAGGGGAAGGGGTAAGAAGGGGAAATTAATTAATTAAACACCGTTGCCTATTCTCTTGTCTTAATTACTAATTGTCAATTACCTTTGCCCTTTACCCTTTAGAAACCTATTCACTAATTAATAAATTTAATTTCCTTATAATTCGCCAATAAAAAGCAGAAGCCACCCCTCCCCTGATCGCTACGGATCAAGAGAAAGGTGACTATTTAGCTCTAACTACATTATAACATTTTTAGTATTTTATGACAAGTATTTTTATATTTTTTACCCTTAAAATTATGCTTAACAGCCATGAAAATATTTACAAAAATAAAGCATTATCAGCAAAAATTTTTCCTGATTAGTATTTTAATTAGTTTATTTACCTGTCTATTTTCAAAATCTGCTGAAAGTGCAGAAAAAATTAATTTTGTTTATGGTTCATTATCTTTTTCTGTAGCTATAGAATCTTTAGAAACTTTTGCTAAAACAGGAGAATTAAAAGAAGACTTAGAGCCTTATGCTTCTCAATTAGATCAAAAAACTCTCTTTGAGGTTAGACTATTTTTAAATAAATCTTTTCAATTTCCTCAAGCAAGTTTATATAGAATAAGTCGTACCTCCTTAGCCCAAGATTTAATCAAACAATTAGGAAAAGTAATTTCTTCTCATAGCCAAAGAAACGGTTTTTATGCCATAAGAGGTGCAATTTTAACGACAGCAGGAAATCAAGAATCATGGAATTTAATTGATGTTTTAAAAACTTTTCCTACTCAGGAAGTTTACGTTAATTTAGAGTTATTAGCACAATTAAAAGATGAAATATTTGCCTATCAAAGTTACGGTGATGCAGTAACTAAAGCCATTGATAATGTAGCAGAAAAAAATAGTCACAATATCCCTCTGTCTCAACTAGATAATTTACCCGATTTAGCAAAAAAAGGTCAATATAATGTCATCAAAAAAACTGTTATTCTTGAAAGAAATCAAGTAAGAATGACAAAAGAAGGCTTTGTTTCTCAATATAATTTCCCTGTGGATTTTTATTTACCTGATGACGCTACCCATACTTTTCCTCTAGTTTTAATATCTCATGGTTTTGGTTCTGTTAGAGAAAATTTTACCTCTCTTGCTCAACATTTAGCTTCCTATGGTTTTATTGTTGCTATACCTCAACATATTGGTAGCGATTTACAATATCGTCAAGAACTATTAAAAGGGACATTAAGTAGTGCATTAAGTCCGATGGAATACTTAGCTCGTCCTGCTGACTTAAGTTATATTATTGATTACTTAGAGTCTTTTCAGGAAGATAATACTTTATGGCAAAAAAGGGCTAATCTTTCCCAGATAGGAGTTATATCAAATCCGCTTAATTGCACATGGTATAATCAAGAGGATGTATATTTGTTGTCGTAGATTTTGACCAATGCCTTCAAGAATCAAAATTGAACCCCATTTAAGTTTACAAGAATTAGAACAAGGGTATCGAAAAGCCAAACAAGGGATTGAAAAAATTCACTACCAAGTGATTTGGTTATTAGCACAAGGGAAACGAACCTCTTATGTTTCCCACGTTACAGGATATAGCTTAAGTTGGATTTACGAACTTGTTCGTAGTTATAATCGTTCGGGTGCAAAAATGTTGGGGGATCAAAGACAACATAATCGGGGTAGAAAACCGTTATTAGACGATCAACAATTAGCTCTGCTATATCAAAGATTACAATCACCCCCCGATGATCAAGGACTTTGGAATGGTGTCAAAGTCGCAAAATGGCTCACTCAACTTCTAGATCGTACTATTTCTCCTCAAAGAGGATGGGAATATCTTAAAGGATTAGAATATCGTCTCCGATGTCCTCGTCCAAATCATCAAAATTCTAGCTGCCTTGAACAAAATGAATGGAAAAATCAACTAGCAGAAAAAAAAAAAAGATTCAACAAGAATATCCCGACGCGGACGTTCAAGTGTGGGCTGAGGATGAGCATCGTTTAGGACTCAAACCAGTATTGAGAAGAGTATGGGTAGAAAAAGGTTATCAACCGATAGCTACGGTCAATTGGCGTTTTCAATGGTTGTGGTTATATGGCTTTGTGGAACCAAATACAGGAGAGACATATTGGTGGCTACTACCATATGTAAATACTGAATTGTTTAATCGAGTCTTAAAAGATTTTGCACAGCACTATGAAATAGGTAAAAACAAAAGGGTGATTTTAGCAATGGATCAAGCTGGTTGGCATCCGATTAAAGAAACGACGGAAATACCAGAGGGAATCCACGTTATGCTGATGCCTTCTCACTCTCCAGAATTACAACCGGCAGAACGTTTGTGGCCATTAATAAATGAGGCCATCGCTAATAGGACATTTAAAAATTTAGAAGAGTTAGAAGAGGTAGTTATTAGTAGATGCAAAAAAATTATGGAAGAAAAAGAAATAGTTAAAGGAATAGCCAATTTTTATTGGTGGCCTAATTAATATCTTTTAGTGTGGCTAATTAAACGGATTTGATATTATAGGAGATTCACTAGGAGGAACAACAGCACTACAAATTGCCGGTGCACCGTTGAATATAAATCGTTTACAAACAGAATGTAGTTCAGACAAAGTAATTATAAACATCGCCCTTATTCTCCAGTGTCAAGCGAGTTATTTACCTCCTACCCAATATCAAGTCGCTGATTCTCGTGTTAAGGCAGTAATTGCTACTCACCCTCTGGTAAGTAGTATTTTTGCATCAGAAGGGTTGAGTAAAATTAAAATTCCAACTATGATTACCGCAGGAAGTCAAGACATAATTACTCCTTTTGTGATTGAGCAAATACACCCTTTTTTATGGTTACAAAATATACCTAAATATTTAATTTTTTTCCAACCCGGTACTCATTTTAGTTCAACACAACCTTCTCCTGAATTTACTTTAGATAGTTTACCAGAGTTTTTATTAGGAAAAAATAGAAATATAAGCAGTGAATATTTTCGAGGTATTGCGGTTGCTTTTTTAGAAGTTTATTTAAAAAATAATCAGGATTATTTAGTTTATTTAAGCTCAGATTATGGCAAATTTAGAGAAAATAATTCTTTGCAAGTAAAACAAACTAATCAATTAAGTGTCAATGATTTGAAAGATGCTTATGGAGGGGATTTACCTTTTGCCATAGAAACATCTTTAGTGGTTACTCCTAGTTGGGAAAATCAAAATTTATCTATTCTTGAAGAGATAAAAAAAACAGGAGTTTTAAAAATTGCTTATCCTCAAAATAATGAGCCTTTAGGATATATAAATCAAGATGGTGAATGGAGCGGTTTTTGTTCTTTTTTAGGACATAGTTTAGCTGACTATTTAGAATCAAATTTTGACTTTGATTTTGAAATAAAATTGGTATCTATTCCTTCTGATTCAGATAATCTCTTTAATTTAATTACTACTAATCAAGTTGATCTTGAATGTGGTCAAATAATTTCTAAAAATATAGATAAGATAGTATTTTCTATTCCTTTTATGGTAACAGGAAATCAGTTTTTACTACCCCAGGGGGATACTCAAAATTTTAATCTTAGTAAGTTAAATAGTTTAAATATTGGCAGTATATATAATATTGCTAATGAAAAGTTTTTGGATGAAAACTATCCTCAAGCATCAAAGGTTTACTATAACAGTTTTGAAAATGTATTAACTGATTTGGAAAATAATAAAATTGATGTTTTTTTAGGAAATAGCTTACTATTAAATAGTAAAATTAGTGAGATTAGTAATCAGAATAAATATAAAATAAATCCTAAATTTATCTTAAATTGTGATTATTACGGTTTGTCATTACCTAGTTTTGATTCTCAATGGATTGATATTATTAATGGTTTTTTGACAAAAAATACTTTATCTCAAAATTACTTCAATCAAGAAGCTAACAGTCTTTTATTAGAGCAGTTAAATTACTGTTTAAATTTTCAAAAAGACCCTTGATTTTCTTCGAATAGAATATATATAAATCAAGAATGGTATTTAAGTGTTTAATAAAATTTAACAATACATCAGCAAATTTCTTTAATAAATAGTTTTAGTTTTTCTCTCGCTAATTTTAATTTATCATCATCAAATTCAAAATCACTTAAATTAACTAAAAATTCAATATATTCTGTATCTAAAACTATTCTAAAATCTTTTATATTCCATAATAAATCTGAGGTAAACCTTAGATCGTAAATGTCATTTTTATCTGTTAAATAATCAGTTTTTTCTGTCATTTTATCTACCAAAATAATTGGGCGAACCCAACATAAATCACGAGATGCGATCCCGAAGGGATCTGCTACGCAGCACGCATCTATTACTTCACAGTATAAAGACTTATTTTGATAATCTAAAGCTACTATTTGACTGGGAATAAAAACAGACACTTTACCAAAGATAAATATCCTAATTTGTAAAAAAATAACAACAACAATTATAAACTTTTTTGACTGCTCCTTGATACTCTTGCCTCTCGCCTTTAATCTATCATAATCATTGTAGAAGAACCATAATTAATATGATTTATGCCACCAAAATAGGTTCACAAAGTTTGTCTTCTAATTCCTTTTCCTCTTGATACACAGATGCGATCGCATCTTCTATAATTGTAGAAATAGAGATACCTTGTTCATATTTTTTCAGCCATTGTTGAGCCTGATTACCTTCTCGAATTAGACGATTAACAGGAGTTAAAAAACAAGCAAAACCTAAATCCTTAGCAGTAGGATATAACTGGGCAACTAAACTTTCTAACCAATCACGGGCAACTATTTCCCTACCATCTTGCCAATGATACAAAGTCGCATCTAAACTATTTTTACTCACCGCCTGTTCATTATGACGAACTATTTTTAATAATTCCGTCTCTAAATCTCCTCGACTAATAGTACTCTGTTGTAGAGGATCTAAAGTACTATCTGCTAAAATCTGAAAAATCCTCGCCTCTAAAATTGCCGTAATGGCCAATAAATGAATGGGGTTTAAAACTAAATCACAAATTCTCAACTCTAACCGATTAAGACTATAAGGGCGATTATCTCCATTGGGACGCACAGAACACCACAAATGCCTTACGTTTTGCATTGTCCCTAAAACCAACTGTTTTTCAACCCACTCAACAAAATGGCTATGATTACGAAATAAAGGCACATCGATGGGAGTATGAGGAAATAAATGCCAACGGGTAGAATGATACCCCGTTACTTGATTATCTAAAAAGGGAGAGGATGCACTCAATGCTAACAATAAAGGTGCTTCCATACGAATTAGACGATATGCTTGAATTAATTTTTCCGTGTCTTCAATACCGATATTAATATGAATACTAGCGGTGACAATATTGGTATGGTAAGTATTTTCAATATAGTCATGATAATGATTTTGAGGATCAGAGCGGTAAAAACGGCTACTATCACCTAAAGATAAAGTGCTACCTGGTACAATGGTATAATTCCCTAAAGACTTGAGATATTGACGTAAATCCTTACGAGGGCGTAACAAAGCACATAAGAGGCGATCGTAATTACACAAAGGAGCGGTAGTATATTCTACATTACGACTATCAGGCTCACGCACAAAACCCTTTAAATCTTGAACAATTTGGCTAGAAAGTCCGATTATTTCACCTTTAGCAGTACCAGTGTAAACTTCAACTTCAAATCCTTTGGATAACAGCACATTTTTTCCTCTATCATGACTCTATCTATTCTATTATCAAGGATAATAATTGTCTTGACAAGATTTACAATTTCTAAATTGCTATAGTAAAAAAAGAAAATGTTTTCCGTCATCAAAAATATCTTAGAGGAGAATAGAGGGGAGTAACAATGGCAAGTCCTAATTCTGCGATTATGCAATCCGTTGAAAAACTTAATTACCGAGTGACTGTGGGTGATGTCGCAACTCAATCTGGCTTGGATGTCAAAATTGTTCAACAAGAATTATTACAACTAGCCAACGATACCAGTGGACATTTGCAAGTAGCAGAAACAGGAGACATTGTCTATTTATTTTCTTCTAATTTTCGCTCAATTCTTCGGAATAAATACTGGCAATTACGATGGAAAAAATGGTTACAAAAAGCATGGGATATAGTTTTTTATTTAATTAAAATATCCTTCGGAATTATCCTGATTTCTTCTATTATTATTATGTTACTAGCCATTATTGTTATTGTCGTTGCCATAAGTAGTAGCAAAGACGGGGATAACAATGGAGGGGATTCTCGGAGAGGGGGAGGTTTCTTTTTTCTACCTCAATTTTGGATTTCCCCAGATTTTTTCTGGATGTTTTCCCCCAATTATGAAGAAAGACGTTATCAAAGACAACGTAATAATAAAACAGAAAATGAGCTTAATTTTTTAGAATCAATTTATTCTTTTCTATTTGGCGACGGTAATCCTAATCGCAATTTAGAAGAAAGACGTTGGCGAGAAATTGCTACAGTAATAAAAAATAATAATGGTGCAATTATCGCTGAACAAGTTGCCCCCTATTTAGATAATATTAGCAATCAAGAAGATGAAGATTATATTTTACCCGTTTTAATTCGTTTTAATGGTTATCCTGAAGTGTCAGATAAAGGAGAAATTATTTATTATTTTCCTGAATTACAAGTAACAGCAAAAGAAAGAAATAAAGCTAGTGTTGCTCCTTACTTAAAAGAAAATTTATGGCAGTTTAGTATTGCTAGTAGTGGTCAAAAAATAGGTGCGATCGCGCTTGGGGGAGTTAATATAGTATTAGCTTTAATGTTAGGTACATTACTCACTCCCGAATTAGCCCAAGAAATCGGAGGATTTATTCTATTTGTGAACTCCATTTACGGCATTTTAGTCGCTTACGCAGTTAGTTATTTAACTATTCCCTTAATCCGTTATTTTTGGTTACAAAACCGCAATAAAAAAGTAGTAGAAAGAAATAATCAAAGACAAAATCGAGCCAACATACTAGAATCTAATTCTCAATTACAAAATAAAATTAATTACGCTCAACAATTTGCCCAACAAAAAGTAATTACAGGAGAAGACTTAGCTTATTCCACAGAAAAAGACTTGTTAGACCAAGAAATAGAACAGAGAGATAAGATAGATGAAGAATGGAGAAAAAAATTAATGGATAATTAATTTATTATGTTTTGATTAAGCTAGTTTATTTTTAAATTAACTAGTAAAAAATTATTTTAATTTTATTCATTTTTTTACTAATATTTAATTATTGTATTTCTATTGAATTAATATAGTTTTTTGTTGATTTTTTAAACTAATTAAAATTGAAAAAGAGCCAAAACTTAAAATTTATTTTGATGACTTATAATAAGAAAAATATAACTAAACTATTAATTAATAATTCTCTTTCGTTCTTTACTACTTGTTAATATTTTTTGCAAACTTTTAAACTTTAAGATTTCTTGAAACTGATGGATAACCTCAAAAAAAATCAAATAGAAGTGGTGACAATCGACACAAATCAAAACCAATACCAAGATTACCCCACTTTAACCCTTCGGAAACAAACAAAAGAAATAGAATATTTTTCTGTGAATTTAGATGAAAAAGTAACCCTTGACATGGTTAGTATTCATGGTGGTAAATTTAAAATGGGGACACCAACTCAAGAGCAAGGACGAAGCAAAGATGAAACCCCAGAACATGAAGTCGAAATCAAAGATTTTTTTGTTAGTAAATACCTTATCACTCAAAGTCAATATCAAGCGATAATGAAAGAAAATCCTTCTTTTTTTGCTGGAGATAATAAGCCAGTAGAAAATATTTCTTGGTTTGATGCCCACAATTTTTGTCAACAACTATCGCAACTTACAGGTATAAAATATCGTCTTCTTTCGGAGGCGGAATGGGAATATATTTGTCGGGCAGAGACTACCACATCCTTCTGTTATGGTACAACTATCACTTCCGAATTGGCAAATTATAAAGCTAGTTTTGGTTATGGGTTAGGGGGAAGCGGAAAATGGAGACAAGAAACAACTGAAGTGGGAATTTTTCCTGCAAACAATTATGGTTTATATGATGTTCATGGTAACGTTTGGGAATGGTGTGAGGATCATTGGCATGAAAATTACATCGAAGCTCCCACCAATGGGCAACCGTGGCTCGAAAAAGAAACTTCTTTAGACTCAGAGGAGGAAATTCCTAGAGTAATTCGTGGAGGTTCTTGGGATGACACAGCCTACTATTGTCGTTCTGGGGTTCGTTTGTGGGCTTTACCGAGCTTTAAGGGCAAGTTAATTGGTTTTCGCATTGCTTGTGACTCAATGAGTACTTGAGTTCGATATAAAATTGGATGTTTTTACTGTATTTTAGACTTTTGCTAAATTCATAGAGAAGTCTCTTAAATTATCAATATTATGGATTATGAGCTAACTCTTTAAAAAATATTGTCATCATGAATAAAACTATTTTATTGACCTCCACTTTATTAATGAGCTTGATAGCTACTTTCCCCTGTCAAGCTGAAAATATTGAACATCTCAATCAATTACTGCAAACTAAGCAGTGTGAAAATTGTGATTTAGCCGATGCAGGTTTAGTAATGATTAATTTGCAAGGAGCTAACTTAAGAGGTGCAAATTTAGTCGGTGCAAACTTATCCCGTGCCGATTTAACTGGAGCAGATTTACGAGGAGCAAATTTAACTAACGCTTCTTTTTTCGGTGCAAATCTCTCTGGGGCAAATTTATCAGGAGCTAATGCCTATAATACTGACTTTAGAAACAGTTATGTGCAGGGGGTTATTATTGAAGGATTAGACCTCAGTATGGCTCATATACAAGGCACTGTAGGTATTCCCGCCACTGCCGCCAGTGCAGAGCAATTTTATGTGTGGGGATTATCTGAAGATAAAGATGGTAATTATAAAGCGGCGGCTGATTATTACTCTCAAGCAATTAATCTTAATCCAGAATTAGCTCAGGCTTATTTAGGAAGAGCAGTGATTAAATCCCGTTACGGACAAGTGAGTGCCGCTATCAAAGATGCAGAAACCGCTCAAGGGTTATTTGAAACTCAAAACAATTCCGAGGGTTATTTATTGTCCAGTCGTTTTGTTCAATTAGTGAAAGCAAGAGCCGAAGCCGAAGAAAAAGATGGTAATCAGGGAAGTCCTCAGTTCGTCCAAATAGTAAATTCGATCGCACCTATGGTCTTGAAATTATTTCTCCCTTGATATTACGATATGGAAAAGAAAAATTATGATTGAAATTTGATTTCATGGCTTTACCAGAAACCATTGTTGAGGTGAAAATTACGAGTCAATCTTGGAGTAAAGGAGAAATAAAAGGAGAAGTTAATGCGGGTAGCTACCAATGGTATTTTAAGTGGCACTTTCCCGCAGGAAAATTATCGATCACTCCCACATTGGGACGTAGCTTAATAAAAGAACCCCTCTGCCGTTTTTTAGAAAGCCATGACTACCAACTAGAAGCAGGGGGAGATTATCAATTTTGTTTACGAGCAAAACTTTGATAACCTCTGTTCAACTTAAGAATCTCTGACTGAGATCTGTAGTTTAGACTAAATGTAGAGAAAAATGAGGAAGGACAAGACAAAAAAGAAAAATAGAGAGAAAATAAAATAATCACCAATTAAAATCTCTCTACATGAACAAATATAACAGACTAAAAAATTTTCGTCATGATACCTATGAAATGTTAGTCAAAAGTAAAGATGCCACATTTGAGCTAATGGACAGCATCATGACCAGAGAAAATGCTCGTAGTTTGGCACAATTTTCTTTATCGCCTTTTTTCCAGAGACAATGGTGTAGCACCTATGAAGCGATAGAGGATAGTCGTCCCAATGGCAACAAATTGATGAAACGATACACTCAAGAAATAGACACTTTAGAATATACGTTATTAGGCATAGATCATACCCAGTGGGAATGTAAAGATAGTCCCACGATGAAAGATAGAGGTTATCAATATTCTCATTCATCCCTAAATTCATCAGTAGTAGGACAAGGATATAGCACCATAGCATGGTTACCACCATTAAAGGAGAAAAAAACAGGGAGTTTACATCGTCCACTTTGGTTAATCTGGGTAGGAGAGGAATTTTTATCTTTGGAGTATATTTGGAGTCAATATAAGCGAAGGTTTGGATTAGAACACTGGTATCGTTTTGCCAAGCAGAGGTTGCATTGGACTTTGCCAAATTTTCGCACTCCTGACAGGTGTCAAAGATGGAGTAATTTAATCGTCAATATCACTTGGCAATTATGGCTCTCAAAGGATTTAGTCCAAGAACACCATTTGCCGTGGCAAAAACCACAACAGAATTTAACTCCTGGAAGGGTTGCTCTATCTATGACTTCATTATTGATAGAGATTGGAAGTCCTACCCTTTCTCCTAAAAGTCGGGGAAAATCCCATGGCTGGCCTCAAGGGGGAAAAAGAAACAAAGCTAAAGTTTATCCCACCATTAAAAAACAGCAATCCAAAAGTAAAAAAAGGGGAAAAACCTAACTTTGAAGGAATAGTTAACTCAATTTATTTTCTCCGTAAGCTAATTTTTGTTAGCTTATTGATTGTCTTGCAATTTTTTCTTAGTCTAAACTACAGTTATAATGATTGAAAAAAAAAAATCAATAAATATAAGTTTTTTGTAAATTATTATCAATTTTATCTTCTCCCTTTTGAAGGGGAGATTAAAGAGGATTTTGCCTTTTAATGATTAATTGTCAGAAAAATATTGAGTAATGAATTAATATTTTTATTCATTTTTTCTAAATCAAAATTATCAAAATTAGCTCTAATTTCTTTTATTTTCATACTTATTTCACTATTTTGCGCCATTGCTTCAACTTTTTCTAATTTATTTTGTGCCTCCATTAAGTCTATTTCCGATACTTTTATAATCTCAATTAATAATTCTTTTATTTGCGAATAGTCAATATTCTGATTCTTAGCTATATTTGTAGATGACTGTAGAGGTTTATTTTCTAATTTTTTCAGGGAATTTATAACTAAGTCAAAAGATAAGTAAAATTTCTCTGCTAAAGATGGTATCTTTTCAATATCTTCTTGTCTTAATGCTGATTCTAATTCCTGGGCAATATTAAAAAGATTTTCTGCCCCAATATTTCCTGCTGTTCCTTTGATAGAATGAACTATCTCCCTAGTTTTACGATAATCGTTTTTTGCGATGGCAGATATTATTAATTCTTTTTTTCCAATGTTATGGGAAGTAAATTGTTTTAATAATCTTAAATATAACTCCTTATTGCCCACAAGACGTTGTAAAGCATTTTCAATATTAATCTCTGGCAAAGGGGGAATATGTATATCTTCATTTTGGTTGCACTTAAAAGTGGATGAAGATTGATTGGTTTCTCCCGATTGTATTTTATTTTGAGGTAGCCACTGCATCAGAGTTTCTTTAAGTTGATTAGGGTTAATAGGTTTGGTAATATGGTCATTCATACCTGCTTTGAGGCTCAATTCTTTATCTCCCGTCATGGCATGGGCAGTCATGGCAATAATGGGTAATTTTTGAAAATATTCTCCTTCCAGTTTCCTAATTCTTTTTGTAGCTTCTAGTCCATCCATTTCAGGCATAGATATATCCATTAATATAGCATCATAATTTTGTGTCATCACTTTTTCTAAGGCTTCTAAGCCGTTGTTTGCCACATCTATATCAATTTCTTGTAATAACTCCACTACAATTTCTTGATTAATTTCATTATCTTCTACCAGTAAAAGATGACAATTCTGGAAGCACTGAAAGGAAGGATAGGTATTAACCATAACACAAGAACTGTCTTCGAGATAGCTTTTGTGATTAAATACTTCGAGAATGGCATTAAAGAGACTTGATTTGGTTATCGGTTTACTTAGAAAATGTTGTAACTCCTGTTTTTTCTTTAACTCCTCTAGTTCACTGATATGGTGAGCCGTTATCATTAAAATCAGTGGGATATTCGTAATATTGGGATTGGCTTTAATAGCTTGAATAGTTTCAATGCCATTGAGATAGGGCATTTGCCAGTCGATAATAATTAATTTATAGTCTTTTTCTCCTTTTTCTAATTCCTTAATGGCTTCTAATCCAGAATTAACTGCTTTAACAGCAAAAGAAAAAGATTCTAAAAAGCGAGTAATTACCTGACGAATTATTGAGTTGTCGTCAACTACTAAAATGGGATTAGAGGTTAAGTGAGATAGATTACGAGGGATAAGATTAGAATTAGAATTACCTTTGTTAAGATTGATGGTGAAATGAAATTTACTACCCTTATTCTCTTGACTTTCTGCCCAAATTTTCCCCCCCATTATTTCGATTAAACGACGGCTAATCACCAATCCTAAGCCTGTGCCGCCATATTTACGGGTAATAGAATTATCAGCTTGAGAAAAAGGTTTGAATAAAAGAGAGAGTTTATCTTTAGCAATACCAACTCCTGTATCTTCCACACAAAAATATAGGGTTATTTTGTCTTCGGTAATTTGTTGTCGTCGCACTGTTATGACAATTTGACCTTTTTCTGTAAATTTGATGGCATTATTAATTAAATTAGTCAGGATTTGGGATAAACGGAGAGAATCCCCTAAAAAACTGCAATCTAAATGGTCATCTATATCAAAAACTAATTCTAGTCCTTTTTCTTGAATTCTGGGATGAAGTAAATTTGCAACATCTGTTAGGATATTATCCAGTAAAAAATTATCTGCCTCTAAATCTAATTTCCCTGCTTCTATTTTAGAAAAATCGAGAATATCGTTGATGATAAGTAATAAAGACTCACAGGCTTTTTGGATTTTTACTAAGTAACTTTTTTGCTTATTGCTTAAATCTTCTTGCAAAGCAAGGTGGGTGAAACCCTGAATTGCATTCATGGGAGTGCGAATTTCGTGACTCATACTAGCTAAAAACTCACTTTTGGCTTTGTTAGCAGAATCGGCTTCTTCTTTTGCTTTTTCTAATTCTTCTTGTACTCTTTTAATTTCGGAAATATCACGAGAAATAGCCAAAACCATTTTATTTTTTTGGTTAGGAATAGCACTTAGAGAAACTAAACAAGGGAAAATAGTGCCGTCTTTTTTTTGTAAATTCCACTCAAACAAACTTCCTCCATTGTTTGCCGCTTGATGAATATATTTCAAAGCTAGATTATGTGATAATTCTCCGTTGGGTTGACGTTGAGGGGAAAAATCAGGGGGTGTTTTACCGATAAATTCCTTACGACTAATGCAGTCATGTAGTCTTATGGAGGCTTCGTTGCAGTCTATGTATTTACCCGTTTCTGCGTCAATTAAAGATAAAGCATCGTGGGAAGATTCAAATAGTGTTCTATATCTAATTTCACTCTGTTGTAACTTGTTGTATATTTTCTCTCGTTCTTTTACTTCCTCCATTAAAATTTCATTGGTGGCGGATAAAGCCTCTTGGGCTTCTTTGAGGGCAGTTTCAGATTTTTTCCTCGCAATGGCATTACTAAAAAGTTTTCCTGTTAACTGTAGTAGGTTGGTTTCTCCTTGATTCCATTCATGATGATTTTTGGCAGAAATTGCGGTTAAAAAACCGACTACTCGTCGAGAAAATTCGATGGGTAAGGCAATAAAGGATTTGAGGTTAAGTTGCTCAAATAATATTCTTTCGTTGACGGCTAACTCTGGTAAATCCTCTGCCGAGTTAATCATGACTATCCATTTTGTTTGCAGTTGGTTAACTAACCATGAAATTACACGGGTGGATATGTGCCATTCTCTCAAATCTTGATTAATTAAGGATGATTGACTTTGATGGGATAAACAAAAAGTTTCATTTTTTTGATCAAATTCAAAAATACTAATTTGCTCTACTTTTAAGAATGAGGCAATAGCTGTTAAAGCATCATTTATATACTCATCTACTTTTTCTGCTTCTACCATGAATAGGCTGGTGGAAATATCCGAGAGTAATCTTTCTATTTCATTAAGATAGCGCAGTGCGATCGCTTTTTCTTCGGCATTTTCTTTGGCTTCTTCTAATTCAAGGGTGCGTTGTTTTACTTTGGCTTCTAACTGTTGATTAAATTCTTCTAATTGTAGTCTTGCTTTTCTTCTTTCTAATTCCCCAGAAGCACTAGAGGCAAATATTTGGAAAATTTCTCGATTAATAGATGTATTGGGAATAGACTTACTACTCAGGGCAACTAAACAGCCAATGGGTTTTTGATTACCGTCAAATAAGCCCATACCCATATAAGTTTGAGCATGAATGGTTTGCAGTAATAAACTATGGGGATATTCTCTTTGAATATTATCGGAATATAGGCAGAAATTGAAATTTTTTTGGTTGACAACTTCTTGACAAGGAGTATTTTTTATTTGATAGGTGAAGTTATCTTTAAATTCCTGTTGATGATAATAGACTAATGTAGTGGCAGAATCAGAAGTTTCGGGCTTAATTTCGGAAAGAAAAACAACGTCTGCCTGTAAAACTTCGGCTAGGTATTTTACTAGAGATTGGAAAAAAGTTTCTTCTGATTTAAAGGAAACAGCTTTTGCTATATGACGAATGCCTAATTCAACACGTTTGCGATCGCATATATTTGTCACAACCCCTGTGACTTTTTTTAAATTTCCCTCATCGTCATATTCCATAACTTCTTGTTCCGTTTGTTTTGTTGAGGTTATATTATCTTCTATACCTCTAAAACCGAGTAATTTTCCCTCTTGGCTAAAAATAGGTAATCCTTTTGAATCTAACCAAATATCTTGTTGTATAGGCAATAAATAATAGCGTTTAACACGGTGAAAAAACCGAGGATTTTTTAATAAATCATCCCAAATTTCTTGCATTTCTGCTCTATCTGATTCTTCAATAATTTCAAAAACACTTTTACTGATTAGTCGCTCTGGTTTTAAACCTAAATGCTCTTCAATTTTAGGACTTACATAAGTAAAAATTCCCTCTAAATTAACCTCCCAAAACCAACCATTAATTAATTGAATTATACTATTAAAACGTTCTTCACACTCAGTTATAATCCTCTTTTCTCTCTTATCCTTTTCTTTTTTGTTGTCCCATTCTTTTTCTTTTATTTCTCCATTAAGAATAGATGAATTTAGTTTGATATTTTTACAAATTGATAACTCTTGCCAATAGGATATTTTAGTTAATATTTCTTCCCTACATAAAGGCTTAGTCAAAAATTCGATCGCACCTAATTTAAACACTAATTCCTTATTATCGTGATTATTACTTATAAATGCGATAAAAATTTGCTTATTTTTTGAAAAACAATTAGATGAATTTAGGTTATTTTTTAAATCAAAAAAAGACTCAGTAAAGCTAGTAAAAATAATAGGAATATAATTAATTTCTTGTAGATAATTAAAAATATCTTGCTCAGTTTGAAAATGTAAATAAGTAATATTATTTTCCTCAAGAATCACTCTCAAAGAATGCAAAGAATAGTGGCTATTATCTAAAATTAAGACGGGATGAGCATTAGAGTGAGACATTTTGAAAAAGCATAAAAATCCTATTCAATTTACTCACACTATAACAATCCCATTTAAGTTATGGCGAGATTTTAACAAATATTTGCGATCAACCTCAACTTAGTCACACCTTTAGTAATGGAGGCTTTTGGTTTTATAGGGTTGCCTAACTGTGACATAAAACATCATTAAATTACTTAAAATATATTGCTTCTAACCCCAGCTAAAGGAAGAAAAATCATATCTAAGGGCTTAGGTTAACTTACGACAAGGTTGACTGGTAACACTAGCGGTTGGACAAATATGCTTTAAACAAGACTGCCGACTAGCCTCTTCATCCTCAAAAGCAGGAGGCACTTGCCCAAAAACCATCTCACAACTAAAATCATCAAAATTAGGAGTCATAGTCAAAGGAATACCAAAAGACTTTGTAAAAAACTCTTGAGTGGGCAATTTACACATATTCACGCACATTCCCACACATCCACTAGCTTCTAAATAACGACATTTTTTGATATAAACACCGCTTTTGAGTATCGTTACCTGATTATCCTCCGTAACAATTTCTGCCTCTCTAATTTCTGACTCCCCCACCAACCACTCAAATAAAACTGTCGCAAACCAAGCATTAGATTCACATACCCATTTAGTAGGAGAAAAGAGATTACGAATTAGAAATAAAACAGGAGAAGGCACAAGAGATTGTAAAACAATAGCCACTAACTCTTGTTGTTGTTGAGAATTGCGCCCTTCCATTATTTGCATCGACAAATCCACAAAACCCTCATAACCTTTCTTTTGACTCTTTTTCCCCACCGCCTTCGCCATTTTTCGGGAAAACAAAGCAATAAATAGTCTATCAAACCAGTTATCTTTATATTCTGTTTTATCTGTAACATTCATAAAATAATTATCCGATTATTCCTAATAACATTAATCCTATCTTAAGTCTCTTGCCCAAACTTGTTAATATTCTTGCTCGGGTTAGAATAGAATAAGCTAAAAAAAGGTTCTAGGTGGCAGGTTTCAGGTTTCAGGTTTAGGGGAGTAATGAGTAATGAGAGTTAGGAGTTTTTAATTCATTAGACCTCTCCATAAATTATTTTTCGTTGGCTCGTAGTAAGGGCTTCAGCCCTTAAAATGTCTATTATTGGAGATGTCTATTATTCATAATTTTTAATTGCCTATTGCCCATTCCCTATTCCCAACCTAAACTAAAAATCATAATCTTAATTCAGCAACGCTAAAAAACAATTATAGGAAAATATCCAATTCATATTAACTATGACTAATTCTAGTAAAATTGAACCAGAAAACATCGACAATTCCCAAGAAAAAGGAAAAGATAGCTATGTAAAATTAGCTATGCGTAATATGGTAAAAAAAAGAGGAACATCATTAAAACACTTTTTTCTAACTACATTTGGTTTATTAGTTTTTCTTGTGGGAATTTCTTACTTAACTCGTTAAAAATAGAATAAGGAATTAGGAAATAATTAAATTAAAAATTAGTCAAATAAAAGTAAATTAAGACTTAGAAATTTTAGCATTAATTTTACTTAATAAGATACTTAACTCTGGTAACTTTAAAGGAATAGTAAATAATAAAAATATCCCTAAAGCAATTAAACAAGAAAAAAGTAAATTAACACCTTGTAATAATAGACTTTCTTTAACCCATAAAGAGGATATTAACCCATAAAATCCCCAACAGCTAAAACCTGAGATAATAGTTGCCACAATTAAACCTAGAAAGATAACAGTCCATTCTTTTAACGGTAAGCCGTTAAGTCTTTTATTTAAAATAAATAACATAATTATCATAGAAAAAATATTAACCCCAATAGTGGCAAAAACTAATCCTTGGGTTGCAAAGCTCTTGACTAAAAAATAATCTAAAATGACGTTAATAAAGATATTGATAATACTAATTTTAAAAGGAGTTTGTCCATCTCCTAAAGCATAAAAAACCCTTACCAAAACATCTCTGGCTAAATAAAAAAACATACCTATACCATAGGCAAATAAAACAGGGGCAACAATGGCAGAAGCCGAGGATTTAAACACCCCTCTTTCATAAATTAAGGCAACAATTGGTTGAGATAAAGCGACAAAAATTGCGGTTAAAGGTAGCATTGTTAAAGCTGTTAAAATTAAACCCTGTCTAATTCTTAACTTTAATTCATCCCAATTTTCTGGACTTGCTAAACGAGAAAAAATGGGTAAAAAAGGTACTAAAATCATGTTAGAAATAATACCCAATGGAGTTAAAACAATGAAATTGGCGTAACGCATTGCCGCCGCCGCATTTTCAATGTAAGAAGCAAAATATAAGTCTGTATAAACGTTAATATGCAACATCCCAGAAGATAGAGTCGCAGGTGCCATAACTTTAACAACTTCGTTAACTCCTTCTTGACGAAAGTTAAATCTTAGTTTTAGGGTGCTAATACCGCTTTTGATTTGGGCGGTTTGTTGTGCTAACCACTGCCAAATACCTCCAGCTAGGGTTGTACCTGCTAACATAATGCTACCCCATTGTAAGTATTCAGGGGCGTTAATTTTTTCTCCTAAAAACCAAAATAGTCCGCCAACACCCACAACTATTGTTAAACTAGAAAATAGAGGGCTAATACTAGGTAGCCAATATTGATCTGAAGCGTTAAGACTACCAAAGCCAATGCCAATTAATCCGGCAAAGATTGCCAAAGGTGCCATAATTTGTAATTGCAGAATCGCCATTTCTCGCACATTGCTTTCTAATCCGGGGGCGAGTAAGTCGATAAATTTGTCTGCATAGATGATTAAAATAACCGTAACTAAGAGTAAAATTCCGCTAACTAGAGTTGTGACGGTTTCGATGAGAGGGGCTGCGGATTTTTGATCTTTTTTGGCCAAAACGCTAACTAAGGCACTATGAAATGGCCCATTAATGCCTCCCAGAAGGATTAAAAGAAATCCGGGGATAACATAAGCGTAAGCATAAGCATTAACAACGGGGCCTATCCCAAAAGCGGCGGCAACAATTTGCTCTCTGACTAAGCCGAATATTTTGCTGATGAGGGTGGCAACTGCCACGATTCCCGCTATTCCTGCTAAGGATTTTTTCCTTTTTTTATTCACACCATTAAAATTAATAACTATTTGGTCTATTATTATAATGGTCAGGAGATATATAATCTCAGTTCGGTTTAAGAATATCGGATAGATTTCAGGTTGTAGGTGTTGGAGTATTAGGGGGATGAGGGGAGAGGGAGAGGTGGAGGCTTAGGGTGATAGGGGTTGAATATATTCAACCCTGACGGGAAATTTCTTTTTTATCTTAATTCCGAACTCAGGTTAATATAGTCTTTAGCTTAATTGGCGTATCGATTCAAATAAAACTACAGAAACACTGACGGATAAGTTTAAGCTGCGCACATTGTTGCTTTTCATGGTGATATAAGAGGTTAAGTCACACTCTTTTAATACGAATGGTGGTAAGCCGTCTATTTCACTGCCAAACAGTAACCAATCATCTTCTTGATATTGACATTTGAGGTAGTTTTCTTTTCCCCTAACGCTTAAGCCTATTATTCTTCCCCCTTTTTCTTTGGCAAATTGTAGAAACTCTGAGGCACTAGAATGGTACGTTAATTTTACATGAGGCCAGTAATCTAGTCCAGCTCTTTTTAAGGTGCGATCGCTTATTTCAAATCCTAAAGGTGCAACTAAGTGTAATTCTGTTTCTGTAGCGGCACAAGTTCTGGCAATATTACCAGTATTGGGAGGAATCTGAGGATGAACTAAGACAACTCTGGGCATAGTATGACAATGAATAATGAACAATTAATAATTAATAGTTAAGTTACGGTGAATTGTCAATCTTCTAAGCAACAATGCTGATTAATCACTTGATTGATTTTCTTGAGAAAGATGCGAGGTTGTAAAGGTTTTAGTAAATACTCATCAATACCTGAGCTTACTAAATTTTCCCACTCATTTCCCTGTATTTGGTCTTTTATGACAATCAGATAGAGGGGATAATCGGCTTGAGATTTAATGCTTTCGGCAATAGTTAAAGAAATATCTTGCTCTTGTTGTAAAATTACGATCGCAGGATTAATAAGATTAATTCTACTAATGGCTTCTTGAACATCTACTAACCAAATTACCTGATAATCGGCGGCGGTTAATAACTCACACAGAAATGTACCAACTTCCTCATCATCACAAATAATTGCAATGGTTTTATTAACTTTAGATTGATTGATAACATTCTGATTACATTCATTTTTCAGACTATTTTTTTGTTCGTAATTGGGTAAAAAAACTGTAAAAGTTGAACCACTTCCAATAATGGATTCTACTTCAATCATACCCCCGTGTAATTCCACCAAATGCTTTGTTAGTGCTAACCCTAAACCTGTACCAGAATAACTACGACTACGATAATTTTCTAGTTGTTGAAATTCAGTGAATAATAAAGGAATTTGTTTTTTATCAATACCAATACCTGTATCTTCTACTTGAAAAATGGCTTGATGTTGATTTCTCATTACTCTGATAATAACTTGTCCCCCACTAGGAGTAAATTTAATGGCATTATCTACAAGATTTAATAATATTTGATATAGTCTTTCTTCATCGGCATAAAATAGATCTAATTCTGGAGAAACTTGATAGTCTAATCTTACTTTTATTCCCTGATTTCTAGCTATTTCTAAACCTGAAATATAAACAAATTTGCTCAAATTTTCTAAGGAAATTCTTTCAATATATAACAAAGACTTTCCCGCTTCTAAGTCGGCAAAATCTAGCATATTATTAATTAGTTGAAGCAGTTTTCTGCCACTATCTTGAATAATTTGTAAGTATCTAACTTGTTTTTCTGGAGATAAATTTTCTCTTTTTTTCTCTTTCGACCAGTGTAGTAGTGTTCCTGATAAACCAATAATACAAGTTAAAGGAGTTCTCAACTCGTGGCTAATACTTCCTAAAAATTCTGTTTTGGATTGATGGGCTATTTGTGCCACTACTAAGGCATCTTGCAATTGTTTTGCTTTTTTTTCTATTTGTTGTTCTAGCAAATTTTTTTGTTCTTCTAGTTTTTGATAGGAGTTATATTGATATATAGCTAAAGATAAATATTCAGCAATATTTTTAAGGAATTTAATTTCACTATTTTTCCATTTTCTTATAGTAAAACATTGATGAGCAATCAATAAACCCCACAGTTGATTTTTAACGATAATGGGAATAGCAACTTTTGCTTTTATTTCTAATTTCTCCATCATCATTTTTAAACAAATATCCATATTTGACTCATGGATATTATCAATAACTAAGGTATATCCTTCTAAATATTTTTTTTGAAATTCTTGGTTATTATGAAAACAACTTTCTTCATTAAAATTTAGAACTGAGGGAATTACATTTGATGCTTTTGCTTCATAGGTTACGGTGTCTATAAAACTGATATTATTTTCTGATTTCCCTTTAACGGGAACATTTATTTGATATACTAAGAGGCGATCGAGCTGTAATAATGACTGCACTTGTTCAATGGTCATTTTGACGATAATTAAAGGGTCTAAATCCTGCTGAATTTGTTGAGTTACTTGTCTAATAATTCTTTCTTGAGCTATTTTGTTTCTTAAAATAACTTCTATGGGCTGACTTTGATAATGTTCGTTAACATAACTTTCTTGTAGCTCTAAAGGTTCAGTGAGAATTTTGAGCAGAGAAAAAATAAAATTTTGTTTAATAATATGATGATTTTTTTTCCGATGAAGAACAGTTTTTATTGTGGTTAATTCTTCGTTAGAAATAGATAATTCTGATTGACTAATTTCTAAAAAGTCTAATATTTCTTCTGTTTCTAAAGTGATAGTTATTTGGTAATATAACTCATTAATTTGCTTTTCAACTATTAAAAGACACTGTAATTCTTCTGAGATAAAAAGCTGAAAACTATGAAATTTTTGCCCCTTATTTCTAATATTTGTAGTATTGAGTAATTTTTCTTCGTTCAAATATATTGCGCCATGACAATTTTCTTTTACTAATTTTCGCCAAAGATGAGATATTTTAGTAAATATAGGATGAGATATGATGATACTAATTAAAGATTGATTAGAAATAAACATTAATAAGAATTTGTGCCAAGAATTTTGTTTGACCAGCCCCAACCATAGTTATCTATTATTATGATGTCTTCTTTTTTTTTATTTTGGATAAACTGTAATCTTTTCTAAAGATTAAACAATATTTTAGTTAAGATTTTTTACTTATTAAGTAAGCTAATAGTAACAGACTATGAGTTATTATTCAATAGGACTATTAATTTCAACTAAATAATTCCTTATCAAGGAAAAAAATCAATAAAAATGAAAAGATTAAGCCAATAAAATTAGACGATAACGTTTCTTGGTAATTCTCGAAATATCATCTTAAAGTCACAGTTCAATTATAGTATTATTATCCTTCTTAACAGGTTTTCCTTGTTCATCAATGGCACCAAATGCTTGAAAATACTTATTTATTTCTGGGGGAAATTGGGGAAAGTCAAATTGTTTATCGCCATGGGCAATGTCAGCCCAAAAATTTCTTAATATAGGTGCATATTCTTTCGCTTTCTCTTCTTTGAGATTTAGAGGGGGAGAGGTTAACATCATCATCATAAAAGAAAAAGAGCGATCGCCCATCCATTTTTGAGAAAATTCGGCGAAATCGTCCATTTCTGGCAGTTTTGTGATATGATGGGACTCAATAATTAGCCTATCCCGTGTCAATGTAAGAATACGGTAAGGATGAGGGTAGGTGATTAATGAACCAGTAGTAATTTCCTGTATATCTCCATACTTAGCAACATCTTGAATGTGTAAATGTCCTGTAAAAATCAACTTTACTCCATACTTTTCTAAAATAGATAATAAACGAGGGGCATTATCTAACATATACCTTCTTCCGAGAATATGAGTTGACTGTTGAGGTAAATGTTCAATTACATTATGATGAATCATCAACAAGACTAATTTATCGGTAAGATTAGCTAAAGTTTGCTCTAACCATGAAAATTGCTCATCTTTTAAATACCCTTGCTGTTTACCATCTCGATCGAAATTGTTAGAATTTAAAGCTACTAACTGTAAATTGGGTGCAATCTCACAAGTGTAGTCAAGATTTTTTGTCGCACTTTGATAACCGCACTTTTGATAGTAGAGAGGAAAATCTTGAAAAGCAATTATATCCTCATTACCTTTGATGCTAGGTATATCATGATTACCCGGTATCACATACACAGGGAAGGGTAATTTCTCCAATTGAGTCTTCAGCCAACAGTGATTAAGTATTTCCCCATCTTGAGTTAAATCCCCCGGCAAAAGAAGAAAATCTAAATTCAGGTTTTGGAGATGTTGTAAAACTACTTCTAAGGCTGGTATGCTGAATTGAGTTAAATGAAAACGTTTAGCCTCAGCATCAATAGTTTCTGGCAAGGCAATATGTAAATCACTAGCAATAGCAAAACGAATATTCATAAAAATTGAAAATAAAGATAACGTCAAGATTAAGGAGGAAAATTCATTGGCTAGAGTGAGAGTGCGTCAACACGTTAATCCCCTGAGTAGTAAATATCAACAATCTATTTCTTTCCCTGATTGGAGTCAAGTATATTCTAATCTATCCTTGCCCTTTTATCTTGATTTAGGTTGTGCAAGGGGGCGTTTTTTATTACAGATGGCACAACAATATCCTGAGAAAAACTATTTGGGTATAGAAATCAGAGAGGCTTTAGTGGATGAAGCTAATGAAATAAAAACCGATCATAATCTTACCAATCTTCATTATCTATTCGCTAATATTAATTCTTCTTTAGAAAAACTATTGACCTCTTTACCTCCGAATAGTTTAGAATTAGTTATGATTCAATTTCCTGATCCTTGGTTTAAGAAGAAACATCATAAGCGTAGAGTTGTACAACCTGAGATAGTAGAAATTTTAGCTGAATTTTTGAGAAAAGACGGACGTATTTTTATTCAATCTGACATAAAAGAATTAGCAGAGGAAATGTGCCAGATATTTTTAGAAAATCCTAATTTTCTCTCTCTCTCCCCTAACATTTGGTTGCTAGAAAATCCGTTAGGAATAATGACAGAAAGGGAAATTGCTACCTTGAATAAAGGGGAAAATGTTTACCGTGCAGTTATGATGATGAAATAAGGCAAACTAACTGATAATTTCTTGTTAATCTCAAGTTATACTTAGAAAGAATATAACTCGTATTTTCTCACTATTTTTTCTTGCTTTAATAATCCTAGTGTAACAACTAACATGACTAGAGAATCACAAATTACTCAATCTTTGCCTCCGGCAATTCAAAAAGTGTCAAGGAATCTTCAATTGTGGGGATTTTGGAGTTTTTGGTTACAGCTAGTCTTGGGGATTATTTCTGCTGTCACCCTTCTTTTTGCAACACCAGCTTTATTCGAAGCGAAGGAAAATACGAGGGGAATTCAGTTTGGTATTTTTTCAGCTTTTATCAGTGTGTTGTTATTAACGGCAGCTATTGTTTTAGCTTTTCGTTATGGTAAAATAGGGAGGAAAATAGAAAATCGTGATCCTGCTTTACGTCCGAAGAAATCAGAAACGATACGTCTAATCAGAATTGGTTTGATTTTTAATTTAGTGGGAATGGTGTTTGCCATTATTGGGGCAGAAACTCTCGTGGGATTGGCTTTAGCAAAGTTATTAACTTTAGCACCTCAATTAATTAGCCCCAATCCTCAGCAGTTTGTTAACTCTCTTGATTTATTGATTATTCAGGCAAATACTAACACTATTACCGCCCATTTTACAGGTATTGTGACATCTTTAATTTTACTCGATCGCATCAGCAATTAGTGTTGGGGTGAATAGTGAATAGTGAATAGTGAATAGTTGATAATTAATAATTTAAAACCCCTAACACCCTAAGCCCTTATCTTCCCCTCTCACACTATCTCTCTACTTATTACTTCCTTCTTACTCCTACTTATTTATTTCAACATCATGGAAGAATTAGAAAATCATCAATATTGGATGAGTCAAGCCTTAATTATGGCAAAAGAAGCAGGAAATAGAGGAGATATTCCCGTTGGGGCGATAGTTGTTGATAATTACAATAATTTAATTGCAAAAGCGAGTAATCAAAAAGAACTACAAAAAAGTGCGATCGCCCATGCAGAAATTTTAGCGATAAACCAAGCTAATCAAAAGTTAGGCAAGTGGCGTTTAGACAATTGTACATTATATGTCACTCTTGAACCATGTCCCATGTGTATTGGTGCAATCATTCAAGCTAGAATCAAAACTCTTGTTTATGGGGTAGATGATTTCAAAACAGGTGCAGTGCGCACTATTTTAAACATTCCAGACAGTGAAGTTTCTAACCATCGCTTACAAGTTTTTGCGGGGATTCAAGCAGTCGCCTGTGGAGATTTATTGAAATCATGGTTTAATCAATTAAGACAAGGCAAGAGGCAAGGGGCAATGGAAAAATTAAGAATTAAGAATTAAAAACTCCGAACACCTGTACGGGCGAATGGCCATTCGCCCCTACTTCCCCCTCTCCCCTCATCCCCCTATCCCTAATACCTGCAACCTGACACCTGAAACCTGAAACCTCATCTCCCCTAATGCCCTAATATCCTCATCTCCTTTTCTCTCTACCCATCTATTACCTCTTATTCTCTCTTGATTTGATATTGACAAAAGTCTATCCATTGATTATTATGGATTAACAAAGGTCAATAGATAAGGAGATAGATGTTTGATACAAGCCACCCTACATCAATTAAAAGTATTTGAAACCACTGCTAGACTAGGCAGTTTTACCAAAGCCGCAGAGGAGTTAGAAATAACTCAACCCACCGTGTCTAGTCAAGTGAAGCAGTTAACAAAAACCGTTGGTTTACCTTTATTTGAACAAATTGGCAAGCAACTTTATCTCACCGATGCGGGAAAAGAATTATTAAAAACCTGTCAAGATGTCTTTTCCCAGTTAGAAAACTTTGAGATGAAAGTCGCTGATTTAAAAGGCACGAAAGAAGGTAAATTACGTTTATCAGTGATTACCACAGCTACCTATTTTATGCCTCGTATTTTGGGGGCTTTTTGTCAGCTTTATCCCAATATTGATGTTGCTCTACAAGTTACAAATCATGAGCAAATGCAACAAAGGATGAGTAATAATCAGGATGATTTATATATTTTAAGTCAACCGCCAGAGGATATGGATTTAAAAAGCCAACCTTTCATTGATAATCCCTTGGTTATGATAGCAAGAAAGGATCATCCTTTGGCTAGTCGTCAAAATATTTCTCTTGAGGATTTACAATCCTATCCTTTTATTATGCGCGAATCTGGTTCAGGTACACGTCAAGCTGTACAAAATTTGTTCAAGGAGCATAATATCAGTGTTAAGGTGCGATTGGAATTAGGTAGTAATGAGGCAATTAAACAAGCAATTTTAGGTGATTTAGGAATTTCTGTATTGTCTAAACATACCCTTACTACTGCTTGTCATGAGGATTTAACTATTTTAGACGTTCAACATTTTCCCATTTCTCGACACTGGTATATTAACTATTTAAGTGGCAAACAATTATCTGTTATTGCTCAAACTTTCCTCGATTTTTTATTAGATAGAACTCAGTTAATGGAGGTTTAAATATTTAATGAAAAGCACTTATACTTATGTTTTAACTATTCTCTAAATTTACTACTTATTTTAACTCAAGTATTTTTATATCAACATATTTAAGGTTATTTAATAGCTATAAATTCTCTTGAGTGTGATAGAGTTTCTATTATCTATTTATGGTAGCACAAAATAGATAACAATACTCAAATGCTAAAAACAGATTTCTAATTTTTAGCTTAAGAAGTCTATATTTTTTATCTTTATAGGTTCAAGGAAATTGTTATTTTTGAATAAGTCTGATAGCTTATTTGAACAATAATTTTGCTCTTGTTTCATGTCGTTTCTTCAAAAGAAATGAGTTTACTTTTGCTTAAATAGACTAGGTAAAAATACTCTTATTTATTATTTTGATGTCTAGTATAAAATAATTCTTATCCAAAAAGTTGGACAGAAGAAAGAAATTTATGATTAAGTATAGATAGATTTTTAAATACACAATTGCTGTAAGTAAATGATATAAAAAACATGAATTTTTTTAGTGAAACTATCTGGTTTATCCCTTGTTATACCCTGATTGGGGGCTTGATTGCACTATTATGGTCGCCCGGTATCATACGCAAAACGGGATCTCGCCCTGCAGGTTACGTTAACATTGTGATGACTTCTCTTGCTTTTATCCATAGCGTTGTTGCTTTGTACCAAATTTGGGAAAAACCTGCCCAAGAATTTCGGTTTACCTGGTTAGAAGCGGCAGGAGTAAATATTTCTTTTGATTTACAGATTTCTTCTGTGAGTGTCGGTGCTTTGGCGTTGATTACGGGATTAAATGTTTTATCTCAAATTTATGCCATTGGTTATCTGGAAATGGATTGGGGATGGGCAAGATTTTACGCCCTCATGGGTTTCTTTGAAGCCGGGATGTGTGGTTTAGTTTTGTGTAATTCCCTTTTCTTTAGTTATGTTTATCTGGAAATTCTAACTCTAGGTACATATTTATTGGTTGGGTTTTGGTTTGCACAACCTTTAGTTGTTTCTGGGGCTAGGGATGCTTTTTGGACAAAGCGAGTGGGTGATATTCTATTATTGATGGGAGTAATTGCTATTTATCCTTTTTCTAATACATGGAATTATAATTATTTAGCTTTTTGGGCGGAAAACTCTCCAATAGATAACACTTTCTCTACTTTACTTTGTTTAGCTCTGATTTCAGGTCCGATCGCAAAATGTGCCCAAATACCGCTACAATTATGGTTGGATGAGGCCATGGAAGGTCCTTTACCTGCTTCTATCCTTCGGAATGCCATTGTGGTGACGGTTGGTGCTTATGTTATTATCCAGTTACAGCCTGTTTTGGCAATGTCTCCTATTGCTTCTCAAGCAGTAACAATTATTGGGGTAATAACTGCCATTTTGGCTAGTTTGATTTCCATTGCCCAAGTGGATATAAAACGAGTTTTATCTTATCTTGTTAGTGCTTACATGGGGTTAGTTTTTATCGCCGTTGGTACAAATCACGAAAAAACGGCATTAGTTTTAATCGCAGTGTATGCAGTGGCAATGGCTTTGTTATACATGAGTATCGGTGCAATTATTATTAGTAATATCACTCAGGATTTAACCCAATTGGGGGGATTATGGAAAAAGCGCCCCTTAGCAGGTATTGCTTTTTTGGTGGGTAGTTTTGGTTTAGTGGCTTTTCCTCCTTTGGGTGGTTTCTGGATATTACCCCAGTTAGGCAATGATTTTTTTGTTTCTCAACCTTGGTTAGTAGGGGTGTTATTAATTGTTGATGCTTTAACAGCTTTTTCTCTCCTGCGAACTTTTTGCCTCATATTTCTAGGCGACTCCAAACAAATGACAGTGCGATCGCCTGAAGTTTTGTGGGCGATGGTATTACCAATGATGATATTAACGGGGGTGACATTACATTTACCTTTAGTATTAGCCCAATTTAATTTAATTAGTTTCCAAGGAAATTTAAACATTTTCTTTAGTGTTTCGACTTTAATTGGGGTGGTATTAGCAATGTTAATTTATGGCAAAAAACCAGCCGATAAAAGTGTTGATGTAGTGCCTGAATTTGTTCGTAATTTCTTTGCGAATGATTTATATATTCAAGACATTTATAAAGTCACAGTTGTGGGTATAGTAAATGTTACTGCAAAATTAGCTTATTGGTTCGATCGCTATATTGTTGATGGAGTCGTTAATTTAGTGGGTTTAAGCACTATTTTTGGTGGACAAGCCTTAAAATATAGCACATCTGGGCAATCGCAATTATATATTTTTTCTATTCTTTTAGGCTTAATATTTGTTGCCATTATTTTTGGTCTAACTCAGTTTTAGATGTTAGATTTTTGCTAAATATTACATAGTAAATTTTCTCAAAGTAATACTTTTTTTAAAAGTAAGAAAAGAGAAAAAACTAAAGATTTAATTATTCGATTTTTTCTGTGATGCCTAAGATTTTTCAGCAATTATTCTTTTATTGCAACTCCAAATCACTTGTCAAAGTTACTCCTCCTTTAACCGCTCAAAGTTTTTTGGAGGAGTGTCCTCAAATCATTTAGGACTGATATATTAAGTCAACCAATAAACATTATTACAATGCTATCATCATGATTAATTTGTTGTTAATTTTACCAATTTTAGGGGCGATTTTAATTGCAATTTTCCCCTCACAAAAAGAGAGTAATATTCCAAAAAAGATTGCTTTAATAACAAGTGCGATCGCCTTTTTTATTAGTATAATAATAGGCTTAAATTTTGACTATCAAGCAGTAGGATTACAAGAGTCTTTATCCTTAGACTGGCTAACCTTTTTAGGTTTAAACTACACCGTAGGTATAGACGGCTTATCTTTACCCTTAATTATTTTGAATTGTCTAATTGTCACCCTGACATTTTACAACGGAGAATTAGACAGTAAAACTCTTAATAAGCCTAAACTTTATTACATCCTCATTTTACTTTTAACTACCTGTGTTAATGGTGCGTTAATTGCTCAAAATCTACTACTATTTTTCATCTTTTATGAAATTAAATTAGTACCAATTTATCTTTTAATTTCCATTTGGGGTAGAGATAAAAGAAACTATGCGGCAACCAAATATTTATTATATACAGCCTTTTCAGGAATTTTCGTTTTAACTGGTTTCTTAGGCTTAAATTTTCTCACTAATGCCAATACTTTTGATATGGAGATGATTTCCAGTGGAGTCTTACCCCAAGCGAAACAAATTCTTTTACTACTCACCATTGTTATTGGTTTTGCCATTAAAATCCCCATTTTCCCCCTTCATACATGGCTACCTGATGCCTATACCGAATCCTCAACTCCTTTATCTATGTTATTAGGGGGGGTTATCTCAAAATTAGGCACTTATGGTTTAATTCGTTTTGGTTTACAGCTATTTCCAGATGTTTGGGGTGATATATCTCCTTATTTAGCTATTTTAGCTGTATTTAGTGCTATTTACGGCTCATTAGTAGCAATTTCTCAAACCGACATCAAAAAAATGGTTGCTTATGCCTCTCTCGCCCATATCAATTTTGTGGTGTTAGCGACGGCGGCGGGTTCATCCCTAAGCATATTAGGAGCAATTTGTCAAATGTTTGCTCATGGTTTAATCGTGGCTTTACTATTCCACTTAGTAGGTATTATCGAAGCGAAAACAGGCACAAGGGAATTATCAGAATTACACGGTTTAATGAATCCCTATCGAGGTTTACCTTTTGTGGGGGGTTTAATGATTGCCGCCGTTATGGCTAGTGCGGGAATTCCGGGGATGATTGGTTTCATCGGAGAATTTCTTTCTTTTCAGGGTAGCTTTAGCGTCTTCCCTATCTACACCCTAGTTTGCCTAATTGCAACAGGTTTAACGGCTGTTTACTTTGTCATTCTCCTCAATCGTGTTTTCTTTGGCAGAATGGAGAATAAGACAGGGTATTTACCGAAAGTAGAATCTTTTGAGCGTTTACCCGCAGTTATTTTGGCGGTGATGATTATTTTCTTCGGTTTACAACCTTCCTTTTTAACTAATCTTAGCGTTAATACTAGCAGTGCCATCAGTATCAATGTGCCTTCAGCAACCGCACAAAGTGTAGCACCGCAAACCGCACTTTTTCAGTAATAAACTATCAATTTTCATCCTGAAAAGGTGAGTTAGAACTTGAAAAATATTCAAATCTTATGGAATTAGGATATTCAAACGATTTAGATGTCATTAATTATCAATTATCAATCATGAAAACAGCAACTAAAATTCCTCCTTCCACTCACGAATTTGCCGAAGTTATCCATCGTTTGGAAGCTGGTGGCTCAATGTTACCAGATACCCCAGAAAATTTAATGCAAATTATCGGTATCTACAAGGCTTATGCTATCCCGATGGATTTTTACTGGCGAGATTTACTCTATATTGCCGAAAGAGTTTTTCTTAATCCCCTTCCTTTCTTTAAATATTTTATTTCTCAAGAATATCTCGATTTACCCAACCATTACGCTGGGGATACTGCCGATTTGAGAATATGGCGGGGGCAAGCTAGCGCTCATCCTGAATTACTTGCCTTCATGGAAAAAGGGGAAACAAGTAAAATGCCTAAATTATTCCATCATTTGATGCACGATCGCGTTAATATGGAGTTTGCTGAGGCTTGTATGCGGGCGATGTTATGGCATGGTAGAGATATGGGTATGGGCAAGTTTGATGCTTATCTCGACAGTGATGAGTATAAAGCCAATGCTGATAAAGCCATAAAAGCCTATTTTAAGGGCAATCCTCTGATGTTGGGTTTATATAAATTGTTCCCTGAAATGTTCCTAGAACAAGTACGCCAACTATCCTATTATGCTAATCTGGGTTTATTCTGGGAAATTATGACCGCAGTGTTTCTGGAAATGTCAGATATTTACGATGAGGGCGGTTTTAAAGGAGTGCCTGATGCAATGGATTTTCTGGTTAACGGTATATTTGCGATCGCAGGTCGTCCCATATATCATAATGTATATATAAAGGGAGAATGCTATGAAATTATCCCCAAATCCAAAGGTTTTACATGGCTATATGAAGCCGCTCTTCCCTATGTAGAAGCGGTATTTTATCGCACTGCCCCCTTCCGAGGTACAAAATCTTACAATGCCCAAGCCCATCAAGTACCCCGGGAACAAAAAGACTTCCATTATGGTATTCTCTATGCAGATGTTTTCCCCGTTGGTAGTGCAGGAATTCCCCCCACATTACTAATGGATGATATGTTGCATTTTCTCCCTGACTATTTAGTGGAATACTATCAAAAACACTGTCGAGGGGAAGATGATATGTTAATTCAATTAGGGGTAACATTCCAACGCTCAATGTATAATGTTACTTCGGCGGTAATCCAAGCATTACGCACTGCCCTTTTGTATCCCCTTGATGACGATAATCCCAAGCACTTAATGAAAAATCGTCAATTCTTTGAAATGCAAATGGATAGATTTAAGCGCCCAGAAGCAAGATTAAGAGATATTCAATCTCAAGATTACCGTTAATACAAGAATTCGGAGTTCGGAGTTAAAGAAAGTAGGGAGTGGGGAGAAAACTTGTTCATCTGAAACCTGAAACCTGAAACCTGAAACCTGAAACCTGACACCTTGTTTTCCTAACTAATAATTTACACACAGTAAGAGAACCATTTTTATTATGCCTACCATCGTTGACATTGCCGTTAATAACGATAACTTTAAAACTTTAGTTGCCGCAGTTCAAGCCGCTAACCTAGTGGATGTATTACAAAGTGAAGGACCTTTTACCGTGTTTGCCCCTACCGATGATGCTTTTGCGAAACTACCTCCGGGCACAGTTACCACTTTAGTACAAAATCCCCCTCAACTGGCTCGAATCCTAACTTATCATGTGGTTGCAGGAAAACTAATGAAAGCTGATTTAGAAAAAGTTGACTCTGTCATTTCTGTGGAGGGTTCACCAATTACTATTGATTGTAGTGATAGTTTTGAGGTAAAAAATGCAACAGTTATTATGGCGGATATTGAAGCAGATAACGGAGTTATTCATGTGATTGATAATGTTATTTTGATGGGGTAGATTGAGGTTTTGGAGTATTGGGGAGATAGAGGAGGCGATCGCCTTTATTTTTCTGTTAAAATTTGAAAATGAAACAGCCCTGCCCTAAATAGGGGGGAGGGCAAAAGTGTTTAATTAACTGACGTTATTTATATTTCTTAATTCTCCTCGTTTTTCCCACCTAGTAATCAATACAACTAAAATAGAATTGCTATATAGCTAATAGTTAATATTCGTTGGAATGAATCAGAATCAATTGGTAAAAAATTTAGATGAAATCAGAAATACTATTCCTACCTCTGTGAGATTGGTGGCGGTAACAAAGAAAGTTGATGTTGAGGTCATGAAATGGGTTTATGAGCAAGGAATCAAAGATTTCGGAGAAAATAAGTTACAAGAGGCGATTAATAAACAGGCTCAATTACAGGATTTAAATGATATTACTTGGCATTTTATTGGGCATTTGCAGAGTAATAAGGCAAAAAAAGCGGTAGAGTCTTTTGCTTGGATTCATTCGGTGGATAGTCTGAAAATTGCTCAACGTCTTGATTTTTATGCACAACAGGCATTGAACGAAAAGGTCATTATAAAAAAACCTCAAGTGTGCTTACAAGTTAAGCCGTTACCTGATGATAATAAATATGGTTGGACCACAGAACAACTGTGGAATGATTTACCTTTACTGCAAGAGTTACATTATCTTAGTGTTAGAGGTTTGATGGTGATTTTACCTTTAGGTTTGTCTCAAGAGGAAACTCTTTCTACTTTTAAATCGTTGAAAGTTTTACAGGAAAAAATTAAAGATAAGGGTTATTTTTCAGATAATTTTAATCAACTATCTATGGGAATGTCAGAAGACTATTTATATGCGATCGAGGCTGGAGCTACTATGATTCGCCTAGGTAGAGTTATATTTAATGATAGTTAATATTTTCTTTTTTCTATTTTAGTTGATATTATTTATTGGTAAATAGGATGATAAATATTTTTCAGTTCTGTTTCTAAATTAACCTGAGTTCGGGATAAATTTTCATCTATGAATGATGGAGAAAAAGGCAAAGGGCAAGGAGAAAATTTAAAAGGACAATGGGCGAAGGTAAATAGTGAATAGTTGATAATTAAGGATTAGGAATAAAAAACCCCGAACACTCATTATTTATTACTCATTACTCGTTACTTATTACTTTCTCTCAACACCTGCAACCTGCAACCTGAAACCTGACACCTACCCTTATCCAATATTCTTAAACCGAACTGAGGTTAAATTAAGGATAAATTGGGTAAATAAGCTGAGTTTTGGAGCAATTTTCTTCGCTATGGTAGCGTTTTGGCAAAAGGAAATTAAATTTTCTTATCCTTGTACTATGATTGCAAAAAATTTCCTAGAATATGGAAGAATTACTTTTAATATAATACTATCTGTATTTTTTAATAGGGAAAGTTGAAAAATCAAAGCCAGAAAGGTCGTCAGTTAGTTTTTCTGAATGGAGGAATTGCGATCGCATATATAATTGCGATTCAAATTAGCCATGCTTTTACGACTCTACCCGGAGAAGTGGCATCGGTTTGGTTTCCTTCTGCTATAACTCTACCGATGGTTTATTACTATGGGACAAAAGTTTTTTCAGGTATAATCATTGGTTCTATTGTTGGTCTAATTCCTGCTTTATCTAGTTTAGATCCTCCTTTATCTTTGATAAATAGTCTTCTTCTCAACACTATCTGTGTAATTGCTAATTGTTTACAACCTTGGTTCGCTAGATATTTGTTGAATAAATTTTCTCGACATCAAGAGATTTTTACTCATTTATCTTCAGTTTTAGTTTTTATCGTTGCTTCTTTTGTTGCTCCTTTAATTTCTGCCATGTTAGGAGTGACAGGTTTATTGATAGTAAATGCTTTAACCATTGGAGAATATCCTCTTGCTTTTATTACTTGGTGGTTAGCATCGGCTTTAGCTCACATTTTATTTTCTCCGCCCATGATAATTTATCGAGAAAAAGAAGTTTTACATCAAAAAGCAAGTTATGGAGAAATAATTATCAACTTAAGTATTTTATGTGTTATATGTATAATTATTTTTCAATTTGCCTATCCTCTCGAATATTTACTATTACCGATTTTGATTTGGGGAGTATTTCGTTTAAATCGTTGCAATTCTAGTTTATTAGTGAGTTTTGTTGCATTTGTGGCTATTACCGCCACAGGCAAGGGTTATGGAATATTTGTCAAAAGTTCTGTGAATGATTCTTTAATGTTGTTACAGTCTTTTACTGCCATGCTTTCTTTAACGACATTAATTTTATCGGCGGTATTAAGTGAGAGACAAATTGCACAGCAATCTTTAAAAGAAACTCTGGAAAACTTAGAAATAAAGGTATTTGAGCGTACCAGAGAATTAACTCAAGCACAACTTAACCTCAAACACGCTAACCATACTTTAAAAAAAATTGCTAATACCGATAGTCTAACTCAAGTGGCTAATCGTCGGTACTTCGATCGCCGTTTACGGGAAGAATGGCATAATATGTTAGTAATAGCACACCCTTTATCTTTGCTATTGATTGATATTGATTGTTTTAAACAATATAACGATACTTATGGACATCCCCAAGGAGATGAATGTTTAATCCAAGTAGCACAAACTTTTAAATCTGTTACCCGTCATAATTCTGACTGTATAGCTAGATATGGTGGGGAAGAATTTGCCATTATTTTACCCAATACAAATCAAAAAGAAGCCCAATTTATAGCAGAGAAAATTCTTAAAGAAATACGCAAGTTACAAATTGACCATAAAACCTCCACTGTATTAAAAATTGTTACCTTAAGCATTGGCATTACCACATCTACTCCTCAAGCTAATGACTCTTTAGAAGATTTTATTCAAAAAGCTGATAAGGCTTTATATCAAGCAAAACAGCAAGGGCGCGATCGCTTCGTAATTTTAGTGTAAATTGAAGATGACTAGAAAAATGTTTAAGTAATAGTGGAGAAGGGTAAATATATTTAAATTATCTTCCGTAAATTGCGGCTAACTCTCTACGAATATCCAGAAAAACATCCCTACGTAGATAAGGATATTCTCCTAACCAAAGTTTATTGCGGGGAATATAAACATCAGTAATTTGAGCAATATTCATAAAATCAGGATCATTAGTTAATAATAAACCCTCTACTGCTTGTCCTCGATTAATAGACTTATAAATTCTTTTGACTGGGGTAGTAATAGTGGCACGAAAACCGCTTTTATCGGCAATCTCCATATTAAACAAACGACGACGATTTTCTACTATAATCACTCTACCTAATTTATCGATCGCAGATTCTTCTTTAACGATTTCTTCAGTCAAATAAACATCTAAAACTTTACCTCGCCAGAAACCACAATAACGATAACGACGAAAACGATTATTTCTCACACTCGCCCAATAAATAGGACTCCACAACCAATATAGCCCCATCACAATACGAAAAATTAAAGAAATATTATCCCCTGCCCGTCCAAAAAATGATCCTAATAACCAGAAAAAAAGCACTCCAACTAGGGAAATAAAGAGATTTTTTAATAATGTAGGAAAATTTGCCCAATAATAAGCATATTGCTTTCCAGTTGCGATCGCAGGTATTAAATCATTGATGGCATCTTGTTTGAGAGGAATAAGCATAATTAGGGTTCGGAGTTCGGGGTTCAGAGTTAGGAAAGAGGTGTCAGGTTTCGGGCTTAGGGGAGTAATGAGTGATGAGGATGAGAGTTAGGAGTTTTTAATTCTTAGTTATTCACTATTTACTATTGCCCTCCCCCCTCTCGAGGGGGGATAAAGGGGGGTTTCTTTTAAGGGGAGACACAGAGAGGTTTCCCTATTGCCTTGTCTTAATTCCTAATTCCTCATTATATTAATGGACTGTCTCTGTTTCTAAGGCATCCATGATGGTTTTATTGTAAATAATACGCCCAGGAGTAGTGTAAACATACTGAGCTAACACTTCGCCATCAGCAGTTTCTCTCACTTTGCGCCCTTCGTAATATTTCCAGACTGTGCCATCGGCAAGAGTTTCTTCTCTTTCTAGTTCATTCGCACCTTTTCCGTTTTCCACTTGTCCATCAAAGCGTACCCAAACATAGGCGTGTAAATCCACTAAGCCTTGTTCATAAGCCCGTAAAGCATCATCGAGGTTAGCATAGTAACCATCTTTACCTTTAGTGGCATAAGGATTTTCGGCAGTTAAATAGTAACAACCTAAAACCATATCCTGAGAAGGAGCAATAATCGGCTTACCAGTTGCAGGAGAGAGAATATTATGACAAGCCATCATTAACAGACGAGCTTCTGATTGGGCTTCAATGGAGAGAGGTACGTGTACCGCCATTTGGTCTCCGTCAAAGTCAGCGTTAAAGGGAGGACATACCAACGGATGAAGTTGAATCGCTCTTCCTTCTACTAATACAGGTTCAAAAGCCTGAATCCCTAAGCGGTGTAATGTAGGCGCACGGTTTAACAAGACGGGATGTCCTGAAATTACTTCCTCTAATACCCTCCAAATACCCGGATCTGCCTTTTGAATCATCTTTTTCGCCGCTTTGATATTATTGACAATACCAAGACGAATTAAGCGGTTAATGACGAAAGGTTGGAAAAGTTCGATCGCCATTTCTCTGGGTAAACCACATTGATAAATCTGTAGCTTAGGACCCACAACGATTACGGAACGTCCAGAATAGTCAACCCGTTTACCGAGGAGGTTTTGACGGAAACGACCTTGCTTACCTTCAATAATGTCAGAAAGAGATTTTAAAGGACGAGAATTACCACCGACAACAGTTCTTCCTCTTCTACCATTATCAATTAAAGCATCCACCGCTTCTTGTAACATCCGTTTTTCATTACGAATGATGATTTCAGGAGCAAGAATTTCTTGTAAGCGATTTAAACGATTATTACGGTTGATAACTCGACGATAAAGATCGTTTAAGTCAGAAGTAGCAAAACGCCCACCATCTAACTGTACCATCGGACGTAAATCAGGGGGAATAACAGGAATGACACTTAAAACCATCCACTCAGGTTTTGCCCCAGTAGCTACAAAGTTATCAATTAAGCGTAATCTTTTGATTAATTTTGCTCTTTTTTGCCCTTTGCTGTTAACAATTTCCTCTCTTAGTTTTTCGGCTTCTTCTTCGAGGTTAATATCCTGTAAGAGTCTTTCTACCGCTTCTGCCCCGATTCCAACTTCAATACCTTCTAACTCAGAATCTTCTGCGTAAATTTGTTCCTCAATTTCCATCCACTGGTCTTCAGTGAGTAATTGACGATAGCTTAAATTACTAGCGTTTCCGGGGTTTAAGACCACATGGGCGTTAAAATAAACTACTTGTTCCACATCACGCAAAGGCATATCTAGCAAAATGCTTAAGTAACTAGGAATACCTTTCAAATACCACACATGGGTAACAGGGGCGGCTAACTTAATATAACCCATGCGATGACGGCGTACTCTTGACTCGGTAACTTCTACACCGCAACGCTCACAAACAATCCCTCTATGACGTACTCTTTTATATTTTCCACACCAACATTCCCAATCTTTAGAAGGTCCAAAAATTCTCTCACAAAATAAACCATCCATTTCGGGTTTTAGGGTACGATAGTTAATTGTCTCAGGAGTGGTTACTTCTCCTACTACTGTACCATTTGGAAGGGTTCTTTCTCCCCATTGTCGGATACGTTCGGGGGATGCAATCCCAATTTTAACGTAATCAAACTGTCTCTCTTGTTGTTGATTTGGCATATTCAGCTCTGGCTTAACCCTTTGAATATTAATATTTATTCAGTTAGTTATAATGTTAATCTATATGCAATTACCGACTATATGAATTTAGACATTAGAGATAATTGTCAGATTGTCCATTATACTATACTTTGGTTAAGGTAGGGGCAAGGATAATTTATAAACTGACGTTACGCACTTATTCATGCGTTAAGTTTTGGTAGGTTTCAGGTTTCAGGTAACAGTTAGCAGGTTTAATTTTCATAAGATTACATTATTTTATCCAAGAATTTAAAACAAGAAAATCAATTAATATATTTTTTTTATCAATTCTTTAACCTAATACCTAACACCCGATACCTGACACATCAAAACAACAACTAATTATCTTTTTGCGTAACATCAGTTACAAACTTAAAACTTACATTAGAAACTGATGAGATAAGCTAAAAGCTCATTAATAACCTTGCTGATGACGGTTTAGAAATAGAGAATATTATTCCAGTCCAAAATAGTGGAAATTATTTTCATATATATCCTCTTGATTGGTGTAAATCTTCGGTTGTAAATCTTCGGTAGCGGGAGATGATGTAAATGTGGATTTTATTATCAAATTATCTTCGCTGATACTTGAAGGTTCAACACCTCTGACTATTAAAGGATTTAAGTTTTCGTCATTTTTTCTTAAAAGATCATGGTTAACTATCAAACGAACACCATTCATATCATTGAAAGTATCTACATCAACCATATACTGTACAGTAGTGTAAAAAGTACTACCATCCATTCTCGATTCCATGTAGTAAGCATTTATCGGTATTTGAGCAACTGATGAAATAGCAGATGTCAACCACAAAACAACCGTTAAATTTAAACTAGAGGCGAAGTAAAGTAGTTTTTTCATGGTCTCACCCCTTTTTTATCTCTCTTTATCTCAATTCTACTTATTCTGTAGTAACTATAACTACGGGATAATTACGCAAAAAATAAATAGTATCAATCGTAGAAATATGTAGTTAATTCTCTGTATATTTTCTTAGTTAGAGAAAAGATTTTCTACTGGTATTAAGATTGACTAAGATTATGTCAAAATGACCCTAATCTGATTTTAAGGAAACAGTTACAGGTAATTAAACAACTATGAAAATTTTATTTGTGGCGGCGGAAGTCGCTCCTATTGCTAAGGTTGGGGGTATGGGTGATGTAGTGGGTTCATTACCCAAAATTTTGAGAAAACAAGGTCATGATGTACGTATTTTTATTCCCTACTATGGTTTTTTACCTGATAAATTAGATATTCCTGCTGAACCAATTTGGTGGGGAGATGCTATGGGGCAGGAATTTACTGTCTATTCCACTTTATTACCTGAAACGGATATTCCTTTATATCTTTTTGGTCATCAAACTTTTGCCCGTCGTAATATTTATGGTGATCATGATGAGTATTGGCGCTTTACTTTTTTTGCTAATGGTGGAGCGGAGTTTGCTTGGAATTATTGGAAACCTGATATTGTTCACTGTCATGATTGGCATACGGGAATGATTCCTGTGTGGATGCACGAAACTCCAGATATTAGCACTGTTTTTACGATACATAATTTGGCTTATCGGGGTCCGGGTCGGGACTTATTACAGCAGATTACGTGGTGTCCTGAATATATGCGAGGGGAAAATGCGATCGCAGCCGCTTTACATTTTGCGAATGTGGTTAATACGGTTTCTCCTACCTATGCCCGTCAAATTCAAACCCCTGAGTATGGAGAAGGTTTACACGAATTATTGTCATGGATTAATGATAAATTAATTGGTATTGTTAATGGCATTGACACTGATAATTACAATCCAGCTACGGATAGATTTATTGCCCAAAACTTTACTATCCAAACCTTAGATCAACGCTTTCGGAATAAAGTTAAGTTACAAGAAGAATCGGGATTAGAAATTAATCGTAGTACTTTTCTTGTGGGTATGGTAAGCCGTTTAGTTGAACAAAAAGGTATTGATTTAGTCTTACAGATTATAGATCGCTTTCTTGGTTATACTGATGCTCAAATGGTAATACTAGGAACGGGCGATCGCAACTATGAATCCAAATTATGGGATATATCCAACCGCCATCGAGGAAGAATTTCCGTGCAGATAGTTCACAACGAAGCATTATCAAGACGTTTATATAGTGGTGTTGATGCTTTTTTGATGCCTTCTCGGTTTGAACCCTGTGGCTTAAGTCAACTTTTAGCTATGCGTTACGGTGCAATTCCTATTGTGCGTAAAACAGGAGGTTTATTAGATACGGTATCTTTTTTTGATCCCCATAATGAACAGGGTACAGGTTATTGTTTTGATCAGTATGATGCCCTAGATTTATATACAGCCTTAATTCGTGCCTACGAGGGTTATCGCTTTAAAAAAGACTGGCAAAAATTGCAGGTAAGGGCGATGAAACAAGATTTTAGTTGGGATAAATCAGCCCAAAAATATATAGAAATATATAAACAAGTGATGCCCCTAGTAAATATCTCTGAGGACGAAAAACAGGAAATTGCTATTGCCTCATAGTTAACCTCGGTTTGGTTTAAGAATATTGGATAAGGGTTCGGAGAGTTCGCTGCGCTCGTACACTCCTTTCAGTCGTGAACGGAGTTCAGAGTTTTTAATCTGAAAGGGGGACAATAACTCTAAAAACCTTATAGGTAGCAGGTAGCAGGTGTTAGGTGTTAGGTTTTGTATCCACTAATATTTATCATTATCTCCATTTACTCAATGGTTCAAATAATAGGCGAAACTATTGGATTATCAACATTTTGAGATAATATGTCTGGCTATTTATTTCGTAAATACAAAATACTGTTCATGTATTTGAAACCTGCAACCTGCAACCTGAAACCTGAAACCTACCTTCATTGCAGTTTCATTGTCTCCCCGTCAGGTTTTTAATTCTTAATTCTTAATTATTCACTATTCATTTTTGCCCCTTGCCCTTTTCTTATTAATTGATTTCTCCCAAAAACCATTTATTTTCTTTGACAAGAGTATGATGTTGCCAAGTATCATCAGTGTTAGGAAAATCAAGGCGATAATGGCCTCCTCTGCTTTCAGTGCGGAATTTGGCACTTTTTAAGATTAAATAGCCAATATCAAGTAAATTCAAAGTTTCTGCCCCTAGTTTTAACTGATTTTCACTGTCAAGGGATGTGAGTTGATAATTATTGTTAGGAGATATATTTCTAATTAATTGGCAAATGGATTGATTTTCTAATTCTTCTTTCCATGTTATCAAAGAAGCGATCGCATCTTCTAAACCTTTTTGAGTACGACAAATCCCAGCCCCTTCCCACATAAGAGTTGGTAATTGATTTCTAATGGATTGAATCAAAGGAATTTCTGCACTCCAATCATGATCAAATGTCTTAGTATCAAAGAAAATATCAGGAGTAGGGGCTAAGTCTTCCACAGACAAATTTCTGAAACTTTCCCCAAAAACCACACATTCCAACAACGAGTTACTAGCTAAACGATTTGCCCCATGAACTCCTGTACTAGCAGTTTCTCCAATGGCATATAAACCTTGAATCGAACTTTGATTATTAACATCCACTGCCACTCCTCCCATCCAATAATGAGCCGCAGGAGAAACAGGTATTGGTTGACAAAACAAATCAATGCCCCATTGTTGACACTTATTAATAATATTCGGGAAACGATATTCGATGCGCTTTCTGTCTATGGGGCGTAAATCCAAATATACTTTACCATGAGCAGGATTAGGGCAGGTTTTCTGTAGATGGGAATAAATCGCTCTACTAACTACATCTCTGGGGGCTAATTCTCCTTTAGGATGATAATCAAAGGCAAAGCGTCTTCCCGTCTCATCAATTAAGTGCGCCCCCTCTCCTCTCACTGCTTCACTAATTAAAAAACGAGGTGCATTGACAACATTTAATGCCGTAGGGTGAAATTGGAAAAATTCTAAATCCCTCAACAATGCCCCCCCACGCCAAGCTAAAGCCACTCCATCTCCTGTACTAACAGTGGGATTAGTGGTATGTGCAAACACTTGTCCTCCTCCCCCAGTGGCTAAAATGACTCCTTTTGCCAGTAGCCATTGAATTTTATTTTGGTGTAATAAACACAATCCCTGACATTTATTTTCTTCATGATTAATCCACAAACTTAGGGCGTATGCCTGTTCATAAACCTGAATATTTTTACTTTCTAATACCTTTTGTCTTAAAATAGATGCGATCGCTTTTCCCGTGGTATCTGCCGAATGAAGCACCCTCGGAAAAGAGTGGGCGGCTTCTAATGTCATCGCTAAATCCCCATTGGTGCGATCAAATTCTACCCCCATAGCAATCAGAGATTGAATAGATGTAGTCGCATTTTCTACTAAATATTGAACCGCAGTTTCATCACACAAACCAGCACCGGCTTTAAGAGTATCTTGTAAATGCAACCAAGGAGAATCATCTGAATCAATAGCCGCCGCAATACCTCCCTGAGCCCAATTACTTGCACCTTTTTTGAGCTTATCCTTAGTAATTAAGGCAATACGAAAATGAGAAGGCAAACATAAAGCGGCATATAAACCAGCCGCACCAGAACCAACAATAATAATATCAAATGGGGGAAAACAAGGGTTATTAGCGTTCAAGGTCAGGATTTTTTGCAGACTATATAAATATTGTTGCTCATTGTACCTAATCAATGGTCAGTTTGCCATGATTTTATTACCAAGTTGACTTGTTAGATCATCATCTGTTGACGTACGCATCAGCCTCAATTTCGACGAGCAGTTCAGGAGAGATTAGCTTACTTACTTCTACCATACTAGAAGCTGGACGAATCTCGCCAAAAAACTTTCCATGTGCTAAACCCACCTCTTCCCATCGAGAAATATCTGTGACATATATGCGAGTACGAACGACCTGAGTTAGCTTGGCACCAGCTTCTTCCAGAGCCGCTTCGATGTTCTTTAGTGCCTGAATTGTTTGTTCGTATGGATTATCAATACCAGTAATTCCTTCTGGTGTTGTTGCTGTAGTTCCCGATACATGAACATATGGACCAATTTTTACAGCTCGGGAGTAACCAACTAAGGATTCCCAAGGTGTTCCCGATGAGATGTTATAGCGTGTCATTTTTTGTCCTCTAAATAATGTAAGTTTCCAATTGCGAAGTAAATCAATAGTTTCATTGACATTAACTTTTAACCTAGCAAACAATGCCATAGTTAAATCAACCATTTTTTTTATTTTTTTGATTAATGATTCTCAACTTTTTATTTTTTAATACTTTTTTCATCGAACTCTGGTTCTGTCTTAATTTCGTCACGAAGTTTAACTTCCCACAACCATAAATCTCTATCGAAGAAAGACTCTTTAAAAACTATATTTTCGTTAGATTTTAACTCCAATTTCAAACTATCAGGCATATTTAAAAAATAAACTTTGTTAAAATCAGCAGGATATTGAAAATTTTGTAACTCTCTTTGATGGGAAAATAGTTGTAAATTTACATTTTCATTCAGTAGATAGCTAAGAGCGAAAAATGTACCAAAATGATAACCAAAGTCATTCCCGATAATTAAAGAAGGAGTATCATTATTAACAATATTAGCTACTGCAGTTAAATTGTAGTTAATATCTTTTGTCCATGCGGTAGTTGCATACATATTTTTAATATTTGCAGATAGTCCTAATATCAATAGAAATGCTAATAGTATTTTGGCAATTTTATATTTATAATAATTAATGCCTAAAAAGTAAGAAATAATTAACAATAAACCTAACTGACTAGGTACTAAGTAGCGAGATATAGTTCCCCGAATTCCCCCTAGCAATAAATCAGGAATAATAAGCATTAGTATGGGAGTTAAGCTAAAACAAAGAAGAAAAATTTTGATGTTTTTTTGACAATTTAACACTATATAAATAAAGGAATTAATAAGTAAAATAATGATTATACTAACTATATAAATATTTAGATGATAATTAAGGCTTGTTACTTCATTTAATAATAAAAATAAACGACCTACATTAATAAACAAATATTGAAAATAAATATTTAGGGGTAGTTGGGTTTCAGAAATCCATGCAGTAGCAATTTTATAAGTCTGAAAATTATTAAGAAAACCTATTAACCAAGGTAAAAAAGCAAAAAAACTTAGACTTAGAGAAAGAAAATAACAAAATAAATTTCTTCTATTCCATTGATTTAAGATAACTAAATAAATCCATTGAGAAAAAATGACTATCAACATTAAAGCTGATGTATAAATACCTGCGATTATGGATAGTGTATAAATACCCCAATATAAACAAGCTAATTTAATGGATGTTGTTTTTAATGCTTTTAATAAATATAAATAGGAAGTAAGAATAAATAATGTCCACAAACTATATTCTCTTGCTTCTTGAGAAAATAAAATAAAAAAAGGAGAATTGGCAATGAGTAGGGTAAAAATTAAATTAATTTTTTGATTATTAAATATTTGCTGACTTAAAAGATAAGCAATTGGTAAAATTAAAACACCACTAATGATAGATAAAACTCTGGCAGAAATAATATTATCACCCCAAATATATAACCAAAATCTAGCCAATAAATAATATAAAGGTGGATGGTGAGGATCATCGATTAATAGTCCTTTTATGGTATCAACAAAAGTGCTATCTTGGAGATTATTTTTCAGTGTTAAAGATGAGAATAAATCTTGAGGGTGAATAATGCTACCATTAAAAAAATGTGCTTTTAATTCTTGAGAATAGTAGCCAACAATATGTAATTGACTATGGATTTCATCATGCCAAATTATTTTCGATGTTAAATTCGTTAAACGAAACAATAAAGCAAATAAAATAATCAAAATAATGGCGAAATTAATCCGCCTGAAAAATAAGTTTATGAAGATGTTTTTTGACACTATTTTCTCTTAACATATATTTAGTCTATTTTTATAGACAAATTTTTTTATCTTTTGTTTCAACTTTTATTCAAGATTAATTTTTGCCAACACAGGACAACATAAATTCCGAGTTAAACTAAAAGTGATAAGTTCTTTAATTTTATTCCTTATTGCTAGTTAATGTTTGCTGTTGGGAATCAAAAAGCCATAAAACGAAAAATTGAGACATAATTATATTATTCAAAAAATGAGTAATTTTCAGCAATTTTACTCAAAAACTATTCATACAGCCTACGATCGCATTTATCGCGATGAAATACATTTTAATTACAAAATTTAAAATTGGTTAATTGTGACATAAATTATTATTGAAAAACTCGAAACATCTAACACTCACTCAAAATATTATTATCGTTACCATTGCCTATTGTCTATTTCCTATTCCCAATCTAAATTTAAAATCATCGCTTAATTCACCAATACCCAAAACTCTTATTTCTTACCCTCATCTAAACAGTTTTAAAGCACCTTTAATAAATTTCCCCCAATCCTAAGAAATCACACAATAATGTGATTCTCCAATGTCAACTTTGCTTGAGGTGTGGAAATGAGGGAAAAATATTAGTCTTAGGGAATAACTTCTAATTGATCTAAACGAAACCATGTGCTAGGAGTAGGGGTATAAAATCTCACTAAAGCATATTCATCGTTTAAATCTAAAATTTCTCCCTTGCTTTCAAAAATATATGCAGGAAAACGAACATCACTAGCTTTTGCTTCCAAGCTACCTTCTAGTTTTTCCTTGATAACTTTGACGAAAGTGCCTTTTTTGATTTTGGTTGCCATATTAGTAATTACTAAATTTATAACAATAATTAATTTGTAAATAGAATACACTCAACAAGGTTATAGTTTAAGTTCTCTAACTCTTTTCTTTATTTTCTGACCTTTACTATTAGGTTTTATTTTCCTTACCGAGTATAAATAATTACCTCATCATTCTGCCATTTTTCTTGCTCAACTTCAAAAATCAATATATTTTGGCAAAGAATTTTTTTCTATTTTACCATTCCTAATTAAGATGCGGTTGCACTGTGCCATTTCGTGACCAAATCCCTGACTGAATCTTGTTCTTGATAATAACTCGCTAAAATAACGGGCAGGAAAAATAATTAAATCTGCGGGGCTTTGTAAGGCTATTTTCCCCAGATGGGGTAAATTCATTAAATTTGCTGGAATTTCTAAAACAGAGGCAATCCAGTCTTCATAAGGGGTGTCTAAATGAGCAATTCGCACTGACTCTCTGAACACTTCTAATAAATCATGATCCCCAAAGGCGAAAAAAGGATCTCGACAATTATCACTGGCAAAAGCAACCCTAACCCCTGCTTGTTTTAATTCTTTAACTCTCGTCACACCGCGCCAAAAAGGAGTTTTTCCTGCTTCTCTGTCTTGTAAATATAAATTACACATAGGAAGACTTACAACGGCAATATTTGCTTCTTTAACTAACTTAATAATCTCATCAGCTTTTTCGGGGCTTTGAACTGCTAAACTACAACAGTGACCACAGAGAATATCTTGATTAAAATTTGTTTTTAAGGCGGTTTCGGCAATTTTTTGCAAACATATTGACTCAACTTCTCCACTCTCATCAGCATGAAAGTCTAAGGCTAGATTTCTCTCTTTTGCTAACTCAAACACTTTTTCTATCTGGGTATCAATCTCTGGATTCATGTAGGCGACTCCCCCCAATACGCCCCCCATTTCCGCAATTTTATCGGCTAATTTTTCTCCTTCAGGGGTAAGGAAATAGTCCAAACTAACTAGAGGCACTACTTGTAAGCTGATTTTTCCTTGCCATTCTTGTCGTAACTGTTGCCATACTTTAAGACTAATCTCCGCCTGATTGTCGTGACAGTCTAAATGAGTGCGAAGTGCAATTGTACCTTGACTATAACTACATTGTAAACCAAAACTCATCCGCCGATACAAGTCTTCTTCATTCCATCGTTGACTATCTTCCCTCACGGTTGCTAAGGCTGTCTGGAAATCTCCCTGTAAGTTAGGGCTTCGCTCCCAAATATGTCCTTTATCAAGGTGAGTATGAATATCAACAAAACAGGGTAAAACAATTCCTTTTTTTAAGTCGATACCAATGGTATTTTCACAAGCAGGAATAATTTGAGTTATCTTACCCTGACTAATTTCTATATCACATAAACATAAATTTTCTCTTGTAGTATCAGAAAATAAATGCAAATTATCTTTAATTAAACATAGGGGAATATGAGCATTTTTCAGCCAATATCGAGGATGACTAACCAACATAATAAATTTGTGACTATTACTATCAAATACTATTATCCCCTAGTAACGTAATTATTCCCAGTCAAAAAGAGGATCATTTTCTTCTTGTAAATCTCTACTAAATTCTGTTCTTTGACGATTGCTTCTATTAAGATTTTTTCTTTTATTGTCAGCACTTTTATTAGTAAAAAAAACAGGTAATAACCACCCTAAAATAAATCCTATAGCTACCATTATCGATAATAATACCCCAATAGGAATAGAAATTGATTCAAACATGAAAAATTTAAGGCTTACTTTATCTATATTTTGAATAGAAAATACCGCTATTAAAATAAGCCAAAAACTAATTATTAAATTAATAAATAACTTTTTTGTTATTCCCATCTTTTTTAATTTTCCAATAACTGATTAAGTTAGGACACATTAAATTTACCTTGTTTATTAATTGTAAAAATGATTCAAGTGCTTATCTGTTGCCCGTTGCCTAGTGCCTAACGCTCCTGATAATTTAGATGCGTCCTAGTTGACTGATAGCTGATAGCGATAAAACCTTTATTTCATGTATTTTACTTGTAAATTACTAGGAGAGATGCGATCGCCTTCTAAGTGAATACCTCTGTTATTAGCAGAAAGATGACGTAAAATTTTATAAATAGCTTCTATATCCTGTGATTTGTCTATTTTATCCGCTATTTCTTGGATTGTAAGAGATTGACTATTATTTTGAATCAAATCCAATACTTCTTTTTGCAAAGCTAAAATTGATGCGGCGGCTTTTTTCCCTGCTTCTACCCCGGGTTGATGGTAAGCATTGATATTAACTAAATAAGCATAAATACTTACGGCTCTCTCGTAAAGGGCAATTAACGCACCAACAGTATAGGGAGTAACTTCATTCACCGTGACAGTAATGGAATCTCTACCATTATCATAAAGGGCTTGACGAGTACCTTGTAAGAAGCCAGACAGATAATCACCGCTAGTAACATTTTTCTCTAACTCAATAGATTTAGTTTCTCTATCTTTTAAAACCTCAATAAAAGTAACAAAAAAGTTGCTGATGCCTTCTCTTAATTGTTGTACATAGGCGTGTTGATCTGTAGATCCTTTGTTACCATAAACAGCAATACCTTGATAAACGCTATTACCATCTAAGTCTTTTTCTTTGCCAAGGGATTCCATTACTAACTGTTGCAGATAACGGCTAAAGAGCAAAAGGCTATCTTTGTAGGGCAACATAACCATATCTTTTTCACCCCTTCCATTTCCTGCATAGTACCATGATAGTGCTAACAAAGCAGAAGGATTATTTTTAACATTAGTTTCTCTGGTGGCAATATCCATTTCCTTTGCCCCTGCCAACATGGCATCAATATCGATACCTTCTAAAGCGGCTGGTAATAGACCCACGGAGGATAGTTCTGATGTCCTACCGCCTACCCAATCAAACATGGGAAAGCAATCTAACCAGTCTTCTTCTTGAACGATTTGATATAGTTTACTACTATCATCCATCATGGTGATGGCAACTGCTTGACGAGCAAAATTTAATCCTTGTTTCTCGTAGGCGTGTTTTGCTTCTAGCATTCCGTTACGGGTTTCTGGAGTACCGCCAGATTTACTAATAACTAATACTAAAGTTGTCTTGAGACGGTCTTTAATTTGTGTTAAGGTGCGATCGATTCCATCCGGATCTGTGTTATCAATAAAGTGAATCTTTAACTGAGGATTAATATCTGCTAAGGCTTGGGAAACGAATTGAGGGCCTAAAGCAGAGCCTCCAATACCAATAGAGAGTAAATCGGTGAATTTTTCTCCGAATGGTGTTTTTATCGCTCCTGAATGAACTTTTTGGGTGAAATCTTTAATTTTTACGAGACAATCTTCTATTTCTCTTTTAATTTCCTGATTAGGTGCAATATCTGTATTTCTTAGCCAATAATGTCCCACCATTCTTTTTTCATCGGGATTTGCGATCGCACCCTGTTCTAATTTTGCCACAGATTCAAAAGCAACAGCAAATTTAGGAAGCATAGATTCATAAAAACTATCATCAAAACCCATGCGACTAACATCAATATATAAATCTAAAGTGGGGTGATAATAAAGCCAATCTTGATAACGTTGCCAAAGTCGTAAATTGTCCATAAACTTAATCCTGATATTTACCTATCATTTTCTCATTATTACCCACATTTTTTATGTAGAACTAAGAATATCACATATATTGTATAGATTTTCAAGGATATTTACGGGTCAAACTCATTTGAGTTCGATATAAAATTATCGCTTAAGTTAGGTAAAAAGCAAGAGGCAAAGGTAAAGATAAATTGAAAAGAGTGTAGGAGTGCAACGAACTCTCATTACTTGTTTCTCCCTAACACCCCTGAAACCTGAAACCTGAAACCTGACACCTACCCTTATAGGTAAACTCAGGTATTAGATAAAAAAATAGACAACAAAAAAGGGGCTAACCAAAATTAACTGATTAACCCCCACTATTGGGAACGCACTTTTTTTTAGCCAGAAAATGACATTATTTAAGAACTAACTTGACGTTAGCGTTTTGTAAACCACGTTGCTTAACTTCGCTTAAAGTTTTGTTAACCGCATATTTTTGGTTAATAGAGTTGATTAACTCAGTTTGATTATGCTTTTTAGCAACGCCCCAGAGATCAGCGATTAGATCAAAGCTACCATCAGCATTACGAGACCAACCGAGATCATATTCTCCATCTAATACTGCCACGATGTCAGCACGAATGCGTTGGCTGTTGTAGCCACGAACATCAGCGTCAGTTTTGACATTAATACCTAAGTCTTTTAAAGAATTAGTTAAGATTTCAGCATCTGTGATTTTGGTTCTTAAGGTGCTAAAATGAGACATGGGGAATTCCTCCTAAAAGATTAATAAAAACAACAAACAATTAAAAAGTAAGTAAAAAGCACATAATGTGCTATGAAAACTGTTAGCCTAAGCTAACCTTTCTCCGAAGCAGAGAAAGCCTGTTAAAACTCCATGCGTTGATATTCCGCTATGGAGGACGAAGCAGGTCGGGCGCGTTGTCTTGCCCAGTCTCGTAGTGCAGAGACCTGCTCAGTCATGGTACGGGATAGGGGCAATGTAGCCTTGATAGCGGCAATGATGTCTAGCTGTGTAAACTCTCGCTCTTGGGCAAAAGCCTCATACATAGCCGCTACGATCGCTTGTTCTATTTCTGCCCCTGAAAACCCGTCGGAAACTTTTGCTAATTGATCCAGATCAAATCTGTCAATATCATGGCGACGTTTTTTGAGGTGAATATGGAAAATCGCTTCTCTTTCTTGGGCATTAGGTAAATCGACGAAAAAGATTTCGTCAAAACGACCTTTGCGTAAAAACTCACCGGGCAATTTTTCTAAACGGTTAGCCGTTGCCATTACGAATACAGGAGATTGTTTTTCCTGCATCCATGTGAGGAATGAACCGAAAATACGACTAGATGTTCCTCCGTCGGAATCTCCAGACCCTGCACTACCAGCGAAGGCTTTGTCTAACTCATCGATAAAGAGTATAGCAGGAGAAATTGATTCTGCGGTTTTTAAGGCACTGCGTAAATTGGCTTCAGATTTACCAACCATCGAGCCATCATAGACTCTACCCATATCTAAGCGAAGTAAGGGTAAACCCCACAATTTAGAAGTGGTCTTGGCAATGAGTGACTTTCCACACCCAGGTACGCCTAGAATCAGCATTCCTTTGGGTTGAGGTAGTCCATAATCTCTTGCTTTTTCGGTGAAAGCCTGAGAACGTTGGGTTAACCAGTGTTTCAGTTCTTCTAAACCACCTACTCCGTTGATAGTTTCATCCTCTTCGATATAGTCTAGGATACCGTTACGACGGATTAGTTGCTTCTTCTCAGAAAGGACAATCTCAACCTCTTCATCGCTTAATTTTCCTGCCTTGACTAAGGCTTTACGATATACCTTTTCCGCTTCATCGATGGTTAAACCTAATGCGGCACGACGCAGTCTTTCCTTAATTTCAGGCTGTAACTGCTTTCCTCTGGCTCTTTTGAGGGCTTTTTCCAAAACCTGATCCAATTCACTGGCTTGGGGCAAGGGAAAATCCAAAACCACGAGGTCTTTTTCCAATTCCAAAGGGGTTTGTTGATAAGGGGACATTAATATAATGATCTTATCTGTACCTTTGAAAGAGGCGATCGCATCTCTTAACCAACGGGTAACGGGGGGAGACTCCAAGTAAGGATGTAAGTCTTTGAAGATATAGATTCCTGCTTCTTTTTGTCTGACAACCCACTCGATCGCCGCTTCAGGGGACACAGTGTTATGTTGTACAGAACTGCCATTAGGATTATCTAACTCTACCAGACCACGAGTAACAGTCCAAGCATAAATGCGAGGGGGATTCTTGTCATTGGACTCTGCCACTATATCGGCGATCGCCTTTTCAGCTCTTTCTTCCTCGGATGTCACCAAGTAGATGAGAGGATATTGAGCTTTAATGAGAGTGTTTAGTTCTTCTTTCATGGGATCAACCTCTTTAGTATAGGCAGTTTACTGTCGTTACCGACTATGAATCACCGTTTAGCAGGGAATTAACTCCTCTTGCCCTTCTGTACCAGTAGTCACGGAAGATTTTTCGCCAATTAAGGGAAACTCTTCATCAACAATACTAGGTTGGTTTTTCAACGAAATCATTTTGCCATCACGCATTACCATTGCGGCATTACACTCAGGGCAAACGTGTACTTGGTGAGTTTTGCCATAACTGGCCTCTACTTCCTCCACGGTTTCCGGATGTTGAAGATAAAAGCTAATAGCTTTTTCGACTAAAGCTGACATGGAATCAGTTTCGATCGCCGCCTTTACTTTCAATTGACGGTGTAAGGTAGGTGGAAGATAAAGAGTAACTTTTTGCTTATCTTGCATATTCGCTTTATTTTGATATGCCCAAATTGCGATGTTTTTAATTTAACTGCTTTTTTTTCATCTGTCAAGATGTCAACCCGTTATAACGGTAATATTGTTACAAAACTTTACATTAATCTGATAAAATCATCTCAGTTTGACGCAATAATACCTTAATTTAGAAAGGTTTGAGGGCATAGGAATTGAAATTAGTTTTAAAGAATATTGAGATATTTATGAGTTTGCAAACTCATCCGCCATTGTGAATGAGAAAGAATATAGTCTATGACTAATTTTTGACTAGCAGGATTTTCCCACTGAGGTTGTAAGTATTTGACTGTATATTTAGGTAGTTTTTCCGCCTCTGAAGCCGCCCATTTTAAATCGTTTTCATTATCAATAACTACCTTTAATTCATCTACGTGAGCATAAATACTTTCATGGGGCTTTTTATATGGTTTAGGAGAAAGAGTTACCCAATCAAATTCCCCAGTAAAAACATTGCTTCCAGAAGTTTCTAAATGAGTTTGATAACCTCCATATTTCAATATTTTAGTTAAAGGTAGAAGATTGTGTAACAAAGGCTCTCCTCCGGTGATAATAATATGTTTAGTCTCAACCGTATTGATTTCATTCAATAAATTTTCTACCGTAAACAGAGGGTGTTTTTTCATTGACCAAGTTTCTTTTTGATCACACCAAGGGCAGTAAACATCACATCCTGCCAGGCGAATAAAAAAAGCATTAACCCCTGCCCAAAAGCCTTCCCCTTGTAAAGAATGAAAAATCTCCACCACAGGATACTCTACTTTTAAATAGTCTTTTATATCTTCTTCTTTTTTATTAAATAAAAGCATTGACCTTACTCCTATATTAAAAATATTAGTTTATAACGCCGAAATAATTAATGATTAAGTTATCATCACTATTGTTAATGATTTCGTGATTTTCTTTTGGTTCAACTAAGACACAAACACCTTTTTCTAAAATATATTCTCGCTCATTAATTTTAATAATTCCCGTTCCTTGTTCTACATAAAAAACTTCCCACATATCATCATGATTATGAACATATGCAATTTGTTGAGGAGCGAAAATAGCCTGTGAAAAATTAGTAATATGGGGTAATTTTCCCTTGCTTAAAATAGTCTTTTTTTTTATAGATTGATTATGAGATACTGACTGATTAGGTAAATTTTTTAGAGAAATATATTCCATACTGACCAAGGAATTTATATTTTTATAGACATATTATTATAAACTATTTTAAACCTCAGATGTAATGTAAATACAGAAAACTTTTATTTGCTTTTGTCACCGGCAAAACTTGAGAGTGAAACAACTTTAGGATGAAAAGTCACCAAATTATCAACGGCAAAAATTTTTTCTACTATTGACTTTAAAACATTAACCACGACACTATTGCCAAATTGTTTATAGGCAATATTTTTACTATCACTAATTACAAAATCGTCGGGAAATCCCATAATTCTGGCACATTCTCTTGATGCTAATTTCCTGATTTTACCATTGATTAAATAAATTCCTGTTTTCGCACCGGCGCCACCACCATAAGCTGATAGAGTGATAGCATGACCAAATTGATGATATATTCTTTCTCCCTGTCCACCTTTATTAATCATCCCGATTCTGATGGGTTTTTGTGGATAATTACCGAAAATATCTCTATTTATCTCTAAATTATTCTTAATTTTTATATCACTTCTATTAATAATAAAATCTTTAATTTCTGAGTCATCTAAACAAAAATCGATTAAACTGGTTGCTTTACTATAACTATGAGGAAAGATAAACTTTTTCACGTTTAAATCTTTTCTAAAACCTAGAATATAGATTCTTTCTCGCTTTTGAGGTACACCAAAATTAGAAGCATTTAACACTTTATAAAAAACATCATAACCAATCTCATTTAAACTATTTTCAACAACTTTTAAAGTTTTTCCCTCATCATGCCTGGCAAAATTTTTCACATTTTCTAAGATTAATAATGACGGTTGATGATATTGAGCAATTCTCACAATATCAAAAAATAAAGTACCCCTAGTATCATTAAACCCTAATTGTTTTCCCGAAATACTAAAGGCTTGACAAGGAAAACCAGCACACAAAATATCATGACTAGGAATCTCATTTTCGGGAATTATCGTTATATCTCCTTCGGGTAAAATTCCATAATTTTTTAAGTAAATTCCCTGACAATGTTTATCCCATTCAGAAGCGAAAACACATTTAGCACCATAATAACTTAATGCTTGGTGAAAACCACCAATTCCTGCAAATAAATCGATAAATTTTACATATTTTAAAACTTTCATTCAATTATTTTAAAGAGATTGTATCAACATATTATTAAAGAATAATAGTTTCAATAAAATTTATTATATCATTGTGAAAATTATCATAACATTTTTCAAATTTTTCTCCTAAATCAATGATTCTTTCTGGTTTTAATTCATAAGTATATAAATTTCTTGCTACATGAAGAAAACCTCTAAATTCATTAATTTGTCGGTAAGTATCATTTCTAATCTTTTTCTTTTAGGAATTATATCATTAGAAACATTCCAATAATTTGATGCTTTGTCCATATTATATGCCATAAATTCTAGATCGATTTTTTCTAATTTTCTCACTTCTAATTGGTTAATATCTATTTCTAAAACTTTAATTATTTCGTCACCAATTGCTTTAGCTAACATCGGAATAACAGCATTGCCAATTTCTCGAAAACCATGCCAAATTGTCTCGTGAAACAAAAACCAATCAGGAAATGTGTGCAGTCTTCCAGCTTCTCTAACTGTAATACATCTTGGCTGATTGTAGTGGATGGGACGAGCGGCTGTGTAAGCCCCTTTATCTCTGGCTGTTCCAGCCCTTAATGTATTACATAATCCTGTAGGTGAAAGTTTCAAGAAACGACTGGTTTTCTCCACTTCTCCTTGATGGGTATTTTGAAAACGTTGTTTTGATTTTTCTGTATGATTTGAGCCAACATGATTATAAACGAAATTATCTCGTTGTCGATCGTGGCATAATCTATAAATCCCTTGAGGGGAAGGAGCAAAATTACGTCTAAATCCTGAATAATCGAGTTTATTTGCGTCTATACTTTCATTTTTACCGATAAAAGCAGGAATATTGCTTAAATCATTGATAGTATTCTCCACATCATTATATTCACCTGTTTCGAGGGGATAGTTAACGGGTTGCATATCATGACGACTACCCATGAGGATAAGGCGTTTTCGCTTCTGGGGTGCACCGAAAAGACTTGCATCGAGGATTTGAATGGGTTTTGCAATGTGATAACCCAATGATTCAAATTCGTTAATTAATTCTTCTAAAAATTGTTTGTGATTACCAACGGCGATACCGGGTACATTTTCAAAGATAAAATATTTCGGTTGTAAATCTCGAATCACTCGCACATATTCAAATACCAATGAATTACGAGGATCATCTAATTGTCTTTTTCCCATGAGAGAAAAACCTTGACAGGGTGGGCCTCCTGCGATTAAATCGACTTCATCAATACCTTTATTCTGGAGAATACCTTTTAAGTAGTCTGTTTTGAGATGGTTTATATCTTGACAAATAGTATGAGTGTAGGGAAAATTCAAATGATGAATTAAGGCATGGATTGCGTCAAATTCTACAGCTACGATAACATCAAATCCAGACGCTTCTAAACCTAATGACATTCCTCCGCATCCCGAAAAAAGATCGATCGCAATTGGTCTTTTCATTTAATATAAAATATACAGTTAATATAAAATATACAGTTAGGTTTTTTGTTATAGTTTTAATTATAAATTTATGTACTGGTTCTAAATATATCTAAATATAAAATGAGATGAAAATATTGTAATTCTTTCTACTAAAATTATTCAACATTTTTCGAGATTTTTAGACAGTGCTAATTTTCATTTTATTAAGGATAGATATTTATTTCACTGTACTTTAGACTAAATAAAAAGGAAATCAGGATACAAGAGACTTTTAAAGAAAATAGAGAGACAATAAAAATAACCACAAATTTGATTCTCTCTCTATGAACAAATATAGCAGACTTCAACAATTTCGTTTTGACACTCATCAAATGTTGGTCAAAAGTAAGGATGCCGCTTTTCAGTTAATGGATAGTATCATGGCTACTGAAAATGCTCGTAGTCTGGCAGAATTTTCTTTGTCCCCCTTTTTTCACCGCCAATGGTCTAGTACATATGAAGCAATAGAAGATTGTCGTCCTAATGGCAACAAATTTATGAGAAGATATATTCAAGAAATTCCCATTTTAGAATATTTTTTATTTGGCATCGACCATACTCGGTGGGAATTTGAAGATAGTCCCACCATGAAAGACAGAACTTATCAATATTCTCATTGCTCTGTCCACTCATCAGTAATAGGACAAGGGTATAGTACCATTGCATGGTTGCCCCAATTAGATCATCAAGGTAGTTGGACATTACCTTTAAGACATGAAAGAATTACATCCTTTGAAACTCCTTTAAATAAGGCAACGTGGCAACTCAAACAAGTTTGTCAAAAATTACCATCCAACATCCCCAAATTAGTGGTCTTAGATTGCGAGTATGGGAACGCTACTTTCCTTAAACAAACGGCAAATGTTAAGGTGAGCAAACTAATTCGAGTTCGTTCTAATCTCTGTTTTTATGGAAATCCTGAGCCTTATAGTGGTAGAGGAAGACCAAAAAACATGGTGACAAATGGAAGTTAAATGAGTCTGATAATTTCCCCTGTGCGGATGAAGTCTTGGAAATGGAAGATCCATCTTTGGGACAAATACGAGTCAGTAAATGGACACAACTCCATTTTTACAACGCACCATTACAAACACTGACTTTATTGAAAATTGAACGATTAAACCCAAAAAAAACGGGAAGTAAACATCGCCCACTATGGTTAATCTGGGTAGGAGAGGAGTTTTTATCATTAGAAAAGATTTGGAGCCAATACAGTAGAAGGTTTGGTGTAGATCATTGGTATCGTTTTGCCAAACAGAGATTGCATTGGACTTTACCCAATTTTCGCACTCCAATCCAATGTCAAAGATGGAGTGATTTAATTGTTAATATTACTTGGCAATTATGGCTTTCAAAGGATTTAGTCCAAGAACACCATTTACCATGGCAAAAACCACAAGAGAATTTAACCCCTCAAAGGGTAGCTCGGTCAATGATTTCATTATTGATGGAGATTGGAAGTCCGACCCAAACTCCCAAAAGTCGGGGAAAATCCAATGGTTGGCAAAAAGGGAGAAAAAGAAATAAAGCAAAAGTTTATCCCACCATCAAAAAACGGCAATCCAAAAGTAAAAAAAGGCGAAAAACGTAACTTTTAAGAAATAACTAACTCAATTTATTTTCTCTGAGGGCTAATTTTTATTAGCTTACTTATTGCCGTGCAATATTTTCTTAGTCTAAAGTACAGTATTTCAAGTACGATGCCAAATATACTGCCATAATTATTGTTTCTAATTGTTTGCCTCTAATTTTTTTGTTTATGGTTTTATAGCTTTTAATAAAAGAAGGAAATAAAATTTTAAAGAAAAGATGGAGACCGTATTGAAACTTATGTATAACTGACGTAATCTTATTTTTTAAAATAACTGTTTAAGTAAAAATATTTTTTATTTTATGATTAAAAATCTTTTGGTAATATCTCTGTTAATTATTTTCTTATTTGGTTGTAATTCTTCCCATAAATTTGGCGGTATAAATGCACAAATAAATAGAGTCATAAGTGGACAAACCATAGAAATTTTTGTTGATAAAAAAAACGTTTCTTTTAGGTTAATGGGGTTAAGAATACCATCAAATATTAATTATGATAAAAAGTTAGCTCAACAGCATTTAATTCAATTATTGACCAGTAATTATCATTATCCGCTTAATTCAGTAATTGTCAAAGTTGAAACAAAATTAAATCAAAAAGATAAATATGGACGTTTGACAGGGTATGTTTGGTTAAATAATCAATTGATTAATCGCAAAGTTTTAGAGGGAGGATGGGCGATCGCATCTTTAGAATACACTGATGGAAAGTACGATCGAGATTTATTGCAAGGAGAAGAATACGCTCGAATTATGGGGAATGGAATCTGGAAAATTAATCATTGACAGACTTAAAACTCAAGATTTAGTAGTCAAATCTCTTTAATATTTTGATATAATATCCTGATCACGATATAATTGGAAAAGTAGTAAATTTTAGAAAAAGGAGGATATTGCATGACCCAAGTGGTTGTGGGACAAAATGAAAATATAGAATCAGCTTTACGTCGTTTTAAAAGACAAGTTTCCAAAGCGGGTATATTCGCTGATATTAAGCGTTTACGTCACTATGAAACCCCCATTGAGAAGAAAAAACGCAAAGCCGTTGCTCGTCGCAAAAAACGTTTTCGTTAAGGTTTAGATTTAATCATATTATCTTAACTTTTAAAGTTAGTTTAATCGTGGGGTTGATTTACTTGAAAGTCGTACACATCTAAGCCCCAGATACCTTCGGCAAAGCATCACTCTTGTTGATTGCTTCAGAATATGTCCCGAATTATAATATCAAGGGATAAAAGATAAGTTAAATTGTTATTTTTAAGGTTTGGTGATTTTTTTGAATATATAAGGTAAGGGAAATCTCCCTTAAAACAGTTCAAAGGCAACAAATAAACAAAACATTGCTTTTGACTGTTACTTTAAGTTTTTGTTTCTAGTCATCATCAAAACTAGCAGAAAAACTTAGAGATATGTTAAATTTTATTTAGTAATTGAAGAATAGTTGTCTTATACTTTTTCTTTTTTTACTAAAACGTCATGATATAATCATCCAATTGATTAATTGTCGTTGTTAACTAGAGATAACTTAAAGAATTGTGTCTAAAATTCTCAGGTTTTCTTGTAGCACACAATTAAGACGTTTTAGGCGGTAACTAACGTAAGTCCTAAAAAACAATTATCCTAAAAGTGAGAAAGAGAAACTGAGTAACACAATTAGGTGAAAGCCTTGCCGTTAGGCTTTTAGTTCAAAACTGGACTAGAGAAGATACTTGTATATTTCTATAGGTTTTCTAAACGGCACTTAACTGTACATAAATAATAATATATTTAGCTTAGGGCTTAATGTTTACTAAACAAGTAACCGATTCACCTGTTTATAAATGGTTTAATGATCGTTTAGAAATCGAAGCGATCTCCGATGACATTAGCAGTAAGTATGTTCCCCCTCATGTAAATATCTTTTACTGTCTTGGTGGAATCACTTTAACTTGCTTTTTAATTCAGTTTGCCACTGGGTTTGCCATGACTTTCTACTACAAACCCACTGTTACCGAAGCGTTTTCTTCTGTTCAATTCATCATGAATGAAGTTAACTTCGGTTGGTTAATTCGTTCTATCCATCGCTGGTCTGCTAGTATGATGGTCTTAATGTTAATTCTCCACGTTTTCCGTGTTTATTTGACTGGTGGTTTCAAAAAACCTCGTGAGTTAACTTGGATTGTGGGTGTAACCATGGCAGTTATCACCGTTTCCTTTGGTGTTACTGGCTATTCTTTACCTTGGGACCAAGTAGGTTATTGGGCGGTTAAAATCGTTTCTGGTGTACCTGCGGCGATTCCTGTAGTGGGAGATCAAATGGTAGAACTGTTGAGAGGTGGTGCGAGTGTTGGTCAAGCAACTTTAACTCGTTTCTATACTATTCACACTTTCGTTTTACCTTGGTTAATGGCAGTGTTTATGTTATTACACTTCCTCTTAATTCGTAAGCAAGGTATTTCTGGTCCTTTGTAAATTGATAGTTAACGTTGAAGGCGATGACAATATGTCTCGTCTTTTTCAATATTGGTTAACAAATTGACAGGAAATAAGGATGTTCGGGATAAAATAAAACATATTCTTGAATTGTCTTTATTCCTTTTTCTCATTCATTTAAGGAGATAATTGCATACTATGTCTAATCCTAATTCTCAGTTAATTAAAAAGCCAGATCTTAATGATCCTAAATTGAGAGCAAAATTGGCTCAAAATATGGGACATCATTACTACGGTGAGATTGCGTGGCCTAACGATATTCTTTATATGTTCCCTGTATGTATTTTGGGTGCATTAGGTTTAATTGTTGGTTTAGCAATTTTAGATCCTGCTATGATTGGTGAACCTGCTGATCCTTTCGCAACTCCTTTGGAAATTTTACCTGAATGGTATTTATATCCTGTATTCCAAATTTTGCGTATTTTACCTAACAAACTTTTAGGTATTGCTTGTCAAGCGGCTATTCCTTTAGGTTTAATGCTTGTTCCTTTCATTGAAAGCGTTAATAAGTTCCAAAATCCTTTCCGTCGTCCTATTGCGATGACTGTATTTTTATTCGGTACTTTAGTTACCCTTTGGTTAGGTGCTGGTTCTGTATTCCCCATTGATAAGTCTTTAACTTTAGGTTTATTCTAAGTTCTAGTACTTTGATTTTTTTTAATTATCTTAAGTGAAAAAGGTCTGTGATTGCTTTATAGCCTGAAGTTGGTTAGATGCGATCGCAGCCTTTAATTATTTTAACCTCAGTTCGGTTTAAGAATATCGGATAAGGTTAGGTTTCAGGTTTCAGGTTTCAGGTTGCAGGTGTTAGGGGATGGGAGGATGGGGGGATGAGGTGATGAGGGGAAAGGGGGAAACAAGTAATAAATAATAAATAAGTAGTAAGTATTCGTGGTTTTTCATTCTTAATTCTTAACTATTTAACGTCAGTTCAGGTTAAAGCAATTTTATTGTTATTTATAAGAAGCGATAAGGTTTTCCGACTACGAAAAAATAACGCTTTCAGCTTATCCAAAACTCAGGTTATTTTAATCTCAGCTCGATGTAAAGCCCTATTTATTCAATAACTTTTTAGTTATATTTTGTTACAAAGATTGTTTTTTAATCTTAAAAAAAGTTAAATATATAAGGATTATAAATAATCAATTGTAAGTGATAAATAATTTAACATGACTATTAGTGCTACCTCTCCAGAAACGACCCTAAGTACGAAAATCATTAATGGTTTATTAGCTATAAAACCTCTGGCAGAATTTGCCAAAAACAGAGCTAGAAACATGATTATCAAACGGGCTTATTCCATTGGGGTAAACTGGCAAGAAAATATCAATTCCTTACAAAATCACGATTGGGAACAAGAAATAAATTCCTTAACCAACGCTAATATAAGTTACCCAGAATACTATCTTAACTCTTTCCATGCCTACGAAAAAGGAAATCTGCAATGGGAAGCGGCTTGGGAATTAGAGTCTGCGGCTTATAGCGTTCATTCTACCATCTATAGTAAAACTCCTCAAAAAGAGGGCGATCGCACCCTCAGAAATAACTATCATCAAGTATTAAAAGAAAAGTTAGCTATTACCCCTCAAAATATTCTTGATATTGGTTGTGGAGTAGGTTTAAGTACCTTTGCATTAAAAGAGCAGTATCCAGAAAGTAAAATTTCAGGATTAGACTTATCTCCCTACTTTCTTGCCGTTGCCAACTATCAAAGCCGACAAAAAAATCAAAATATTCAATGGTTACACTCTCAGGCTGAAAAAACAAATCTTCCCTCAAACTCCCATGATTTAGTCTCCGCCTTTTTAATTTTCCATGAATTGCCCCAACTAGCCGCAAAAAACATCATCCAAGAAGCCCATAGAGTCTTAAAAACAGGGGGATACTTTTCCATGATGGACATGAATCCCCAATCAGAAGTTTATAAAAAAATGCCTCGTTATGTGTTCACCCTTTTGAAAAGCACTGAACCTTATTTAGACGAATATTTTAGCTTGAATATGGAATCAGTTTTTCTCGATGCTGGATTTGAAAAACCCTCCATTATTCCCATTAGTATTCGTCATCGTACAATTATTGCCCGAAAGAGATAACAAACCCCTGTTGGGCTTAAAAAATCGGCTCAGGATGGTTTCACCTTATTTCCATATAAAGTGTTGGAGAATGAAGCTATGATTTTTGGTTGAGATTGGGAATAGGCAATAGGCAAGGGGCAAAGGTAAATAGTTAAGAATTAAGAATTAAACACTCCAAACTGATTTCCCTTCTCACTCCCTCCCCTCATCTTCTGAACTCCGAACTCAGATAATATTGGGATCAAATTAGAGAGTCAAAGTCTCTTCTCAAAAGATTAACATTTGCAATTCTCCCAATGATTAAGATTTCCTCTTTTGTCTTGGTAAAACTGCTTCTCCATTTCTCAATTTCTTTTTCCTGATGTAACCAAAAATCAATGATACTTTCTATCACCTGATCCCAGTTCCAGTCTGGCTTTTGAAGAATCATCTCTGTTGATTGAATAAAACTATCTAAAGTACACTCATAGCTTCCTAAATAGGCTTTACTACGATGAGGACTCTGCTCGACTTTTTGTTGATAGTAGAAAAAATCTAATACGGGGGCAATTCCCACAATATCAAAACAGTAGGTCATTGTTTGATTTTCTCCTCAATTTTAAACGACAATAATTATTGAAAAATTTTTTGTTATTTTTCTTAAAGCTGATTTGAAAAAAAGGATTGATTCTGGGAAAAGAAAGAATCTAATATCCTATACTATAACCAAAACAAAGATGTAATTTTGTTATTTACGAACTTTTTAAGATTTTCAAGGTTTCTTCATCATCATTATTAAGAATAAACAATAAAAAATTAATACGTAATTTCCCTTAGATGATGAAAAATAAATTAAAAATCAATAGCTATTCAGCCTTCTAATCTATATTAATGAACATAAACAGAGAAATAAATTTTTAATGGTTAATTACAATATTACCTAACACATATAAGAAATTTATATCATTAATTTAAAAAAAAATTTACATTTATTGATATATTGGGTTAGAATTTAGTCTAAAAAAAGACATCCATTTATAATTAATTGGAGTCAATTAATTTTACTAAAAAAAATAGTTGCCCACGAATAATTTTATTTAGCGTGTGACGAGTAACAAGGAAACTAAATCCATGAAATTAAAGTGTCTATCTCAGAGATTATCTTCTGCTGGATTCATTCTAGCATTAGGATTAATCGCATCACCTGAATCAGTTAGTGCTACTGTCTTAGAGTCTGTTAAGACAAACACTCAAGAATTTTTCCAACCTACTTTATTGGTTAATAGTGCCGAACAGGTTTCTATTTTGACGGAGAATACTTCAGGTTTAAAAACTGATTCTAACAGTAACTCTATAGTTGCAAGAGCAACTTCTAATTCATCTAATATCAATAATGGTGTTGTCACTGAAAACAATGTTTCCAGAGTCATTACTCCTTCTTTTGATCAAAGATTAAAAACATCAGCCACTTCTTTTAAGTCGGCGGGAAAATTTACGGTTGCTGATAATCACATCATTTCTGGAAATCAAGGGCAATCTTTGAGTATTCCTGTTAATTCTGTGGAATCTCCCAATTTGATCAAAACTGAGTCTGTTTCTATTCCTATTGCGATCGAAAACTCTGACAATAGTGCTGGGGTTAGTGCTGTTAATATACCTGTTGTACCTTCTGCGAAGGATTCTTTTATAAAACAACAGACTGAAAGTAATACTACCAACAATGTAATTACTTTAGATGTAGAAGAACCAACATTTATTTCTAATGGTGATATAAATGCTAATTCTACCGCAAACGAGAATAACATCAATCTGATTAGTGCTTCGAGTCAAGACAATTTTGAAGATAGCTCTCAAAACAGTAATCTAGTTAGTGTTGTTCCCATTCAAATAGAATACTATGATCCGACTATGAGTCCTGCGGTGGGAGATATAGGTTCTCCAAATTTACCACAACTGAATTCTCCCGATCCTTATTTACCTGAAAGTCAAAGACCTTTTCGAGGTTACATTTGGCCCGCTAAAGGGGTGTTTACTTCTGGTTATGGTTGGCGTTGGGGTAGAATGCACAGGGGTATAGATATTGCCGCACCAGTGGGAACTCCTATTTTTGCGGCGGCTGATGGAGAAGTTATCACTGCTGGTTGGAATTCTGGTGGTTTTGGTAATTTAGTCAAAATCAGACATTATGATGGTAGCGTTACCCTTTATGCTCACAATAGCAAAATTCTGGTTCGTCGTGGACAAAACGTCACCCAAGGGCAACAGATAGCCAAAATGGGTAGTACTGGTTTTAGCACTGGTCCTCACTTACATTTTGAAATTCATCCTAATGGTAGTAAAGCGGTAGATCCGATCGCATTCTTACCGAAAAAAGGAAGATAAAAATAACTGACAGCAGGCTAATGTTTCCTGCTTTCTACTACTATTCAATGAGACAAAAAAAGTCCCCTCACCAAAAAAGGTAAGGGGTATTTTTATTCACGATACTATTTAGTTCACAAACAAATTAAACCGCAACAGTGGTTTTAGCAGATAATTCACCTTTAGCATATTTAGCGGCAAATTCATCTAAGCTGATTTGCTTGATCTTACTAGCATTACCAGCAGTCCAGAATTGTTGATAACGATCTGCACAAACTTGTTTCATGTACTTCATAGAAGGTTTCATGAAGTGACGAGGATCGAAGTTAGAAGGATCTTTAGCAGCAGCTTCACGAATAGCGGCGGTAATAGCTAAACGGTTGTCAGTATCAATATTTACTTTGCGAACACCACTCTTAATACCTTTTTGGATTTCCTCTACAGGTACACCATAGGTTTCACGGATTTGACCACCATATTGGTTAATCATTTCTAACCATTCTTGAGGTACAGAAGAAGAACCGTGCATTACTAAGTGAGTGTTGGGTAATTTAGCATGGATTTCTTCGATACGGCTAATAGCTAAGATTTCACCAGTAGGTTTACGGGTAAATTTGTACGCACCATGGCTAGTACCAATAGCAACAGCTAAAGCGTCAACTTGAGTACGTTCTACGAATTCAACAGCTTCATCAGGATCAGTTAAAAGTTGAGAATGATCTAATTTACCTTCAAAACCGTGACCGTCTTCCGCTTCACCCATACCAGTTTCTAGAGAACCTAAGCAACCTAATTCACCTTCAACACTTGCGCCAACGGAGTGAGCAACTTTAACTACTTCTGCAGTAACACTAACGTTATAATCGAAGCTAGAAGGGGTTTTAGCATCTTCTTGCAATGAACCATCCATCATTACGCTGGTGAAACCATTACGAATAGCACTATAACAAGTTGCAGGGCTGTTACCATGATCTTGGTGCATAGCAACGGGAATATGAGGATAGGTTTCCACAGCCGCTAAGATTAAATGACGGAGGAAGTTTTCTCCAGCATAAGAACGAGCACCACGAGAAGCCTGTAAGATAACGGGACTATCAGTTTCATTAGCCGCATTCATAATGGCTAAGATTTGCTCTAAGTTATTAACGTTAAATGCAGGGATACCGTAATCATTCTCGGCGGCGTGGTCTAACAATAACCGCATGGGGACTAAAGCCATAAATATCCTCCTTAAGTTTTTCTTTATTTTATTTTAGAATTTTCTTTGTTAAGAATCTTAACCTATTATGGGTCGATCTTAGGATATTTTTTGACTTTTGTGTAGCTTCTTGAGAGAATTTAGCGATTTTGTCCTTGACGAGACATCTTTCTGTCCGCCATCATGTTTGCCCATTCTTGTCTTTGTTCAGGGGTTAATACGGCCCTCATTTCTAACATACTTTCAAATCTCAAATTATGAATTTGTTGATCTAGGGTAACTATTTTTTGATGCTGCGATCGCAATTGAGACTCATTTTGATTATTACGCATCATTTGACTAAGAGTATTTCTTTCAGTGCGAATTTGTTCTCTTAAACTATTAAACTGAGGTTGATACTTATTACGTATCTGAGTCATTTGATTTCGTTGTTCAGCAGTCAAGTTCAATCTTTCGATTAATTTTTCTCCCTTATATTCTTTATCATCATCACCCCATCTCTTTTGGGCAACAATTTGGGAAGACTCAGTGGAAACACTTAAACGAGAATTTACATTAAGATTCTGTTCATAATTAGAAGCCGAAGCATTGCCAGTAAAACCAAAACCAGCTATAGTAACAAAAATCAAGGAATGACGAATTAAATTATTCATAATTAAAACCCTCCATAAAAATACAAGTATTTAGTTAATAAGCCCCCAATAAATTAAAATAATCACTCAGTTATTTAATATCGTGGTTGCTATATTTTTAGACCGTCGATTTTTACAAAAAGTTCATCCCAAAATTTCAGCTAAATAAAATATTAAGCGTTGGTGATTTGAGCTATTATTTTTTGTTGTAAGTCGAAGGCAAGAACGGGACTTACAAGCATCGCTCACAGTTAGCAGTGACACCCCCTTGGCAAAGGGCAAAAATAACCCATATTTAGACTTTGGCTTTATATCTTCACATAGTTTTTTCTGTGTTTCATATCTTTATTCAGCAATATCCTAGGCTAGAATAGAAATAATATAATGTCGATAAGAAAGATAGAATTATGAGTTCGATCAAAATTTTAAAAGCAAAAAATAAAGATGCTAATTATTATCGCAAAAAAATAGGAATTAAAAAAAAAGATCCAGAAAAACTAAAAAAATTATTTGACTCTTTAAATAAAGATTTAGAAGAAATGGCAAAAAGTAGTAATATGACTGTTGAAGAATTAGTCAATATATTAGATCCTAGTAATCCATTTTCTTTTTAACGATGTTTTTAGTTGTAGATGCCAATATCTTAATTGGTGAATTATTAAGAAAAAGAGGACAAGAAATAATCTTAAATCCGATGTTAACTCTTTATGTCTCAGAAAGAGTATTTAGTGAGGCAAATTATGAATTAGATAAAAGGGTTAACTTTATGATTCAACAAAAACGATTAACTCAAAATGAAGGAAAGAAAAGATTAGGGGATGCGAAGTTAATTGTCGAAAGTCTTAATATGGTCATTTTTTCTGACTATCAACATTTAGAAAATCATGCAAAAAATTTAATTCCTAGAGACTTAAATGACTGGGAAACAGTAGCGATTTCAATTCTACTTGATGTTGATATTTGGACTAAAGATTCTGATTTTATTGGTTGTGGAAGAGCGACTTGGACAACGGATACTTTAATATATTTAATTAATGCTAATCTGTTAACAATTTAAGGTATTTTCCTGTTTAAAAGTCACAAAGTGATGTTTCTGATCGAGGAGTTATTTTATTTAAGTCAATACTGATTCCTGTTAATTGTTTTAATTCCTCAGAATTAAAGTAAAGTTGTTGTAAATCTTGTTTCATAATACATTAAATTGTTAAGATAATTGGGTTATATAGCCGTAATAATAATATTGCTAAAAACTTTACGAAAGTTATATTTTAATGATATTATCTTGTCGTGTATTTTAAGACGGATTAAGTCATTGTCAATGTACGGTAAAATATAGGTTTGATTAACATTGCATTTATAATAATCACTATATTAATGCCAACACTAAAAACTATTAATACAAACTTTCCTTTAACTGCCGTTATTGGGCAACAAGCCATTAAAACCGCCCTTCTCCTCGCCGCCGTTGATCCTCAATTGGGGGGAGTTGCGATCGCAGGTAAACGGGGTACAGCAAAATCAGTTATGGCTAGGGGAATCCATGCCCTATTACCTCCTATTGAAGTAATCAAAGATAGTCGTTTCAACTGTGATCCCGATAATCGACAAGATTGGGATAGTGAAACCCTCGAAATTTATGGCAACACCCCTAGAGAGGAAATCCCCACGGAAGTAATACCTGCCCCTTTTGTGCAAATACCTTTAGGTACAACGGAAGATAGGCTTTTGGGTTCGGTGGATGTGGAAGAGTCCGTTAAGCGTGGTGAACCAGTATTTCAGCCCGGATTGTTAGCACAGGCACACCGTGGGGTTTTATATATCGATGAAATTAACTTGTTAGATGACCAAATCGCCAATCAACTGTTAAGCGTCTTAACCGATGGTAAAAATCAAATTGAACGGGAAGGCATCAGTTTTGCGCATCCATGCAAACCTTTACTCATCGCTACCTATAACCCCGAAGAAGGGGCATTGCGAGAACATTTATTGGATAGAGTTGCGATCGCGCTTAGTGCTGATGGAGTATTGGCGTTAGATGAAAGAGTCCAAGCGGTGGATCAAGTGATCGATTATGCGGCTTCCCCTCAACAATTCTTGCAACAATATGATGAGGATATGGACGCACTGAAAACCGAGATTATCCTTGCAAGGGAGTGGATTAAAGAAGTAAAAATTACTCAAGATCAGGTTAAGTATTTAGTGCAAGAAGCCATCAGAGGGGCAGTAGAAGGGCATAGAGCGGAGATTTTCGCTGTCAGGGTAGCTATGGCATCGGCGGCATTAGAAGGACGCAATAACGTCAGCGCGGATGATTTGCGTAAAGCGGTGGAATTGGTGATTGTACCTCGCTCAACCCTGATTCAAACACCCCCAGATGAGCAAATGCAACCTCCTCCACCTCCCCCACCACCACAACCCCAAGATCAAGGAGAAGATGAAGGGGAAAATCAAGATCAGGATCAAGATGATTCCCAAGAAGAAGATAAAAAAGATAATGAAAATCAAGAACAGGATGAAACTCCGCAAATTCCCGAGGAGTTTGTTTTTGATGTGGAAGGGGTGATTTTAGATCCCAGTGTCTTGTATTTTGCCCAACAGATGCAAAGACAGGGTAAGTCCGGTGCTCGTAACCTCATTTTCACCGATGATCGAGGACGCTATATTAAGCCCATGTTACCAAAAGGGAAAGTAAGACGTATCGCTGTTGATGCCACATTGAGGGCGGCGGCACCCTATCAAAAAAGTCGCCGTGAACGCTATCCTAATCGCCGTGTTATCGTGGAGCAGAGTGATTTGAGGTCAAAACGCCTCGCAAGGAAAGCAGGGGCTTTAATCGTCTTTGTGGTGGATGCGTCCGGATCGATGGCTCTTAATCGGATGCAGTCGGCAAAGGGTGCGGTAATGCGGTTATTAACGGAAGCCTACGAAAATCGAGATCAGGTGGCGTTAATTCCCTTCCGAGGTGAACAGGCGGACGTATTATTGCCTCCTA